>NZ_JAQMYN010000007.1:0-305211 GCF_028369225.1 Priestia sp. AB
TATTATGTAAACTTTAAAAGTGGATTACTACTCAGTGACTTCTTTTTCCACAGTACTTATTATTCTATACAAAGCTAAAGATGTAGTCTCCACATCCGGAAAATATTCAATATGGCCCGTTTCAATATTCTTTACTTGAAAATTCTTTAGTTCTTTAGAATAACTGAGAGAAAAGGTATGATTTTCACTACAAAAGGTATGAGTGATTTCACTATCTTCATATCGTAATAACGTTTCTAACATTTCTTTGATTTTTATTATTGTCATGTATCACCAAACCCCTTTCTCACTATTTAAAGAAATTTTACAAATTAAAGTTTAATTCATTTTAACATAGGGTATACATTCAGGTTATTACCTTCAATAATTGAAATAAAGATTTTAAAAATGAAATAAATTTGTAAAAAAAACAAAAAATGTAATGTTGTATTGAGATTAGTTGATATATGACAAATGCAACATAGTTTGAAACTAAAGATAGATATGTTATAAAAGATGTAAATAAAATATATGTTTTAGGGGTAAAGATACAAAGAATCTTATTTAAAAATGACATTTTTGGGGAGGTAGGAGGTATCTGAAATTGAGTAGTGCATCTAGATTCAAAATGCAAATATACAGTCCTCTGTCGGGATATAAGGACCTTTATCATTTAAAAAAAACAAAAGAGGGTTGGACGTTTGAAAACTATAGATATAAGGGTGAAGTAGATAAAGGTGGTAATCCTTTATTTTATAGATCCCTTATTACTGAAGCCATTTCCTGTCCTGATAATCTAGAGGTTTATATTTCTAGTGCATGGGAGAATGTTGAAACGTTAAATAAAGAACAAATGCAGAACATTTTTGATGAACTATCTGAATGGATATCAGACAGTGGAAAAAATTCTATTGACCCTTTATCATAGGGAAAGAAGTGGCACTACTATGGGTATATCCAGGTTTGAAGATTCATTATAAGAGTTTTGTTATTTTCACCTAAAAACATATCTAGTGTCGTTAGCAAAAAGAAGAAGTCCTTTCCTTTATGTACAAAGACTGAAAATAACAGTAGATAATAATTCATTTAGAGATATTGATTAATTGAGGATAACTATAATCAGCAAACAAATAAGGGGCGTGTTCAAAATGGAAACTATTTACAATCAGAGAGAGAAAATGACTGATTTTATTAGAGATAATAAACAGAATTTCCAGGATAAACTCTTATCTGAGGCGGTTAACGTAGCCTCTAAAATTAATGATATTTTAGAAACGGGAAATATTGATCTTTTAAAAAACGCACAAAAGTTAGCTCTATATGTCGTAGAGCAAAAGGAAGGACCCCTCATTGCTTTCGCTCAGCAAGAAGGAGTAGCCTGGGCAGAGCACTCCTTAACTCTTGCCTTCAAACTAGAATGGGTACAGTCCATTAGGCGAACATTATGGCATTTTCTCTATCAATATGATCGAATAAATAACCATTTTAATAGCCGTGAAGAATTTTATGCCTTAGAGAAACGGATTAATGATAAAATTGACCAGTTTCTTAACACTTTTTTAATTAGTTATTCCAAGTATAAAGATGAATTAATCGCCTCTCAGAGAGAATTAGTTGAACATCTATCGGTGCCTGTTATACCACTTAGCCAATCCATTGCTGTATTACCGTTAATCGGAATGATAGACACATACCGTATCCAAACGATTGAGGAGAAAGTACTGACAGCCATATCAGATTTAAAGGTTCAAACATTAATTATAGACCTTTCTGGAGCTGCTAACATGGAGATGTATGTCATTGATCATTTCCAAAAAATATTAACTGGAATTTCAATGATGGGTTGTAAGGCTATTCTTACAGGTTTACGTGCTGACCTGGTACGGACAATGATTCACTCAGGAATCTCCTTTGAAGAAAAAGCAGAAACAAAAGGAACGTTACAGCAAACATTAAAAGAATATCTAGAACTCCACCAAATGTAGGAGAAATAGGAGAGTTTACTCTACACGCGGAAATGAAGATGAGTTTGTGAAATTAGAAGTGTTATTGAAAAAGTAAATAAAGTTTATTCTACCTGAGTAACCATTACTAAGATAACCCTGGAGTTATAACTCTAGGGTTGTTTTGCGATAGTACCGATAATGGTGCGACAAGAAGTCGCTTTCTTAAAGTGTAGCAAACGCTACTCATCTAGACGCAAAAGTAATCTCCGTCCGAAACGGCATGCTTGGTAACGAGCCTGTCGTTTGCATGAGGAAATGCGGAAACAGAGGAAAAATGCTACATGGTCCAGAATACTGCTAGGAGAAAATAGGTATGGTAAACGAAAGTGAAGGGGCTCTCTCGCCGGTTGGCACTCAAAGACGATTGTTGGAGTGCCAAGAGGTTCTTCGTATAAAGACATTGTCGATTCCTTAATGCCTCCCGGCACGCCTACCATTGACAACTTTGTAGCCCTTACTCTGAAGATAAGTCTTCTCTATCAGCAGCTTCGGGTGGTGTTTCCATCCACCCATTTTCTATCATGATATCGGCTGCGTCATGAACAAATCCTGATATATCCTTTAAAAAATCTGCATACATTAGCGCTAAATCGCGTCTTCCGTTTACTGCTACTGAATTTCCAAAATTTCTTACTCTCATTGAAAACATATCCATCTTATGAAAAACCATTAATTTCTCGGAAAAAGGAGAAGATGTTGAAGTTGTCACTAAATGATCAATTAGTTCTGGAGAAGGCAAGTTATCATCGTGAAGTTTTTTTATATAACCTTCAATCGCTTTATAAGTAAGTTCTTCTCCTTTTATAAATAAATTTCGAATCTTTTTCGGTTTTGTAACTTGACTAAACGCCATTACCAAGGCTTTGCTTGCCACGTTTGTCTCTAGATTATCGTATAAATGAGCAATTTCTAACGCATGTAAAGGTCGTACATCTCCAATGAAACCTTTTAAATAATTTTTATGTGCTATATTTACTTTGTGTGGGGTCGGAATAATAGGCGATTTAATAACCCACCCTTTATTTATTGAAACATCTTTGATATGTTCCCCCAATTCTATAGTTGACTCCATACAATAAAGAGAAAATTTCCTTATATCCTCTCTATACATTAACGGTATTCCTACACTGTAAAGACTAAGCCCTACTTTAGTTACATATCTTAAATAATGTACATAGAACTCATCTTCAAATAATCTTGGAGCAGCAAGATTAACATCGTCTTTTGTGAAACCATGTGGAATAGGAATGTTCTCTTTTATGAAAGTATCTTTTATAGTACTCTGAAATTCTTTACTCAAGTTTAATGCATTTTCTAATAACTTCTTTATATCTTGGTCTTCAATATGTTGGAGAAAATAACTTAGAATACATGTAGCCATACTATTACCCATATATGTAGCCCAAAGTTTACCCATTTCCGCAGAATTTAATTTTTTCATATAAAATCTCCTACATCAATTTTTTCTTAGATTTACCATTAAAAGAAGATCTATTCTTCTACTCCCTAAACTTTAGTTTTTCCAGAAAAAATTATTTAAATAAATCTCAACCTGTCCATTGATAAAGAAAGATACTCTATTACAAATTACGTATAATAGCTCTAATTGGAAGAATAATACTCTTATCTTTTGAGTTGGAGGAATCTACAATGAAGAAAGCACATATTTTAATTGTCGGTAGCTGTTTATGTTCAATCATTTTTGGTTCTGTTAATACTTACGCTTATATACCAGAAAAACTACCTACGTCCCAATCATCAGACCATTGGAAAGTAAAGATAGACAAACCCGATGTTAAGAACTTAAAGGATAATGATGAGTTTAATACCTATAGTATCGACGTGAGTAACCTAGGTTCAAATGTTTATGACGCTACAGTAGAAATCTATGGAGATGAGCCAAATACAAATACTAAAAGCGAATTAATTACATTTGAAATACCTGAATCACAGAATTTCTTCCATCATCAAAATCAACCTATTTCGGTTGACTCAAAAAAGATTGAAGTAGTTGTAACATGGAAAGAAGAACCCTTTAGAGTTATGAAGGATGGAAAGAAATATCCTGCACGAAAGTTTAGACAAACATTCTTATTCCCACAAAAGTAAAATTACAAGCCCTCTTTATTTAAAAGGAGGCTTTTCTTTATTTACTCTTCATTTACAGAATCAATTGCAAAACAAATGGCAGCTGAATGTGGAGGCAAATTGAAGTGAAAAAACAAAGCCACTAATAAGCAATAAATTTAGGCACAACGGGAGTCCTTGTGTATCAAGGACTCTTTTTTTATTGGATTTCGGAAAGAGACATTATATTAACTAGCTTTGCGTATCATATACAGCCTAAAAACAGAAAACTCCCCCCACATAACCAGAGATAGTTTTTTCTAGTCGTTGAAATATAGATGTTAAGCTGATGCTCTATTGCATCTTGAGCAGTTTGCTTACTAGGTAAAAGATTATACAAAAAATAAAAAAGAACCCTTTGCTAATCAGGGCAAAGGATTTACTGCGGTTAATTTACATAAATTAAATATTAAAATGGTCATATTAATTATAAAATTAGCGTTCTAAGCCATAATAGGCAAGACTATTCGACTTACAATTATTTTTTGATACTTGAAATATTTATTCATATTTACTGCATTCGAGAGTGGGTGTAGTCTAATGCTCCATAAAGACTGTTGAAAGTGACGATGTCATTTAATTTTACACCTAACTGAACCATTGTAAGGGCAATTTCAGAGCGAATACCACTTAATACAACATCTATTCCTATCAGCTTCAAAGCCGCAACTACTTTGAAAAGTTGGTCTGCCACCATGGTATCAATAATAGGTACAGCAGATAGATCAATAATTAACCAACTTAGTTTGTAAGTATCACCTTGTTTCAAGGCATTTCCCATTAAAATTTGAGCTCTATGTGTATCAATCTCTCCTACAAGAGGAATTACACCAATTTCTTTTGTTAGACGCACTACAGGTATAGATAGTTCATCTATAGCGTACTGAGCAGATTGAATCTTATCTGTATATTCTTTCATATAAGATTTGCTTACCCAATGTACAGCTTTATCTACTACTAAATTATATCTAGATATAACCTTAGAGAACAAATCAAAAGAAAAATTTTCTTTCTTTGCTTCTTCTGTAATGATTTCTCCAATTTGATTTCGATAATAACTGATTTCTTCTAAAGCAATATCTAAAGGAAGTTGAAGAGTTGTTAATACATTTGCTACTTCCATTCCCCACTTTTCTAAGATTTGAAAAGTGTGCTCTTCATTAATAGATATAGATTCTGCATAGATTTTAATTAAATTCTCTCGCCAAGGAACCAATTGAACATACACATCATGATTATAAAAATGATAGTGTCTTTTTTGTTCAGCTAATTCTTCTTTTTTATGTAAGATTATAGCCGTAATCTGTTTTAATTTTTTATTTAGCAATACATCTTCCATTTTTTCACCTACTAAACATCATGATTATGTAGTAAAAGAATAACATATATAAGTTTGTAGTAAAATGGATCACCATATACAAAAACTAAGTAACTTAAATCGTACGACTCAGTGATTGCAACGTGTTTTTTTATCACCTTACTTTATTAGCAAGGAATCTATTGATGGTTCCTGTAATTTTGATTATGGTAACTAAGGTTGTATATAATAGTCATTTTAAAAAACAGAAAAACCTATCTCTTCCCAGTTAAAAGAGGTAGGTTTTTTCTGTTGCAGAATTTAGTTGCATGAGTCGATGTTTGGTGACAACTTGAGTAGTTTACTCAAGTTGTTATTTATTATCCGTATATAGTGGGAGAAGGATATAGATCAATTTCTTTTACTGGTCATTTGCACCAAAAGATTGGTAAGAAAGATAATAGCAAAGGGAACAATGCAAACAATGAAGATCTCACGAAAGATCATATAAACCTTATTATTCATTTATATTAAATCCACCTTTATATCTTTGAGTAAACTTTTTAGGTTTCTTAAGTAGTAGAATGTTCGAATAAAGGGAAAGTATTCATATCAAATAAAACAACAGGGTTAATCATGCTGATATTCTTAGCATTTACTTCTCATAATGGTGATATGATAGGTTATTTGTCTTGGATGGCATAAAAAAAGCCAGTTCATTGAACAAACTGTGGCTTATTGTTCTTTATTGGATTAAAACTGTTGAGATAGACCTTTTCTTGAGCATACTTGAAATAATACCCCAGTTCATCTTGGTGGATTTTACGAGTAAAGAATCTTTCAAGTGTAGTGTTCTTAGCACAGCCAAAGAAGTAGTCCTCTGTATCAGTATAAAAGATGTCAATAGCGTAAATAGAAAAGTCATAAACATAGGGTAATCTGTACACAGCAAACTTACTAGTAATACCTTGCTCATACCTCTTGATGTGCTCTGTCTTTTTCATAATATTTCAACTCCCTTGACTAAAGATAACAAGTACTCTGGAGAGTAATTCATTGTTTTTATATAAAATAAAAAGATGGAACAACAAACAATGAAATTGTTCCTCCAAAGCAGAAAAAGAACAAAATATGCTGCATATACAGTGTTTTATTATTAATCGACAGTATACCATGAGAACGATGTCCTATAACCTTTGATACATGTATGTATAGAAAATGAAACATCTTGTAGCACTACTGACACATTTTTGATAAAAAAAGGCATCATCTCATCATAAAACACGGCATATACAACCTAAAATAGAAAAGCTACTGTGCCTCAACAGTAGCTTTTCATTAAATAAAGTGGGTTGAAAATACCAATGTCGGAAGGTATTCAATTACATTTTGTTCCTGTTTTCTAAAAAATATACTAACAGCAAATGAAAAAACTATCCTATATGAACTGCACCCCAATTGTTAGACAAAAAAACTCTAATGATTGGGGTGTTTTTTGTCTAAACACACATTTGAAGAAAAGTTAAAATCTGTAAATTCCTATATAAATAAGCACTACTCATAAGGGATATAAAGAAGAAAACAACAATCTCATTAATAAAACTATGTTCAATAAGGTATGTTTAATTTTACTTAATGATATAGTAGAAAGTGAAACTACATACGGAGCTAATGAAATTATTCAAAAAAGAACGGTATTCCCTACTTAAAGGAAATACCGGATCTTAAATTATGCTCTTAACTGTCATTTTAATGCTTCAATAGGAACATTTACATCATCGAGATTAATGTGTCCAAAACCTCCTGTTCCATTGTCCACTACTTTTATATAACATTCTGTTCCATTGTATGCTGATGCATCCCAGACTTTTCTTGTGTATGCTTCATTGTTTGTGCCTGTTTCTTTGAAGAGTTCTGTTCCATCTGATGCTCTTACTAATGCTACATAAAGCTTGCTGATATCGCTTCCTCCAGCAACGAGAAAGTCAATCTTTCCATCGCCCCCAAGTACGAAGTTCGACGACTTGAGTACACCGGTTTGTTCATCTCCTCCATCTTTGAATCCCCAAAGGTGGTACTTGCCACTTGGATTAAATGGTCCTCCCCAGAAATTTGTATCTGTTGTTACATCCCCATTGCTGAAAGCATTTCCACTAACAACCTCCCAACTATCCAGGTCACCTGTTTCAAAATCATGATTCGGCAATTCAAGCTTTGTCACCTGCTGTGTAACATTCTGGAAGGTGGCTGTAGCATCCCAAACGTTCAAACCGAATTTTCCAGTTGTGAAAGTAGAATCATTAGCATCTATTACCAAACGACCATCCAAATAAATTTTAAAATTACTACCGTTAGCAACTACTTTAAGATGATACTTTTTATTTACATCTATTGAAGTTGGGTATTCGGCTATCACGGTAGCCAAACCGTTCTCAAATTTAAAGAATTTTACGACATCGTTTTTAGCATCTATATTCGCAAGATAACCATTTTTGGCATCTTTATTAGATCGAAATACAAGAGCCCCTGCTCCCCTTGCATTTCCATCCTTAATAGATATGTCAGATTCATACGTGAAGTCGGTTCCGAATTGCGAAGACAAAATGAAGGAGTCACCATCCGACCTTCCTTGTTTTCCATCAATTGTATCGGCCCACATGCCATTCACTGTCGTCCAGCCAGATAAGTTGGATTGAAAAGGTGAGTTTTTCCACACTTTATTTATGGGGTGAACAGTAAGATTGTTTAATTTTACACTACCATTTAAAGCATAAACCTCAAGATCTTTGCTGGTTACGTCTGATAAAATTACGTCTGTGATGACTTTTTGCCCATCATTTCCAAAAACTTCGATTGAGGAACGATCAACAAAAATACGAAGTTTTACTTTTCCATTCACAGGTTGCAATGGAGCACTATGTTTTCCATTATTAAAGCTTGGGTTAACTGTCACGTTTCCAGACCGAGTTCGATCCACAAACAATGAGGAACTAGTTTTGTCATAACCAATCGTTGTATACTGATTTCCTCCTTTACGAACCTTGAAACCGAATTCAGTAGCCTGAGAAGTGTTCACCTGGAACTCTGCATTGATCTCAAAAGCGTCACCTGATATGCCTGACAGTAAATTATCGCCTATAGGTGATATGGTCTTATTTGTCCACTGGTGAGAAACTCCTCGAATTGATTCCAATTCTGTTACTGGAGTTTGAATCACCCTGACTCCTTCTGAAGTCGTTTTTAACTCTAATTTTCTTGGAATAGACATCGCACTTCTCCATGGTGTTGTAGGAACATCGTTGGCATATTGCCAATTACTCATCCATCCTAACCAAAGTCGTCGCCCGTCTGAAGATGGGATATCAGACCATGAAACAGCCGCATAGAAGTCTTTTCCATAGTCCGTCCAAAGAACTTGACTCGGTTCATTTTCGTTGACAAAGGTTGTTCCATCAAAGCTTCCCACAAAATATTGCATACCTGATCCCCCGGAAATAGCTCCGTTTCCTAAGCTGACTTGCAGTACCCATTTCTTTTGATTTGTATTACCGTCTACAGGAAGTTCAAATAAATCTGGACATTCCCACACGCCGCCTTGACTTCCATGTCCTTGTCCAAATTCGCTTGCGTAAGTCCATTTTTTCAGATTCGAAGATGTATAAATTTTTATTCTATCACCAGCTGCAAGCACCATCACCCACTTATTTGTGCCTTTATGCCAAAATACTTTTGGATCCCGGAAGTCTTTGATTCCCGGGTTCGGAATGACCGGATTTCCGGAGTACTTCGTCCACGTTCTCCCTTTATCATTACTATAGGCAATGCTTTGCACCTGGTTTCCTGCATTATCTTGCGTATAAATTGCTACAAGTGGTTTCTCGGCCCCTGTCTGAAACCCACTCGTATTATTCCAATCCACTACTGCACTGCCGGAAAAAATTGTACCGTTATCATCGGGAGAAAGTGCAATCGGAAGATGTTCCCAATGAACTAAATCCTTGCTGACAGCATGCCCCCAGTGCATTGGTCCCCATTGTAAACCATATGGATGGTATTGATAGAATAGATGATATTCTCCTGCATAATAGACCATCCCGTTTGGATCATTCATCCAATTTGCTTCAGGAGTAAAATGATATTGAGGCCGATGTTCTTCATCATAGTAGCTTGAATCGACCGCATAAACAGGAAATGCTATTGATAGCAACAAAAGGAGGATTGTTCCTACTTGTATTAGTTTTTTCCCTCTTCTTTTCATTCCCTTACCCTCTTTCATCCATGGTTAGTAGGAGGGAAACCCCGTTTAGAGAAATATTAGCCATAAATAGTTTCCTTAGAGCGCTTCCCTTAAAAAAGAAACCTGCCTACTAAATTCCACTCTACAAGCAAAGTGCTATTGTGGTATTAAATAGTAAGCGATTTTTTATATCTTTTATAGTATGGTCTAAGATTATTTAGATCGAAGTCGATCTAAAGGAACGGTAAGAATGATAACTGCTCCTTTTATGACAAGCTGCCGATAATAGTCAACGACCAACAAAGTAAGGTCGTTATTAAGCCCTCCAATGATCAATGCCCCTATAATCGTCCCTTAAATCTTTCCAACGCCTCCAGTGGGGCTGGATGCTTCTTCAACTCCTCCAATCGCATAGATATATCGATTAAACATTGTATATCCAAAAGAAAAGGAAGCGCTTACATAAACGGAAGCCACAATAAAAACAGGCATAAGAGTAACGAATACAGTATCGTAACGGGAGGATTTAAATAATGGATCTGATAATGCAATTGGATACCCTGTGCTCAATGCGTAAGCTAGCCTTCGAATGTACGTAAAAATTCCTAACGTAACAATAAATGCTGGAAATTTTGTCTTAGCCGTTGATGTATCCAGCAATTATGCCTGCTATAGCTCCGATAGCCATGGGAACAATGTCATTCACTCCTTGCTGGGAAAGCATAACAGATATAACACCTGATAAAGCTACAGTAGATCACTTTGATGTTTCATCAGTACTACCTTCTCCATTGCTGCAAGCTGTTGTGACAAACATCAATAAGATCATAAAAAGTGCAACTACCATACGAAAAGATTTTTTATGTTCATTTTATATTTTTAAATATTTGTAGGCTAATTTTATATTTTAATAGTTAGGTATTACTTATAGTACGTGAAGTTTCTATATCGATAATCTATGCTTTATACTATTATAAATGTCTCTATAAGTTCCTATTTCAATGTTATCGGGTCTATTATCTAAGGAATTATGGTTGAGATGTCTAATACATTCAGCTTCTAGAGCAATATCTCCAAACTTTTTATACGCTACAAAACGATGAACTAATATTGGCCTAGATATTCCTTTATGTGCTATACCAAATGTTTTGTAAGAAGAGTTCTTCGATTTACGTATGGAACCTTTAACTTTTTTACCTTCTGGATTAATTATTTCACCAGCTTTGTTAATGGTATATCCTTTTTGACTTGCTAATCTTATCATCTCATTGCTCTTGCTCAAAGAAATCAACTCCTATATGGTATTACTTAGATTTCACAATAAATTTCTTTACAAAAAGTCAGCAATAGGGAGTTAGGTTACAGGGGCACCTCCAACGTCGCACCTCCTAATAAAATGATAAAATGTTTCATTTAGATTGTATTTTTGATACATATCTATTAACTAACTCACAACCATTGGGACCGGTTGTAAGTTAGATATCTCTTGTGGTTTATATACAATCATCAGTATGGTCCTGAATTAGATGAGCGAATACTTCACCATCTTAAGGTAACCAATTATTCTTGGCGAGTTGATGAGACGTATGTGAAAGTCAAAAGTCGGTAGATGTATCTCTATCGTGCCGTTGGTTCAGAAGAAAATACGATTGATTTTTATTTAAGCAGAACAAGGAACCATCAGGTTGTAAAGGGCTTTTTCTTTAAAGCATTACGGCCTCTTCATATTTCAAATCCCCGTGTTATCACAGTAGATAAGAATTCTGCCTATTACAAACACTTATTTTCAGGAGTTGAAGTTTCATACAATAGATTTGTTGTCTATTAACCTAGAAAACCTATCCAGTAACCTCCGATTCCTATTAAGAAGATACCAAATATAATAAGCAACGGATTTGTACCTTTTCGAAGCATCCATGCTACTAATAGGGTCAGCGCTAAAGGAAGTAACCCCGGTAAAATACTATCCAACACGTCCTGCACGGTTTTTACAACAACCTTCCCAGAATCATCTTTAATTCTAGAAACGACCACTGGTATATTAATAGTGGTCCATTTGGAAACTAGAGCCCCCATTACAAAGAGTCCGAGAATGGACGCACCTTCTGTCAGCTTTTGAATTCGATTACCTACTAAATCTTTTAAAATTTCCGTTCCTTTTAAGTAGCCATATTTTAATCCATAATATTTTGTACTTAACCGAATCGCATTAATTAAGATAAAAAATAACAATGGGCCAGCAATATTCCCGCCTAGCGCCAGCGATGCCCCTAGTGCTGCTAGGACTGGTCGCAGTGTTCCCCAGAAAATAGGGTCTCCTACGCCAGCAAGTGGTCCCATTAATCCAATTTTCATCCCGCTAATGGCTTTTTCGTCGAAATCTTTTTTATTTGCCATTTCTTCTTCCATTGCTGCTGTTACTCCGAAGATAGGTGCGGAAATCCATGGATGTGTATTGAACCATTCTAAATGCCGTTTTAATGCTGCATTTCGTTGAGCTCCAGGACCATATAATCGTTTGATTGCTGGAATCATGACGTAACAGTAGCCCATTGCCTGCACACGCTCAAAGTTAAATGAACCGAGTAAAAAATTCGAACGGATGAACATACTGAAAATATCTTTTTTCGTTAATCTTTTTTCATTTTCCATTTCTATCCCCCCTTAAGTTCGCCGTTTAGGCATCTAAATCATCGTCGTCATCGTATACAATTTCGCTGCTCGTAGCTGCGGGAACGCCTGCCGGCTGCATTTGATTTCGCTGCTGCATTACTTGCTGATAAAGAAGGGCTAAACAAAGACCTAACGCACCAAAGCCCACTAGGTTGAAGCCTGTAAATGCTGCTAATAAGAAACCGATATAAAAGAAAGGCTTTAAATGAGGAATATTCATCATGTTAATAACCATGGCGTATCCTACAACCACGATAATGCCTCCTCCAATTTGTAAACCTTTTGTTATAACTTCTGGGATGTTTCCCAAAAAAGTTTGCACAGCACTTACGCTAATCAATGTTACGATTAAAGTTGGAACCATAACGCGAAGAGCTTGGAAACCCATAGCAGTAATATGCATAATTTCAATTCCTTTAAAGTTTCCTTCTTCCGCGTATTTATCAGCTCGGTGAATTAAAAACACCGTGATTGTACGTACAAAAATAGTGAGTACTTGACCTGCAGCTGCTAAAGCTATAGCTACTGCGATACCTTCACCAATACCTTGACCAGCCGTTATAACTAAAATGGTTGAAATAACGGAAGCAATAGCCGTATCAGGTGCCATCGCTAATCCGACATTCATCCACCCAAGAGCCATTAACTCCAGTGTTCCACCTAAAATAATGCCCGTTTTCAGGTCTCCAAGCACTAGACCTACTAGCGTGCAGGCAATGAGAGGACGATGGGATTGCCCTTCGTCCAACACACTTGCTATACCTGTCACAGCTGCAATGACTAATAATAAAATAATTTGTATTGAAGACATGATCTCATCTCCCTATTTGACTTTTGTCTCATTTCTCAGTACTTGAATAAAGTTCTCGCTAGAATCCGATGGTAATTGACGCAACTCAAGCTTCACGCCTAATTCATGTAACTGTTCAAAGGCATCGATGTCTTTTTTAGTAACACTTACAGATTTAGTGATTTGTTGTCGATCATTAGCAAAACGCATTCCACCTACGTTTACTGTTTCAATAGGCACTCCTGCTTGAACAAGGGCCACAATATCCGATGGGCTTTCAAACAAAAGCATTGCAGTTGTATCTTGGTAACGTGGGCTATGGAAGGCTTTTGTCATTTTAGAGATTGAGACAGCACTCGCTTTTACGTTCGAAGGTGCTACAGAGAGAATCAGAGTTTTTCTCATTTCATCCGCTGCCACCTCATCTGAAACAACGATAATTCGGTCTGCTTCATTTGTCTTGATCCATCTTGTTAACACTTGCCCGTGAATAAAACGATCATCAATTCTTGCTAAGACGATTTTCATAATAATCCACCCTCTCCTATTTGACTCATTTGTTGTAGTTTTTTTAAATGTTCGCTGCACACTTGAACACTTTCTTCATTCACTTTCTTTAATCTTCCTAACATTTCTTTCAATGTGACGTGTTCTCGCATAGCTAATACTTCTAATAACATAGGCAAGTTCACGCCAGATACCATATCCGCTGTTTGACTTTTAAGAATATAAGGAGTAGCCGCATTATAAGGTGTTCCCCCGAAGATATCGACTAAAAAAAGCACTTCGTTTTCTAAAGGAATTTCTTCTAGTGCCTGCTTATATTTTTCTTCAAGCGTTTGGATACCCTCTCCTCTTAGAAAAGGTACGGCTACCACATGGTCTTCTTCTCCAAATATCATTTTGGAAGACCCTTCTAATGCTGTTGCAAAATCTCCATGTCCACTAATAATGACTGAAATCATGTATACTTGCTCCTCTCTTTTATGTTCTATACCTATTTATATTGCAAGTACCGTGCCAACAAAGAGTATTAAGCGCTTTCATTTATTTTCCAAGGTTTTTTTTTCGTTTTTGATACAGATTTCTAAAAATAAATAAACCTGTATCAAAACGTGATATGTTTTAATACAGGTTTTTCTCTTATTCGAAAAGTTGGATAAGAAAAGAAACTAGTTGCATGTACATTAAACTATTTTCTTGGGATTTTAATATGGTTTTTCCATCTCATCTGCAAAAATAGTAGCAATAAATAATTTTTCATCTCTTGTTAATGTAAGGCTCAGTTTTTTTCGATTGCTGTTAAGGTTTTTGCTGTTTTTGGATAGTGTATTAAATTAGATAAAAAGAAGTTGAACTAATAAATAAGTTATGATTACTGTTTTTCTTTTGTAGCTCTGTATACGATATACAAATTCAGTTAACATAATACCTCTTTCCGGTACACAACCCAAAAAAGAACCCGTATGGCAGAAGGACTCTGACAAGGGTTCTTTTTTCGGAGTATGCAGCTTTTTATACATCCTTGATTTATCAACGCTTTCTCAGTAGGTGGTTGAGAAACTAATGTATAAGAAGTGCACCTTTTATACATATGCTCGTACAAAAAAATATAGTCCATAAGGTGAAAAATGTGTTATTATATGTCTGCACATGCATTTTATAGTAAAAAGCCACCTGTCCTGCAAATACTGGGTGGCTTTTTATTTTGTTAATGATAATAAGACAAATATAATCTAAATCTCAATATTTTAGTTAATATACATTACTTAAAGCTAGAACAATACTAAGCGTTCTTTGTTGCTTCCAACATGTTTATTAAACGCTGCTTCCCTTGTTCAGCTGTAGAAATCATCTCATCAAATAATTCTTGGACCGTAGGAACATTATTAATTAATCCAATAACCTGTCCAGCCCAACCAAACCCTTCACTCTCATTCCCATTGTAAATATATTTACAGTTTGCCTTACCACTAACTATATCTTTTAAATCCTCATAAGTTGCTCCCTTATGTTCACGTTCAATAATATCGTTAGTATATTTTGATTCCAAAACACGTCCAGGATGTCCTAAAGTTTTTTTAATAATGACTGTGTCTGTCTCTTTTCCGTTCACAAGTGCTTCTTTATATAAGGAGTTTGCATGTACACACTCTTGCGTAGCAATAAATCTTGTTCCCATTTCTATCCCTTCTGCTCCAAGGGAGAAGGCTGCTAATAAGCCTCTTCCATCTCCAATGCCTCCACTAGCTAGTACAGGAATTGACACAGATTCAACTACACGAGGGATAAGAACCATTGTACCAATATCATCCCGTCCTAAGTGGCCGCCTCCTTCTTGTCCTACTGCCATTACGGCATCAGCCCCAAGTTCCTCAGCCTTTTGCGCTTGTCTAACTCCTGAAACTAGAACAAGAGTTTTAATATTTTCTCCTTTTATCCGTTCAAACACAGGTTGAGGATTCCCTCCGGTTATAGAGATAGCAGGCACCTTCTCCTCAATAGCCACTTCAAGCAAGTCTTTATACTTTCCATCATGCCTCGCAATTGCAAAGTTTACTGCGAATGGCTTATCAGTCATCGTACGTACTTTACGAATTTCTTCTCGCAGCTTTTCTGGGGTTCCTAGAGTGGCAGCTGTAATCTGCCCAAGCCCACCAGCGTTGGAGACAGCTGAAGCCAATTCTGCATAAGCTAAATAAGCTAATCCTCCTTGAATGATGGGATATTGAATTCCAAAAATTTCAGTTATTCTTGTTTTCATAAGTTTTCCTCTCCTTTGTTAAATGATAGCTTGTTTTAATCATTTCATATATTTCTTTTTCTGGTACGGTATTATCTAGAATGATAGAATTCCAATGTTCTTTATTAAGGTGATAAGCTGGTACTATGGAATGATAAATTTGGCGCAAATGACGATTTACCTCTGGTTCACCCTTTACGTTTATCCAAATATGATCTTCTCTCTCAAAAATCCATGCAAAAACTTTTTGATTTTCTTTATGCCTAATGGTAGTCCAGTTTTTATCTCGGAACGGTTGATCTTCAAATACATCTCTATATTTCATGCAGTAATTAATAGCTTCTTGTCTACTTTTCATGAATTTTCCTCCTTTCATTTGTTATGAATAAAGATTTACGTAATTGAAAGTTAAGAAAGCTTGATGTCTATGCTCGCTTACTACTATTAATTCCTTGCCAAGAGACATACCAAGTTGAAGAGATTCTTTTCTCTAAACTCTCTGATCTTCCTCCATACAACATCTCTACAAATAATCTATCTAGAATGGTGAGATAGTCTGCCGTAGCAGTATCAGCACTAAATTTAGAATGTAATAAATGATCTTTTTCTTCAAATAATGATTCTAACAAACAATCTAAACTATTCGTTAATCGGTAAGATTTACGTATTATCAGCTCTTTGAGTTGTTGTAGAGGAAAATATAATGAATGAAGAAGAATTTGAATTAGCCATTAAACAACTCCCCGATATGAGATATGAATATTTTATCAAAAAGTTGCTGACCATGGAGAAACTTGGGGCTTATATAACTATCGTTGGGCAACAGCACAGGGTATCCATGGTAATATTTTGATTCCTTTCTTTCCAAAAAAATTTTAGCGGAAATATGAATGTATATTTGCTAAAATAATTCAATATTCTTTGCCATGATCGTTGTTTTAATTATGGAGATGGATGCTTATCCTCCACTTTTGGTTATAATTGATAAACGAAGACTAATATTTATATTTTCAAAAGGATAGTCTGTATTTTAATGTTCATTAACTTAAAAATGTTAGTACAATTTCGACAAACTCTTTTGGATATTGAAATAAAGAACCATGTCCTGCATGATTAAATATTATTATCTTACTATTAGGAATTCTATTTGATAAGTCATATGAGTTTTCTGTTGGAACCATGCGATCATTATCTCCGTTTATTATTAATGTTGGCTGAACAATTTTAGATAGATCTGCAGGCTTCTCTTTACCCCATTTAGTGATTGCATCTAATTGTTTTCTATAAGCTTTTAAACTAATTGTTTTATCTCGATGTTTTTTCCTTTTTTTTATTTGAGCTAGAAATTCCTTAGCCTTTTTCTTACCATTATCTGTGGTTGGAAAAAACAGATAGGTCTTGACGTCTTTAAAAGTCAAGGCAGCACGGACAAGATCAAAATTAGTAATACGGATGACATTAGAAATCTCTTTTCCTCCTCGAGGCCCCGTACCAACTAATACCACCTTTCTTATCAAATTTGGCTCTTTTGAAATTAATTCTTGCGCAATCATTCCGCCCATAGACAAAGCAATCAAATCAACCTTTAAAAATCCTAATAGTTTTATAAATGTGATAGCATCATCTGCCATTTGAGGGATGTTGTTTGGTACTTCACCATTGGATAGTCCGACCCCTGTGTTATCAAACGCGATGACCCAATGACTTTTAGCAAGACCATCGATAACCCTTGGATCCCAATTATCAAGATTTGCTGATAGATGTGTCAATAAAATAATAGGGGTTCCTTTTTTTTTCCTAATTCTCTATACGCATACCTTTTACCATTCTGTTGCTGAATTAATAAGTTAGGTGCGTCAATATAAGAATAATAAATCGACATTGCTACTCCTCCTACTTATCTTCAAAATTTAATAACCACTTTTCCTTTTGGATGACCATTTGCAACTAAGTTTAGTGCTTCGTTAATATTATCAATTGTAAAATTAGTAGGATCGATAGCTGGAACAATATTGTTTTCTTCAATAATGTTCGTAATTTTTTCTAACTGCTTTCCATCAGCTCTTACGAAAAGAAAGCGATATTGAACAGCCTGTTTTTTTGCTTTCCTATCAAATTTAGCACCAACTAGTCCAAAAAGGATTTGTTTCCATTTAGGAAAACCTCGATCTATTGCAAACTGCTTATTTGGTCCTGTACGAAGACTTAGTAAGCGACCACCTGATTTGATAATGGACAATTCTCTGTCAAATTCATCTGCACCGAGTGTATCAATAACAAAATCAACTTTGTCTAGTATTTCCCAATAATTTTCCTTTGTGTAATCGATATATTGATCCGCACCAGCATTCAACGTCCTTTCTTTAGCAGAAGGACCCCCAGAAACAATGACCTTCAATCCCATTTCTTTAGCAATTGGAACAGCCATTTGGCCAAAGCTTCCGGATCCTCCTGGAATGAACACTGTTTGCTCTTTTTTCGCTTCTAACTCTTCTGTTAACCCTTGAAATGCCGTCAAACCAGTTAGAGGTGCAGCAGCTCCGGTGACATAATCTAAATTTTTCGGTAAATGCCAGATGACTGCTGCATCAACTGCAACATACTCTGCAAATGCTCCAATCTTCTCAATAGGGAGTCTCGTATAAATAGAATCTCCTACCTTAAATTCATGTACATTTTCACCAACTTTTTCAACTATTCCAGTTAGTTCATTTCCTAATGTAAGAGGCATTTCATAATCTTGAATTAGTTTTACGCTTCCTGTAATATTTAATATTTCAAGTGGATTTATGGCAGCCACTTTTACCTTTACTAATACTTCGTTATCTTTAATACTAGGTATAGGAATATCAACGACTTGTGCTTCAATTTTTTTTGAGTATTTTTGTATTTGAGCAGCTTTCATACTCTTCATCTCCTTTTTAAAAAGAAACCACCAACTCTTACATTGATGGTTTCAATTTTTATTATTTCATTCATTGTAGGATAGTCTGTGTACCCTTCTTCACACTTATTAATATAAAATGCTTCTTATAATTTGCTCATATAACTTCTCATGTTAATCGTTATATTATTTTTATAAAGGTGTTGAATCTAGGAATGAATTTACATTTTCAGCAAATAATTCAGGAAATTGAAATAGATGTCCGTGACCAGAGTCAGGATAGATAATGAGTTGTGCTTTTGGTAAGTGTTCAGTTAGTATATAACTATTTTTGGTCGGAACCATAACATCATTAATACCATTCGTTACAAGTACAGGGTGTTTGATGTTTTGTAACCATTCATAATCATGATTAGATTTTTGTTTAGCCCATTTTGCAATCGCTTGTAATTGTGCCTCTTTTACTTGTTCTGAACTGTTTACTTTTTTCTGATTAAAAATTCTTTGTAGTGATGCCATTCCTGCAGATTTACTTGTTTCGGTTTGCTCGTAGAAAAAGAACATAAAATCATTTATTCCATCTTCTTCTGTTCCGCCGTGACGATTCATTCTTTCAAAAATCTCTGGATTTGGATTAATGCCAGATTCAGGCGAAGTACCTGCCATGATAATTTTTCTTACTAAATCTCCTTCTTGTAAAGCTAGCTCTTGTGCAACCATGCCACCAATGGAAAAGCCAAGAATGTCAACTTGTTCTAATCCAAGAGCTTTTATAAATGTTGCTGTATCTTTTGCCATATCAGCAATTGTATTAGGCGTTAGTCCATCAGTCTCACCAACCCCTTTATTGTCAAATAAGATTACCGGGCGTGTATTTGCAATAGGTTCAAGCATGTTTGGATCCCAGTTTTCCATCGTTCCTCTAAAATGAACAAGAAATACTACTGGTATACCATCTTGTGTACCAAATCTTCTATATGCGTAACGAATTCCATCTGCTTCAATAAATTCTGATTCTGTTGGTATTTTAAAGTTTGTCATTTTTGTGTTCCTCCTTAGAAATTAAAAAAGAAATTTTATCAGTTTATGATGGTTTGTTTCATAATAATTTTAGAATGAACGTTCTAAAAAAGGTAAAAAAAGAAAGCTAGTCCAGCACTGAAAGTGCTAAATTAATGATGCCTTCTAATTCTTTTTTATTGTAATTAGTTTTTATTAGTACTCTTATCCCTACCAAATTGTTGTGTAAGAAACGAGATGTATTATGGGAATCGATTTCTTTTGATAACTCTCCACTAGTTTGGCCCTGTTTTATAAGGTTATTAAACATATCTTCAGTACGATTAAACATTTTTGTAACTATGCGTCCAATTTCTTTGTCCAACAAAGATAATTCAACAGCTGCATTTACTGATAGACAACCTTTTGGGTATTGTTCAATAGCATTCAGTATGAAAATAAAAACCTCACGTATCGTCTGTTTAATGGATGAAGTGTTCATAATTATGCTTTCCATCTCATTGACAATGAGCTCTTCATAGAGATTAAGGGAAGCTAAAAACAATGAACGTTTGTCACCAAATGTGTCGTATATACTTCTGCGGTGTATTCCCATATGATCCACCAAGTCTTGCATGGATGTTTTTTCATAACCCTGTTCCCAGAAAAGCTCCATTGCTTTTCTTAATACTGCTTTTTCGTCGAATTCTTTACTTCTAGCCATTTTTATTTCTCCTTAAAAAAATCCATGAGTCAATACTAACAAAAACAAACTTCATAATCCATTATAGAATGAACGTTCTAAAATAAACGTATGAATTTCAAACCATGATTAGATAATAACATTTTTAGAACGATTAGTAAAGAATTATAACCAAACAATAATTCCCAACAAATTTACTGCATATCACAATATTGTCCATAAAAATATGAAGATATTCAATTGTGAACTTGTCAATATTTATTGGACACTAAGTTAGGCTACTATGATGAATAGGCTTTTTCGTATTCAATTTACCAATAAAAAAGCAGCATTCCATGATAAAAAAAACATCGAATGCTGCTCAGATATTAATTGTTTTTCATCTTGTAGCCTTTGAATTTGTACCCGTATACGCTCGTAAGATCCACAAAGCTTTTATAAGAATACGTCATGGGCCTACTTGGACTTTATCATAAAGCTTTTCGATGTCTGCATTATGCATTCTCACGCAACCTTGACTCACGTATTTTCCAATGCTGCTTTCATTGTTATTGCCGTGAATGCCGTATGTATCACCATACGTACCGTTAGCATTTAACCCTAACCAACGTTTTCCTAACGGATTGCGAGGATCGCCCCCAGGAATATGTCCTCTATAGTAAGGGCGGTTTTTAATTTTGTTTACCACTTTAAAAAAGCCAACTGGTGTTTTGTCCCATGTTTTCCCTGTTGCTACTGGATCAACAATTTCAATATAACCATTATGAAAATAGGCAAGCTTGTTATAGTACTTGTTAATGATGATTAGATCTTGATTCGCTGGTTTACTTGCTGCTTCTGTTTTCCCTTCATTAACTCCACATAATGCGACCATTAATAATGTAAGAACGGTCATTGATTTAATAAAAATGTTCTTCATAAAAACTCTCCTCTTTTTTATATTTTATAGGAAACAAAAAAAGCACTTTCAATTAGAAAGATGCTTTTTCATCATAATCATTTATAAATAAAAACCTAGATAATCGATGATTTTGACATGCAGAGAAACGCTCTCTGACGAAATTAACTTTTGTTTTGCGTATAACTTACTCATTCGATGCAAATTTCAGTATCTATTTAGAACAAGAAAAAACAGACCTTACTATAATGAAGGTCTGCTCTTACTTACTTCCTTATTAATTTTTTCCGTATGACGACAAGAAGGGAAAGAGGAACAGCCAAAAAAGCGAGTGCCATTCCCATCTCGTACGACTAGATCTTGCCCACACTTTGGACATTTACGAGGTTCTGGTGTGATATTTTCAAAGATTTCCCGTGCTTTAAAAACAGGATTCACCTCATTAATAAACTTTTGAAGATCCGCCCGATCCAATAAGGTCACATCACATGCAGCTGCAAGCTCTTTTGCTTGTTTCGTGAAATAACTATTGGTCACAACCCACGCTTGATTCGCTTTATAATAAGCTTTTGCCGCGTACACTTCTTGTACTGCTGAAAGACTGACCCTATTTTTAGCACTATACCGTTTGGCTTGAATCACAACTTTTTCTTTACCTTTCATCACTAGATCAGCCCCAAAATCACCTGATTTTGGTGTTATTTGTGGTTTGTATCCTAGTTGTTGAAAAAGTGCTCCCAAATATACCTCAAATTGATACCCATCCATCTTATCAATATAAGGCATACCTGATTGAGCTAACTCTTTCATATACCTCCGTTCACGAAGGACACGGTAAGCAAATTGAGAAAGTTTCACTAAAATCATGATAAGAAAGAGGTAAAATACACCTTGAAACACTTTATCCATTCATTGAAAGCTCCTGTTCAGTTTGTTTATTCCGGAGACGTGATGCTACAGGTTGAATGCTTTTTCCATTCTTCTTTAATTGCTCGTTCCAATCTTTCGCTCCCTTTGGAATATCTGCTCTTATTAAATCAGCATTAACGATTTGGTTCATTTTGTCAATAAATTCTTTTCCCCCTTGGTCATTATCGACAGCTAACACCGTTTCCTTAATGCCTAAGCCTTCTCCTCGAGCTTCGATATAAGACCGAGCAACAGTTTTAGGCTTTAAGCCATTCATACTAATAAGGCGTGTATTCTGCAATGTATTCTCCTGTATACTCCAATAAGAAAGAAGGTCAATTGGGCTTTCAAAGAAATGAATCTTATTTGGGCGACCAACATCAACTGAAAAACCTGTATGTGGGTTATCGTTCGGTAAGACTTGTTTAAAAGAACCTCGTTTATTTTTTATCGAAGCTGTTCCTTGCCGATCCGCCCCGATTACCTCTCCTTTACCTCCATGCTCCCGCCATTTAAACACCACATTGTTTCGTTTGTCCTGGGCAATTAAATCTTTTTGAAGGAGCCAGTTAACTAATCGAGGATCTATTTTACGTTCTTTTATGAGATAATCTTTTACTTTGCTTTGATCCTTCACTTCTAACTCTTTTGGGTAGCGAAAAGGCTCTTTTGATGGTGAAACCGACGGTTGCTCATGCGACTGAGAAAGCTCTTTGTAATCACCTTTGTTGATATCTAATACGGCTTGTGGAAACGACATCCCATAATACATTCGAGCGAAGCTAATCGCTCCATACCCTGTTTCATTCCGGCTGTTCCAAGCGTACATATTTCCTTTGAGAAGTAAGCTATCATGTTCCGTATGACGATAATACTTTCCCTCTTTTACAAAGGTTTCGCCTTTGGCTTCCAGATACGACAACAAATCAACATCTCGCGCTTTCATGATTTCCCCCTCATTGACGTATTTTCGTTCTCCCATCTAATCACTCCCTCACTTCACCCTATGCAAAAAGGGAGCTTTTCAGCCCCCCTCATTCTTTTCCAATCTTTTGCCATTTTTAGCGTTCTATTTCTTGTTGCTCTTGCCATTTCTTTGAAGAAAATGCTCCATTATTCCGTGCAAAAAACTTTGTAAATCCATTTTGTGATTTCTCTTCTTTTTTCTGCTTGTCGTAATCCTTCTTCTCTGTGTCCAAAGCCTTTTCAAGCTTCGTTAACTTCTCACGTTGAGAATCAGTCAAATTCAGCTCTTTTAATTCCTGCAGCACTTCTTTTTTCAATTTGTACACCTTATCAAAGGAATGCTTTTTTTCAAATTCCTTCATTTTTGCCACACGCTGCTCTTTTTCTTGAGATGTTTCTTGCTTGAGTTGCTTTTCGACAGGAGCTTTTTCTGATTCAGCTTCCTTTTTTGCTTCTTTAGAAGAATCTTTTTCATCTGATATGCCTAATTGGGCTAACAAACTTTGTTTAAATAGCTGCTTATACTGTGTTTCTTCACTAGGCTGCTGCATAACTTCTAGTACTTCTTGTTTGTAATCTTCTTGATATTGATCCCTTTCTTGTGCCTATTTTCGTGCTTGAAACTGATGAGAAAGTCCATTTTCCATTCCTTTCAATTGGTCAGGGGTGAACTGCTTTTCTTTTAAAGCACTGGATTTCAACATCACATAATCGTTTTCTGCGTTCACACGGGCTAACATACTATCAATATCTTTAGGCTTTTCTTCTTCATGCGCTTGTAAAAACGTAAGGTAGCTTGTTTTGAGCCCCGTTTCTCGATCTTTCTCTAAAACAGGACTCACATCATGACTTCTCAAAAAATCAACTGTTGCTTCACTTCCATAGGCTTGTTTTTGTCCTCTTTCATCGGTGTAAACAAGCAAAACCTGTGGCTTTTCCTCCCCTATAGCTATAGCTGATTGTGTTAAGTAAACAGCACCAGAAGGGATGTCTTGCAGCAGTTCACCACTAATATTGGACCAACCTGCTTCGATCTTTTCATTTTGTGGGTGTTTCATGAGCTTTTTGAGTTCTCGTTTATCGGAAATAAGCTTGTTAAATTCTTCAATTAAAAGAGATGTAATTTTTTTTATCGTTTATTCCTCCAATTAATTTGATTTTAAATATGAAAGAAAGGATTATTTATAAAAGAAAAAGCAGAGGTATTAACAGGATCTGCTTGTTAAATTTAATTTTGTCAGGTTAAAATCACTTCATTTTTTCCAGTATAAAATTGATCTCTTTACAGAAAATATCCTTATCTACGAATTATGAACAAGGAGGGGGAAAACTTGGGTAATAAAAATAACCCGTTAGTTGGTATTGGAATTCTTTCGATACTATTAACAACAATTTATACAGCAGTACTTGCATCACAGTTGATGGCCACTAAACACAAGGTTGATTACCTTTATTTTAAAAATAAGTTCACTGGAAATAAAAACTAGTTCTATTAAGACGGTGATTGGCATCGTCTTTTTACTATTCTTTGTTTACACAATATTTATCTGATGTGCCGTCAAATATTCTTGCTATACTTTACCTTTCGATTTCCTGTTTTTCTTTTTTCTTCTTGACGATGCCTGTACGTTTTTGAGGGTACATTTGATTACCCACTTCAAAACGGGCTTGAAAAGTAAGAGATTGTTCTTGAACTTGACCATTGGTGATCGGTGATCCCCTTTTCCTTTTTAGCAATATTCGAATCGATCTGATGTTCAAGTTTGACGACTTCTTCTTTCGTTATCCATCCATTTTTAATGGCTTGTGTTTTAGTTAAATAATATTTTTCTTCAGCTGTGACACGTTCTAAAATGCTATCTACATTTTGTGCCGATTCCTGTTGCTGTTTTTGTTTATAGTCCTCATAGCCTTCTTTCATTTTCTCTTGTACGCTTTGAGGCGAAAGAGGATCTGCTTGCTGCTGTTTGTCATTGTTTTTTTCTGGTGACTGATTTTTTTCTTGTTCTTTGACTAAAGTATCTTCGAATGTTTCAATAAAGCCAACTGATGTTTCATGAACTTCTTTTAAAAGCTTGGTTTTATCTTCAAAGGTCTTTCCTTTCGTCCAATGTGACAGTAATCCAAGGAATAAGAAGTGGTGTCGATTCCAAAATAAGAGGAAACCGTATAAGCTGTCATTTCTACCTGAAACTCTTTTTCCGCAGCCGTATAATTTAGATGTGTGTCTTTGGTGTGAAGTTTCACGTGTGCCAACTCATGTATCAAAGTCTTTACATTTTGACGTTCAGAGTTACGGGGATTTAATGCAACTTCTTGAGTATAAGAAACTCCCTTTGCGGAACCTAGTTCTTCTTTAGGAGCAATAATAGAAATACCATTCTTTTCAGCAATAGCTTCCATGCCTTTATAAAGTGCCTTATAGTCATTCAAATTACCCTCTAACCAACGATTTGGGAAAATCTTAGGTAAATCACTCGCTTTTGCGTTCGTTTGTGCCACGTCGAAAAAATAGCCGACTGAAAAGTACAGTCGACCTTGAGTAACTTCTTTTTTTTCATCTTGTATGAGTTTCTTTTCCTGTGGAGTGGCTTTATTAATCGGCTTCTGTGTTTTAATATTCATTGGCACCAATATATTCTCTTGATGAACCACATATTGATGAAATTTCTTCGCTTCTTCTGGACTTAAATTTACCTCTACCTCTTTGTCTTGATACTGTACAATGGCATGATCCTCTCCTACAGCTTTAATCGAAGCTAACACTAAATCTTTGTTAAAAAACATATTTCATTCCTCCTCTACATTTTTAAACCTATCTTTATATAAATCCATCATTAAGATGGTTGTTTCTCTTTGGACTCTTCCCAATCAATCCGTTTTTGGCGTTGATTCGCAATACGCTTCTCAACTGCTTCTTTCGCAACCTTCGTACTATCTAACTCTTGTAAATCCGTTGTCATTAATCCATCAAAACCGTGATGGAAGAAAAGACCGTTCATATATTCAATTAAAATTTGTGAGTTTTTATCGGCACTGTTTGCTCCAAGACGAATCTTTGTTAATTCATCTTTTAAAACCTGATGTAAGTTGTTGCTCACCACTTCTGAAGTGTATTTCAATGACCACTCATTACTCTTAGCTTCTTTAGATTCCTTACAAATTTGAGCAATAGCTTCACCTGTAAACCAAATACCATTTTATTCTATATTTTCTTTACCTCCGGTAGTTTCTCTTTCTTTTTTTCCTTTTCAGCCTTTGGAGGTTGTAACAGAGAAAAAGGATTCTTTTTCTTTGTTTGAGCGATCCATTTATCCATTTCCTTTTCATCAAAGAGAAGGGATTTATTTGTCTTTTTTTTCTTTAAAATAGGTTTCTCTTTTTCTAGGATTCTTTCGTCAAATAATGCCATCTATCATACCCTCCTTGTAACTTTTAAATAATCTCTATTCAAAATATTAGTACCACTTACAAATAATCAAAAAGAAAGAGCACGTTTCGAAAAATATAAACGAAAACATGCCCCTAATTAAATAAAGTAATGATTTAAATAAAATATGGATCATTTAAATCATTATTGTTAATCACTACATCTGCGCTTAATTGTGGTTGATGTTCATCTAAATAGATTTTTGACGCTGCATGATACCTTTTAATAAACATTTTCTCGGCTTTTTCATAGTTTCCAAAAGTTTGCTCTTCTCGTTTGGCCCCTCTTTTCCTAGCTAATTCAAAGTCAGTACTAACGAATATTTTAAAATCATATAGGTTGCATAATTGCTTTTTAAATAGAAAAGTTCCATCTACAATTAAAATCATATCCTCAGTTGCTAGTTGAATAGTGGGTTTAACATATTGATCTGTCGCTAAATCTAAAGAAGCTGCTTGATAATGACAGTTACCCTCAGGTCCTAAAGGAATTAAAAGCTTATGCTTAAATGATTCATAATCATGGGCATCTTGGTAATAGCCAAGAGCTGACTCTTTTCCCTGCCGGTAACGAATAGATCTCGGGTTATGAAAATGATCTATACTTGTTCTAATCACATTCTTTCCCCTATTTTGAAGTTCCTCAGTGAGTTCATTAGCAAGTGTTGTCTTTCCTGAGGATGTAATTCCACTAACTCCTACTCGTATGGGGTGTCTTGTCTTTAAGTCCAATACTTCATTAGCTAATTCAGAAATAAGTTTTTTTCTTAACATGTGATCTCCTTTCTAAACACTGATGCCTTTATTTTTCTATCTATAAGATGAATAACCTCTTATTATTCATCTCGGTCAATAGCACAATATGTGCTCTTTTTCCTTACCAATGTAAGTAACAGCGCCTCATACATTCGTTTTTTAGGGTTCGTACTTGGTCTAATGATTATCAGCATCCCAAATATGCTCATGAAGATATAAAAGGGAATTTGAAGTGTAGGATGATTAAAAAAGCGTAACATCATCGTGACCATAAGTAAGCCAATAATGAACAACAAATCAAAGAGATAAAGAGATTTATTAATCTTTAATTCCGTCGAGATTTCTTTCGGAATGTTATAGTTTTCCATAACTCTTCTCCTTTTCATAAAAAAGAGAAGTATCGCTTGTTACTTCTCTTCTTTGATCCAAGGTTTCGTAAATCTCGCCCTGTATTTCGTCCAATTTGATAAGAGCGTTTTGTTTTAGGGATCGTTTGTGAATGATCAATAGGTTCTTTTACCTTTCCTACACTCTCTTTGACGTTATCCCGTACCACTTGTGCAATATTGCGTGTTTCTGTTCGGTGTTGATGCGGTATTAGAATATCTTCTGTAGAAGGAGGTACCGTGTCTTTTTCAATTGATTGTTTTACTTGGGGAGGTTCCTGTGTAGCCGCCAATTGTGCTTGTGCTTGATCCATCCCTGTCGGCATGGAAGCAGAAGGTTCTCTTGTTGGTGTAGGGTAACTTACACTTTACAGAAGAGCTACTTTCACTTGTACTCCCACCATAACCGGAAGTTTGGATTTCATCATGGAGAGAAGCACTTCCACCTTCTACAGAAGAAGTTGATCCTTGGCTATCGGTAGAAACACCTGTTGCTTTCATTTCATCTTGTAAAGATGTGCCTTGACCTGATCCTTTTCCGTCTGAAGCATTCCCTTCACTATTTTTATCTGCTTCTTGGTTTTCAGTAGAAGTTATATACAGAGATATTTCTTGTTCCCCAAAGGATTAAAATGCATAGGATTTAATACTTGGAGCAAACTACTCAAGACGTTCTGCAACGTCGACCAAACATTGATTATCATTCATGAAACAGAAAAAACAACTGAATGGACCCAGTTGTTTTTTCTGTTTTTAAACTTTATATGTTATTCATTTTTAGTTAACATAATTTATGTTCTCGGCAGCAAAGGTATTGATAATATTTCCAATTGGTGTATAGTAAAGGATAATTTTATATATGTCTAAGAGGTGGGAATGATATGGAAAAGTTAGAGTATGAATGGGTAAAATAAACAAGACAGATTTTACTAGATCAGTGTAAAGAGCTAAATAAAGATGACTTTACGAAAGAGTTTGAATTTGGGTTTAAAAGTATTAGAGACTCTTTAGTTCATGCGGCAGGTTGCTATCACGCTTGGCTAGGTTCTTTTATTCTTTCAGAAACCTCATCACCACTACTTACAAAAGAAAGAATTAATAATATGCAGATAGACGATATTCAACGGTATTTCGAACAAGCTGATAGATACGTAGAAAAAGTATTGGAGCAATTCACAGATAAATTTGATAAGCCTATCGAAAAAGAGCTTGCTTGGAGAGCAAACAGTGGTCTTATAAGAAAAACACCTCGTCAATTACTTGTCCATTCACTTACTCACGAATCACATCATAAAGGACAAATTGTAGCTATGTTACGTCTACTTGGGCATACGCCTAAAAATACGGACATATTAGGGTTACCCGCCAAAGAACTTGCTAAATAATAAATTAAGAAACCTTTCCTAAAAGAGCATATGTTTAGAACAACATATGTGCTCTTTGTAAGGTTCATAAAAGAATACGTTTATAGTTAACATAAAACACGTTATCGGTAGAAACAACAAGCCTAATTTAAAAAATTAGGCTTGTTGTTTCATAATTATTTACTTCTATTACTGAGAGATAGAATGGAAATATCTTTCCATCCATATGCTTCATCTTCTACTATGCACTCTCCAAATCGGCTCTCTCGGTGAGTATAATACTTACCTCCCAAACGTTTATAAAATCCACTTCCAGATTTGTTATTTTTCATCACCCATACCATCATAGAAGAAATACCTTCATTCATAAAATGTTCAGCAACAGTTGAAATTAGACTTCTTCCAGCACCTAGTCCTCGAGCAGCAGGTAAAAGGTAAAGTGCGTATAATTCTCCTTTAAATTCCTTGTCATTATTAATTTGAGCTGCTGCAAATCCAATAATTTCTTCAGAGTCATTACTAGCAATATAAATAAATGAGTTATGTAGTGAATCACTAAAAAATTTCATCCATTTATTTTCAGCTTCTTCATACGATAGTTCCTTTAGAAAGTTGTCTGGAACTAAACCATTATAAGTTGTTTTCCACGTATCAACATAAATCTTTGATATCACCCTTATATCGTCTATGTTTGCTTTTCTAATTTTCACTTTAAACACCTCTTCTACATTCTAAACATAATTAACTTTATATACTTACTATATATAAAAAAAGTTTTATTATCTAATGTTGAATGTATGTGATATACAAAGGTAGTTAACATAATACAGCTTTTTAAAATCATGTTATCTTTTATAACTTTTTACCACACCATGGGCAAAATAGTATCCCAATAACTGCCGTGCCACCATCATGAATAATAAGTCCATACTCATTATCTCTTTTATCAAATAAAATGAGTTTATCCGGACATTCAAACGGATCTTTATGAATATCACAGTCGAAATTAGCATGATATTTCATATCCTCACAGCAATACTTATCCATTCAGTTTCTCCTTAACCCTATAATAAATAATGCTACTTGGATGATTATATCATTAATTTATTACTAAATATGTTCAATCTGAAAATGAACATTATGTACAAAGAAAGTTAACATAATCACCATTACAAGCACATATAAGAAAAGCCATCCAGTAAATAAGATGGCCTTTCTTATTACATATTAGCTAGTTCTACTTTAAAAGGATCATTAACTTCTCTAAGCTTACAATAACCAGAACTATAAATATGAATAATCTTAAATCGTTTACCCCGGTATAAAACTTCTTTATTAATTGACATACCTTCCCTCCTGATTCACTAATATAGGTCGTTCCACATATTAACCATTTTCCTTATTTAACATCATTTAGAATAAAACTAAGGTACTTTTCCCTTTTTGTGTATGTTTCAAAACATAAATTTAAATACATATTTTTTACTCTCTTGAGCAAACTGCCCGAGACACCGTGAGGCATCAGTCCTTTAATCAAATAAATGTAACAGACAAAACAAACCAAAGAACCCCTACGAAATTGAGAGTTCCAAGGAGATTGAGTTTCTGTATTTTTTAACCTATTTAAGGAGATTATTCCTTTATCTAAATCAGCCCAAGAACTTGTTAGAAATCTCAATTTCAATCATTAACGATCTGTGAAAAACAGTAATTTGAGGGAAATATCATCTTTTTTTAAATTGATATGATTTACCTTAATTTTCATATGGCTATGATTAATCTTCAACTTTTGTAATTCAACATAAATCGTCTTATTAACCGGTTGGATTATTATCCAATCGGGGAGCTTGACCGAGCTATTCACAAACTTCAAAACAGAAGAAATAGGAAGATTTAACTTACCTAAAGAAAAGGATTTTGGTATTAAAATTAAATCTCCATTTTTTGAAGCTTTGGGTATAAACGTAATTTTCACTTGAACTTTTTCTGAGAGGACAGGCACAAATCCCTTGAATTCAATAACATCATTTTTTAAACGTACGTTGTATGATGTGGTTATATTCACATATTGATTAAGTAATTTGTTAAGGTCTTCCTTATGTGTACTAATATTAAATTGTACAGACTTTTTATTATCCATAAATGTGTTTGGTAATGAAGTTGGCTGATCTGTTGAAAAGACCATGCCCCCAACCATTATTATGATGAAAAGAACTCCTCCTAAAAGTGTAAAAAAGGCAATTTTCCATCGGTTTTTTATACTCATAAGCATGTTCCTTTTAATTCTATTTTTTATCTGTTTACATCTTCTTTTCATAATACGTTTTCGCAGGAAAACGCAACCTAAGTTATTCTTCTAGATTAATATTGTTTAATTGTTGTTTTAGGTCCCAATCTTTAGGTTTTGCCTTATCCTCAAACCATATATTTCCCCCTTGAAGCCAATATTCACGATATTCATCAATAGTCATTCCTAATTCCATTTCGTAATATTCTGGCTGAAAACCACAACAAGAACATATTAGTCCGATATTTGATGTCCCTTTTTTGTTATATAGTGGTCTCGGCAAATGACTATATCCACAAACTAAACAAACGTAAGATTTTCTCTTCCTAAAGTTTTTAAACAATGAGTTTGTTCACCTCTTTTTGAACCAATTAAAAGACTTCGGAATCAGATCATTAAATTTTTTAAAAAAAGACTATTCCTATGACTCTAAGCAATAAGGGTCCTTATCCCATTAATAATAGGGTGTCATCGTATTCTTGGGCTTTAACTTTCCTTATCCTAATACAAAATGAAATTTAAAAAAACGTACGTGAGGGCAATCTAACCTATGTTTTTTAAAAGCAAAGAATGTTCCCACGTTTATGGAAATCTTGTTGAAGAAATTCCTGGAAGGAAATACCGATTAATTCCTTCTAGGGCCTTTATTATAAAAAAACATAAAAAATAATAAATCTGCCCAAACGTACGTATTCAGCATTAAAATCCTTTGTTACGATTTGTCTTGACCAAGAGGTTGATTATATAGATTGAACAGTAAATGGAGAGGAGAACGATATGTCTAAATTGTTGTATAAAATAGGTGGCTGGTCTGCCAGAAATAAATTTAAAGTCCTTGGTGGTTGGATCATTATAATGATTGCCATCCTAGGAATTGCTTTTTCCATGAAACCAGCGTTCAGTGAGGAGATGACCATCCCAGGAACAGCTTCTGAAAAAGCTGCTGATATCATTTCTGAAGAATTTCCATCTACACCTGATGTTGGGTCGATACGGATGATTTTCGGTGCTGAGGGGAAAGAAAAACTTAATTCCAAAGAGGCTCAAAAAGCTATCTCAGATGCACTTGATAAAATATCGCAGGATAAATCAGTAAAATCTATTGCGAATCCTTATGAAGTAGGCACCATCAATCGTGAGGGCACTGTTGCATATGCTGATATTACTTATAAAGAAAAAGCTGAAAACATAACTAAAAAATCTAAAGAACTAGTAAAAGACAGTGCCAAGATGACAGAAAACCAAGGTATTCAAACAGAATTAAGTGGAGATATTACAGCTTTTAAACTTGAGATTGGTGGCATATCCGAAGTAATCGGAATCGTTATGGCATTCATCGTGTTGGTTGTCATGTTCACTTCATTTTTGATAGCAGGATTACCGATTTTTACAGCTCTGATTGGATTAGCTACAAGCCTAGGAATTACATTCTTAGCTACTAATTTCTTTGATATCTCGTCAGTAAGTATGACGCTAGCCATTATGATTGGTTTAGCAGTCGGTATAGACTATGCATTATTTATTTTCTCTAAGCACAGACAACAGCTGTCCGAAGATATGGATATTCATGAATCAATTGCCCGAGCAACGGGAACAGCTGGAGGAGCCGTTGTATTTGCTGGTTTGACTGTAATGGTGGCACTCTGCGGTTTAACAGTAGTTGGCGTACCATTTCTCGCAGTCATGGGATTAACGGCAGCTATCAGTGTTTTAATGGCTATGCTTATCTCTATCTCGTTAGTTCCAGCTGTTTTAGCTTGGGTAGGGAATAGGATGAAACCTAACCAGAATGTGTCAGGTATTTTTCGATTCGTTACAAAGGGAGGGAAAAAGAGACAGGGACAATCAACTAATTGGTGGGGAAGATTTCTCAAACGTCAGCCATTGTTGATTACTATTATTAGTATTTTGCTTCTATTAACTATTAGTGTACCTGCTCTTCACCTAAGACTCGGTCTTCCAGATGACGGCATGAAGGCTGAAGGTACGCCAGAAAGGCAAGCCTATGATTTAATGGCAGAAGGGTTTGGTAAAGGAGTTAATGGCCCCCTTGTTGCGTTGATTGATGTATCTAATACAAGTGAAAATAAAACAGATGCGATTAATAAAATTTCTAAAAAACTAACAGAATTAGACAATGTGTCTAGTGCAACTCCCCCGGTACCAAGTGAAAGTGGAGACTACGCAATTGTCAATATTGCTCCTAAAACCGGACCTAATGATGAAGAGACGACAAACTTAGTACATGATATAAGAGATATTACAGCATCAGATAGCAAAAATAGCCCACACATATACGTGACGGGTATGACTGCAATTAATATTGATATAGCCGAAAAACTAAATGACGCTATACCGTTATTTGCTGGTTTAATTGTAGGATTTGCTTTCTTATTACTGGTAATTGTATTCCGATCTCTACTCGTTCCCCTAACTGCAGTACTAGGTTTTCTATTAACTATGACGGCTACGTTAGGGTTTGCAGTCTTCGTTTTACAAGATGGTTATTTGGGTAAATTATTCGGAATTCCTGCAGAAGGGCCTATTTTAGCCTTCTTACCCATTCTTGTAATAGGTATCTTGTTTGGTCTTGCTATGGACTATCAAGTCTTCCTTGTTAGCCGTATGCGAGAGGAATATGTAAACACAGGGAATGCGAGAGAATCTGTTCAAGCAGGTATCAAGTTCAGTGGTCCTGTCGTTACGGTTGCTGGCTTAATCATGATTTTCGTATTTGCGAGCTTTATATTCGCAGGAGATGTAATGATTAAATCAATGGGATTGGCTCTCGCCTTTGGTATCCTATTTGATGCTTTTATTGTTAGATTGACCATCATTCCAGGTCTTATGATACTAATGGGAAAAGCATCTTGGTACTTACCAAAATGGTTAGATAATATTATTCCAAATGTTGATATTGAGGGCCATGGTCTAGACGAAGTATTAAAAAAAGAAAAAAATAAAGAAGAAAAAAAGCATAGCTTAAGATATGATAAGTAAAAAAAAGACTTCTACTTTATGTAGAGGTCTTTTTTTGTTGCGTCTTTTACCTTATCGGTTTATTTTATAAATGAATGATACCTGATTGAATGGCTACAACTACAGCTTCGGTTCTTGAATCAACTCCTAATTTATTATAGATACTGGTTAATTTAGACTTTACTGTTCTCTCTGCAATCCCTATGTCATAAGCAATTTCCTTACTTGTAGAACCACGTGCGATGGCTTGTAAGATAGTCATTTCTCTTGGTGTTAACATGACTTTAGATTTACTTTGCTCTTTTAGAAGTTTTGTTTTATAGTTTTGAATTCGCTCTGTAATCTCAGGTTGTAGCAAAGTCTCTCCTCTAATGGCTGAATCGATAGATTCGAATAAATTCTCTACGCCTGTATCCTTTAATAAATACCCTTTAGCTCCTGCTTCGATTCCTTTCATCATCAATTGATCCTCGTTATAAGTAGTAAGGATAACGATAGGAATTTCAGAGTTTGTTCTTCTTATTTCTTTAATGGCCTCCAATCCACTCATGACCGGCATATACAAGTCCATTAAAATGACATCTGGCTTTAGTTTTTCAACTAAATCAATAGCTATTCTCCCGTTTTCAGCTTCCCCTACGATTACATATTTATCGTTTGTTTCAATAAGTAATTTAAGACCCTCTCTCACTACCAGGTGATCGTCTACAATTAATATTCTATGTTGCATTTACTCAGCTCCTTGCAGTGGGATGTTAATTTGTACATTTGTTCCTTTATTCTCCTCGCTATCAATGTCCACTTTTCCTCCTATAATACGAACTCTTTCTTGAATACCTAACAATCCATAGTGGTTACCATTATTTATTTTCATATCAGTATTAAAACCGATTCCATCATCTTTGACTGAAACAAAAAGAACTTTTTCCTTTTCCTCAATTCTTACCCAAACATTTGTGGCTTTTGCATGACGTGTTATGTTTGATAAACATTCGCTTATAATACGTAAGCAGTGTTCTGATATCGTACTAGAAAGCTGCTGCATAACCCTGAATTCAAAATGACATTCTAGTCCAGTTGTGACAGTGAAATACTGTACTTCCTCTATAATAGATTGTTGGAAATCATACTTTTCCTTAGTATGCAGGCGTAAGTTATCAATCGCTAATCGTGCATCAGCTAATAATTCACTCACTCTCTTCATAGATTGCATGACAATTTCTTTTGCCCTTTTGTCATTCCCTTTAGTAAGATGAACATTCGTTGCTTCTAATTGCATTTTTAGTCCAGCTAACCCTTGTGCCAATGTATCATGTAAATCCCTTGCCATCCTTTGACGCTCATTATGTAAGGTGAGCCGTTCAACTTGTTGGTGAGCCAATTCAATTTCTTCTAACATATACTGTGTTCGTATTCTCACATTAACTTGGTTGAAAAATATAACAGCATAAGACACAATAACCACCATGATAGGTAGTGTAATGATCAAAAATGTATCAAGAATTTCACCTGGGACCATAACTAGCGTATTTATAGTGAATAAAACAAGAATCATCAAAAATAGATAGTTTTTTTTGCGTCCTGCGGCTCCTATTGCTTGGCCAACTAATAAGGGATAAAGTGTAATGATTATTAGAGGGATATCTTGCGTAAAAAAGGCACTGATATATACAATGAATGATTGCAAAACGAAATACAACCAAAACTTACCTGGTAAAAATAAATTAGAATAACAATAGATAGTCGTAAAGAGTATAATGAGTATTGTAAAAATTACATATTGTTCGATTGCAGGCGCAGTTTTAACTTTTAATATTAAGGATATAGTATAAGCTATTACTATCCATATTAATCCAGGTAATCTTGCAGCTCTCATATTGTTATATTCTTTCTCGTTTGGTGTCCTAACATAAGACATATTATTCATAACTATTCACTTCCTTTAGTAATAAACATAATATAAATTCTCTCCTTATATATGCCCTTAAGGGCAATCAAAACTTCTATTATTAATACTCAGAATCTTAGTCAGAGTCATATAAAGTTATTGAGAAGATAAAAAATAAAAGTTGGAACAAATCTAATAGTAATCTTTTATAAGTAGTATACAATATGTATTTCTAGTTAACATAGTCAAAACTCTAGGAACCTAATAGCTAAAAATCCTTTTTGTCTTACAAAGGGTTTTTAGCTATTTTAAACGTATAAAACAGAATAAATATATATAAATATGTTAATTATGGATTAAAGGTGTAAAAGACAATTTGTTCAATCCCCTACCAATTCCATAGGAGAACATACATGAAAAACTATACAAACGATAATACAGCAAGACGCTATGTAGCTCACGTTAGTATATTTGGAACCACTCAGATTCACTTAAGAAATCCCTACATTATAGCCTGGTGGTCAGCAGCCTTTCCTGGCTTCGGACATTTACTTTTATCTAAATATCTTCGAGGATTTGTTTTATTTATTTGGGAAGTTGTTATTAATCTCCAGTCAAATATAAACGTGGCTATGATTCATTCCTTTCAAGGGGATATAGACATGGCGAAAGAGTCACTAAACACTAGGTGGCTTCTCATTTATATTCCTGTCTATATCTTTGCCATATGGGATAGTTATCGAACGACGGTTGATTTAAATAAAATATATCTCTTAGCTGAAAGAGAAAATCACACCTTTAATTCCTTTAGTATGGGAGCTATGGAGATTAACTACTTGGATAAAAGAAATCCTATTATGTCTATCATATGGTCCTTATTTATGCCAGGTTTAGGTCAGCTTTATATTCATCGAATAATCGTTGCTTTTTTTATTGTTACTTGGACCGTTGTTTTCTTTTACTATTCTCATCTTCTTGAAGCTATTTCTCTTCTCTTTTTAGGCGAAATCCAGAAAGCTACCAACGTATTAAATCCAGAATGGTTACTGTTTTTCCCTTCTCTTTATGGGTTCGCCACTTATGATGCTTATATCAATACAGTTGAAAACAATAAGCTTGCTGAAAAAGAACAAAAGAACTTTCTAGAGAAAACCTATCAAAACCCAGAATTTTATATCGAAAAGGGAAAAAAGTGACAAGATGACATGCAGATTTCTGCTACATTTATATGAATTAAAACATCGTAACCAGAGCAAACTATTCAAGACGTTCTGCAACGTCAACCAAACATTGATTATCATTCATGAAACAGAAAAAACAACTGAACGGACCCAGTTGTTTTTTCTGTTTTTAAACTTTATATGTTATTCATTTTTAGTTAACATAATGGATTTTCTAACAAAAGAGGAAAGTCTAAACTTTCCTCTTTTGTTGTTGAAGTAGAAAAACTTAACGTAGTAAAACTTTAAAAATATTCTTAATTAGGGAATTGATAGGGTTAATTCAAGCTTTTTATATACCATGCATCCATCGCAGAATGTTCAGATCCTGGTAATGGCTTCAATAAAAGTTTAAATCCAAATTTTTCATATAATTTACATGCAGCCTTTAATTCATGCTTTGTTTCTAAATAACACTTTTTATAGTGTTTAGAAGCAAATAACAAAGCTGTTTCCGTTAGCTTTGTTGCAAGCCCTAAACCTTGTGTTTTTGGACTTAAGTATAGCTTTTGCAATTCACAGATTTTATCTTCTTCATTAAATGAAGCTATACCAATTCCTCCAACAACTTCTTGATCCATTTCCAATACCCAATACTTCGCATAGTTTAGATTATTATAATACTGGTAAAGGTTGTTAAGCTGGGGGTCAAAATAAGCTGTTCCAGGAATATCTAAACCAAGGGATTTTAATGAATCCTGTATTATTTCTTTTACCTTTTTATTATCTTCAATTTTAATTTCTCTAATGATCATATACTATCTCCTTCAAGCACCAATATTAAACAACTTCATTTTAAATAGTTCCTTATAGTTATATTTTATCAAAGATTACAATTTATTTTAGAATAAATACTATATACAAAATACGGTAGAAGTTAATATAATGTGATTTTTCGTAATACCTTAAAGAAGAAAAAAGAATTTCATATATTGATATAAAAGCAGGCTTAAGACTGCCTTTTTTATTTAAATTACTCCTTGTTTTAAATAAAAAAATGTAATATTATAGAAATTAAAAAATAAGGAGAAGAAATGTGGAAAATAAAGAAATTTATTTAGAAGTTAAATTAAAAGAAATCAATAGAGATATTATGAAATTAAAGGTTAAAAAAAAAACTTTTATGCAAACAATTAACCGATTTTTAAAAAACTGAGTTATCAACATTAAAAAAAGAAACAAAAAAGGATCTTGCTATGATTGAATCTATTTATTTACTTAAAAATAATCCTAATCGTTTGTTTTCTTCAAAGGAGATTTGTCAGTATCTCAAAAATGAAATCAATTACAATACAGACAGCTTTGCTGCTATCTATAAACGTATTCATTATTTTGAACCTAAAATTTCACAAGTTAGACGTGGGTATTACATATACAAATCTGAGTCCCTCCTTCAGGAATAGTTTTTTAATTTTTAAGATGCATATCATATATATCTTAAGTTACCATAATGTGAATTTTTGGAAGTAAAAAAGCCATGTTCTCATTTGAAAAACATGACTAGAAAAGAGAGTAGCCTGCAGGTATACCATATATAATATGTAGTTTAAGAATGACTTGGACTAAATAAATACCCTATTTTTTATATTAACCAATCAAATTAATCATCTTGATCAAATTACCCAAAATGATTAATTTGATCCTGTACAGCTCTATAGGTTTTGAAAAAAACTTCTGATTAATGAACTGCACCCCAATTGTTAGACAAAAACTAATAATTGGAGGTGCAGTTTTTTATGTCAACACACACACTTGAAACAAAGTTAAAAGCTGTAGATTTCTACATCAATAAGCAATATTCATATAAAGAAACAGCTGAGTTATATGGTGCGAATACGTCAGATGTTATTCAATGGGTGGCATTATTTAAAAAACACGGTTTACTTATCGCCTATTTTGGACCTTTTTAATGGGGAAATTATCTCCTACCATATCGACAAGAGACCTGCATTTTCACTGGTCACTACGATGTTAGATAAAGCATTTGACTGTTTAAATAAGGGAGACTGCCCTATTCTTCATTCAGATCAAGGATGGCACTACCAAATGATCAAATATCAGCATTTATTGAAGGAAAATAACATTACTCAAAGCATGTCCCGTAAGGGTAACTGTTTAGATAATGCGGTTATTGAAAACTTCTTTGGTTTATTAAAATCAGAGTTACTCTATCTACAAGAATTTGAAAGTATAGAACAGTTTAAACAGGAACTAGAGGCCTATATCCTCTATTACAACCATCTACGAATAAAAGAAAAATTAAAAGGATTGACTCCTGTAGAATACAGAATACAGAATTCAATCCTCATTAGCTGCCTAAATGACGTGTCTAACTTTTTGGGTTCAGTTCACACACCAAGATAGTTTTTTTCTGTTTTTAAATTGTATACGATATACAACCTTAGTTAACATAATGTCTCTTTTTGGAACACACGGCAAAAATGAACCATCTTGGGAGAAGGGGTCTAGATGAGGCCTTGTTTCTTTTTTACTCAGCTTTTTATACATCCTTGATTTCTCAACGTCCTTTTCAAGTGCATTAGCAAAGTATATATAAGGAATTGTTACAATTTCATAGGCAACAAACGCATTAAAGACATAAATTTCTATGACAATCAGTTCGGTTACTTCAAGTCGCGTCGAATAGAAGGCTTACGTTGTCTTCAACAGGAGCACAAGGCTCTGATAATAATAAAGTGGTTACTATATTTTTTTCTTTCGACCATTTAATACACAGTAAAAAAATCCGTGGATATAACCCACGGATTTTTTACAGCTCTTTTTCCAAGCAGTTAACTTGATTATGATGCAGCGGCTTAGTGGCATACTGTGTAAAACCAAGACGTTCCCAAAACAGCTCGGCTCTAGGATTTTGAGACAGAACACCAAGACGTAGAACGGAAAGTCCTTCTTCTTTTTTTAGCTTCTCTTCAAACGCTAGATATGCCTGCGTTCCGAAACTGAAATTGTGATAGGCGCTATGAATAATAAAAGCTCCAATCCACGGATGGTCATCGTTTGGGTTTTGTTTCATGTAATCAATAACCCCTACGTATGTATCGTCGGCTTTTATAAAGTAACTGTCCGTTTTTTCATTCATATATTCTTTAAAAAGCTCTTCTTCACTCCGCTCTTTTTTGCCGTTTTCTAACACGTTATAAGCTTCGTTTGAATTGATAATCTCTGACACAATATACATCGTGTCAGCTGTAATAGGTTCAAATGAGATCATATGTCTTCCCTTCTTTCTCTGTAAAGTAGCTGTATATCGTTGCTTTATCAATTTTACCATTTTTCATTCGCGGAAAGGACGTTAAAACTCTCCATACGCGCGGGATTTTATAAGCAGATACTCGTTGTATCAGCGCTTGTCTCACATCAGAAAGAGAAATGTTCTCTAAAACAATTGCTGCACCTACTACTTCTGAACGTTCAGCATCTACTACGCTAAAAACGGCTGCTTCGCTAACGCCCGGTATTTGTAAAAGCAGCTCTTCAATTTCTTCGGCATACACTAGACTTCCGCTGCTTTTAATTACGTTTTTATCTCTTCCTACGATGGTAATGCTTCCGTCTGGAAGCTGAACCGCAATATCATGCGACGTAACATATCCGTTAAAAAATGAGCGGTTCGTTTCTTCGCTGTCCTTAACAAACCCTTCAAATGCTTGAGTTGTTTTCACAAATAGTGTTCCTTTATCTCCTTTTTCTACTTCTTTTCCACGCTCGTTCAGGATTAAAACGTCTACGCTGTCAACAGGATAGCCTACTGTATGAGGCATCGTTTCCGCTGTATGTGGTGAAAGCACCGTAACAAATCCCATTTCAGAAGATCCGTAATATTCATACAGATAGGCATTAGGAAATGCTTGTGAAAATTTCTTTCGAACGGAAGGAGATAATTTATTGCCTACTGAAATCACGTTTTTTGGCAGAAGTCGTTTTTCTTTTGGTCTGCTTTGTACATAACGAAGCAATGGCGAAAATAATGCAGGTGTAATGGACATACAGCTAGCTTCTTTGTGAAAAACAGACGAAGGTGTAAACGCTTCTAGCATGATAGCGTGCATGCCGCTGCAAAGCGCATGCAAAACCGGGTAAAGCTGGGCGGAATACGAGATATGTAAAGGAACAAGCACTTTGTCACGTTTCTGTAAAGAAAATACGTCCGACCATTCTTGAAAGGATGAAGACCAAGAATAATGCGATTTTACAAACCCTTTAGGCCTCCCTGTTGACCCAGAGGTAAATCCAAATAAAAATAGATCGGATAGTTCATTTACTTGCCGTAAGGGCAGCATCGTTTTCTCTTCTCTTATTCTAGTTAAAGAAGATGTTTTCCATAGCCAATTCGGGGATTGAATAGAAAAATAAGTATCCACTTCAGCCTCTGTCAACTCATTATGTAAAAGCATTACAATTCCACCGGCTTTTAAAATCGCTAAAAATGACACAACAGCTTCTGCATTGTTTGGCATACTTAACGCAACGAGCTCTCCTTTTTCCACCCCTTTTTCCTGCAGCTGTTTTTCGGCTTTACATACACGATTCCACATTTGACCGTAACTTAACTTATTAATAGAATCCGATAGTGCGAGTCTGTCAGGCGTTTGCTGACACTGATTAAAAACTAGTTCTTCAATTCGTTTCATTACTCCGTAAGCTCCCTTTTTCTTTTACTTTTAGTGTACCGTAAATGCGGGTTTGAGAAAAGAAAAATGTAAACTTTAACAAAAATTAAGTTGACTAATTTAAGTTTAATAAGATACGATAGTCATGTTTTATCATACATAGCGGAGGTTTACGATGAAAACAAAAGATATGACGTACGTTGCATTATTCACGGCTATAATGGGAGCTCTAGGACTCGTCCCTCCTATTTTTTTATCCTTTACACCCATTCCGATTACTCTTCAGCCCATGGGTGTCATGCTATCGGGGGGAATTCTTGGAGCTAGACTCGGAGCTTTAAGTCAATTTCTCTTTTTATGTTTGCTAGCAGCTGGCGTTCCTTTACTTGCGGGAGGACGCGGAGGAATTGGCGTGTTTTTGAGTCCGAGTGCGGGATACATTATTGGCTATGTGTTTGCAGCTTTCTTTATTGGCTGGACGCTGTCACGATTAAAAAATGTAACGATTGCAAAGGCATTTGCCGTAAATGTGTTATTTGGGATTGTGTTGGTATACGCATGTGGCATTCCTATACAAGCAATGCAGCTTCACATTCCATTTCTAAAATCTCTTCAGCTAAGCTTCGTTTACCTTCCAGGTGACTGTATAAAAGCAGTGGTCGCGGCGTATTTAATTACAAAAGTTCGAAAAGCAGTAGCGGTACCTGGTCGTTCTAACACGGCTTCTATGTAAGGAAGTGATGACTATCTATCAAGCAGCAATTGTAAAAGCGAAGCGTACGGTCATTGGAAAAGAAAACGGTCTACTGAAAGATTTTCATGTTCAAGAGCTAACGGCTCCTTTATTAAAACACCTTAGCGCTGGAATTGAACATGAAATTGATGATATTATTTTAGGGAATGTTGTAGGTCCAGGAGGAAACGCAGCTAGGCTATCCGCTTTAGAAGCAGACCTCCCTTTTTCTATCCCGGGAATGACCATTGATCGTCAGTGCGGAGCTGGCTTAGAGGCCATTCGAATGGCGAGCTATTTGATAAAAGCAGGCGCTGGAACGTGTTATTTAGCTGGAGGCGTTGAAAGTACAAGTACTTCTCCTTTTGAAAAAAGAGCACGTTTTTCTCCTGATAAAATTGGTGACCCTGACATGGGGATTGCAGCAGAAAACGTAGCCAAGCGATACAATATATCTAAAGAACAGCAGGACAGATATGCTCTTTTAAGTCATGAAAGAAGCTGGGAGACTTTTGAAAAAAGGTTGTTTGAAGAAGAAACGCTTCCTCTTCCAAACGTGATGCACGATGAAGCATTTATGAAAAAACGAAACCTAACAAAGCTGCTGCAAAAAGCCAGCCCCGTCTTTTTTAAAAAAGAAGGCACCGTCACTGCAGCAAACAGCTGTGGAATTAACGATGGAGCCTGCATTACACTTGTGATGGAAGAGCAAAAAGCACGGTCCTTAGGCTTTCAGCCCGTTTTGCGTTTTATTGACGCTGATATTTCAGGAGTGTCACCTCTTTACCCTGCTATTGCACCAGTTTCTGCGATTAAAAATATCTTGAAGCGAAATTCTCTTACGGTAGATGATATTGACTTATTTGAAATCAATGAAGCATTTGCTGTTAAAGTTGTCGCTTGCATGCAAGAACTGGGAATACGAGAAGAGAAAGTGAATATTCGCGGAGGAGCATTGACTCTAGGACACCCATACGGAGCATCAGGAGCTATTTTAGCTACGCGTCTTTTTTATGAAAGCAAGCGCCGTGACGTGCGATATGTCATAGCGGCTTTAGGAAGCGGAGGCGGAATAGGAACAGCGGTATTATTTGAAGTAATCAAATAATACCGCTGTTTTTATGCCTTTTTTATTACATTATGTTTCATCAAATATTGCTCAATATCTTCAAATGTTTCAACCGGAACAAACGGAACGTTTTGTCCGCGCAGTAAATCTTGCAAAGAATCTTTTGCAAATGTGACGTCTGCATATTTTGCTGGATGCGAATCCGGCTCGCTGTCTCCAGCAAAATAAATCGTTTCGTATGTCTCTTTTAGTTCTTGAATAACAGATGATTTATCGATGCCGTAGCGTTCTGAATGCCATCTGTGAGCAGGGTCTAGACGCAAGTGAACGTTGTTTTGATGGAAATATCCTTCATTTGAATAAACTTCCACTTTTTCAACACCGTATTTATCTAAAATCGGTTTAATATAGTACGTTGTTCCAGCGCTTAAAATATAAAAATCTCCGCCGTTTTTCTGAACAGCTTTAATAAAATCGGGCACGTATTCATCAATTGGAATATTCGCTACGTCTTCTAAAATTTTCGGTTCTTCTTGGTGAATGGATTGAAAAACAGTAGATAAAAAATCAATATCTTTCATTTCTCCTGATTTCCATCGGTGGAAAAGTTCTTCACCTTCTGGAAAATACTTTTCAATCACAATCCAATAAAAATCTTTTTTTGAAATTGTTCCATCAAAATCTGATACAAACGCCCATTTTTTCATTCCTCACACACCCTTTGCTACATACTAAGCAGTTCTCGAAGTTCTTCTTCTGTCAAACTAGAAAGCATTGTTTCTCCCGGCTGAATAACCTGTTCGATGAGTTCTTTTTTCTTTTGCTGCAAGCCGTAAATTTTTTCTTCGATAGTCCCTTGAGAAATAAGCTTGATGACCTGCACAACATTTTTTTGCCCAATGCGGTGTGCACGGCCTGCCGCTTGTTCTTCAATCGCTGGGTTCCACCATAAGTCATATAAAATAACTGTATCTGCTCCCGTTAAATTTAAGCCCGTGCCTCCGGCTTTTAACGAGATTAAGAAAATGTCTTGTTCTCCATTATTAAATCGATCCGCCATTTCCACTCGTTCTTTTGATGGCGTTTGACCGTCTAAGTAAAAGTACGAAAGGTTTTCTTTTTGAAGCTCTTCTCGAATAATGTGAAGCATGCTTGTAAACTGAGAAAAGATTAACAAACGTTTTCCGTTGGCAACCGCATTTCTTGTAATCTCAAGCAGCTGCTCTAATTTGCTTGAATACCCTTCGTAATTTTCAACGAATAGGGACGGATGACAGCAAATCTGGCGCAGTCTTGTTAATCCCGCCAAGATCTTCATTCGGTTTTTATTAAAATCTTCACCGGCTAAAGATGATTTTAACTGTTCTAAATAGCCTACATATAACTCTTTTTGTTCTTTAGTGAGCTCAGATAAATGAGTTGTTTCAATTTTATCAGGCAGTTCTTTTAATACATCCTTTTTTACTCGTCGCAGTAAAAATGGTCTTACAATTCGACTGACCTGCTCCGATGACATGTTCTTAAACTGGCGAAGCCCTGGAAATAAACCCGGAAGAATGGTCTGGAAAATTGACCAAAGCTCATCAAGTGAGTTTTCAATAGGCGTACCGCTCAGCGCAAAACGTTTTTCAGCTGAAATAGTCCTAACAGCTACTGCCGTTTTCGTTGTATGATTTTTAATACTTTGAGCCTCATCTAGAATTAAAGCATGAAAATGAAGATGCTGATACAAATCGATATCTTGACGCAGCGTTGGGTAAGATGTAATCCATACGTCAGCTGTGCGTTTTAGCTTCTCCTCACGCTCGCTCGGCGTTCCTGTAATGGTTTGAACCGTTAAATTCGGTGCAAATTTCTCCAATTCGTTGCGCCAGTTATAAATCAAGGAAGCCGGCACAACAATTAAAAAGGCACTGCTATCTTCATCAAGCTCTTTTTCAGATAGGATATAGGCAATGCTTTGAAGCGTTTTTCCAAGCCCCATATCATCAGCCAGAACGCCTCCTAAAGAGTAGTGAGCCAGAGATTTAAACCACTTAAACCCATTGTACTGATAATCACGCAATGATGCCTGCAAGGATTCCGGTACTTCCCAATCCATTTCCTCTGGAGATTTGAGCTGTGTAAGTAACCTTTTAAATGCTGAGCCGAACTTAGCCGCTGATTTATCACCCGCACTCATAATCTCTTCCACTTGCATTCCTCTGTATAAAGGTACTTGCAATGAGTTATCCTTTAAGTCTTTCTCGGTTACGTTCAGCTCACGAAACAGATTTTGAATATGCTCAAAGCCTTCGTTTTCAAGAGGAATAAACGCACCGTTATCTAGACGATGATAGCTTTTCTTTTCTAAAACAGATTTTAAAACATCTTGAACGGTTTGATGATTAATGTCTCCTAAATCAAAATTAATTTCTAATAATCCATTGCTGTTTTTGATGTCAACCGTTGTTACTGGCGCAGAAAAATCCGTATAAGCATAATCTTTCATCTCATCCGTAATATACACATCCGCTATTTCATCAAGCTTTGGAACAATATGAAACAAAAATTCATATAAAGATGATTCATCTTGATTTAAATACAGCTGGTTTTTATAAATGTTTAAAGGAGCTGTTTCAATTAAATCCATCACGCGGTCTTCTTTTTCTAAATCTCGTATTAAGATTTTATCGTACTTTTCAGGTTGAGGTGAAAATGGATTAATTGAAATCTCTCCATAATGGTACCGAAGCGTCACAAACAGCTGTTCATCTTCTTGGTCAATAAATACTTTTGCTTTTAGTTCAGGTGCAATAATCTGATGGGATACTTCTTTTGCGATATCCACTTTCCCCACTTTTTTTAGTCCTGGAACGACGTGAGATAAAAAATTGCCCATCTGCTCTTCTGCTATAGGTACGACTGGCTTCAAAGGAGCCGTTTTCCTAAGCCCTTCAAGAAGCATACGCTGATCTTGAGATAGCTCATAAAACGTCCCGTTTAAAAATAGCCAGCCATATCGATCGAAAAATGAAGCTTGATGAAGTTCCGTAAAGTCTAGCTCAAACCCAGCTGCCGGGTGCTTGTTTAATTGAAATGAAAAAGGAGCTGAACTTTCAGCAAAGATAATATTTTCATATGAATGCCCTTCATGAATAAATGTAAAGTTCCGATCTTTAAGCGATTGAAATAACTCTTTGGCTACGATGGATGGAATGATTAGTTCTCTGTTATTTGCGGACGAACGATACATAGAATAGGAATTTTTATAAAATGATTCATTCGTCATAATATCTGTCAGCAGCTCAATGATTTTCCTATCTTCTTCTATAAAAAAATGTTCCGCTGGGTCATATTCGAAGCGCTTGGTAAATTCATGAGTTTGGAATTCTTTAGCGTCTGTTAAAAATTCTTGAATGTTTTTTACTACATACGTCCGGTCGACGCCCACTTTCATTTCAAGGGCTACGTACATTCCTTCTGAACGTAAAAATTCTTCTGAGTAAGACTTGCAAATAAATTCTACTTTCAACGGATCTTTATCCGCATATTTTCTTTGATCGCTTATTGTTTGCTGATAGCTCGAAAATAAGTCGATAAAATGATTTACATTTTCGTATTCTTTGCTTTGGCGAAAAGGCTTTGTTTTAATTGGCTGCGGCTTTGCGCGCTCATCGCAAATGGCTAATAAAACAGCTACTTCGTGTTTGCATTCTGAAAACTCGTGATAAGCAGGACAATCGCAGAATGAATAAAAAGAATTTCCTTTTTGTTCAACCATTACGGTATACATTTCCGCACCTCGAACGGATGCTGTCCACGTAGTGGTCTGTTCATTGTATTCCAAATCAAGCACACGCCCCTGCTTGTAATACGTGTGTCCTCTATAGTATGTTCTGCTTGAGTACGAATCTTTTAATTGTTCTTTGTTTAATGTTTTATTTATCATCGCTTCACAATCTTCCAATCGCATAACAGTCAATGCTGTTGCTGTTTAATTTCTATTCAGAACAAATAATGTCCAACGTCATAAACGTTGAACATTATTTGTCAATTCCTCTATTATAACATGCAACAGACATTATAAAACACTCTTAAGCAGTGCAGACTGTTTTCGCTGTTTTCTTTTGTAGAGTATCCAGCCTGCTCCGGCGGATGATAATAAAAGCAGGCTAAGTCCTGAAAAAGCAAATCCTATATGATCATTAGTCGTAACGTACGTAAAGAAGAAAATCAATAAAATACGAATTCCTAACGTAATAAAGCGAAAACAGCTGTCCACTCTTCCCACGATAGTATTCGGTATTTTCTGCATCATAAACGTATTTCGAGCTACTCTTGTACCTGCATTTGCAAAAGCAAGAAAAAACACAATAGAAAAGTAAATGGGCAGAAGCTTCATAAAGAAGATGATAGATATTCCGAGTGCAAAGAGGCTTATATTAAGCATAATGGCTAGCTCAGTGCCTGTTCTTTTCATAATAGATACGATGAATATCCCTGCGGTTAATGCTCCGAAACTATATACGGCACTCTCAATCCCATATGCTGCTGGACTTGCGTTTAATTCTTGAGTCAGATAAATAGGAAACAAATAGTTCGTCATCATTACAGCAACGAAAGGCATAAAAGAAAGCAGTAAAAAAATAGATACCGAGCGATTTTCTTTTATAAATGCTAATCCCTCTTTCATCGCAGTGTGTTTTTTGTCGCTTGGTTCCCTGCTTTGTTTATATGGAATACTCAATAGAAAAAGGAATGCAGCTATATACGTAGCTGCATCGACTATTAAAATCCATTGAAGCGACCAACGAGTAATGACTAGACTGGCCAGAGCGCCTGCAAGCATACTCGATAGCTGGCCTTGTATTTCCATAATACTGTTTAATGATTGAAACGCATCTTTTGAAAAAACTTCTTGATTTAATGCAAAAATCGTTGGATAAAAAAACGTGTAGTAAAGGTTTCCGGTTCCGTACAAAATGATGTAGTGAATGGTTGAATAGTCTGTCATAAAACCAACGATCACAAATAGCATGACCGTGATAAAACCTATCAATTCTACGGTTAACAACATTTTCTTTCGTGACATTCGATCAATAAGAACACCTATATACGGAGTAGCCACAAAGCTAATCACCGTCATCATCAGCATAATCATGCCAAATAGTTTATTTCCATCTGGAGATGCAATTAACAGTAAAGGAATGGCAAGCATCGTAATACCGGAACCAATAGAAGATAAAACATTCGCAGCTACTATGGCTTGAAAGCGACGGTCCTTATAAAGCGCCTTCATCAAACATTTTGCTTAGCTTCTAAAATTTGCTTAGACACTTGTGTATACAGAGTCAGCTCATTAACTAATCCATGAATTCCGTCAGCGGCGTTTTTTCGTAAAGTTCCTTTTTCCACGATGTCTGCAGGGTCTAATACCAACTGCTTAGATAGAACATTCGCATACAAAGCGCGTGTAACGGTTCTAAGGTTGTTTAAAGCATTGATACCTCCTTTTCCTCCTCCTGATACGGCTACAAGTGCTACGGGCTTATGTGCAAAATACGCACTGTTTAAAAAGTCAAACGCGTTTTTTAATGCTCCGCTCATAGCGCCGTGGTACTCAGGCGTCGCAAGTAAGACACCATCCGCTTTTTCTATTGCTTCAGTCAGCACTTTCACTTCTTCTATTCCATACTGATGAGGTTCACCTGTGAATATAGGAAGCGATAATTGGCTTAAATCTAGAAAAGAACTTTGATAGTTTTTGTGAATCTCTCTCGTCACTTGTGTTGTTCGGCCTGTTTCTCTGGGACTTCCGTTGATAATAAGTATGTTCATATTTATCTACCCCTCTGTCGTTTGGTTATACGTATAGTATAGGGATAATTTAACTTTTTTTCGTCATGCTATTGATAGAAAGAACGCTACCAATATAGACTGAGGTGAACAGAGAAAAACCTACAACTAAAGTCGTAGGTTAGGAAATCCCATGCTGAACAGCATATAAAGCAGCTTGCGTGCGGTCTTGAACCCCAAGCTTCGATAAAATATTAGACACATGTGTTTTTACTGTTTTTTCTGTAATATGTAAGGCAGCGCCAATTTCTTTGTTGCTTTTGCCTTTTGCAATTTCTTTTAATACGTCTTTTTCTCGTTTTGTTAAGTGATCAATAAAATTGACTTTCTTTTCGCTGCTTTTGGTTAACCGTGTTAGCAAGTGTGTGGTGACTTTGGGATGAAGCTGATTTTCTCCGTTCATTAGCTTTCGAATAGCTGCTACAAGTTCATCTGGATCACTTTCTTTTAACTGATAGCCTGAAGCTCCAGCTTCTAATGCTGGTATCACATGGTCTTGATCCGAAAAGCTTGTTAAAATCATGACTTGTATATGCGGTGCTTGTTTTTTTAATTCTTTTGTTGCCTCGATTCCATCGAGAACCGGCATCGATAAATCCATTAACACAATATGAGGCTCTAGGGATGTCGCTAACTTTAAAGCTTCCTCTCCGTTAGAAGCTTCTCCTACAATTTCTAAGTCCGGCTGCGTTTGTAAGAAAAAGACAAGTCCTTTTCGGACGACATGGTGATCATCTGCGATTAAAATCTTTATTTTCATGTGCGCTCCTTTCAGTTATGAAAGAGGAATAGATACTTCCACAACTGTTCCGTTTCCTATACTGCTTGTAACAGATAGATTCCCATTTAATCTGTTTATTCGCTCCTGCATGGTTTTTAACCCAAGCGTCGGTAATTCTGCTGAAGGGCTATATATAAATCCATTGCCGCTATCTTGAATTTTCATAATTACCTGTTCTTTGCTTATATTTACGTTTAAATGTACCTCTGCCGTACCCGCATGCTTTCGGCAATTATTAAAAGCTTCTTGTCCGACTCTCCACAGTGTCTCTTCAATCACAGCAGGCAAAACGGACACTCCTTTAATTTGTTCTTTTACGTGAAGCCCTAGCATTTGACCATAGCTTTTTAACGCACTGACAATGCCGTTTTCTAATCCTTGAGGACGAAGCTGCCAAATTAAAGCTTTCATTTCCACTTGAGCATGCTGAGCGGTTTCTTGGATTAAGGAAAAAGTCTCTTTTAACTGCACATCTTTTGCTAAGCTGCTTCCGGCTTTGGCTGTGACATTAATTGAAAACAACAGCTGATTAACAGAATCGTGAAGATCTTTGGCCAGTCTGTTTCTTTCTTCAATAAGTTTTACTTCCTGCTGAGATTGAGTCAGCTTAATCCGCTTGATAGCCGTTCCAATTTGAAGAGCGACAGATCCTAATAAATCAAGCTCTCGCTGTTCAAAATGAATTTTATGAGGGGCAGCTACATTTAATAACCCAAAGCGCTCATCCCCTGCTTGTAAAGGAACCGTTGCGTGATGGGTAATGTCGTGTGTATCTCCCCACTCATAAATGACGGAATCTTCAAGTCTCTTACACTCCATAATATTAGACGCTTTTTGAAGCCGGCCATCCATATATCGATCAACACACCAGCAGCTTCCGTTACACATAGGCTGAGCGGTTTTATTTAATAAAGCCGGGGGCAAATGCTGAGCGGCAACCATCTCATGTTTTCCATTTTCATCAATAAAAAAGATCCATCCTGTTTGTAAATCTGTTATTTGCAGCAGTTTTAAAAGAGCATCGTGAAGCATTGTATGTAAATTAGTGCCTTCATTTAAAATCTCGGCAATGTCTTTTAAAATCTTAAGCTCTGAAATATGATCTTTTTCCATAGCCTCTCTCCTATATGATGTATTTTCCATTTTTTATTTTATCACAATTAAAGATGATTCCGGCTAATAGGGCGTTATTTTTAAGGTGTTTTTGCTTAGGTATGTAAGAGTTTTTAACATCAATAATGAAAATTTCAAAAAGTATGTCAGGTAGTTTAACAATTAGCTAGAGTCTTTACGTAAAACGAACTATAATACAGATAATTCACGTAAGAAAAGAAAAACCGAAAGGAAATGAGAAGGAAAAAATATTGAAATTAATCTGTTGAAAACGCTTCCAAATATGAAGGCATAGTGCTATTATATAATTATTAACAGAATAGGGATGTGAGAAAGATGAATAAATTATTTTTAGAAGAGTTACGATACATTATCTTGTGTGAAGTGCCTATGACAAAGTACCGAGTAGAGCAGCTTCAAGACAAATTTGATCAAAGCCCCTACTTAATTAATGAACTTTATCAACTCCTATTCGAAAAGCGTCACATTTTAGCTTTCGTTGATGATATTGAATCATCCCTGTATGACTATATTGTCAATAAAGAAATGATGGATGCTAAAACCTATTATGGAGCTATTACACACGTAGCAAATCTTTTCAGCGAAACGCCTACATATATAAAATGCAAAATAAAAAAATATAGAGAGTCTTCGATTTCAAGTATCAGTGCCTAAAAATTGTGCACAGCTGATTCAAATAAAAAGCAAAAAAAGAAATCCTAGCACAAGGGTTTCTTTTTTGTACCACTAACCTATAGGGAGGAAAATAAGATGAAGACATTTTTTATCACGAATCGCTATTCGTTTCTTGAAACGCAAGTAAATGAATATATGCAATCGTTACTGGTAAAAACACCTGAACAAGTTATTTTATATTTCGAAAGGCAGATTCGGAAGTATAAATTGTATTTACAGAAAAAACATCATTATCCAGAGTGTATGGTTCAATCTATCCACCGTTTGATTGAAGAATATTCATTAATTATCATTAGAGTAAAAAAATATATTAGCTATCAAAACAAGCTGATGAATAAACAGCTATTAGAGCCGCAGTAAAACGAATCATTTTTTATGGTTCGTTTTACTGCGGCTCTGCCGTTTTACTCCTCATATTTTAGCAGTAAATGCAGAACAGCTGGACGTTCTTCAAGATTTTTGTATGAGTGTACATGACTTCCTTCAAATTTTATAGAGTCAAATTGTTTTAGCTCGTATAGCTCTTCTTCTATTTTCATTTCGATTCTTCCTTCCATTACCGTGGCTACTTCAATTAATCCTTTATGATGAGGTTCAGGACAGTATGTAGCGAGAGGAGAAAGAAAGGCTCGATACATTTCAATAGTTGAATCTATTTGATTTTGAAAAATAAATTCTACTTTCCACGCTTCGTCCGGTCCTTTGAGAGAAAAACCTTCTCCGCACTTAGATACAGCCACTGAAGGTTCTACTGACACTAATTTAGTTAAAGGGATATTTAAACCTGTTGTTATTTTCCACATTACTCCTAGGGTTGGATTAGTCTCCCCTCTTTCAATTTTCCCTAACGTGAGTTTGCTGACTCCCGTCCTATCTGCTAATTCATCAAGTGTGAATTCTCGCTGTGTTCTTATTTTTCTAAGCTCGTTGCCTACCTTTTTCATCATTTCTTCTGAATGCATTTTTACCTTCCTTTCTTTTGTATATTATGGTACACTTTTTTTGTATCTAAGTATACTATAATATATATTTAGGTATTTTTATTAATTAGGAGGAAAAAGTATGAAAGCAATTTTATGGGGGCTTCTCTCGTCCATGTTCTTTTCTGCTACATTTATTGTGAATCGTGCCATGAATGTATCTGGAACAAGCTGGGCTTGGACAGCATCTCTTCGTTTTTTATTAGCACTACCTATTTTACTCATTTTAGTACTTGTACAAAAGAAGTTTACACCATTATGGATGGAAATGAAAAAGCATCCTTTCACTTGGTTAGGCTGGGGAACTCTTGCAGGAATTGGATTTTATTCATTATTAAGTTTTTCTTCACTTTTTGGACCGTCATGGCTCATAGCTGGAACGTGGCAAGTAACGATCTTGGCAGGTGCGCTCATTTCTCCACTTTTCTATGTAACTATTCAAACTGCAGACGGAAACAAAAAAGTAAGAGGCAGCATTCCACTCAAAACGCTTGGTATTTCAACGTTTATTTTAGCGGGTGTGATTCTCATGCAAGTTAAAGAAGCTGAAAATATCACGCTTTCACAGTTTGTGTTGGGTTTTCTCCCTGTCGTCATGGCTGCTTTTTTATATCCGCTTGGAAATCGAAAAATGATGGAAGTTTGCAAAGGGAAATTAGATACATTTCAACGTGTTTTAGGTATGGCTATCGGCAGTATACCGCTAAGTATCATCTATGCGATATATGGATTTTATACAACTGGTATGCCAACAGCTCCTCAATTTTCTCAAGCCTTTATCTTAGCAATGAGTTCAGGTGTAATTGCTACGATGACGTTCTTTTACGCAACAGACTTGGCAAAAGAAAATTTAGGTTTGCTTGGAGCGGTTGAAGCAACTCAATCAGGCAGCATGATTTTTACCGTGCTTGGCGAAGTGTTTTTATTAAATGGCCGTATGCCAACAGGGATTGCGTTAGCTGGTATGACGATAATCGTAATTGGAATGATTATGAACAGTATGCTAAACAAAAAAACAAAACTGTCTTCGGCCGCCCCGTCACGTACTCTATCAAAATAAAAAAAGAGGAGATGAAAATCTGTTTAAAGGTTTTCATCTCCTCTTTTTAATATTCGAGATGATTGTTCCAATAGCGGCTCCAAAGCACAGGGAATCGCATCTGTAAACCATCCTCATCATCTTCATCCCAATCAAGATCCAAATCTTGCTCATCGTACCACACTGGATCAAACTGGTCATATTTATCATAATAATAGTCGTTATCTAAACCTGTCTTTTCTTCGTAAGCTTCACACGCTACAGAAAGTAATTCTTCTAATTGAGGAGCATAGCCTTCTGCTTCTAGTGGTTTAAGTACAGAAATCATCGTCTCAGGAGATTCAATTGCTTTATAATATATGTCTTTTCCCTGATATAAAAGCCACGCTCTAAAATAATCAAAACAATCATCTGAACAACCGCCCATTACAATATAAGCTGCTGCCCACAATGAAGAAGTATAGGATTGATCAAAATGCTGATTTAATAGCTGATCAAAGCGAAAAATGTCCTTTTCAGAACGCTTCGCTAGCGTGGAGCGGAGCCATTCCATTTGCTCGTCGACATCTAATTTTGTCTTCGCCTTTTTTATCAGTTCCCAAAAGAGAGCCTCTGACATCGTACTGTCTTTCATTACTTGCATTGAACAAGTTAAAGGTTTATATCCTTTCTTCAATTTTGCACGAATCAGCTTTTCAGCTTCCGCTTCACAAGCTTCTGCGGAAACAAACTCTTTCACTTGCATGCGACCGGCTGTATCAACTTTTCCAAAGTGAATGACTAACTTGCTGTCTCTTCTTTCAACTTTCCAAAATTTATTCGATTGCTCATCTTTATACACTAAGGTTATTTGCATGATACATTCCCCTTTTTCATCCTACTACTATTGTGAATATTTCTCTTTTTACAAGTTATGTAGAGCCATGGCGCTTCATAATCCCTTTTCTTTGCTTTTTAACATGTTTCAGTTGATTTTACTATTGCTGAGGTCGTTTAAATATTGAGCAATGAACACAAATTTGTGTAATATGTTCATTAGTTGTTTTTTGTTGCATTTACAACATTTTGTTTTTCCTTTATACTCTTTTATATCAGATATCTTTATTATACAGAAAAGAATCATAAATTCGCAGCAAAGGAAGGATTTTCGATGAAAATTAAGCAAGTTACAACAAAAGAGCAGCTTGAAGAAGTATTTCATATACGTAAAACAGTGTTTGTTGAAGAACAAGGCGTGCCATTAAAAGATGAATTTGAAGAACATGAGAAAACGGCAAAACATATGTTGATTTACTATAACAATGAACCGGCAGCTTCTGGTAGATTCCGCATAGTAGACGATTACGCCAAAATAGAGCGGATATGCGTATTAAAGGAATTTAGAAAATACGGGCTCGGAAAAGAAGTGGTGGCCAGCTTAGAAGAAGCAGCGAAAAAAGAAGGATTAACTCAAGCTAAGCTTCACGGTCAAGTTCAGGCTGAACCTTTTTATCATAAATTAGGCTATAAGACGGTTTCAGATGTCTTTATGGAAGACGGTATCCCACACGTTATCATGAAAAAAGAATTTTCTTGTTAAAAATGCTTCTTTGCACAGTTACTTTAATAAAGAAAAAGGCTCTCAGCAGAGAGCCTTTTTTGTACTATTAGATTTTCATAATTCCGCCTGTGCTTGCAGAAGTTACAAGTTTAGAATATCTTGCAAGATAGCCTTTTTTCACTTTCGGCTCAAAGCCTTTCCAGTTTGCTTTTCGTTCTGCCCAAACATCTGGAGAAACTTGAACATTCATCGAACGATCTTCAATGTCAATCACGATGTGGTCACCATCTTCGACAAATGCTAGCGGTCCGCCTTCAGCAGCTTCTGGAGATGCGTGGCCAATTGATAATCCACGGGAAGCCCCAGAGAAGCGTCCGTCCGTTAATAGCGCTACTTTTGCGCCTAGTCCCATTCCCATAATTTGAGAAGTTGGAGCTAGCATTTCAGGCATTCCCGGTCCGCCTTTTGGTCCTTCATAGCGGATGACTACAACATGTCCTTCTTTTACTTTTCCGTTAGCAATGCCATGCAGCGCCTCGTCTTGAGACTCAAATACAATTGCTGGTCCTTCGTGGCGAGTAATGCCGTCTTGAACACCGCCTGTTTTAATGATCGCGCCGTCTGGAGCTAAGTTCCCAAACAATACAGCAAGTCCGCCTTTTTCGGTGAACGGCTTATCGATTGGATGGATAACGTTATAGTCTTTTACATCGCATCCGGCAATGTTTTCGCCTAGCGTTTTTCCAGTAACCGTCATCGTATCTAAATGAAGAGCTCCTTCTTTTTTAGATAGCTCGTTTAAAGCAGCCGATACGCCTCCTGCTTCATGTAAGTCCTCAATAAATACATCCGAAGCCGGAGCGAGTTTTGCCAGGTGAGGCACGCGTTCCGCTACTTCATTAATACGCTCTAACGGATAATCAATTTCAGCTTCATTCGCAAGAGCTAGCGTATGAAGAACTGTATTTGTAGAACCACCTAACGCCATGTCTAAAGCAAATGCATTATCGATTGCTTTTTCTGTTACGATATCACGTGGTTTTAAATCTAATTTAATTAATTCCATAAGCTGTTTAGCTGATTTTTTAACAAATTCTCTACGTTCAGGAGCAACTGCTAAGATTGTACCATTTCCAGGTAAAGCAAGTCCTAACGCTTCAGCTAAGCAGTTCATTGAGTTCGCTGTAAACATTCCTGAACAAGATCCGCATGTCGGACAGCCAAATTGTTCTAATTCAAGTAATCCTTTATCATCAAGTTTACCAGCTTGATGAGCTCCTACGCCTTCAAATACTGAAGAAAGAGAAATCTTACGACCGTCGCTCGTTACGCCAGCCTTCATTGGTCCGCCGCTAACAAAAACTGTCGGAATATTCAGACGCAATGAAGCCATTAACATCCCAGGCGTGATTTTATCACAGTTTGGAATACATACCATTCCATCAAACCAGTGAGCAGATACTACCGTTTCAACTGAGTCAGCAATGATTTCACGACTTGGTAATGAATAACGCATACCGATATGTCCCATCGCAATACCGTCATCTACACCGATAGTGTTCATTTCAAAAGGTACGCCACCAGCTTCGCGAATCGCATCTTTTACGATTTTACCAAACTCTTGTAAGTGAACATGACCTGGTACAATATCAATATATGAATTGACAACCGCAATAAACGGTTTGCCGAAATCCTCTTCTTTTACACCAGCTGCACGCAGTAGGCTGCGGTGCGGTGCTCTGTCGAATCCTTTTTTGATCATGTTACTTCTTAATTCTGCCACAATAATTCCCTCCGTATTCATCTAACCTATTAAAAACTAAATATTTTTAAATTGTTTAATAATTTTTAATATAAATACTAATTTAACAAATCACACAAAGGTTTGTAAAGGTTTATGACAAAATAATCATTTTTTATTTTAAAATAGTAAAATCACCTGCATAAATTAGTATAATATATACATATATCCCTTATTTTACAGGAAAGCAGAAGGTGGATGCTGAGCATGAAACAATCCTTTTACTACAGAGGTCATCAGGAAAAAGAAATATTTGCACAAAAATGGGATGTTGAAAACAATTCTGCAAAAGGCGTTGTCCAAGTAGCCCATGGGATGGCCGAACATATTGGACGCTACGAATACTTTGCTAATGTATTAACTCAACATGGCTACATCGTATATGGAAATGATCACCGCGGTCACGGTCAAACAGCTTTAAAAGATGAAGAAAAGCGTTTTTTTGCTGAAGAAAATGGTTTTGACACCGTAGTTTACGACATGATTGCTCTGACTAAGCACATTTCAACGGAACACTCCGGCTTACCAATCTTTCTTTTCGGTCACAGCATGGGTTCTTTTTTAACGAGAAGATATATTCAATTGAATACCGAGCACATTCATGGTGTGGTGCTCTCAGGTACTGGCAGCATTCCTTTCCTCTCACTTCAGGGCGGCATATTAGCTGCGACAATAGAGAAAAAAAGAAAAGGATTACGATCTGCTAGTCCATTGCTTGATAAACTTTCTTTTGGGCAGTACAACAAATCCTTTCATCCTGCTCGAACACCTTTTGATTGGTTAAGTCAAGATAATGAGGCTGTAGATTTATATGTAAATGACCCTTACTGCGGAGGAGTTTTCACAGCAGGATTTTTCTATGACTTATTAACAGGAATCAAACAAATCTCTAACTTAGCTAATATAAAGCTAGTCCCATCAAACCTGCCTGTTTATTTAATATCTGGAGAACATGATCCAGTAGGCAGATATACAAAAGGTGTACGCAAAGTATATAACGACTTTAAAAAAGCCGGATTACAGGACGTAAGCTACCGCTTTTTTACACAGTGCCGTCATGAGTTGCTTAATGAACTAAATAAGGATGAAGTGATAGAAGATATACTAAATTGGCTTGACGTGCAAATGAACAAAAAAACGGTTCGTGTTTAGACACGAACCGTTTTTTTTATTAAGCAAATACAGATGTTAATACAGGCACTACTTGTTTTTTACGTGATACAACGCCTTCTAAGACAGCTGTATTGTTTTCAAGCGTTACGTTGTATGCTTCTTCTACTTTCGAAGCAGCAGAACCTAATGCTAATGCAGTAGAGTTGCTGTTTAAAATATCTGTAACAACTAAAAGGAATAATTGTAATCCTTTTTCTTCGATTGTTTTAGTAATCGCTTCTTCCAATTCAACTTTGCGCACTAAAACGTCGTTTACGTCAATTGCATTCACTTGTGCAATTTCAACTTTGCTTGTGCCCATGCTGAATTCTTTAGCATCTAATGAAATTAATTGTGAAGCTGTTTTATCGCCTAAGTCAGCTCCAGCTTTTAGCATTGCTAATCCGTACTCTTCTGCATCTACGCCTGCAATTTCCGCTAATTCTTTAGCAGCTGCAACGTCTTGGTCTGTGCAAGTTGGTGATTTGAATAATAAAGAATCAGAAATGATAGCTGATAGCATAAGACCTGCGATGTTAGATTCGATTTCCACGCCGTTTTCTTTATACATCTTGTTTAAGATCGTTGCCGTACATCCAACTGGCTCTGCACGATAGTATAAAGGATCTGCTGTTTCAAAGTTAGCAATACGGTGATGATCAATTACTTCAAGCACACGAACTTGATCAATATCGTTTGCACTTTGCTGGCGTTCGTTGTGGTCCACTAAAATAACTTCATTTGTTTCCTTAGACACTTCATCAACGAAACGTGGTAGTTCAGCGTTGAACTTTTCAAGAGCAAATTGCGTTTCACCGTTAATATCGCCTAATCGAACTGGCTCAGCTTCTACACCTAATTTATTCTTTAAATCAGCGTATGCAATTGCAGAACAGATTGTATCTGTGTCAGGATTTTTATGTCCAAAAATTAACGTCTTTGCCATCTTAAATCTCTCTCCTTCTTACGTATGTAAATAGCATTCTTGCGTAAAGTTAGTTAATTCGTTCACGCAACATTGCCATTTTAACATAAACTTTTACATTATTTTAATTTTTTTGCGAAAAATGATGTTCATCCGCAGATATTTTGCCATTTTGTATCTTTTTCATAGTAAAAACACCTCTATTTCCGATATAAATAGAGGGTTTTATACGCTCATTATATAAAAGTTAGCGATAAAACACAAGCTCTCTCTCTATCACTTGATAGATAACTTAAACGCAGTATCTTGCCACTTTTGATAAAGAAAAAGTAGAACAGCAATAACCATCATTAGTACAAACAACAAAAAATGATTCATTTCCTTCAGTGTATAAATGTCTAGTTTTTCAAAGATAGAACTCATGACAAGTGCCTGAAATAAATCGAAAGCTGCATTGATAATCATAAACATCCAAAAGCCAGGATAGGTAAAATAAAAAATAAAAAGCGTGCCTATTATAAATATGCCAAAAGGAAAAGGGGTCATGTTAACAAAGAAAAAAAGAGTTTTATTCACTTCCCACCAGTTAAAGCGATCTGCAATTTGAAAAACCATCGTTAACAATACCACTCCGAATAGTGATACAGCCATATACCGCTTTACTCGCTCTTTATCAACTGCAAAAAGCAATAGCCAAGGACCAATAAAAAACACCCACATTACAATTTGCGCTATGAACATTCCGCCTTTCATTTCAAAAAAGAGAATATACATTATTCTGTCCTTATTTATGTAAAACAACCAAAAAAAGCGCCCTATATGAAGGGGTGCTTTTTTGGTTATCGTCGCGGTGTAAAGTTGAAATGTTCATTTACGATAGCTCCTAGCTCTTCAAGAAACTGCTGAGCAGTCATTTCCTCTACGCTTTGGGTATACCAAGCAAGCTGAGATTTTTTATGAACATTGTTGTAATATACATCTCTTGACCAATATGTTTTTGATCGGTATGTATAATTAAAGTGAATGGATAGTTCACTCCCGTCTGGACACTGCAACAACACGCGGTAATGTGGATTACGACGATTTTTATCTAAACTCATTTCTTTGATTTGCGCTAACATTATTCACCTCTAAAGCCATTACTTAATCATTTAAAGGTAAATGCCATACCACGCTATATCCTAGCTCTGCCATCAACTAGAAAATCATATATTTTCCAAAATTCTACACGATATAGGACAAAAGAGGAAGAGATAATTTATTGATGGACGTGTAAAGTTTCATATAAATCTTTTAGTTGCTCAGGGTATTGAGACCTTACGTAATAACCCGTAGGACGGTGCTCGATTAAATGAGAAGCAAACAAATAGCCGATGAGCACGTGCATTTGTTCATCTGAGGTTTCTTGGCTTAATTCTCTTTCGAGTCGTTCAGCTAAGTGTGAAGCCAGCTGTTTAATTTTTTCATCATGTGATAAAAAAAGCATTTTGTTCTCCCCCTTATAAAGAATAAGCTGCGAATTTCAATAAAGACAAAGTATTACTTTTATAAGGATAATTATACTTTTATTTTACAATAAAAGTATATAAATAGTTCTAAATATCCAAAAAATAAATTGTTTCTTTTGGACTATTTGGTAACAAACAAAAAAAGAAGCGGGAGCTGTCCCGCTTCTTTTACGTAAAAAGATATTCGATTACCGAAATTTATTCTACTTCCACTGCCCAGCCGAATGGATCTTCCACTGTACCATTTTGAATACCTGTTAGAGTGTCATACAGTTTTTGTGATACTTCTCCCGTGTTTCCATCGTTGATAACCATTTTCTCGTTATTCCAAAATAGTTCGCCAATTGGAGAAATAACCGCAGCTGTACCTGTTCCAAATGCCTCTTCTAGTTTGCCTGCGGAATAAGCTTGCTTAATTTCTTCCATAGAAATACGGCGCTCAGTTACAGGCATATCCCAGTGTTTTAGCAGCTCAATGATAGATTTACGCGTAATTCCTTCCAAAATGCTTCCGTTCACAGATGGCGTTACTACTTCTCCATCGATTTTGAAGAAAATATTCATGCTTCCTACTTCTTCAATGTATTTGCGTTCAACTCCGTCTAACCACAGTACTTGTGAATAGCCTTTTGAGTCAGAAAGCTGCTGAGCTTTTAAGCTTGAAGCATAGTTTCCGCCTGTTTTAGCCGTCCCTGTCCCTCCGGCTACAGCACGAACAAATTCGCTTTCAACCGCAATTTTTACAGGAGCAATCCCTTCTTTGTAATATGAACCAACTGGAGAAAGAATAATGATAAATTGATAGCGGTCAGATGGCGCTACTCCTAAGTAAGGCTCTGTTGCGATGACAAACGGTCGAATGTATAGTGATGTACCTTCAGCAGTAGGAATCCATTCGCGGTCAATTTTAATCAGCTGCTTTAACGCTTCTAGCGCTAAGTTTTCATCAACATGAGGAATACAAAGACGATCGTTTGATTTATTTAAACGTTTGAAGTTCTCATCTGGTCTAAATAATAATACTTGCTCTTTTTTTGTTACATATGCTTTTAGTCCTTCAAAAACAGACTGCCCATAATGAAAAATCATGGATGCCGGATCTAATGTAATAGGTTGATAAGGGACAATACGAGCATCGTGCCATCCTTGGCCTTCTGTATAATCCATAATGAACATATGGTCCGTAAAGACTTTCCCGAATTGCAATTGATCAGATTGGGGCTTTTCTTTTTTTGTTTGACTTAGTGTTACATCGATTGAATAAGTTGTCATAGTTGTTTCTCCTTGCTCTTTATATTTACGGGTTTTTCGCTTAAACCTCTATATAAGTTACATTGTACAACTTTAGGGAAGAGTGTCACAATAGTTAGAGACGAAAAATTCTAAAAATTTTATAAAAATTATAAAGAAATAGCACCTAATCGAATTAAGTGCTGAATTGAAAAGGTTTTCTTTCTAAAAAAACTATTTCTACATTTTATTTATAACTATTTATAAACCAATTTTCACTCGAAGCTTTTCATCTTGTATTGAAAATTGTTTGATTTTCCCTACTGGAATGACCTTCACTTTATCAATTTCATTGAGATTGATATGAATTTGTTTTTCTTCATACGTAGTAACAGGCGGCTTGTGAAAAATTCGATAGTTGATCCAATTTTGATTAAGAGGTTTCATTTCATGGATTTTGAATAGAAGCGTACGTTCTTTTGCCTCAAGAGGTTCTAGCACAATGGAAAATGGAATTCTCACCAGAAATTTTTTAATAATTCCATTCACGTGAATATAGGAGTCTTGAAATGAAATAGAGAATTGCTGAATTTGATCTTGCTTTGTCATTTGCTTTTGAAAAATTCGCATGAGCATAGAAGCGGATATAGGAACGGTTACCCCGCTTTCAGCCATCTTTTCTTTCATTTTTGCCTGCACATCATCACTAATTACATTGTTTAACTTTCTCTGTACCCAATCCTTCATGATGCACCTCCGCTATGAAGTTATCTTGCTGTTTCCTCTAACGCACGAATTGAAGCTGTTAAATGGTTTGACACGTCGGCAAGGCGATCTTTTGTCAGTTTATCTTCTCCAAGGTAGATAGGTTTTCCAAAGGAGATAACAATAGGAACCTTCGAAAATAGTTCTTTTACATTTGCGGGTCCTTTGTAAACCGCGGGTACAATAGGAACCTTTGCTATACTCGCTATAGTGACTGCTCCTCTTTTTAAGGGAACGTCTTCCTCTGTTCGCGTGCCGCTAGGAAAAATCCCGACGATATGTCCTTCTTTTGCTAATTTAATAGGTGTTTTAATGCTGCTGGGTCCCGGGTTGTTACGATCTACTGGGAATGCGTTGAGTTTTTTTAATACATTACTAGTGAGTATATGATTAAAAAGCTCCTTTTTTGCCATAAAATGAATTTGGTGAGGCAAAATAGCCGCACCAAGCGCTACAACGTCTACCCATCCCTTATGCGAACAAGCGATCACAAAACCTGTGTCTGTTGGTAAAGACTCTTTATTCCTTATGTAAAGCTTACCTCTTCTTTTTAATAAAAATTTACATACGTGAGCCGCAAGATTATACATAAACATTTCCTCTTCCCTCTATTATTTGAAAATATATACAAAAATTATATCACTTACTATTAAGAGTTGGTACCAAAAATTAATGTAACATCTTTTTACAAGATAGCTTACCTGCTTCTCTATATATTGTAAAAAAGTAGATATCGAATCCTTTGTTTTTAGTCAACTTAACTAATGACATCCCTTAAAAAACATTTTACTATTAATATATCATTATAAATGTAATATTTATTGACATTACATGTGATATAATTAAAGGAGGTTTTTAGGTGAATAACCAAAATCGACCGTTTCGGCTAGCTTCATTGGGATTACAGCACGTACTTGCTATGTATGCCGGTGCCATTCTCGTTCCGCTGATGGTGGGGCGCGCATTGAATTTAAATACCCATGACTTATCCTATCTTGTGGCCATTGATTTACTAACATGCGGACTAGCTACGCTGCTGCAGGCATGGACGAACAGGTGGTTTGGTATTGGTCTTCCTGTTGTACTCGGAAGCTCATTTGTAGCGGTGACTCCTATGATTGAAATTGGAACTCAATATGGAATTAGCGCTGTTTACGGAGCGATTATTGCCGGTGGTATTTTCATCGTACTGGCAGCAAGTTTTTTAGGCAAAATTATTAAATTTTTCCCTCCCGTTGTCACCGGAACGGTTGTGACGATGATTGGTTTATCGCTTGTACCATCCGCTGTCCGAAATATGGCAGGAGGGGTGGGAAGCAAAGATTTTGGTTCTCTTTCTAATCTTCTTCTTTCTTTTGGTGTTCTAGCGCTTATTTTAATTTTAAATCGATTTTTCAGCGGTTTTCTTCGTTCTCTTTCTGTGTTGATTGGAATTGTAGCCGGAACAATAGCCGCTGTATTAATGGGAAAAGTTGATTTCACTAATTTTAATGAAGCTTCTTGGCTGCACGTTCCCACTCCTTTTTATTTTGGGATGCCCACTTTTGAAATCGGCCCTATTTTAACAATGATTCTCGTATGCTTGGTCATTATTATTGAGTCTACAGGCGTATTTTTAGCGTTAGGAAAGCTGTGTGATCGGGAATTAACGGAAAAGGATTTTACAAAAGGCTACCGTGCCGAAGGAATCGCCATTGTTCTTGGAGGGCTATTTAATGCTTTCCCTTACAATACATTCGCTCAGAATGTAGGACTGGTTCAATTATCGAAAGTGAAAACAAAAAATGTAGTGGTAGTAGCCGGCTTCATTCTCGTATTACTGGGGCTTGTTCCGAAAATAGCTGCTTTTACAACCATTATTCCCACCCCTGTTTTAGGAGGAGCAATGGTTGTGTTGTTTGGTTTAGTTATTTCATCAGGCATCAAAATGCTAAGTGCTGTTGATTTGTCTAAACAAGAAAATTTGCTGATTATTGCGTGCTCTCTTTCACTCGGCCTTGGTGTAACGGTGGTACCTGATTTATTCGCTCAGCTCCCAAATGCTTTGCGCGTAATTGTAAGTGATGGAGTTATCATGGGAAGTTTGGCTGCCATTTTATTAAATCTCTTTTTTAACGCAGCAATTGAACGAAAAGTACCTTCTGTCTCTTTGGAGAAGACAGATTATTCAGAAATAAAATAAAGGTGGTGTAGTATGAATAACGTATCCGTGCAGTATGTAAATCAGCTTAGCAAGCAGCATTTTGTTTCACTAGTTGGTGATATATTTGAACATTCACCTTGGGTTGCAGAAGAGGCTTATTCTAAAGGCCCTTTCTCTTCCGTTGAACAACTTCACGGCATGATGAAAGAAATTGTAGCGCAAGCATCTGTAGAAAAACAGCTGAAGCTGCTGCAAGCTCATCCAAATCTAGGTGAAAATATTGCCATGACATCTGCTTCTACTGAAGAACAAACCAAAGCAGGCTTACAAAACTTAACGCAAGATGAGTATGAACAGTTTTCTTCTCTCAATGGAACGTATATGGAGAAGTTTCCTTTTCCTTTTATTTTGGCAGTACGAGGCAAACAAAAAGAAGATATCTACGAGGCAATGCAAAGTCGTTTACTAAATACCGAGCAAACAGAGTTTGATACAGCGTTAGAAGAAGTATATAAAATTGCTTTCTTTCGCTTAACTGATAAAATTACTGAAGATAAGGAGACAAAGAAACGAGCATGACTAAAATCACAACGCATATTTTAGATCTTACCCACGGATGTCCGGCTGCTTTTGTCAAAGTTGATTTTTATCATATTCAGTCGGAAAGTAAACGAATAAAAATTTCACAGGGTACTACAAATGAAGACGGGAGGTTAGTAACTCCGCTCTTCTCTTCTGAAGCGTTTGAATCAGGAGATTATGAACTTCTGTTTCATATCGGGGAATATTATAAAAAACAAGAGGTCCAAACAACAAATCCGCCCTTTTTAAATCAAGTTTCTGTTCGAGTCGGATTGTCTTCTGAACAAGAACATTATCACGTCCCTTTGCTTGTGTCACCGTGGGGATACCAAATTTATAGAGGAAGCTAAAAAAAGAAACGGCGTCTTTAAACGTCGTTTCTTTTTTAGTTGAGCAATTTAGACATATAGTACTCATCAATGAACAAACCGCCAATTCGCAGTGAATGTTTTTTTGTTCCTTCAATTTCAAATCCTACTTTGTCATATAAAGAAAGAGCCTTTTCATGCTGTATAGCGACTGTAAGTTCAAGACGATGAATATGGTGTTCTCTCGCCCATTCTTCAAGTGCACCGATTAAAGCTGTCCCAATCCCTTGATTTTGAAACGTCTTTCGAATACCTAATGTTAGAGAAGCGATGTGAGCGTTCCGGTTAGCTTCCCCCCCTGTTGCCGCTATATATCCCACAAGCATCTCGTTTTCTTCTGCTACAATAATCGTAGAGTTTGGCTGCTGCTTAAAGATTTCGATGTTTTTCTCCTGCTGATCTGTGCTCAGCTTTCGCTCTCCGCTTTCAAACAGCATAAACTTACTTTCTTCTTCAATCTGTTTAAGCAAATCTACAAAGTTTGCAGCATCATGTAATTCTAGTTCTCTAATTTGCATGCTGATCCCCCTTTTTGTGTGTCCCTTTTGTTTGTATATGTATTGGTTCACCATTATAAAATATAGCTTTACAGTTTCTTACGAAAAATACGACTTTTTAAGAAGCCGAAGTAGAACAAAAAACCTACTAATCTCCTTTTTTTTGAAATGCTTTTTTCCTCTGTATAATTTTAAATCACTTATCAACTTCTGTAAATTTTTTAGATTCCCTCTTTTAATTTCCAATTATCTTCCTTTTCTATGGGTTTGATTTTGATCTAAGTAGACCTTTTATAGAAAACATATGACTATTATCCTGTTTTTCATGAAGAAAGAAAGCAATAAATGTAATTTTACTTGTAATCGTTTAAAATAGAAAAAGTGGAAATTTTATGTACCTATCCTCCTTAATTATTGGTCTGTGAAAGGAATTTATTATGAAAGTACAACCCACAAAATGTGGTGTATATGTCTTAAGCGGTCTAGGAGCTGTTATGGTGTTCTTCTTACTTTTACTTAAGAACAGTGCTTTCTTTCTAGAGGAAGAATACGATCAAAACAAACCTGAAGCTGTGCTTGCGGTCAACGAACATACCTATTACCTTCACAAAGGTTCTATTAACTGGTCAAACGGCCGGTCAACAACAAAAAAAGAAATAAATGTATATGATTTATATACATACATATTGCAGCAAAAAAGTATCCCATTGAAGCAGCAACAATTGGTTAAGCTCCATTTTTCGAACTTAGACGGTGCTTATATTCGTAGTGTGAGTGTGCATATATGGAGAGATAACGGTGAAAAAACCAAGCTGTTTGTCAAAAATAATGAATTTAAGGTTCCTGAAAATCAAGGTTTGTACGTTGTTGATATTGCGATTAACTCTACAAGAGGAACAATGCAATATGCGGCAAATGTGCAAATACAGTAAGTTTTTATATATTTACGTTTGGTCGAGAAAATCGGATAAGAAAACTCTTGTTGCAAGCAGGAAACGATGTGTGGAATAAAAAAGAAGTATTAAAAACATAGTGAAAGCATTCAAATAACAACCCTTAACTTTTTCAGAAAATAATCCCACAAAAAAAGAGAGCGATAGCGCTCTCTTTTTTATAAAATGAAAAAGACGTCCACGCAGGACGTCTTTGATGCGTTTGTGGCGGGGACCGTGTGACCACATTCACACGTTTAGCTCGAAAGCATGTCCTTCGACTTACACAAATTAGCTCATCGCTTTATTAATATAACATCCGTCACAGAAAAAAGCAATCAATTTTTAAATAGTTTTTTTCTATTTATACATATTTCGCGAGAATCCACAAAATAATATGCATGCGTAGCTATAGTCTATTTTAACTCAAGTACGAATATACTAATAGACCAACCTATGCGCAGTTTTTGAAAAAGGATGTGAATAGCTTGTTTCAAATCACTGATTTCCCTGAATTTTCATGGTCATACTCCAGGCATAAAATGGTCACACAATGCAAACGAAAGTATGCATATCATTATTATGTCTCACATAACGGATGGCTTGACAGCGCTTCTGCTCAGTCTCAGAGCGCTTATCGTCTAAAAAAGGTTTCCACTTTATCTATGTACGCCGGACAAGCCGTTCGTCAAGTGATTACAGAGGCCATTTCTGACTATACCTCTACACAGATTGTCCCGGATGAACAGAACTTAACGGAGAAAGCGCAGCAGCTACTAAATAACGCACTGCGTGATTCTACTGACTATGGAGAGCTTTGGTATCATAAGCCTGCTCAGTATAAGATGCTTTTAGAATTCTATGAAAACGGCTATATTTCTAAAAAAGATCTTAAAGACATGCAAAAACGGGTACACATTTGTGTACATCACTTTTTACAAAGTAAATCGTTTGGCGACATCGTATCTTCACCTTTTTTAGAAGTGGAGCCTCATCAGTCATTTCGTTCTATAAATGTGTATGATCATAAAGTATATGCGCCTTTTCATTCTCTTTTTAAAAATCCAGTCACAGACGAATTTACGATTGTTGATTGGAAAACAAGTAAACAAACAAAAGATGATTTGTTTCAACTGGCGATATACGCCCTCTACGTGCTAGCCGAATATAATATTTCCGTTGATCAGATAAAAGTCCGAAACGAATACTTGCTTTCAGGCAGTGCGCGTACGTATCAGCTTACTCTTCATGAAATTGAAGCTATTCTTCAGCAAGTTGATACAAGTATTGATTATATGAAAAATTTTTTGGAAGACTCAGAGGTAAATCAGCCTCTTCCGCTTGAGCATTTCCCTCAAACAGATACGCCTGCCTCCTGTCACGGCTGTGCATTTAAAGAATTGTGCCAAACGGGATAAAAAACAGCTGAAGATGATCTATATTTTTTGCTAAACTTTTTTATTGTCAAAAGAACCTTTGCTAGCATATAATTTGCATTAAGGAAACATTTTATACTTCATATAAAAAAATTAGCTTGGGCTATTTATTGTTCATCAAAGAAAGGAGCACTAGACATGAAAGATCAAAACGGCAGTAAAGCATTATCGGCTATGCAGCTAAGTGCTCAAGACGTATTGTCGGGTAAAACAAAAGGAATTAAGCGATTATTGCCTTTCTTAGGGCCTGCTTTTATCGCAGCGGTTGCTTATATCGACCCAGGTAATTTTGCTACTAACATTGCAGCAGGCTCTCAATACGGATACATGCTGCTTTGGGTTGTATTAATTTCTAACTTAATGGCTGTCTTAATTCAATCGTTATCAGCTAAATTAGGGATTGCAACGGGCTTGAATTTACCCGAGATAGCACAGGAACACTTCCCGTCCTTCGTTTCTTTTGGACTTTGGATCCAAGGAGAATTGGTCATTATGGCGACGGATTTAGCAGAATTTATTGGGGCTGCTCTTGGAATTTATTTATTATTTCATATTCCTTTGTTCCCAGCTGCACTTATCGCAGCGGTAGGTTCTTTTGCTATTTTAGAGTTACAAAGACGAGGTGTTCGACTGCTAGAAGCAGCGATTGCGGCGATGGTTTTTATTGTGGTATTAGCTTTTGGGACTCAAATGTTTCTTGCGCATCCAGACGGCGCAAGTGTTGTCCACGGCTTATTTGTCCCTCAGTTTCACGGAACAGACAGCGTGCTGCTAGCTTCTGGGATTTTAGGTGCTACAGTTATGCCACACGCGATTTATTTGCACTCAGCTCTTACGCAGCGCCGCGTGGTAGGAACTACAGAATCGGAGAAAAAAGCGATTTTCCGCTTTGAATTTATTGATATTGTGATTGCTATGATTATCGCTGGTGCAATTAATGCAAGCATGCTGATTGTCGCAGCCGCTCTATTCTTTAAAAACGGACTAAACGTGCAAGATTTGGACGTGGCTTTTACACAATTTGAACATTTAATTGGTCCCTTTGCAGCTATTGCGTTCGGAGTTGGATTATTATCTTCAGGACTTTCAAGTTCTTCGGTCGGAACAATGTCTGGAGATGTCATCATGCAAGGATTTATTAAACGCAGAATTCCTTTATATCTTCGCCGGTTCATTACAATTATTCCGCCGCTTTTGATTATCGGGTTTGGTGTAAATCCAACAAGTGCACTAGTTGTCAGTCAAGTTATTTTATCGTTCGGAATTGCATTTGCGCTTGTTCCTCTTATCATGTTTACAAGCAACAAAAAAATCATGGGCGGGTTGGTTAATCATAAAGCAACAACTACTGTAGCTTGGGTGATAGCTGCATTAGTCATTTGTTTAAATATCTTTTTGATTTATCAAACGATAGCATAGTAAATAAATCAAACTTTCAAGAAAAAACAAAAAAGAGACCCTAAAAAGTTAGGTATAGTCTAACAATTGGGTCTCTTTTTTGTTATTTTTTATTATACGATAGTAAAAATGAAGTAGACGAGAGTTCCAATAATGGCCGACAGTACTAAGCAACCCAGTGGATATAAATAAGAGTAGTTTTTTTTACGGATTGAAAGAATACGATCAACAATAAAAATAAGAATGACGCCTATCATTCCGAATTCAAACATTAACAACCCAAAAATGGCGTGGAATATGAATGACATGATAAAATCAATTTTTTTACTACGGTCTTTTACAAACGCACTGACTAATAAATCAACGATCACCGTGCCTAAAGTCCCCATTATTAAAAAGAAGGGTGTAAAAAACAAAAGGTATAAAGGAAATAAATCAACGAAATGCGGACTGGTTTTTTTAATAGAAAAATTGGGAATTGACTCTTTTATACCTGGTATAAAACAAAAAAGCAAAGCGAAAAGAACCATAGCTATAATAGCCGCTGATAGCTTTCTATTTAAATGTATATTTATTTTTTTATTACTAAATTCAGTAGTTGTTTTTGTATTATTATGATTCATATGTCTTTAACGTGATGTACGCACCTTTTCCTTTCTCATAACTTTTTTATTTATATTTTATGTCTATCTTTTGTTACCAGCAGTTACAATGATACACGTTCTTTTTGAACTTGACTACACTAACGCGCTTTATGTCTATTCTCTTTTTCTTTTTGTGTCTATCATTTGCTCCGCTTCCCTTGTATATTCCTTCTTTTTATTCAAGGGTTGTAGTAAGTATCGTTTACTCTTTCTATGAGAAACAAGATGGTTTTATAAAAAACGCCTTCTTTTTCTATAAAACAAAAGACAGGCGTTTTTTTCTGTATGTAATTCATAATCTTGTTTGGCTTCTTCAAACCTAAACACATCCGCTCTATAACAAAAAAGAGACGATTTCCACCTCTTTTTTGTTTGTTCGTATTATGAATTTAGTTCATCTAAAATTGAATGCAGTTCACTTAAATGGGTAATTTCATAAGTAGGAATGACTTCATTTCGCTCTTTATCGTGACGATTAATCCATACAGATTTCATTCCAACGCGAGAAGAACCCAGTATATCTGTCATTAAATTATCTCCAACCATAATCGCTTCATCTTTCTTTAAATCCATAAGTGATAAAGCATGGTCGAAAATAGATGGATCAGGTTTACCGCGGCCAAATGCACCTGAAATCACAATCTCATCAAAATATGGAACTAGTTCTGATGTAATCTCCAATTTGGTATTTTGTAAGTCAGGTGAACCGTTTGTTAACAGCAGCAGCTTGTACTTTCCTTTTAATTGATCAAGCACTTCAAACGTTTCTTCGTATACAAACGGTGTTTTGCGGCGCTCTAATGGAAAACGCTCAGCTAGCTCTGCTCCAAAAGCATCATCGTGAATTCCTAGGGCACGAAGACCTCGAGTCCAAGCTTCTTTGCGATAAGTAGGAACAATATCTTTCATTTTGCGGAATTCATCATGATCGTCTAAAAAATTTCCCCATAATCCTTCAAATGGATTAATGCCAATCATTTGCGTAAACTCATAGGTTTCATACGAAGCATATAATTCTCTTGCTTCCTTACGCACCGCTTCTTCTAGTTCTTCAGGTTTTAAATTATATTTCTCACTTGCATATGTACATGTTGCAACGAATGCTTCTTTTACGCTTTTTTGGTCCCAAAGTAGCGTGTCATCTAAGTCGAAAAATACCGCTTTAATCATGGATGTGTGTACCCCCTACTGTTTTTGAAAAAGTTTAACTATTCTTACACTAGATTACAAGGATACACACAATAAGTCTAGTGTATTTGCAATTTATTCTGTAAATTTATTTTTATAAAGCGTCCTCTTTACAAACAAATTTACAGAAATAAAAACAGCTGATATAATCACAGCATGTATGTATGCAGGAGGTTTTATATGGAATCGTTAGAAGAAATGTTCGGCATTCCCACCGTTCGTACAAGTAAGCGCTTAAGCAGAGTAGTTGCCGCACGCTTGCGCCCTTTTGGGATTACACCAGAACAGTGGACCGTTTTAAAACGCGTATCAGAAGCTGAATATAGTACGCAGAAACAATTAGCTGAACGAGCGGATAAAGATCAAGCGACGCTGACTAAAATTTTAGATTTACTAGAAAAACAAAATTGGATTCAGCGTATCAGAAATCCAGAAGATCGCCGCTCGTTTTTTATTCAAATAACAGAAGATGGCCTGCGTTTAAAAACAGAAGTAACGCCCGCTGTAGAGCAGGTATTTTTCGAATTAACGTCCGAATTAAACGAGCAGCAGGTGAAAATTTATACCGAAACTTTACAAAAGCTTGAATACCGCGCCGAACAATTGCTTCAAGACACAGAAGACCTGCGTTAAATACCCAAAACCCCACAGCTAACATTCTGCGGGGTTTTACACGTAGTTGGCGATGCATAGCACTTCTTTGATTTTTGAAATCACTTGTTTGGTTTCATCTGTTAAAGAGGTGAATTTAAACGCGATGGATTCTGCATTTGGATTAATGAAGGGTTCTTTGTTCGTGTCTTTGCGGTAGTCTTCAATTTGTTCTAAACAATATTTTAAAATAAACGACAAGTTCGCACGTCGAAATCTCAAACTGACGGTAGAAGGCCATCTTTTTTGAAACTGATTGCTTCCCTCATACTGAATCGCTCCGATGTAGCGTTCTCCGGATAAAAAAGATTCTTTGCTTCGATATAGCTGAACGGTTTGGGCTGTTCCGCTCCAGTCAATATAAATACCTGCTGTTTCACAAACTTCGTATATGTAATGAAAAAGCTCCGTTACTTCTCCGAAATGGTAGTGAAGCGGATGTTTAGCCGTCATAGGTAGCTCCCTCCTTTATCGACTTTCTACCATTATATTGTAGGGAAAGTAACTTATTCATTTATACAACTTATTTCATACGCATAAGCAGTAAAAATGAAAATATATGTTTTTTAGTTTACATAAAAATATTATAAGTAATTAGCGATAACCCGATTTTCGAAACGCGTCGTATACCGTATCTTCTTGAAGTTTTTCAAGATAAACGTTCGTTGTAGCAATAGAAGAATGCCCTACTACTTGCTTCACAACCGCAAGCGGAACGTCATTAGCTAAACTGTTTGTAATAAAAGTATGACGAAACCAATGAGGAGAAATAGACGCGTTTCCTTTTACTTTATAAACAGCTGATTTAATCGTTCGATACAACGTTGTATAGGATAATCGCTTCTTTTCGCCGGTACGATAGTACTCTTTAATGGAGTAAAAAAGCGGATCGGTGTCAAAAGGACTTAGTTCAGTGCTTTCATTTAACGCTTGCCGGTAAGTGAAAAGCGTTTCTTTCACATCATCAAACACGGGAATCGTTCGTTCTTTTTTTCCTTTACCAATCACATCTACAACCAAATTTCCGCGGCGGTCTTCGCGGAAGCTTCCCCAATTTAAACTCAGCAGTTCACTTGAACGCATTCCACTCATATACAAAAGCATTCCCATTAAGCGATTGCGCGCTTTGAATTCCTTTTCATGCTGACGAATGCGCACGACTGATTCTAACGCATTTACAATCACCTGGGCTTCCCGGTCAGTTAGCTCTCGGTACTCGGTGCGATTTTGTTTTTCCTTGTCGCTGTAATGTCCTTTTGCAATAGATGGTTTTTCAATCCACGTCGTATACAGCGAAGGATAAAAATGAGTAGCGTGTCCAAACTCTAGCATTCTTCTAAAAAATTCTAGCTTTCTTGCAGCGGTGCGATTGGCATATTGATTCATCATTTCTTCATTAAATAATTTGACTTCCATAAATCCAATCGATTTTAATGTAATCTCTCGTTCGTAGAAAAAAGACAGAATCGTTTTCATGTCTTGATTGTAAGATCTGATCGTATGAGGAGAAAGTGATTTTTTGATAATCCGCATTGAAAAAAAGAGCTGAATAAACTCTTCATCTGAAACGCGCTTTAAATTCAAATTGTTATCTTCATCTAATAGCTCTGCCTCTTCCCACTGCTCTTTTAGCTGGCGAAACGAATTTTTCACAGGCGACAATTCAAATTCTTCCATTTTACCCCTCCTAATGATTAAAAACAAAGGTATCCCTTTCAAATGATCCAGAATGGAATATAAAGATTTTTTATCGATTCGCAATAAATACCATTAAAAGTTTTTAAAAACCTCTCAAAACACAATTTAGAAAGCCTGTTTTTAAAGACTTTAATAAAAAAATCCATTATGTGTAAAACAAATTCTATTTTCTGCTTATTTCTCTACTTTATCATATGAACGCTTGATAAGGAAAAGTTATCTTGCGTTAGTTAACTAAAGGATTTTGAATGTGTTAGACATCAATGTTTTAGGAACACTAATAGGAGTTTAAGTAATATTTGGAGGTACCGAATTTGGATAATCAGAAAAATAGATTGACGTCATCAGAAATTACAAGTTTATGGGCACAATACATCCAAGACACCATGTCTGTTTGTATTAGTAAATATGTGTTAGCAAAGGTTAAAGATTCTGAGGTTTATTCTCTTTTTGAATTTACTTTAGAACTGACTGAAAAACATTTGCACGTGCTTAGAGATATTTTTAAAGCTAAAAAATTAGATTTACCGATTGGCTTTACTGATAAAGATGTAAATCTAGATGCTCCTTCTTTGTTTACGGACACCTTTTGGTTAGTATATATACACGAAATGACCATGCATGGATTAGCTGGATATAGTATATCTTTTAGTGTTTCAGCACGCAAAGATATACGTGACCATTATTATCAATGCAATATTGATGCGATGGACCTTTATAATAAATCTATTGAAATTCTTATATCGAAAGGTATTTATCAACGATCTCCCTACTTTTCTAAAACAGAAAGAGGTCACTCGATTACAGAATGGGGATATGTTATGGACCTATTCGGAGATAAAAGACAGCTGAACCCAATGGAAGCTGGAAATATTTATCTTAACTTAAAAAAGAGTATCGCAGCTAAAGCGCTTGTGAATGGCTTCAAACAAGTAACGAAAGATAAAGATATCCATAGCTTTATGGAGTAATGTTTGCGCACAGCCAGTAAGAATATAAACATTTTTTCTTCCTTACTTCAACAAGAAAACCTGCAGTCTCCACGCTTGATGGATGCTGAAATTACAAATTCTGACGTAGCCCCTTTTTCTGATAAACTAATGGTATTTCATGCAGGATTTTTGTTTCATTTAGCTACTACATATTATGCTGCAGCTATGATAACTAGTATGAGAATAGACGTAGCCGGACATTGTGATGCTTCTATTTTAAGGGATTTAAAAATCATCTCTTCCTTTGGGCGAATAATGATCAAAAAAGGATGGATCGAAAAACTGCCAAGAGCAGATGATCGGAAAGAATTATCTTGATATCCTGCGAACTTATCTGTAAATAAAAAACATCACGCAGAGCGTGATGTTTTTTAAAGTGATTCAATTTTAGTCAGGTGCAGCTGTTTATTGCTGTAGGAAACGGTATAGGTTCGATAATACTCTTTTTCCTGACTTTGACCGTTCGTTGTAATTGAAATGACTTCTTTCGTTTGAATTGTATAGACCGCTTCGTTCTCTTCTTCACTCACAGATTCCACGTCTAATACCGAATAATCAACGAGTTCTTCTCGAATGTCTCTTTCGTACAGCATTTTCACAAGCTGCTTTTGATCATTCCACAAAACACTATCCCGCTGGATATAAGGCTGTACGTGTTCAAATTTATTCGTGTTAATGGACTGTGTTAAATCTCGTAAATAATGTTCAATGAAAATATCCGCTGTTTCTTGGTCAACTTTTTGGATGTTTTTTAAATTAAAATCTTTTTCTTCCGTCTCTTCTTTTTCTTTTTCACCTTCTTTAAAATCGTCGATTCGCTGAGAACTGTTTTTGCTGATAGCATACGTTTTATTATTCTCTTTGAAAACGAAGATTTCTTCCTTTTCGCCTTTTTCATTTGTGCGGGTAGATTCACCTTGATACGAAATATCACTAGAAGGATTAATTGACTTTACGTATTTGATATATTCATCGGCCGTAATGTTGAGGTATTTTTGATGATAGGTAACTTCATCCCATTCGTTTAATTTCCAGTGCTTATTAACGTATTTAAAATTCATGTAAATGGTCAGTCCGCCGCTTCCTTCTTTACTAATTGGCTCAATAGCCGAGACCGAAAATTGTCCAGCGTGATTGTTAATAAGTTCAAATCGAATAAGATGAGTTACATCAGGAAAAAAGCTCATATTGCATTCTTTACAGTAATAATTAGTAGAAATACTTTTTAGCTTTGTTGCAATTAAAGATGAAGTTGCGTATGGCGTTAACGCTTTTTTTAGCGTTTCATAATCAGCAGGGTTAGATTCATTTTCCCATTCGTACTCTTCGCCTAATTCTTTATAGGTACTTGAAATTTTGTTCATCGTCTCAACCGCAGTTTTTTCTGCTTTTTTTTCTGATACAAGATCAGGCGGAAGAGATGACTTAGCTTGATCTTTTGGGATCACTTCATCTGAGGAAGGTTCGGTTGGTTTGGATAACTTAACTGTTTCTTTTTCTTCACAGGCCGTCAAAACCATTAGCAGCAGTAGAACGAATGCAATCGTCCATTTTTTTTTATGCATAAGGTGTCCTCCTCAATGCCGAATTTAGTCTGTTTTTAAAATGATCTTTAATTCTCAAACGTATCGAGCACGTAATCACCGCTTGGAATTCCCCACTTTGCCTTTTTATTCTGATCTGTTTTAGCAAGTAATGAAATGGAATTTTCTTTGAGCGTAATGACAATGGTTCCTTTATTTCCTTGTCCATCATTTTCATATTCAATGGCTGCTTGGTTATTTTCAAAGCGAATATTTTTTTGTTCAACGGTTGACACGCGGATTTTGCTAGGTGGCTGGTACGAATTTATTTTAATCGTTGCTTCCGAGTTTGATGTAGCAAGAAATTGAATGATAGGAGATCCGTTATCATTGCCAGTGGTCCATTTTCCATCGTAGTCATGTAAATCTGTTGTTTGTGTAGTGGGAGTTTCAGTGCTTGCATTTGGTTTAGATGAAAAGTCAAATGGTTCTACACTCGATAACTTTAACGTATCGTTTTGATAAACGGCTGTATAAAGGCGGTCACAAATTTTAGCATAAGGATCTTTACCTGGCTGTTTTAATAAGCTTTCCTCGTGGGTTTGTATTTTGAACACATGGTTAGGTTCTTCATACCAATTGACAATATGAAACGTTTGCTTCTTCTGCTCGATGCCTTGGCGTGTGAAATTTTCAACAAGAAGATTTTGCTCTTTATAAAAAGAACTGTCCGCTTTCAAAAAAGCTTTTAAATCATCAAAAGAGTTTTGATCCACTGCTTTTCCAAACGCTGAAAAGTAATCAGTCATCCAGGCTGTAATAAATTTCCCGCTCATTGCTTCTTTATTTAAATCAATCGATTGAATGCTTTCTACCTGTGTTTTTGGTTCGTTTAGTACTTTTTTTGCATCTTTTTCTACTATCATTGTATTTCCGTCTTTTAATGTTTCTTCTTGCTGACAGGCTGATAACAGAATAGATGAAACAACCGTGATAATGATTGTATTACGTTTGTTCATCATAATTGCCCCTTCTTTATCTAATATAAATGTATGTATATTCTTCCAACAAACAGACCTAGTATATCATTCTACAAAAAAACGCTCAACCCTTTAATTTCACAAGAAAAACGGCTTGCCTTTACAGCGAGCCGTTTTCCTTCCTATTTAATGGATGCTTCTTGATATGAATTGGCTGCTTCTTTTTTGAGCTGTCTAGAGCCATAAAAGACATAGTAAATAATTGAAAGAAGGAAAATTCCAAGAATCACGTACATTAAAGGTAGAGAAACACCAAACAGCATTAAATTTGTTGTAAGAACACTGTATTTTATAATGCTGTATAAGCACAGAATCCCCAATACTAAGGCAACGCTTGGCACTACCGGGTAATTTACTTTAAAAGGACGAGACAGGTTAGGTTCTTTTTTGCGTAAAATAAAAAGAGAAACTAAACTGATGCAGTACATCATCATTGCTCCGAATACAGACAAGATAATAAGAGCATTGGCAAACGTGGCAGATCCAGCACAAATCACACCGATTGCTCCCGGAATCAACAAACCCCCGACAGGAACTCCTTTTTTATTCGTTTTAGCAAGAAATTTAGGAAAGTAACCATCTCGTGCAAGCGCGTAGGTTTGTCTTGAAAACCCCATGATGATTCCATTTAAACTAGCAATTAATCCGAATAATCCAATAATAGCAACAACCGTTGAAATGCCGTTTCCGTATACAGAAGACAGCGCCTGTGGAAGTGGATAATCAGCTAGCTTCCCGCTTCCTCCGCCAAGTCCTGCTGTTACAAATAGTGTAAACAACGTTGCGGTTGCTAGAGTAATAATCGCTCCAATAAATCCTTTAGGAATGTTTTTCTTAGGATTTTCCACTTCTTCCGCTGCCATTGCTCCTCCTTCTATTGCCAGATAAAACCAAACAGCGAATGGAATAGCTGCTAGTACCCCTGTTGGCCCGTTAATAAATGAATAATCATTAAAAATATTCGATGTTTGTACATGAGGCAAACCAGCTACATAAAAAATAGATAAACCAATTAGTGCAACAATGGTAGCTGTAAGCTCAATCACCGCTACTTCTTTTACCCCGATTAAATTTAATAAAACAAAGAAAATAAAGGCACCTACCGTTGCGTATACAGGGTTAACGGCTGGAATGAGAAAATGCAGGTATGCTCCTGTTGACACTGCAATAGCAGGAGGAGCAAAAATAAATTCAAGCAAGCAGGCAATTCCTGCGATATATCCCCCAAAAGGTCCAAGTGCTCTTCTTGCATAAGCTGAAGGTCCACCAGCTTGCGGGATAGATGTTGAAAGCTCTGCATAACTGAACATAAACGTTGTGTAAAACACAGTTACAATTAAGGTTGCAATTGCAAGCCCAATAATCCCGCCTTGTTCAAACCCGTAATTCCACCCAAAGTATTGTCCTGAAATAACCATGCCCACTGAAATAGCCCATAAATGAATAGGTTTTAATTGTTTTTGTAACGCCATATGTTCTCCTCCTTTTGATGTTTAGACAATAAGATGTACACCGCTTGTTTGCTGCTTAATCATTTTGTCAATCATGGTACCGATATGTGCGGCTGCCTCAATAGGAGGCGTCCCTCTTTTATGAATATTAGAAATGACCATACGATCAGACTCTTTTTTGCCTTTGCTAGGTTCATAGCACATGTAAGCACTCATTGATTCAGCACTGACCAGTCCAGGTCGCTCTCCAATCAATAGCACAAGTGCTTTTGGCTTTATGATCTCGCCAATTTCATCCATACACGCAACCCGTCCCCCTTTTACAAAAAATGAAGTCCCGATATGAAGTCCATATGAGTGCAGGGAGTCAATTAAAGCTGGATACACGTCACTTATGTTTTCTTCGATTGCCTTCGCACTCAGTCCATCTGAGACTACTACTTGTACATCAGGCTGCCGCACGCAGTTTTTAAAAATTTCTTTCTTAGCGTTATCTGCTAATAACCTTCCTTGATCCGGCCGTTTTAAATAATGTTCTTTTGACTCCACGCGTGTATTCACAGAGAAAAGGTTAAACTCGGCTAAAATATCTTCTGCAACTACTCCATATACAGAGTCTACGGCTGCAGCATGATCCGTGCGAAAAGATAAAACGTCTTTTGTTAGCGGCCTTGTTCCTGTACGTCCGACACCTATGCGGGCAGGGGTAAATTGTTTAAGTATTTCAAGCGGATCGCGATTTGACTTTGGTATCATAGTAAGCACCTTCCTTAAATCAAATTCATAAAAATAGTTGGGTCTCCGGCTCTAGATGTAAAGCGCCCGTTGTCCATAATACGCTGATCTTCAAGCCACTTTTGAAATAACGGCGTTGGGGTACGGCCTAACACATTACGTACTGTTGCGATGTCATGATAACTAAGAGACTGGTAGTTTAGCATGCAGTCATCAGCCATGGGCACTCCTATGACAAAGTTCACTCCAGCTGTTCCCAGAAGCATACTTAAATTATCCATATCATTTTGATCAGCATCCATGTGGTTGGTGTAACATACGTCTACTCCCATAGGCAGGCCGTGCATTTTACCCATGAAATGATCTTCTAACCCAGCTCGTAGAACTTGTTTGCTGTTATATAAGTATTCAGGTCCAATAAATCCAACAACTGTATTAACTAAGAAAGGCTTATAGTGACGAGCTAAGCCGTAGCATCTAGCTTCGAGCGTTACTTGATCAATGTTATAGTGAGCTTCTGCTGACAGTTCAGAACCTTGTCCTGTTTCAAAATACCAGCGGTTTGGACCTTTTGCCGTTCCTTTTTCATGAATTAGCGCTGTCGCTTCATCGAGCATAGACAGTGAAATTCCAAATGAACCATTACCAGCTTCTGTACCTGCTAAACTTTGAAAAATCAAGTCTGCTGATGCTCCTTTTTCAATTGCTCTCATTTGACTCGTTACGTGTGATAATACACAGTTTTGAGTAGGAATTGACCATTCGTTGATTATATTTTTTGTTTCATTTAAAAGTGCGTAAATATTATCCGTTGTATCAATAACAGGGTTAATTCCGATAACCGCATCTCCAATTCCATAGCTTAACGCTTCGTATAGAGATGCTCTCATTCCCTTTAAGTTATCTGAAGGATGATTAGGCTGAGCTCTAGAAGCCAATACTCCTTTTTGGCCGATAGTCGTTTGACAAGTAGTTTGCACTTCTATCTTGGCAGCTCCTTGAATTAAATCTAAATTGGACATAATTTTAGTAGCTGCCGCAATCATTTCGCTGCTTAATCCTTTGCTAAGTCCAAGAAGGTCTTCTCCGCTATGCTGATCGGATAAAATGTATTCTCTTAAATCCCCTACTGTCCAATTTTTAATAATGTCGTAAACAGATGAATCAATCTGACTTTCAATTAATGCCGAGATGTTGTCTTCATCAGCGCTGAGCAGCGGGTAGTTTCTGATATCAGCAAGTGTGATATCAGCTAGAACTTGCTTTGCTGCCATTCGTTCTTTCATTGACTCGGCGCTAACTCCTGCGAGCTGATCTCCAGAACGCTCTTCGTTTGCTTTGGCCATGATTTCTTTTAAGCTATAAAATGAAAATGTTTCTCCTAACATTCGTGTAGTTTTAAACATCGTTTCCTCCTTGTGTGTTCAGCTGATTATGATGAAAAAGCGAGCGTTTTAACGGAAACGGAGATCGCTTCTCCAGCTACTGGTAACCCTAGATCGATGTAATCTCCGTGTGTAAAATCAATTTGATCTAAACAAATAATTTCTAACTCTTTCCTCTGTTTAGCTAGTGCTTGTCCTAAAGCTTTTGCAATATCTTGTTCGCATAGAACAACGAGGCACTTAGCTCCCTTAAAACAAACAATAAATTCATCGCTTATTATTTTTGCTAATTCTTGAAGCATCTTATAGCTGCAGTAAGGAAAATGAGATAAAGCAATAGCAGCAAGGGGATCTTCTGCACTGAAAATAGTTGAAGCCTGCATACATACCGCTCGTGCTCTTTCTTGAAACAGCTGCGGATTCCACGTCTCTTCTTGCTGAACCGGTATCTTTATAATCGGAATATTTTTTAGCGGCAGCCGCTTCGACCCAATGTATACGGTTGATCCGCTAACTTCTGTATTTTGCATACCAGCACCAATTACAGTAGCGCGCGTTGTCTCAGAGGCTTGAGATACTTGGATGGATTGAAAATGATACGCTAGAAGCGGACCAACGTCTCCGTGTATGGCCACTTCCTTCACTGTTATTGGCTTTTGCTTCTCCATCATTGCTCCTACTCCTCCTGAAACCATGATCGTTTCAGGATGTATAGAAGATCTTGTATGAGGAGAAACGAGCAGCGAGGAATTTTGATTCAGCGCTTTTACATAATTCACGGTTTCTTCAGCTAGTAATTGACAGATAGACGAGAGCTTTTCAAATGCTGCTTTTTCACCTTCTTGCAGTGTTAAAGAATTATTTTTCAAAAATTCAGTTAAATGAGACGAAACGTAGGTAACAAGACCGTCTTCATTTAGTCGAATTAATCTCCCGCCTACATGCAGTGTAAATGTTTCTATCACTTTTCCATTTTGACATAAAGCGATGTTAGCAGTACCTCCTCCTACATCAATATTGGCAATTACTGCATTTGTTTCAGCAGAACGTTCTATTGCTCCTGAGCCTTTTGCTGCTAATATTCCCTCTAATTCAGCGCCGGCTGTTGCAACAACAAAATCCCCAGCATGTTCGGCTAGATAGTGAACGATACTTTCTGCATTTTGCTTTCTGGCCGTTTCTCCTGTGATGATCACAGCACCTGCCTCCACTTGATCTAATGAGATTCCTGCGTTCTTATACTCTTGTTCTAGTAGTACCGTTAATCTTTGAACATCAATTTCAACATCGTTTAGCATAGGGGTGGTATAGATAGAACTTGCATACGTTACGCGACGATCAATAATTTGACAGCCTGGCAGCGTAAACTGATTTTGTTGATTTGCTATTAACAGCTTGCTTACAATCAGCTTTGTTGTGCTTGTTCCGATATCTAAACCTATGCTCGTTATCCATTTCTGTAGCATGCTATCAATCCCTTATCACGTTTGAATATGGTGATTATCATAAAACAGTTTTTTGAATATTTCACTAACTATGTTATCAAACCTGACACACTTTTGTGTAAACAAAGGTGACAAATGACAAAAAAGACTAAATCTTGGTAGATTTAGTCTTTTTTATTATGAGTGTGATTTAGTTACAATCATTCTTGATGCGGATGGAATTAATAGTGAAAGAATGACTAAGCAGGCTATTAGTGATCCTACCATTGAAATCCCGTTCATTGAAAAAGAATACCATAGAGCGGACATGCCCTTTGGCGCATACGATCCCCAGAAAATAATACCCGCAATAAAGTGCCAGACATACCGTGCGAAGCTGCCGATAACAAGGGATAAAACAATCAAAACAAAAGCTTTTGATCTGTTATTGTTAGCTAAATTTGTTTTAATAGATTGCGAAAAAATACCTCCAAAACCTATAAAAGCAAAAGCCACAATATATTCAATAAACGTTTGTAGCGCTGTTAAAATATAAGCCGTTCCTGTTGCCAACTGCAACAGCCCCCATAATAGACCAGATAGAGCTCCGCCTTTTACTCCCCAGCGAAAGCACATAATAAAAATGGGCACCATGGAGAACGAAATACTCACAGCCGTTGCAATCTTAATGGAAGGCAAAAGATCAAGTAGAAGTGCTAATGCTGCAAAAATAGCTATTTCAATTTTAGCCTGTAAAGGTAATGCTTTATTCACGTTTCTCACTCCTGTTTTTGAATCATTCATATCAAAATCATTCATATCAAACGGTTTACACAGGAGTAAGCAAATATATGCTACTATTCCCACATTCCTACGCTAGCGTTAACTAACAGGTTCGAAGGGTCTGAACAATTTGTTCACTCTCAGCACGGCGGCTCCCCCTGTGGTACGTTCGGATATTTATGTAGTATTATGACAACATTCATTATACCATATGTAACAAAATAGATTCGAGAGATTTCAAAGATGTTTCTATTTTCTGAATCTATTTTTTATAATGACAATCGTTTTAGTATTTGGTATACTTCTTTTATGTCAAATGAATATAAAAAACCCTCATCCTAATCGATGAGGTAGAGGTCGCAGTTTTTAATAGTAAAGCAACGGAAATGCAGAGAACATTGAGGATGTTGCTTGAAAGGAAAAATTGCCGAAGTTTAGATCACTTCTCGGTTGATTTAAGCTGGGGCTGTCTCCGAACAGGAACAGAACTGTCACATCATGCGAGTGGTGTGAAGAGCTATCTTCACGGAAGGTTGACGCGGTTTTCAGATTTAAAAGCGCGCACATATACTGCGGGCTTTTTTTATGTTATCCCGTCTCTTTCCGTACATTCGAAAGGAGTATTTATCTATGCAAGAGCAGCAAGAATTAAAACGTGGGTTGAAATCTCGCCACTTAACGATGATTTCATTAGGAGGAGCCATCGGAACCGGCTTATTCCTAGCAAGTGGTGGAGCAATTCACACAGCAGGACCTGGGGGAGCGCTTTTAGCTTACGCTATCATTGGTGTCATGGTTTACTTTTTGATGACCAGCCTAGCGGAGCTCGCAGCTTATATGCCTGAAGCTGGTTCGTTTAGTACGTATGCGTCTCGGTTTGTAGATCCATCCTTTGGTTTCGCTCTCGGCTGGAACTATTGGTATAACTGGGCTATTACGATTGCAGCTGAATTATCTGCTGGAGCCCTTATTATGAAATTTTGGTTCCCAAACTCTTCTTCTATTTTATGGAGTGCCCTGTTTTTATTAATTATGTTTGGGCTTAACTACCTTTCTGTAAAAGGATTTGGTGAATCTGAATTTTGGTTTTCGTTAATTAAAGTAGTAACGGTTATCATCTTTTTAGTTATTGGCATTATGATGATTTTTGGTATCTTTAACAATGAAGCACCAGGGTTTAAAAACTTCACGCTTGGTGATGGACCCATTCACGGTGGATTCTTTACTGTCTTAGGTATTTTTATGGCTGCTGGTTTTTCATTTCAAGGAACAGAGTTGCTTGGAGTCGCAGCTGGAGAAAGTGAAGATCCGGAAAAAACGGTTCCTCGCGCAGTTAAACAAGTCTTCTGGCGCATCTTGTTATTTTATATTTTAGCTATTTTTGTTATCGGGATGCTTATTCCATACACAGCCGATTCATTAGCAAGTGATGATGTGCGAGTAAGTCCATTTACTTTAATATTCGAACGAGCAGGTCTGGCGTTTGCAGCATCAGCTATCAATGCCGTTATTTTAACAGCCGTTTTATCTGCTGGTAACTCAGGTATGTATGCTTCTACGCGTATGCTGTGGAACTTAGCGAAAGATGGAAAAGCACCAAGGTTCTTAGCAAAAGTAAATAAACGAGGCGTTCCGGTGAATGCTTTAATTGCAACGGCACTTGTCGGTACACTTGCATTTGGCGCTTCATTTTTTGGAGACGGTGCGGTATACACGTGGTTACTTAACGCTTCTGGTATGTCTGGTTTTATTGCTTGGTTAGGAATTGCCATCAGCCACTATCGTTTTAGAAGAGCATTTGTTGCCCAAGGTCATGATTTGAATGAACTTCCATATCATGCAAAACTTTTCCCGTTTGGTCCTATCTTTGCCTTTATTTTATGTGCTGTTGTTATTTTAGGTCAAAACTATTCGGCGTTTATGGGTGATTCGATTGACTGGTACGGTGTACTTGTTTCTTATATCGGACTTCCTTTATTCTTAATTGTTTGGTTAGGATACAAATGGACGAAAAAGTCAAAACTTATTCCGTTAAAAGAATGCCAAGTAACAGTGAAAAAATACGAATAAAAAAAGCTCTCTATTCTTTTGAATAGAGAGCTTTTTTTATGTGATCTGATCAGCAAAATGAAGAGATATATAGGCGGGCTGATTTTTCATAACAAGCATATAACCTTTGAGGGGACGATTACAGTAATCAGCAGCTTCTATATAATAAATACGCTGAACTAACCTGCTTAAATGGGTTACAAAAGATGGAAGTTGATGAGTAGGAATGCTTTGGATGTAGTCTATGATTTCTTGTTTAGTTTGAAGGCCCGAATGGGTACATTCTAACAGATGAAAAAGCGGATCTGCTGCTATAGTAGATAGTTCAGAATTGTGTTTGATTCTATTCAGCTGGATATGCAGTTCTTTTTTGGACCATCTTTTTGGAATAGCTCTTATATGCTGATATTGAAAATGTGTATTCATGATAGCTAACACCTTTCGTATTAAAATAATAAAATGACTTATTATTTTAATAACCTTTACACATTAAACTAAAACGTTACAATGTGTAAAGGTGTCATACATCTTATAAAATAAGCTGATAAAAAAGCACATCTTGCCACTGATCGAATTTCCAGCCTACTTCTTTAAATTCTCCGCAAAATGTAAAATTAAATTGCTTATGCATTTTGACACTGATATCATTCCCTTTTGTAATTCCTGAAATGACAACGTGATGGTTGAGTTCTTTAGCCAATTCCAAAATCCGCTTCATAAGCTGTTTTCCAATACCATGCCCCTGTTGATTTTTATCAATATAAATCGATAGCTCTACCGTTTGAATGTACGCTTCTTTATCTCGATAAGAAGAAAGCGAAGCATAGCCTGCTACTACCCCGTCTCTTTCCGCGACAATAAGCGGAAAGAGTTCATTGCTAATATGATTATCAAACCAGCTCCTTCTTTGCTCTACTGTTACAGGCGTTAAATCAAAAGTAGCAGCACTTGCTTGAACAGACTGGTTATAAATTTCAACAAGCATAGGTAAATCTTCTTCTTTAGCATAACGAATGATCATATGTACAAACTCCTTATAGTATAGAATTATCTTTATTTTACTTCTTTTAAGAAACATAATCTACATAAAAAACCGATGTGCGCATGCACATCAGTTATGATTTTGAGCATATTGAAAGGTTTGAAGAACTTGAAGTGTCTCTTTTGTAGAAACGACCGTTGCAAACTCCCCATGCAAAGAAGACAATGCGAATGTATGTACATCTTCTGCAGGAAGCCTTGTTTTTCCATCGTAGGACATACCATCAAAGCAAGCTGTTGCATCGTTTACAACGTACGTCCTGTACCCTAGATTTTCAGCCATGCGGGCAGTCGTAGAGACGCAGTGATTAGTAGTTAATCCTATTAAGATAAGCGTATCATAGCCATTTGCTTTTAAATAACTGTCTAGCTCTGTTCCAATGAAGCAGCTGTTCACGTGTTTGCGAATTAAGTATTCGTCTTCTTGTGGACCAAACCCTTCTTTGAACTGAAATCCCTTCGAACTTGGGTGTAAAGGAGAATCTGGATTTTCCGATGCATGCTGTACGTGAATGACAGGATAATTTTGGCGCCTCCATGCTTGCAGTAGCGTCAGCATATGTTTTTCTGCATCTAGGTTGTTTCTTTCCCCCCACTGTGGTGAATAAAATCCTTCTTGTACATCGATAAGCAGCAGAACTGGCCGGGAACGTAGCATAAGCATCATCTTCTTTCATCTTTATTTTAAAATGGAAATAACGTATGTGCACCCATCAGGACCGGCTTTTGAGGAATGAACCGTTTGTTTCGGTAAATGTATTCGATCTCCTGCCTGACATAGAACCGTATCATGTTCAACTGTAAAGTAAATAGATCCTTCAAGTATATGAAGAATTTCATCAGTTGGATGGGTATGAGATGGGTGCGTTTGAAAAGCAATATCGTGCTGTACTTCAACGTATCCAGTATACGCCGGAAGCAGTTCTTTAATTACTTCTTCAAACTTTCCGCCAACTCCTTTTTTAATAGAGGCTTTTTTTACGTCCATGCTGCTCACTCCTTTTTAATTTAAACGGACACTGTCCGGTAGTATAGTTGTTATCATCATGTAAAAAATATTGCTTCCACTCTCGGTTTTCCTGCCGTCCATACCATCCTAACTCAGGGTGAGCAGATACGTCATCATATGTTTTTAACCGATCGCGGACCACCTTTTGTATGTGCCGCCCTATTTTTGAATCTCCTGTCATACCTTCAAACACCCACCGAGGTTGAAATGTAATCATAAATCCTCTGCTCTTACGGCTTTTACGTAAAGAATGAGCAGGCGTATTACAGACGACAAAAATAGGTTCTCCGTGAAAGCAAAATTCCCATAATGCATCTTTTGGGTCTTTTGGAATGTCTTGCGGCCATTTCTTTTGATCAATTTGATGAAGAAACGTCAGCGTATCCCAAAACATCGTTTCGTACTCTTCCATTGAACGTTCTTTATGTTCAGGCTTAAAGAATAACACAAAGGATGTATAGCGACCTATGGTCTTGAACGTATCTATGTATTCTCTAAGTGCCAACGCTGCATTCCTAATATCTTGGTAGTTATAAGGAGTAGTCACAAATGAAAACCGCAGTAAATCTTTTTTAAAGCCTTCTACCCCTAATATACAAGGAAATGGATTTTCTTCTGATAATATATCGCTTCGGAAATATTGAAAAGCATCTTTTCCCCAAAATGGGACATGCGTTGACTCTAAAATCTCATTGGCTCGAAAAAGCATTTTTGATGCCATTAAAACCCTCCTTATGGAACTCAACGTTACATGTGTATTAAAGAAAAGAAAGTTTATGAGCATTTTTAACTAAATGCCGCTTCTAAATTATAAAACTCTAATCTATATATATATAAGCTACTATTGGACAAGTTAGAAAGGAGGCTGTGTTTGTGGAGTGGTTTTTGATTGCTATAAAACAAATAATTCTAGGTATTAGTCTCGCAGCACCGGTAGGTCCAATTAATATAGAGATGATTAAAAAAGGGCTGACAAAAGGATTTTGGGCTTCTTGGCTAGTTGGTTTGGGAGGCATGACGGCCGATATTTTATTTATGCTCCTCATTTTAATAGGGTTAACGCCTTTTGTTCAGATGCATGCTGTTACTGTTTCCCTGTATGCAACTGGCTTTGTCATGCTTACGTTTGTTGGCTTTCAAAGTATGAAACAAGCTGTTTCTCGTTCCTTTTCAATAGATGTAAATAAACCCTCTATTAAAAGAGATAAGTCGTTTTTTACAGGTTTCTTCATTGCTCTTATGAACCCTTTAAATATTGTATTTTGGTTTGGTGTATTTGGGTCAAGCTTAAGCGAAAGCCTCCAAAGTCAAACGTGGCTATCAGTCTTTTTTCACAGTTTCTTTATTATCTCTGGAATCCTTCTTTGGAATTTAAATATTGCCAGCAGCATTCATTTTACAAGAAAATTTATCACGCCTAAACTTCTTCGCTTCATTACGTTAGGTGCAGGTTTTTTACTTTTTTTATTTGGCTGCCAATTCGGTTTTAAATGTATATCCTTACTTATAGGCTGAGCTTTGAGCGATGAGTTCAATAAGAGTGTCATTTACTTTCTCACGTTCATCATAAAAAAGACCGTGTCCACTATTTTCAAATGGAAGAAGTGTAGAAAATGAAATATGACGATTCATAACTTTTGCAAGATCAAATGGACAAATTTGATCTTTTTTTCCGTGTAATATATATGTCTCAGCAAAAATTTGACTCAAATCTTCCCGTAAGTCTTCGTCTCGTAAAGACACCGCAGTTTTAATCGTTCCATGACCGGATGCCTCTAAACCTAAATCTTGAAACCACCCTTTAAAAGCTGAGCTGGTAGGCTGATTAAAAAACTTTTTGCCAAACTCTTCAAGCATGTTAGGGCGATCTCTATACGTATTTTGAATAATTGTATTTACTTCTTCAGAAGGAAGTCCATATGGAAAATCAGTTTTTTGAATAAAGCTTGGAGCCGCTGCTCCTAATAAAATTAACTTCTTCACGCCATATCCTAAATGTCTGCTCATATATCGAATGGCAATGGCTCCCCCCATAGAAAAGCCTACGAGCGTATAATTTTTCAGCTCCAGTCTTTCTACTAACATGCGAATATCATCTGCTAATTGATTATAAGAATAGCCGGCGAAAGGCGCATCTGACTTTCCGAATCCGCGAAGATCAGGAGCGATACATCGAATACCGCGGGCCGGCAACGTTGTAAATTGGTATTCGTACATTTTAGCGTTAACAGGCCACCCGTGAAGGAAAAGAACGGGTTCCCCTTTTCCAATATCCCGTACAAAAAGTTTAGTCTTAGGAGTTACGTGAATAAAATAGTTCATCTATAACACCTCCTAGTAGTTCTTATATATATATGTGCAGGACAATTGGAACATTCAAAAGTTTCTTAGAGGCTTGTGTAGGAGGTATATAATGTTTATCTGTTATAAGGAGTAGGTAAAATTTTTATGTTGTTTATTTAGAACATAGTTTATTTAAAAGATATCAGACAAAAAAAGTAGTAAAGCTTTAAAACTTTACTACTTTTTTTGTTATTTTTCTTCCAGCCACACATCAACTAAATTGCCAGCTTCGCTTTGGTCCAATACGAATGAACCGTTGCTGTATCGGTCGCTAGCTCGCATTGTAGATGGATCAACTTGCTCGATCTGACCTTTAGATGATTCCACTATCATGTAATGTTCTTTAGAGATTACTTTTACTTTTGCAATTTGATGCGGATTAGATTTCAGTTCTCGGACCATCACTAGCCCTCGTTTTGCTCGTGCTGATTCTTCAAACTCAGTAATTTTTGTCTTTTTCACAGCTCCTCGCTGCGTGGCGATAAATAATTCCGTTGATAGAGCTTCATCTTCATCGAAGACAACGCCGCTTACAACATAATCCTCGTCTTTTAAGTTAATTCCTTTTACACCAGAAGCGCGAGTTCCTACAATATTGATTTCTTCTTCCCGGAAACGCAGTCCATAGCCAGAGCGAGTGGCAATAAACACTTGTTTTTTACCATCCGTTTGATATACATCGACTACTTCATCATCGCCTTTTAAATTAACGGCGACAAGAGCTTTGGAGTAGCGCTGTGCTTTATATTGAAGTAATTCGGATTTTTTGACCATACCATTTTTCGTAAAGAAAAGCAGATACTGATTTTCTTTAAATTCTTTTACCGGTATCGCCCGTACAATTTGCTCTTCTTTATCAATTGGAACAATGTTCATGATATGCTGCCCCATGTCTTTCCACCTGATATCAGGAAGTTCGTGCACTGGCATATATAAATAGTTCCCTTTGTTTGTGAAGATGAGCAGTGTTTCGGTTGTATTAATTTCATATTTCGCTAAAATTCGGTCCGTATCTTTCATACCGAAGTCTTGCCCGTTAGACGCGGCGTAAGAACGAAGACTTGTTCGTTTTACGTATCCGTCTTTTGTGACTGTTACCATCACTTCTTCAGATGGAACCATCACTTCTAGATTAATCTTAATTTCTTCGATTTCTGCTTCAATTTTTGAGCGGCGTTCTGTACTGTATTGCTTTTTTACACGGCGTAATTCTTTTTTGATTACATTAAAAAGTTTTTTCTCGCTATGTAAGATTTCTTCTAACTCGTTAATTTTAGCACCTAGCTCTTCAGCTTCCGCCTGTAGAGCTGTAATGTCCGTGTTTGTCAAGCGGTATAATTGAAGCGACACAATCGCTTCTGCTTGAGGTTCTGTAAATTCATATTTAGCAATTAAATTATTTTTAGCATCGCGCTTATCTTTAGAAGCTCTAATAGTTGCAATAACTTCATCTAAAATCGACAGCGCTTTAATCAATCCTGCTACAATATGTTCGCGTTCACGTGCTTTTTGCAGTTCGTATTTAGAACGATTTGTTACCACTTCTCTTTGATGATCAATATAAGCATCAAGAATGTTAGGTAAACTCATAAGCTTTGGTCGCTTTTTAGCAATAGCAACCATGTTAAAATTATACGGTACTTGCAGATCTGTATTTTTATAAAGGAAGTGAAGTACTCCTTGAGCATTTGCATCTTTTTTTAGTTCTACTACGATACGCAGGCCGGTACGATCCGTTTCATCGCGAACTTCAGCAATGCCTTCCACTTTTTTATCTAAACGAAGCTCATCCATTTTCTTAACAAGGTTGGCTTTATTTACTTCAAATGGAATTTCCGTAATAACAATTTGCTGTTTTCCGCCGCGAATGGACTCCACTTCCGTTTTTCCGCGAATAATAATTTTCCCTTTACCTGTCTCGTAGGCTTTCTTAATTCCGTCTACACCTTGAATGATTCCCCCCGTAGGAAAATCAGGACCTTGAATAGCCGTCATCAACTCTTCAATTGTACACGTTGGTTTATCAATTCGCATGATCGTTGCGTCAATTACTTCACCTAAATGATGGGGAGGAAGTTCCGTAGCATAACCAGCTGAAATACCCGTGGATCCATTCACTAGCAAGTTAGGAAACATAGCCGGTAACACAGTTGGTTCGCTGCTTGTATCATCGAAGTTAGACACAAACTCAACCGTTTGTTTGTCAATATCTCGTAGAAGTTCTGCAGCAATCGATGAAAGGCGCGCTTCTGTATAACGCATTGCTGCTGGGGGATCTCCATCAATACTTCCGTTGTTTCCGTGCATTTCGATTAATACATTTCTAACTTTCCATTCTTGACTCATTCGAACCATGGCATCATATACAGATGAATCACCATGAGGGTGATAGTTACCAATTACGTTTCCTACAGTTTTAGCTGACTTGCGAAACCCTTTTTCTGCTGTATTTCCATCTACGTGCATTGCATATAAAATACGGCGCTGAACGGGTTTTAACCCGTCTCTTGCATCCGGCAATGCGCGCTCTTGAATAATATATTTACTGTATCGACCAAAACGGTCGCCTAGTACATCCTCAAGAGGTAAATCTAAAAAGCGTTCTGTTTGTGTCATTGTACGTCCTCCTCTGCGACCGTTAATACATTTTCATTATCTAAAATATTTGGATCTTCTTCTAATCCAAACGCTACGTTGCTTTCAATCCATTTTCTGCGAGGTTCTACTTTATCGCCCATCAAAGTGGTCACACGACGATCAGCGCGGGCAGCATCATCAATACGAACACGAATCAGCGTACGCGTCTCTGGGTTCATTGTTGTTTCCCAAAGCTGATCTGCGTTCATTTCACCGAGACCTTTGTAGCGCTGAATCATATAGCCTCTTCCTACCTTGTCAATTGCACCTTGCAATTCTTCGTCACTCCATGAATATTCAACCACTTCTTTTTTACCTGACCCTTTACTTACTTTGTAGAGCGGTGGAAGAGCAATAAATACTTTTCCTGCTTCCACAAGCGGTTTCATATAGCGGTAGAAAAACGTTAGCAGAAGCACTTGAATATGAGCGCCATCCGTATCCGCATCGGTCATGATGACTATTTTATCGTAGTTAATATCATCGATGGTGAAATCTGCTCCTACTCCTCCGCCTATCGCGTGGATGATCGTACTAATTTCTTCGTTTTTAAAAATATCTTGAAGCTTGGCTTTTTCGGTATTGATAACCTTCCCTCGCAGTGGCAGCACAGCTTGAAAGCGGCGATCCCTTCCTTGTTTTGCTGAACCTCCAGCGGAATCCCCTTCGACTAAGTACAGTTCGTTTCGCTGAGGATTTCTTGATTGCGCAGGCGTTAACTTTCCGCTTAAAACGGTTTCTTGACGCTTTCGTTTCTTCCCGTTTCTTGCATCTTCTCTTGCCTTTCGTGCTGCTTCACGCGCTTGAGCAGCTTTGATTGCTTTTTTTACAAGAAGAGAGCTTACGTCCGGGTTTTCTTCTAAGAAATAGGCAAGTTTTTCAGAAATAACTGAATCTACGGACGAACGAGCTTCACTTGTACCTAACTTTCCTTTTGTTTGTCCTTCAAACTGAAGCAACTCTTCAGGTATTCTAACGGAAACGATGGCTCCCAAGCCTTCTCGTATATCCGTTCCTTCTAAGTTTTTGTCTTTTTCTTTTAGCAGGCTTACTTTACGGGCGTATTCATTAAATGCACGCGTCATAGCGCTTTTTGCACCGGACTCATGCGTTCCGCCATCCTTGGTACGAACATTATTAACGAATGATAAAATGGTTTCAGAATAACCATCATTAAATTGAAAGGCAAATTCAACTTCAATATTATGATGAATCCCTTCAAAAAAGACGACTGGATGAAGTGAATCTTTTTCTTCATTTAAATATGAAACGAAGGCTTGAATACCCGTTTCATAATGAAAGATATCGTGACGATCATGTCTTTTATCGATTAACTCTATTTTGAATCCTTTTAACAGGAAAGCCGATTCGCGGAGCCGTTCACACAGCGTATCATAATTATACACAGTTGTTGAAAAGATCGTGGCATCCGGTTTGAAATGAATCGTTGTTCCCGTTTTTTTCGTTTTCCCTATTTTTTCTAGCGTCGTAACCGGCTTTCCTCCATTTTCAAAACGCTGTTCATAAATAAATCCATCTCTATGAATGGTTACCGTCAACCATTCAGACAGCGCATTTACAACAGATGCACCTACTCCGTGTAAGCCTCCGCTTGTTTTATATCCACCCTGTCCGAATTTACCTCCTGCATGCAAGATGGTTAAAATAACTTCAGGCGTTGGTTTTCCTAGTTTATGCATGCCCGTTGGCATACCTCGACCTTTATCTTGTACAGAAATTGAATTATCTTTGTGAATGGTTACAATAATTTCTTCTCCGTAGCCTGCTAGAGCTTCATCGACAGAGTTGTCGACGATTTCATATACTAAATGATGCAGACCTCGTGTATCCGTACTTCCAATATACATACCAGGACGTTTACGAACGGCATCTAATCCTTCTAGTACTTGAATTGCGTCTTCATTATAATTAAATTGTTGTTTCCGAGCCATTCATACTACCCCTTTCATCACAACGAACATTACTACATTATGTATGAAACACAAACGTTTGCGCTTCGTGTCTAAGAATAAATGATCATGTATCCTATCTTTTAATTTTATAGTGTTCGCACTAACAGAACGTATGTTTCTATTTTTGCGTACTTACAAGATTTTAGCACAAATTTCCGTATTATAAAAGCAATATCTTGTGTATTCATGGATTATAAGCATTATAAAGCTAGCTGTCTAACGTCTATTGTAGCGGAAACGCTCTTACTATTTCAACGCATGGTGAAACCCATGCAAGCAGTGTGCATGGGTTGGTTGTTCTGCTTATAGATCTTACTTTGTTAAAGCATGCTCAACTTTTATACAACGATCCATAACTACAGTATACCCTTTTTTAGCGAGCAGGTCATATGCTTCTTCATTAATTAAACCAGATTGTGCCCAAAATACGTCTGCGTCTACTTCTAAAAACTCTTCTGCAACTTCAAGCAAATGCTCAGAGCGGCGAAATACATTAACGATATCAATATGTCCTTCAATTTCTTTTAATGAAGATACGGCTTTTACGCCAAGCGCTGAGTTTATTGTCGGGTTCACCGGAATAATCTCGTAACCTTGCTGCTGCATGGCTTCTGAAACCATATAAGATGTTCGATGAGGGTTATCTGATAAACCTACTACAGCAATGCGCTTGCTTTTTTTTAATATTTTACCAAGCTCTTGGCGGGAAGGAATTTTAATGGACATGTCTATTACCTCTCTTAGCTATATAATATGTACTGAACAACATTCGCGATTTACAGTTGATTTCCTGCATATAGTACCCGTTTTCTCTATTTTTGTAAACGTCTTCTTTTTTTAAAATAATTGTCTCTCACCCAAAACTAGCTATGTTTTTTTAAGTATCTCATGGTAAAATAGAAACGATATAGAAATAAAGGAGCTTTCAAACATGAATTATTTATTACCTATTCTTGCCTATATCTTGGGCTCTATTCCTTTTGGACTAGTTGTTGGAAAACTAGGATACGGCATCGATATACGAGAGCATGGAAGCGGCAATTTAGGCGGCACCAACTCCTTTCGTACATTGGGTGTAAAAGCCGGAATTATCGTTACGCTGGGAGACATTCTAAAAGGAACCCTAGCAGCTTCTTTACCGCTTTTATTTAATACGAATCAAAACATTCTCTTCATTGGTTTATTTGCTGTCATTGGTCATATTTTTCCTGTTTTCGCGAAATTTAAAGGCGGGAAAGCTGTTGCCACGTCCGCCGGAGTGATTTTATGTTATGAACCTCTTTTATTTGTTTTCGTACTATTATGTTTTTTTATCTGCTTATACATAACGAAGTATGTATCACTGTCATCAATGGTTACCGGGGTATTAACCTTTATCTACACGCTATTTAAGCAAGACTACATGCTTATTATGATTATTGGTTTAATTGTAGCCTTTGTCATTTACAGACACCGCGCAAACATTACCCGAATTCTCAACAAAACAGAACCGAAAGTCACATTTTTGTCAGGCAAAAAGAAATAAGAGGAGCTTCCTCTTATTTCTTTTTTTACAACCACTTTGTAAGCGAATACATTTCTTATTTATTAGTTATACTGATACTAAAATAAGGAGGTGAATGATGTGAAGAAAAAATGCCCTATTTGCAAACGAAATAAGAAAATGGATTCACAGCTAGAAGGAAGCCGCTACTGCGTTCACTGCTGGGAAACCATTGGAAAACAATATGATTTCAAATGAAAGAATGAAACGATTTAATATAGAAATGAAGCCTTCACCTCTATATTAAATCGTTTTATTTTATTTTATCACATTCCTTCCTAGCTGGATTCGTATATATTGGTAATTTATCTACCTTTCTACTATAATAAATGTATCCGCAGTATTGGAAGGAGCATAATTAATGAAATTAACAGTAACAGAAGCAGCAGCTACGTGGTACAAAGATGAAATGATGCTAGAAGGAAACGAAACAATTCGCTTTTTTGTTCGCTACGGCGGATGCAGCAACGTTCAAAAAGGTTTTTCTTTAGGTGTAAACACAGATTCTCCTAAAAACGTTGGCGTTGAAACAAAAGTTGACGGTTTAACATTCTTCGTAGAAGATGAAGACCTTTGGTACTTTGACGGTCATGATTTGACCGTAAATTATAATGAAGAAACAAAAGAACCTGACTTTCATTACGAAGCGTAAGAAAAAAAGCATCGATTTATCGATGCTTTTTATTCTTGCGCTTAACCTTGCTTTTTGGCATCTTCATAGGCTTTATGCCATTCCGGATAATTACGGCGAATCGAAATAGGCTTAAAGTTTTCTTTTTTCACACATACGTGTGACGATGTTCCTGTTAACGCAAGTTCTTCATTTGAATTGAAAATTTCGTAGCCGTACACAACGCGTAGACCGTCATAGTTCTCAACCCAAGTATGTACTACAGCTGTCTCGCCATAATGAAGCGGCTTTTTATATGAAGCCTGTATATCAATAACTGGCGACAGCACACCGTCTCTTTCCATTTGTGCATAGCTAAAACCTAAATCACTAATAAACTGCGTTCGACCTATTTCCATCCATACTAAATAGTTAGCATGATACACAACGCCCATCTGATCGGTTTCTGCATAGCGCACTTCGATTTCTTTCTTCGACACTAGCATGATTCTACCTCCTCTTGCACTGTTCCTGTTTTATCTTACCATATAAGGAGAATATACTCCTACTAGTTTGGTTGTAACTCAATATGTTGTAAGACTAAGCGCATTTTGAATGCGATATATCAGTGTTTCCAGCCGCGTCATTTTATTTTCATACTTTTTATAAGGAAGTGTATATGTGTAGTCGTTATTTGTCCATAAACGGTCAAAATAAGCGTTTAGTTCGGTCATAACCTTTTTGTTAGAAGGCCCTGATACTTTAATATCCGTTTCTAAATTCAAGTCATCTAAATTTCGTTTTGTGAAATTTGCTGCTCCTGCAATAATAGTTGCATTTTTTTTATTTCGAATAAATAAAGTTTTGGGATGATATTGCTCTTTTCCCGTATGATACCAGCGAACTTTAATATCGCCTTTAGATTTTTTCACAAGTTCTGCTGCTACTGGACGGTTAGGCAGTCCGAACTTTTTTCTTCCAAACGCATTCTCATTAGGATCTGAAATTAATCGTACGTTTGCGCCTTGTTTGGAAGCTTTCAAAAGCGCCTTTATTACGTCTCGATCTCCAAGATAAAACATGCCAAGCCATACATCGTCACCTTTTTTAGCATGACGTAAATCATGCAATACGTGCTTATAGATTTTGCCTTCTGTTAACAGCTGAACATAGAGGTCTCCCTTTTCTTTTTCTTTCTTCTTATACCGAGGTAACTTTCCTCCATAAGAAAAATCTGACACCGCTTGTTCACTTTTCACCACATCTCCAATGATATTCCCTTTTACTTCAAAGGCCATGTTAGAATTATAAAAACTTGCATCATGAGGATTGGCAGAGGAGATAATAACGCTTTGATCTGTTGCTACTACTTTTCTGTGATTAGCTTTTACATTTAACAACTTTAAATAAGCACGGACCGTCGCTTTAGGCGCATTGGTACCAAACGGATTTGTTATCCATCCGTTTCCTTTTTCACCAAACCACTGAACAAAAGTTCTCCACACTGAAGAATACAGTGGAATGGAGTCTCTGAGCTTAGATAAATTGGTTTGCACCACTTTGATTCCGTTTAGCCGCATTGAATCTAACCACTTTGAATCATGTGAGCCGTAGGTCGTATTGATTTCATCTGTAATAAAGACGATTTCGATAGTAGGATGTTTTCGTTTCTTTTCAATCAGCTTACTTGCAAGCGTATCACTAAGGTGAGGAAACGTTTCGCCTTGGTTATAGTAGCCGTTAAATAGAAACATATCCATAATAATAAAAGCTTTTGCATCATCAATCGCATTCGTAACTGCTTGAAAAATGTGTTGTTCAGAAACAGATGTCTGCTGGTCTTGATACGTTAGGTCTGATAAGAGAAATACATCTTCTACTTTGTGCGGCTTACTTTCGTATGAAACTCCTTTAGGCAAAGGCTTATGCGTTTGATAAGAGCCCACAATAATCAAGACGACAAGTAAACTGACCAAAACCCTTACTACTTTCTTTTTCACGTGCTTTTTCACCTACATAAACCTCTTTGCTAGTTTGTATTATTATTGACCTTATTAAAAAAATATAGAAAGAAAGCAGCTAAAACCGTTTATTTTTAGCTGCTTATTGTCGTTGCTTTATTTATTAAATCGTACCTTCGTAACCATTTTGACGAGCTTCTGACTCATCTTTTATTTCGCTGCGCATTGCTTCGATACTTACTTCGCGATTGTGGTTTTTTTGCTGAATGCGCTGACGTTCTTCTTCATTGCTGCATGCAGCAGCTTCTTCTGCTTCTTCAATGTTTTTCATTGTATTTTGCACCATTGTTTGTAATTTTTCAACGTTATCACTGCGATCGTCTGGATTCGGTTTATTCCATGCCATTGTATCTTCCTCCTCAAAATAACTTTGTTACAATTGTAGTATGCCGGATTTGTTCATCTCTATAAGTGGAAAAAAATGATTTTAGTTTACATAATATAATTATAATTAAGTTAAAATATGTATATAAAACATACATAATATGGTAATATATACATACAAAGGGGGAATCGCTATGACCAAACGAATGATAACATTACTAAGCGTCATCTTTATTGCAGTGCTTGCCGTATTTTTTATGTCACAAACCTCATTGGCAGCAAAATTGACAGCAAGTGCCTTTATGAAGCCTCATCATTACTCAAAACATGAAGAAAAAATGTTAGCTGTGACAAACCTGGACTACAAAAGCAATATCATCGCATACGATGTGAAAGCTCCTAGTGACGCAAAAGAAGCTTATGTAAAAGCTACTTATTACGAAAAGGGAAAAGCAAAAGAACCTTTATTTTCAGGAGGGTTGACTGTTTCAAAAGAATTTGATATGTTTGCTATTACATATAAAATCGATGATGATGCGCATAAAGTTATGTTTAATATAGGCAGCAACGATACAAACCTAGGAATAGAAGCAGAAAAGCCAAAAAAAATGAACGGCTATTCCTTTACTGGATTAGAGAAAAAACAAACGGTAAAAATGAATAAAACATATCCAGTTGCTGCTTTATTTGGTGACGATGGCAGTGGCATACGAGTTGCTCCGCTTTCAACCGACGATGAAGAAGTCGTTAAAGAGCTTATTTCGAGCAATCCTTACGTTTATTTATTCACGGTAGAATTCAAATAATAAAAAGTCGCTGAATTCAGCGACTTTTTATTCATTCACCTTTGGTTTGAATAACTTGAGGATGCTTGCCGGATTTATCTTGCATTTGTTTTCCGTTATTTCCACCAGCTTCTCTCGGTTGAGTGCCGATGTGATTCGGAACAAAAGGTTTGCTTTGTTTTTTAGGATTTCCCATGCTTATCCCCTCCTCACCGTTACTCTAACCAACTTACTTTAAAGTTATTCAGCTCTTTCAAGCATACGATCTTCTAACCGCTTTTCAATTTCCATTTCAATGCGTTCAATTTCTGACTGATCTTTTAACAGCTGCGTTTTATTTTCTTGCACTAACTCTTCAAATGAACGTTTGCGTAATTTTCTCATGATCACAACACCTACTTTATGTAATTTTTATGAAAAATCTGAAAAATCTAAAGAAACTGATATCATATAACTATCTATATTGTAACCAATTTGTCAGATAAGTAAACATACTTTTTTGAAAAGTTGTAAGAAAGTTTGACATGTTTACTGACCTATCTATATATACGATGATAAAGTAAATAAGTTTCATGTTTAATAAAACAAGCAGCAAATTTAATTCGCTGCTTGTTGAGCAAAGTTTTCTATTTGTTTAAGCGTCATTGGACCATTCACTCGTTGAACAATTTTCCCTTCTTCATCTATAAAGTAAGATGTCGGAATGGTGGAGACTCGATATTTTTTACTTCCTACACTATCTTGGTCGTCCAATAATACACGAAACGTAAACTGTTTTTCTTTAAGAAACTTAGATACTGACTGTTTACTGCCTTCCGACGAAGTTAAATTAACCGCAAGCAGCTGTACATCGTTTCCATATTTCTCGTAAAACGCTTGCATATCGGGCATTTCTTTTTGACACGGCGGACACCATGTTGCCCAAAAGTTTAAAATAACTTTTTTTCCTTTAAAGTCCGATAATTGAACGGATTTCCCGCTCGTATCTGACAGTGTAAACGGAGGCGCTGTATCTTTTGGTTCCAACCCATAAGCTTGACCCGAAGCCTGACGAGCACTATCGCCTTTTTTGATATTTAAATCCTTATATTCGCTTAAGTTAGAATTATCGGATGCTTCATTTGGAGAAAGCCCTTGCCAAAGTGCGTAGCTAAGAAAGCCTGCTAGAAGCAAGACCGCAATTATTTTTTTAACCATATGATCGGCTCCTTTATTTCTTCTAAAAAGTGATAATCTATGTACTAATAGATATGTGCAATATCTACTAAAATAATCCTTTTATAGGGCATTTTCTTTTATAATATAGCATATTTCCCTCTCACTTTTTGTCGAAAACGGTGCGTTTGCATAAAAAAAGAGCGGCTCACGAGAACCGCTCTTTTTCTTTATAACTTACGCATGTGTTTTAGATTGTAATTTATCACGAAGCACCATTTGAAGGATACCACCGTGGCGATAGTAATCAATTTCAACTTCACTATCGAAACGAACCAGTACTTCAAATTCTTTTTTGTTTCCAGCTTCATCAGTTGCGGTTACTTTTATAAAATCACGTGGTTTTACTGTTTCATCAACTGCTACTGCAATTGTTTCTTTTCCAGTTAAACCTAATGTATCCGCGCTTTCACCATCTTTAAATTGAAGAGGTAAAACACCCATTAATACTAGGTTTGAACGGTGAATACGCTCGAAGCTTTCAGCGATTACTGTTTTAATACCTAAAAGATTTGTGCCTTTTGCTGCCCAGTCACGAGAACTTCCCATGCCGTAATCTTTGCCTGCAAGTACAACAAGACCTGTACCTTGCTCTTTGTATTTCATACAAGCATCATAAATGCTCATTACGTCATTTGTTGGCCAGTATGTTGTCCAGCCGCCTTCTGTACCAGGAGCTACTTGGTTTTTAATTCGGATGTTTGCAAACGTACCGCGCATCATTACTTCATGGTTACCGCGACGAGAACCATATGAGTTAAAGTCTTTTGGCTCTACACCGTTTTCTTGAAGGTAAAGACCTGCAGGTGATGTTTTTGCAATTGAACCCGCTGGTGAAATGTGATCCGTTGTCACTGAGTCACCAAATTTCGCTACTACGCGAAGATCATTTAATGCTTCTACTTCGCCTGGCTCTTCTGATAACCCTTCAAAGAAAGGTGGGTTTTGAATGTACGTTGAATCATTCTCCCACGTATAAAGCGCATCTTCGCTTGTTTTAATTTCATTCCAGCGCTCGTTATCATCGAATACGCGCTCATACTCGTTACGGAATAATTCAGGCGTTACGGTACGGCTAACAACTTCTTTAATTTCATCTTGAGAAGGCCAGATGTCGCTAAAGAATACTTCATTGCCGTCTGTATCAATGCCGATTGGATCTTTTTGTAAATCTACATCTACTGTTCCAGCCAGTGCATATGCTACAACAAGCGGCGGAGAAGCAAGGTAGTTACCTTTTACTAATGGATGAATACGTCCTTCAAAGTTACGGTTTCCTGAAAGAACAGACGTTACAAGCAAGTCGCTATCTGCAATCGCTGCTTCAATTTCAGCTTCTAATGGACCAGAGTTACCGATACAAGTCGTACAGCCATAACCTACGATGTTAAAGCCGATTTTATCTAAGTATGGAAGCAGCCCTGAATTTTGCAGGTAAGCCGTTACTACTTTTGAACCTGGTGCTAAAGAAGTTTTCACGTAAGCTGGAACATCCAATCCTTTTTCTACCGCTTTTTTCGCAACTAAACCAGCTGCTACTAATACGTAAGGATTTGATGTGTTCGTACAGCTTGTGATAGCCGCAATGGCAATAGCACCTGTTTTCATTGTTGTTTCTGAACCGTCTGCAAGCTTAAACGTAATTTCTTTATCCACGTCTTTAGCATCAAGTCCGAAGCTTTGGTTGCTAACAGGAGCTGTTAAAGCCTTCTTGAATTCTGTTTGCATTTGAGAAAGTGGAATTAAATCTTGCGGACGCTTTGGACCAGAAAGATTTGCTTCAATCTCAGCAAGGTTAATCTCAACAACGTCAGTGAAAATTGGATCTTCACTTTCTGGTGTGAAGAACAAACCATTTGCTTTTGTATATTGTTCGACAACCTGAATGTCTTTTTCATCTCTTCCTGTTAAACGCATGTATGCTAATGCTTCTGCGTCAACTGGGAAGAATCCACATGTTGCACCGTATTCAGGAGCCATATTAGCGATTGTTGCGCGGTCAGCTAATGGAAGTTCTGCTACGCCAGGACCGAAGAATTCCACGAATTTTCCGACTACTCCTTTTTGACGAAGCACTTGCGTAACTTTTAACGCTAAGTCTGTAGCTGTAGTGCCGTTTGGTAATTCACCAACAAGTTTAACGCCGATTACTTCAGGAACTGGGAAATAAGAAGGTTGGCCAAGCATACCTGCTTCCGCTTCAATACCGCCAACACCCCATCCTAAAACACCGATACCATTAATCATCGTTGTATGAGAGTCAGTACCTACTAGAGAATCAGGGAAAGCTACAAATTCACCATCTTCTTCAACAGCATGAACAACGTTTGCTAAATATTCTAAATTTACTTGGTGCACGATGCCTGTAGCTGGCGGAACTGCACGATAGTTATTAAATGATTTTTGAGCCCAGCTTAAGAAATTATAGCGCTCTGTATTACGTTGAAACTCGAGGTCCATATTAATTCGTAATGAGTCAGCTGTACCTGCTTTATCAACTTGTACGGAGTGGTCGACAACGAGGTCTACTGGAATTTCTGGATTGATTTTGTCAGGATCTCCTCCTAAATCAGCCATTGCTTTACGAAGTGACGCTAAGTCTACAACCGCTGGAACTCCAGTGAAATCTTGAAGAATAACACGAGATGGTTTGAAAGGAACATCGATATCTTTAATATCTTTTGTTCCCCATTTTGCAAGGTTTTCGACGTGTTCTTTTGTAATAACACGGCCATCTACCTGACGAAGAACAGATTCTAATAATACTTTAATTGAATACGGCAGCTTAGATACGTTACCTAAACCTGCTTCCTCTAAAGCTTGTAAGCGGTAATAATTATATGTGCTGCCATTAAGATCGAATGACGAACGAGCGTTGAAAACGTCTTTTTTAGTCATTGCTTTTACCCCCTTAAAATTCTATGTATAAAGGATTTACTTACCCCATCCTCTATTCCCTTCACCATCTATCTTAATATAATATTATACATAAGTAAATAAAAAGAATGTTATTAATTAACATAAGTTTCACTTATAACCTTTTTCATCTTCCTTTTATTTTTCTAATAATTCATATTTCATTGATTTTTACGCATGCTAGAAACGGAGGTGATTCAACATGGCTAAACGCAAGTCAAACCACGTCATTCCTGGAGCTAACGCGGCTAGCGCTCAAGGAAAAGGAGCGGGTTATAATGAAGAATTTTCAAATGAACCATTAACGGAACAACAGAAACAAAATAATAAAAAACGCAAAAAAAATCAATAAAACAATCTCTTATTGGATATACTAATCACTAGTTAGAAAAGCAAAATCGTTTAACTCCATGAAATCTAACGAGAAGGCGTCATTATATATGACGCTTTTTTTCTGTTCCCATTTCCTGTTTTTGTTAAACCTATTTTTAGAAAGGGGAATTTTTCATCGGATAAATTCCCTGTCACTATCCTACCCTAATAAATGAAAGGGAGGTTTTAACTATGAACAAAAATAGCAGCAAAGACATCAGAAGAAATGCGCCAAAAAGCAATTCTGGACAGCCAGAACCGCTAAGCGGATCTCATAAAGTAAAAAACCGTAAGCATTCTCGCCAAAAACATAATAGCGGACATGATATGTAAAAAAGCGGCAAGCTCTCTACAGAGCTTGCTTTTTTATGCGTAGAAAAGACAGCTAGTACTTCAAGCTTATTCTTTGCGCAGGAGTTCACTAAGTACATAAACGCGCATATGATAGTAAAGTGAAACACTTTAAATATTGGAGGAACGCAGAAATGAAAAACAAGCGTCTGCCAGCAGACCAAATGTTTGTAAAAGGCTTTCAAGAGTTGTTAGAAGTCATGCTTTCAAATCCCTTTATGAGTTATTTAGATTATGATTCCGTTCGTATAGATTTATTTGAAACAGAACAATCATTTATTGTCGAAGCTGAATTATTAGGGTATCACCCTAAGGATATTATCGTTCAGATACAAGCTGACCACTTACAGCTGACAGCCAAAAAATACTGCATTAGAGAATTTCATGATGAAAAGCAAGGAACGCTTGCAAGAGAACAAATGGAAGAAAGCGTTGAACGTACAATCGACTTTCCATTTCCATTGATGAATAAAAAAATTACCGCTATATTTAGTAACGAAATCCTTGAAATTACGATTTCTAAACATGAGACAAATGAATCTAATCAGCAAATAGTCCCTATCGATTTCCAATAAAGCTGCAGATGTTGTCTCTGCAGTTTTATTGGAACTATTTAATTGTTTATTTAGCACATAGTTTTTTAAGAATATTCTTCTTTTCAAAACAATGGGATATCTAATTTATTTTACGGCACACTACTAAAAAAGAGTAAAAGGAGAACGTTTATGCTTCATACTGCTTGGAAAGGTAAAATCAGCTTTGGATTAATTGATATCCCCATTAAACTGCACGGAGCAATTGAAGAAAAAGATGTAAAGCTGCGCACGCTACACTCCGTTTGCTATACACCTATTCATCAAGAAAAACATTGCCAAACGTGTGGACGAGAAGTAGAATCCGATGAACTGGTTAAAGGATACGAAACCGCGACCGGTCAGTTTGTTGTACTTTCACAACAGGAAATTGACAGTGTCAAAGAACCCTTTGCAGCAAACAAAGCTGTTGAATTGTTACACTTTGTATCGTTAGATGACATTGATCCCCTGTTTTTTGATAAGCCCTACTATATTTCTCCTGGGGAAACAAGCCTAAAAGCTTATTATACTTTATTAAATGCACTTGAAATAACGAATAAAGTCGGTATTGCGAATGTATTTTTATATTCCAAACAGCAAATGGCAATTATTCGTTCCGTGGGCGGATCTCTTGTTCTTCACACGATGCATTTTGAAGAAGAGCTTCGTTCAGTCACAGATGTGCCTAACTTATCCAGTACTTCTTCCATTAATGAAAGTGATACACAAGTGACGGTGGAATTAATTGATAAGCTATCTACTTCTTTTAATCCGTCTATTTACAAAAACAACTACCGAGATGCCTTACAAAACGTCATTCAACAAAAAATAAATCAAGGCGAAGTTACAAAAGGCAGCGGAAGCGAAGAACGAGATATTCGACATTTAATGGAAATGTTAAAAGTGAGCATAGATCCTTCTACTTTACACCCGACAAAATCAACAGCAGAGAAAAAAACTTCATCCTTAAAAAAGAAAGCATAAAAAAGCTAACGAATTTCTTCGTTAGCTTTCATTTGCAACAGAAGTCTTAGGAACAATAGTTCCATATGACGCCGGGATTTTTAAATATTGCGTTACTTGATTATTTTCTACAAAGACAATAAAGTTATCTTTTTTATCTTTTCCAATACCTTTTGCTTTTGCTTCAGACCACGTGAAGCCCAGCTTTTCATTTACCTCACTGCGAGTCGTTTCCGGTCCAAAAACATATACTTTATCCCATCTAAAATCACATAATTCATTAAAATCAAGGATGGAAGCTTCTTCTTTACTTTGATTTGTTTTTTTAATTTCATTAATTACAGTTTGCTGAAGTTGCGCTTGGTTGCGTTCGCTGTATACCCTGTCAATAAAAAAAGTTGCCAATAGCGCTACTAACGTGAATAGTAGAATCTTTTTCACTTCGTTGTCCTCCTGAAACGTTCTCTGCACATGATACGACTTCTTTTCGATACGGTTTTATTCTCTACTATTCTAGAAAATTCAACAGGAAAATACAACTAAAATCTCGAAATGTCATCAAAACATAAAAAACTTAACACTATGCCAACGCATAAAAAAAGACTTGTTCACTTTCTATCTATTCACCTACTCAGCGCTGAAAAAATGTGGTTCTACCGTACAAATAGCTTCAATAAATTCTTCTACTAACCCTTCTTCTCCCGGCAAAAAAGGCAGCGCACCAACTCCAACACGTTCAATACTTTTATAAAAATGATGCTGCTTATAGCTCTCTGCTTTCCCTGGAAACAGCACAATCGCTGTTTGTACCGGTTTTATTCCATTTTCCTCTACAATAGCGTCTCGGTAACGATGCATGGTATTAATATCTTCTTCTCTAGGTGAAGGCGTATCGTGATTTGGTTTGATACGATACTTAGCATCAAAAAGATATACACTTTTTTTCTCCCCTTGCTTTACTTCAAGCAGTAAGTCAGGCTTTTGAATAACGGTATGAGTATGATGGTATGCTTTCTGATACCATAGCGTGACTTCTGCTTTCCCCACTTGAAAACGATGATAAGACGGCTGCATCCTAACGTTCAACCCTTGTTCTGTCGTTGTCATGATGTTTTGTTCTATCCGCTTGCCGTAAGTTTGCAACTTCTTTAAAAGACTAACATACGTCCAGTATTCATAGAGAGTTGCGATATCTTTTAATGAAAGGTGGTAAAACTCTCCGTTAAGAGCCAATCCTCGCGTTAAGAACATAAAGTATCTGCTTGCTTCCCGGTAGCGGGGTGCCGTACGCAGTGTAGAAGGAAGAGTTGAAGCTTGTAGGGTCTTCACCCGTTGCCAAAACGCATTATTTAACAGTCTTTTTAATTCGGCATGATTAGTTTCTAGAGCCGATACGGCTTCTTTTTTTACATATCTATCTTCTATCAATTTGTCAATTAGTGCAGTTAGCTTATGATACAGCTGCGTCATCATCCATTTTACACTTTGATTTTCCAGATTATCATAGGTAGACACGTGCCTGGTGCCAATCGCTTTTGTGGGTACTACTTTTATATTTCGATTAATTTTAATCCCCCTGCTTGAAGATGCAAGATAGGTAGGGTGGGTTCGGACAAATGATATAGCACGGCTATCTTGTTTTTTTATTTGATCGCCTCTCATGAGCTCATGTTCAACTTTTACCGATTGAAACGGCTGATTTTCAATCTGACGCACAGAATGAAGAAAGGGTTTCATATAGTGAGACAGAACATGATAAAATTCCGTCCATGTTGCTTGCTTAGACCAAACAGATTTTGCTTCAATATATGTTTTACGAAGCATATCGTATGCCAAATCATGAATATATCCGTTCACTTCATCAACCATGTGTACATAGTCTGTCTTGTAGCTCATCTTTGAAGGGAAAATTTCAAGAGTAAAGGAGAGCTCTTTTTCTCTTTCGCTGTAAACATGAAACGTAGAATACCCTACTTCATTTTGAAAGCTTATATTTCCCGTCAAAATGTAGGGAAATCCTACGCTTTGAAAGCTTTGTTCAACTGCTTTTGAATCGTGGTTAACAAACAGGCTTGTTTCATTTTTAGAAACAACTGTAATTTGATAGGTTTCATTTTCAAAAAATAAAGGCTCCAGCGGCGGTTTTGAAGTCATCATGCCTTTTGTTTGATTTAATACTTTTACATGTGTAATTCCTTTTCCTGTACAAGAAAAAAACATCACTTCTTCTGCAGATTTTATTTTTTTCTTATTTTTCCCTTTTATAACCACCGTACACGTGTCAGTTTCAATTTCAACGTACGGTATTAATCCAAAATGACGTGTATCCGTATACTTCAAAACGTCTCATCATCTCCATTATTTTGCGTGCGCTTTTAGGAAATCTCATTCCATCTGCATTTACGACAGCTGTCTCAAATTCATCATCTAACAGCGTATTTGTACAGTAATAATAAAGGTTTTTTAATAAATCAAATGTGTACCCATCGCTTCCTGAAATACGAGGCAAAACTTTTTGCAAAACCTGAAAATCAAACGCCTGATCAAATGTAAACATTCCGCTTTTCACCGCGTAAATTAAATAAAAGCATATTTCGTCGCGTACGCGGTAACCTATTTGCAAATCGACTTCTATAAGCATCTCGTTGACGGTTAGCAGTTCATTTGTTACTTCGTGAATGAGCTCAGCATGTTCAACATACGCATCTTTTAAGTGAACATATTGACTTTGAATTTCTACATTTTGAATGCCGTGCTGAGACGGATCTCTATCATCTAAAAAATCAAAAGAATCTAGTTGAATCTTATTTAACTCAATGGTGTTGGTACGATCTAACAACTTTTGACTAAACCCATGAGTTGTTTCATCCATATTAATTGTACCGATAATGAGAAGATTAGATGGCAAATAAATATCTCGGAACATCTTATGTCCCGGGAATAACGGAGCCGTTTTGATTTTCTCTTTTGACCAGCTCCTGCTTTCCATCACGCTTAAAATGTCGCTAAAATAATGTTCAACTCGAGCTAAGTTCATTTCATCCAATATGGCAACATATGTGTAAGCTGGATGCTGAATGGCTTGCTGCATAATCGACAGAAACGATCCTCTGCGAAAATCTCCTCTTAAATCAATATATCCTAATAAATCTGAACTATCGTGCCAATCGGGTCGAACCGGAATGAGCACTTGTCTTCCATTTTCAATCGTGGCACCGATACTATCTGCTAAGAGCTGAGCAAGCTTTGTTTTTCCTGTCCCGCTCATTCCGGATAAAACAATAAACGGTTTAGTCTTTAAAGCAAAGTAGGCGTTGGCTATATCATGTCGTTCATATGTAAACCCAGATTTCCTAATATACTCATGAATATGGACGATGGCGTCTTTGTCTCCCATCATCTCTTTGCTCATTCCGTATGTTTTTATATACTGTTCATGCATACTTAGCAGTAAATGCAAGTCCTCTTGCAGCTGATCATTGCTAGGTAAGTCTGCTATATTGTAAGGAAGGTAAAGAGCTACTCTATCCTCAAAGCTTTTCGCTTCCATGCTTGTACCAATGACAATATGATTATCTTTCAATACGCGGGCATGTTCAGGAGTAAAGAATCGAATGTCTTTCAGATCTGTTCCTTCTTCTGAGTCTCCTCTCATCATGACTAAGTAAATACGCTGACCGTCTTCACTGAATAAATACGCGACCATCACGTCACTCTCTATATTCTTATTCGCAAGGGTCACGTAAGGAAATGTTTCAGCGTGGTGTCCCGATATACGCATTTCTTCTCGATTTATATGCTCCAATCGATAAAGAGAAATCGGAAGCCTGCGTGTAAGCATATTTTCTATTTCATGTTTTACAAGTACGTCTCCACCCATTTGTTTATAATGTTCCGCTACATACAGCAGCCGCTCGCGCAAACTCATCGAATTCTCTCCTTTCTGCCTTCACTGCAGTTTGTAAAAATAAAAAGCATCGTCAGCTGACCACGCAAAAGGTTCATTTCTTTTATTATAGACGCTTTCTTCGTATAGTAAGCTATTTTATAACGTTAGGAAACACTACATTATTCTTTTCTCTATATACATGTTTATGTTCATTTTAATGAAACATGACAGAAAAGAAAAGCGTTAGGGGCTTAATGAATGAAGGGGCAATGATATGAACAGAAAAATAAGCAGCTTGTGTGCCCAAGGATAAAACACCCATTATGCTACATGATTATTTAACGTCTGATGCTTTTGGCTGAGTAAAGAAAAAGATAAAAATAATAAGCGGCAGGGCGATAAGAAAAATACTCGTCTCTGAAGGTCTTACTGTAGGTATATCTGTTAATGACATTTTAATCAGTCCTTTGTAAATTTTTCAACTAAGTCAGGATTTACATAAAAATGTTTTGATACCGTACGATGAAAAAACTGAGAGGATTGATTCAGTTCACTTAATGCAGGTTCTGTTTTGGGAACGCCAAAAATAGGCCCGCTTACGTTAATGGTAAATCTTCCAGAAGAAATAAAGGCGCCCGACACATTAATCTGGTTATTAAGCAGCAAAGCCGCAAGAAACACATCAATCATATCAATAATAATATTAATTCCCACATTTCCGTCTTTTCCTTCGATGCGACTGGTTCCTGTAATAGGTCCGCCTACTGAAACACGAAAAGCTCCGGGTGTCACAAATACTCCTATAATTGTTATTTGGCCAGTTAATAATAATATGGCCGTTACTACATCCAGATCTCGTTGAATGGCAAAGATAAGTTCCCTTTCTTTGTCAAAGCCGCTTTTCCATTCCACATTCTCCACACCCTTAGCACATACTATTCTAAACACGTGTAAGTGTTATTCTAATTCTGCTTTTTCTTTTCTCACTCGCGCTCCGAAAAGTGTAAAACAGATTTTACTGCGTCTTCAATTTCTTTATATCCTGTACATCTGCATATATTGGAAGCTAACCACTCCTTTATAATATCGTCACTTCCTGAAGGATGGCGTTTGGAAAGCAAATGAGCATTCATAATAAAACCCGATGTACAATAACCGCACTGAAAAGCAAAGTGTTCAATAAAAGCTTTTTGCATAGGTGAACTCTTCAGTCCTTCTATAGTCATTATTTCTTTCTCTTCTGCTTCTGCCGCTAACATGAGGCAGGATTTCATTGGCCGCTGATTTATCCCTACTGTACAAGCTCCGCAGTCTCCATTTAAACAGCCTGGTTTTGCTCCGGTAAGGCCCAGCTTTTCTCTTAATACGTAAAGCAGCGTATCTGCTGTTCGGATATCAACCATTTTTTCTTCTCCATTAACCTTTAGCTTAACTGTTATTCTATACCGTTCATCTCTTAGCACATTACGTTCCTCCCAGCTCTTTGAAAATATCAAACAATAAATTTTTAATCACAAATTTGCGATATCGATCCGATCCTTCTCCATCATTTAAAATTGGAGCCGGTATATAATCAAGAGCAGTTTGAATTCGAGCTTCTAATGGCGTTTCTTCATGATTTAGCACTTCTTCTATTTCTTCTGAGCGAAAAGGAAATGAACATACCCCGCTGAAAGCTACTCGAATGTTTTCTTCTGTTTTTAAAGCCGCTACTGTAACTAGTGGATATCCTGTATCCCACTGCTGGCGCTCCTTTATACTCATATACGGCAGGTCAGCATACTTTGTTTCAACAAACACCTGAACAAGCAGCTCTCCTTTTTTCAGCTGCAAACGCCGCTGAAAAAGATCGTGAATCGAATAAACATTTGTTCCAGTGGGACCTGCCACTGCGAGTTGACTATCCGTTAAAAGCAGCGGCAACACGGCTTCTCGATAAAAGATATGCCCACAAATATTTCCTCCTAACGTTATTTTATTTCGAGCCGTGTGATCAGCCACTTCGCTAGCAGACTTACTTAATAAAGGAAACAAATTTTTATCTTCCAGTTCAGTTAACGTTACTCCTGCACCAAAAATCATCCAGTCTTCATCAGCTTCTGTTTTTTGAAACTCGGGTATATTCTTTATATCAATAACAGCATGGGTAACAAACAAACCCAACCTGCCCAATGTCAGGATTTCAGTGCCTCCAGCATAATAACGCGGCCGTTTGCCTTGATTCTCTAACTCTTGAAATAAGGTAACTGCTTCTGAAACGGTAGCAGGTTTGTGATATTCAAAGTCAAATGAAATCATTTTCATTCCCTTCTTTCATTCTCCAAATTAATTCTGGAATAAGCGGAAGTTGGTTTAATTCTGTTTCTGCTGCCACCGTTAAGCTGTTTCCTAAAGAAGCCGGCATACCAAGCAGCCCGTGTTCTCCGACTCCTCTAGCTCCGTAGGCCGCATCCAATTGAGGCGTATGAACAAAATCTACTACGTACTCCGGATGCTCTCCGTAGCGAAGAGGACGATATTTCCGAAGCTGAGGGTTTAAAATACGGCCATTTGAATCAAACCAAAATGTTTCTCTGCCTGCAAACGATAGTCCCATACTCATCGCACCCATAACTTGCCCTCTTGCCATTTTCTCGTTTAACACGGTTCCTATGTCAATAACAGAGACAGCTTTTACAATACGATATCTATACGTTCTAGGGTTATATTCCACTTCAACTCCTTCAGCTGCTACTGTCCATTCAGGACCGGGACGCCCAGCTCCCGTTTCTTTATCCAAGTAGGTCATCCCTCTTAAAATATAATTGCCCCTCCCTATGATTTGCCCTCCAATTGCATTTCCGTTCGGATATTTATAGCCATACACAATTTCTTTAAAGGCCAAGGAGGTTTCAGGCTCATCCCGTAAAAAAACTTTCTCATTTTTTATTTCAATATCTCCTTCAGAAGCTCGGAATATATGAGAAGCTATCTTTTTTAATTGGTTAATCACATCTTCAGCGGCTTTTAAAACCGCTCTTCCTGCCATAAAAGTTCCTCGGCTAGCCACCGTTTTCCAATGTTCAGGAGTGGTTTGAGTATCTACTTCCATTCGCACATGAATACGTTCCATGCGCATCTGAAGTTTTTCAGCCAAGATTTGCGCGAGCACAGTTTTTGTTCCCGTGCCTAATTCAATAACGCCAGACATTAAATTTACGCTTCCATCCGGATTGAATGTTAGAATAACACCTGAACCCGCGTCTGTTTCAATAGTCGAGGTTTTCCAGACGCAGCTAATCCCTTTGGCGGTAATAAGGCCGTTTTCATGAACTGTTCTCTGCCCTTCCTCCCATTTCATTAGCTGCTTTAAGCGCCGAATACATTCCGGTAAGTTACCAACGCTGCTAGAAGTCAAACGGACTTGTGTAGGCGTAGTATCACCTGGTAAAATAGCGTTTTTTTCTCTAAATTCCAAAGGATCTATACCTGCTTTTTTAGCAAGGATGTCCATCGTACGCTCAAATGCAAATAATAGTTCAGAGTGGCTGAATCCTCGAAAAGGGGAAGCGTAAGGGTGATTTGTATATACACATAATGAATCACAGAAGATATGTTCAAGACGATAAGGCCCCGTACAGTCAGCTGCTGCAGCCTTACTTAAATCCGTTCCTTTATCTGCATAAGCACCGCTGTCAAACAAATATAGAATGTCAGCAGCCTGCAAAAGTCCCTCTTTAGAACAACCTAGCTTGATTTTGGCATCTAGACCGATATGAGCAGGCGAAGTAAGCATATCTTCTTCTCTTGTATTCAATATTTTAACCAGCCTTCCACCCACAGCTTTTGAAGCTAGATAAGCAAGCAGCTCCAGCTGGACAGCTGCTTTTCCTCCGTACCCTCCTCCTACTAGCGGTGTTTCAACGATCACTTTTCCCACTTCAATTTCAAAGTACTCACTGATTAATTTTTTGACCATAAAAGGAGCTTGAGAAGAAGTGATAATTTTAACTAATCCATTTGGAAGGATTTCAGCAGCGGCGCTTCTTGTTTCCATTGCCGCGTGATCTGAAGGAGATAGAGAAAATGTTTCTTCAACTATTAACTCACTTTTTTGCCAACCTTCTTCTATATTGCCTTTTCGAATTTTAACTCTGTTTGCTACGTTGGTGCCGGGCTCTGGATACACCGTTTCATCATGCTTGTAGATGTGCATATTTTCATGCACTAAAGGAGAATCAGGCTCAATAGCGGCGCTAGGAGAATGTACAACAGGCAACGGCTCATATTGAATATGAACAGAACTTGCCGCACGCTCAGCGAGTGCAGGAGTTTCTGCTACTACTAGGACTACGGCTTCTCCGTGATACCGCACTTTTTCAAATGCAAGCGGTCGCCGGTCACGAACTCCTTCCCCGGTTAACGGCAAATGCTCACCCGTCACAACCGCGTGAACACCGGGAATAGCAATCGCCGCTTGGACGTCTATTGCTTGAATCCTTGCATGAGCGTAAGGGCTGACTACTATTTTGGCATGCAGGGAGCCTTTAAACATGTAATCATTTGTGTATCGAGCCGTACCCGTTACTTTTTCCAATGCATCTTTTCGAATGATGCTTTTTCCAATGATCTCCACTCTTTTCACCTCCATCAATCAAAACAGTCGACGTTTCTCTTTGTATATCTTTTTAATGCGTTCATACCCTTGTTTTGTATCAACATCCATAAAAAGGCAAGCGTCGGTCCATTCGTAAAATATTCCATTTTCAGGTCCGCTTTGTCTTATGATTTTTCTTGCCCCTTGATCTCCTTGCAGCTTACCCAAGCTTGAAAACATTTGTTTTGAAAATAAAACCGGTGCTCTGGAAATTCCTTGATAAAAAGATGAAATAAATGGAACAGAAAAATGTTTTTCAAAAAGAGAAACAAATGTATCTATCAGCACGATGCTTATAAGAGGCTGATCTGCCAACAGCACAATAATAGCATCAGCGTTTAATTCTTTTGCTTTTTTTAATCCGCACTTTAAAGACGCAGACTGACCTTTTAAGGCGCTACTACAAGAAGTATGACTCCACTTCTGCTGATATGCTTCTGAAAAAAGAATAGGGTCAATCCACTCAAGATGATCTCCTTTCTTAGTTACTACTATCGTATGATTTACTTTTGAAGAAATCGCTTTTCGTAAAGCTTTACTCCCCAAACATCCATTCCCTAAAGGCAGCAGCAGTTTATTTCTGCCCATCCTTTTACTAGCTCCCGCGGCAAGATAAACAGCAACAATATTTAACCCGGACATTTTCGCCCCTTTTTTTCATCATACATTCGGAGGTTTTGAATTAATTCAGCAAGAATACTAACGGCAATTTCCTGCGGTCCTACCGCTCCTATAGAAAGTCCTACCGGCGAATGAATGCGTGATGAAATATCAGTATTCAATAATCGAAGTGTTCGCTTTTTAGATCCTAAAACTCCTATATACTTCACAGGGTTTGATTTTAATAGCGAGAGAATTTCTTGATCGCGATAAAAATTATGCGTCATGATCACAACAAAATCATCGCTTTGTATGGACAGCTGCCTGTCTACTTCCTCTGGAAATCCAATATGTATTTCCTCTGCTAGCGGAAAATGTTCCTTATTACATAAAGCCGGTCTCCAGTCGCATAAGGTAACAGAAAACCCCGTATTAGCAGCAAGTGATACTAAATATTTTGCATCGGCGCCTGCTCCCCAGATAATTAGACGAGGCTTTGGTTTATATAGATGAGCATATGTGAGCAAGGAGCAATTTGAAAGTTGAATACCGCTCCTTCTCCCATTCCAATCATCTGTTGCAAAAGATGATGCGTCGCTATTTCCACCAAATATTTCGCCCGTCTTTTCTACATAAAAAGAGGTTGTTTGAATAAAGTTTTTTTCTAATTTTTTAATATGCAAAACAGGATTTCGGTTATCTAAATGACGTTTTACCCGCACAAGATTTTGCTTCATCCTCGCAGTTACAGGTTCTAGGAGAATATACAGGATTCCATTGCAGCCTGCTCCTTGCCCCCATCCTGTATCACCTTCTTCTTTCAAATTGTACGTAACGGTTAATACATGCTCAGTGTCGAACAACTCTTTTACGCGCTCAGCAAGATCTGCTTCTACACAACTAGCGCTTAACATCCCAATGTTCTCCCCATTTTCTTGAAACAGCATGGACGTTCCTTCTTTTAAATATGAGGATCCTTCTACATGAACAATCGTTGCCAACACACTTTTTACTGTTGATGTGTTTACAGCATGTAAAATATCGTGCATTTTTATTATTCCCTCCTTTTCCTGTCGAGGTTTTAAAATCTTTTCACGTTTTACACAGAACTACAATACGCTACAGTAGACCACTTCTACTCTCTGAATGAATCCATGTATTATTCATATTTTCAAAGAAGCTACAATAAGCTTTTAAAGACTTAGAAGAACTGTCGTTTGAAAGGAGAATAATATGCTATTCGACTCAACAAAAATCAATCTAGGAAAATTGAACGTTCGCAGTGCTGATCAAGCAAGCAGTATTTCTATTGGAAATACGTCAAAAGTTACAAGATATGTCACAGCAAAGAAAAATCAGGCCTTCGGACAGCAGCACGCTGATCAATGTTTTACAGCGGGATCTGCTTACAAAACTGTAGATAATGATTATGTGGATGCATTTGCAACAAAAAAATGATAAATAAGGAGGAAACCATATGATTTTTTCGCCCATGGTCATTAACTTACAAGCCTTCAAAGTGAACGTTTTGGATAATTCATCCGTTTTAAGCATAGGACCTAATCAGCAGCTTGATGTGTTCGTATCTTATAAACGTAATCAAGGTCTGGGAGAATCAAACGGAGATTTTTCTCCGAACGTAACTCCGTTCTCATGGATTATAGACTCAGATGTAAATGATTCAAACTCAGTTAAAAATAGCGTAATTTAAATTTTTCATCTCCTCTACTGCACACGACTAGCAGCATATCTTCATCTATTCGTTTCGTCTATTAGCATTCAATCGGAAGCCTAATAAATATAACCTGCGTCTGAACTGGCTATATTTATTAGGCTTTTTCTATAAAATGGGCACTTTTTGAAAAGACGATGGGCTGTCAATTTGATCTCGATCATCAACACAGCTTCTCGTTCCTATAAAGCCGCTATCATCACCGAAATTTTGCCCAAATCCCTGTGTTTTTTTATCTGAATTGTTCCAGTCTGCTAGTAAATTCTGTCCGATATTTACTGCAGACGCATTTTCAAAGGAATTTATCTTTAGCATTAAAATATTAATATTTATAGATGCACCTGCCATTTAAACCACCCCCCTTTCAAACTATATTCAAATTCCATCTTTTTATGATGTGTGGTAAGGAGGAAACCATATGGACTTTGATAAACTTATGCAGTGGATGGAATTCGCTAAAAAATATCAAACAAACGACTTTTGGAACGGTGTTTTTGATCAAACTGCTTTTAACGAATTTATGAAAGAAAATATGGATATGAATGCTCCTGATTCATATCAGGCACCTCAGGCTTCTAAAAGTAATTTTCCACCTGTTGACATTTACGTTACCCCACATGAAATCATTATTATCGCTGACTTGCCCGGCTATCTAAAAGAAAATTTGCACGTGTCTGTTTCAGGCAGCCGGCTTTTGTTAAAAGGCTCACCGCACCCTCTCATCACAGGACAGCCGGTTGTACAAGAACGACCTTCTGGAGACTTTAACCGAATTATTGAATTGCCAGAGCCTACGGATGCGCATCATCTGCGTGCAAAATTTGAAAATGGACTGCTTATTCTTTCTTATCACAGGCAGTTTTTTCAAGAAGAGCGTATTCATATTGAATAAGGTTTAGTAGTTTTACGAATGAAATTCAATGCTGCACATAAGCATTTATAAATGCGAAAAATTTAATGTTAATTTTTAAACTAGAACAATATATTTACCTAACTGTGACTACAAAGGAAATAAGCCCAAGATGAGGAGAAGCGAAATGTCTATGAAAGGATTTTTCAACCCCAAACAGACTAACCAACATCTTCAAACTGAGCTAGCGGACTTCAAACATCAAATCAAGCGCATTAACACGCTTGAAGTTCACATGAACCGTTTTTTAAAACTCGAACCGCAAATTGGTTCTCTCATAATGCTCAAAAAAAAGCTGGAGGCTCAGCCCTCGCACTCCAATGATTCTTCACCTTCACAAAGAAGCACTCATAAAAATGCTGAACAAGTATATGCAAAAGATAAGAAAGAGATTGCTAACCAGCTTCAATTTTTAAAAGAAAAAGTAGCGCAATTGGAACAAGTGATCTCCGCGCAACCTCCTCGCGATAAAAAGATAGAAGCTGTGCCTTATCTGGATATAGCTAGCTTAGTAGAACAATCTGTAGAGAAAAAAATGGCTCCTTATCTCGAAAAAATGACCGAACTAGATGAAAGAGTTTCAGCATTAGAGCGAAGCATGTCCCTTTTAACTGAAGTACAGGTGGACATGCTAAAACGAACGTCTTCCCTTCAAGAAGAAGTAAAATTGATTCATCAAAAAGCGGCACTTTTAGAAAATGCTCCCCCGCCTATTCATATTGATAAATTTTTCCTTGATAAATACGAACAAAACAACAATATTGGCCAAGTTGGCATTAAAGAACTCGGCGGTACTTTAAACATCGGAGCTACATATGGAAGCGGAGTTATACCAAAGGATTTCACGGACCAAATCCAAAAAGACATGGAAGAGTTAAAAAACGCTAAATCAGATATTTCTTCTAGTAAAACGAAGCCTGCACAAGAGGAAAAAGAGAATTCTTCTTCCTCTTTCGAAAAAGAAGACACGTATAGGGAAGTTCCTATTTTTGATGAAGATGATCCAAAGGAAGAGTCAGTCTAAAAAAGTCATAAAATTATATGTAGTTATGACTAGAATTTTTGCAAGCTATTCTTTACACTATAGGTAATAACTTCAAAAAAGGAGATATGCTGATGCCAAAGCTTTTATGGAGAATAGGTGCTGTCATGTTGCTAATGTGTGGAGGCTTTATCTTTTTATTTATTGCTGCTTCGCAAATGATGGTTCAGCAATACAAACCTTTTTTTAGACGCGAGAGTGCATAACTCTCGCGTTTTTTATTGAATATTATCCTGTTTATGGTAATATATATATCAAAAAGATATAGGTGAGGAAAATAAATGAAGGAAAATCAAACAACATATGCAATTTTAGGACTGCTTACCACGGAATGCAGAACTGGTTATGAAATTAAGCAGTTAATGGATCGAAGTTTAAATCATTTTTGGAAAATCAGTTATGGCCAAATTTATCCCACTTTACAAAAGCTTGTGAATAATGAACTAGCAACGGTTAATTCCGTTGCTCAAACTGATAAACCAGATAAAAAAGAGTATGTAATAACAACTAAAGGAAAAGAAGTTCTGCAAGATTGGCTGCGTGAACCTATTAAGCAGCTCCCTTCCGAAAGAAATGAAATTTTGTTAAAACTCTTTTTTAGTAGTCAGCAAGAAAAGCAGCTCACAATTTCCCAGTTAAAAAACGCTCAGCAGAAACTAACTGAACGTTATCACATGTATTGCGGAATCGAAGACAGCATTTCTAACAGCCCTTCTCCCGACAGAACGTATTGGCTTATTACCCTAGACTACGGTAAACGAACAACGTCTGCTTCGATAGAATGGTGCAAAGATACGATTAATAAATTATATGATGAGGAGGCGCATAATTTATGATTCATTCCAATCGTGTGATGGCTAAGCCCGGTCAGGAGTTGGTCGTCTTTGTTATAGGAATGCGTATTAATAAATGGACAGCCGTACACAAATGGTTCCCTGTATTTAAAGCAATGCCTCCTATGATTCGCGAATTGTATACAAACAAAAAACTTGGCTTTTTATCTTTGCAAGGATCTTTTAATTTAAGAACCATCACGCTGATTCAATATTGGGAGTCAGTTGATCAATTGACCTCCTATGCCAAAGGTCCTCAGCACTTAAAAGCTTGGAATTCTTTTTATAAACAGGCTTCAAAAACGAATGCAGTGGGCATTTATCATGAAACGTACGTCATTCCTGCAGGAAATTATGAATCAGTATACGTGAATATGCCTTTGTTCGGTTTAGCTAAAGCGCTTGGATCTGAAACCATAACGAAACATACTCAAACTGCCAAAAAACGTTTGAATGTTAAAAAGCCGCTTTAACTAAAAGCGGCTTTCGTTATATTTGTTATACATATATTTTCAGCATTTGATTGGCACCTTTTTGAAATTCGTACGGGACGTCTGCTATTTCTGTTCCTTTTACTAGAGGCGCAATCTCTTCTAACAGCTGCGGCAAATAGGTAGAAATTTTGCCGCTCAAATTCGTTAAAGGAAACAAACGTACTTCCTCTTTTGTAACGCGTATCAGTTCTTTTAAAGCCTCTAAATGAAACGTATAATCTAACCGGTCGCTGTACATAAATAAAAAGTTTGCACAAAGCGTTAAATCAAACTCGTTCTTTTGAAACGGCAAATTAGGAAGTGCTCCGTACTGATAGGCTTCGGGGTTCTTTTTCATATGAGCAATACAATCTTTTAATGCTCTTTTTCGATGTTCAGTTAAATCATCAATAGACGAAAAATACTTCCACACATACTGTTCCTGTACGTGCTGCATTTGATTCATCGTATGAATTAAATCCAGGCTTCCTTTCTTTTCAAGCTCTTCTGCCGTAAATTTATAGGCAATATCACAGCTAGTAGCCTCCGTACCTTGCTGCAGGGCGTGAGCAGTAAAAGAACAGGCCCCGCTAGCACAGTCTAACACTTTTTTTCCTTTTAAATGCTTTTCATTCAAATTAAACATAGCTCTATACTCTTCAAACGTTCTGCCGATAAAAACAACTCGGTCAATTCCTAACTTTTTCTCTGCTAAACTCAACTCTGCTCAGCTCCTATCTTTTACTTAGACTTTCATTTTACAGAAAATTGGATTGAATTCCAATAGTTTATGTATTAATTAGTTTAACCACTATCTTTTGAAGGCCTAAAAACAGGCTCCAACACATAACTCCTATTGATAAACTCATAAACAAATGAAGAGAGTTTTTTAAGCAAATATAGACGACAGCAAGTAGTAAAATAGTGCCTGGCAGTCCATAAAGAACGCCTAGTGTAAACTGACTGACCACTTCCTTTTTTTCTCCTTGCACTGATAACCATATAATACTTAGTAAGCTCACAATTGGAAGGGCAGCCACAATTCCACCGTATGTCGGAAATCTTTTGGCCATTTCTGTTACCCCTGCAATAATAAGAGCAGACATTAAAATTTTGATGATACTATACATGTTTTGCACGCTCGCTCAATAACTGAAAAGCCTGTTGAATCAGCTGTTTTTCAGATGCTGTCATTTCGCGTAAAATAGCTGATACTTTTTCTTCATCCAAGCTTGAATTCCGTTTTAACACGTCTTTTCCTGCTTCTGTTAAATGCAGAATTACTTTTCTTTCATCATGTATATCTCTATTTTTATATACATACCCTTTATCAATATTTCTCTTTACGTGTTCAGATGCCGTATTATGTGAAACGTGTAAATAATCCGCAATTTCTTTTATTCCAACCGAAGATGATTTATCGATATACTGTAAAAGACGTATGGTTTGGTGTGTAATTTTCTCTTGATGCGTATAGTGCAAATGATAATAAATAGACGTCCAATAACTGTTTAACTCCTCTACTTTCATGATCCTGCTCCTTTATATCGTATTTTTATTTATTATCGTATTATACGATATATATACTACAGGAACGACAGCCAGGTTTCAATACTACCTTCTTTTTATCTGACATCTCACATAATAATATGATTTAACAGTTACACTAATCGTACACACTGTGAAAGGCGGTTGTATGACATTGATTCTTCGACTGTTAAAATGGGTTCCGAATCTCTTTACGATTGGAAATTTGCTAAGCGGCGTATTTTCCATAGCTTTTAATATGAATAGCTACGAACGCTTAGCTGCTCTTTTTATTTTTCTAGCCGCTTTTTTCGATTTATTTGACGGCAAAATTGCGAGAAAGCTGAAAGTTAACAGTGAGTTTGGTGTAGAGCTAGATTCTTTGGCTGATATTATAAGCTTTGGCGTAGCGCCTGCAATGCTATTTCATACTCTTTCTCCCCACTCTTGGCTAACCATACTCGCTTTTATGATTTATCCAAGCATGGGCGCATTAAGATTAGCTAAATTTAGTGCAAATCCAACCATAGGTTATTTTATAGGGCTTCCTATTCCTTTTCCCGCTCTAATTATCGCACTGCTTGGCATGTTTTATTACGTAAACCCTTACCTTATGATTATTTTAGCTATTTTGCTGGTTAGCCCTATTCGAGTGATGAAAATTTAGATGCAATAAAAGACAGACAAAATGCCTGTCTTTTATAGTGCTGTCCATTCTTCGCACAGCATTTTATGCTTGAATTTCAGCTCATGTTCTCTTTTTTCAAGCTGAGCTTGTAAAGAGAGCCACTCGCTATTATCAGGTGCTGAGCATAATTTTTCTTCAAGGGACAGTAAGGAATCCAGTACGTCTTCAAGCTGAGCAGCCACTTCTCTTTGGTGTTTTATGTTCATTTTTTTCAACAGTAGTTTTTCATTTTTCTTCATTTTTTTCACCTCTTTCTTTTCTTTACCCAATGTTGAGTGTTTTAGTATAGAAAGTATATGGTTAAAAATATTTCTACTGTAATAAAGATTCTTTAATAGCTTATTTTATTTTTAATGGTCATTTAGAACATAGTTTAATAAGATTATTTCATCTGATACAATTAGTAATACTTTTACAAACCGTGATATACTTAAAAAAAGAAAGGATGATGAATAGAAAATTATGCTGCAAAAATTTGGTTTTTCTCAGTATGAAAGTCAAGTATATGAAGCGCTGCTTGCGAATGATGACCCGCTGGATGCTAGTTCGATTGTTACATATTCGCATGTTCCAAAAGCAAAAATTTATGAAGTGCTTAATCGTTTAATTGATAAAGGTATTGTAGTAAATACATTGTCCGGGAAAAAGAAACTTTACTCAGCGGTAGCCCTTCAAACCGTCATTCAAAAACTTACTGCTGATTTTGAAAATGACATTAATGAATTAAAAACATATAAAATTAAAAAAACGTTTACAGATGATCATGTTTGGAGTTTAAAAGATAAATCCTCTATTTCTGCTCACATTGAACAATTGATTGACGAAGCGGAATCTTCTATTATTTTATCCGCCTGGAATGATGAGTTAGCACATTACCGCTTATTGCTAGAAGAAAAAGAGAAACAAGGCGTAAACGTCGAGGTCTTAACCATAGGAAACTTGCAGACTCCCCTCAAACATTTACATACATTAAATCCAATAGATGATCATAAAAACCTTGAGCCGTCGCAGTTGATTATTGTTGACGATGCTTACCTTTTATTTGCCGGCATTGAACATGAGACATGGAAAGCAATAAAAACCATGTCGCAGCCGCTTGTAAAAGTTTTTGCTGATTTCTTTTATCATGACGTCGCACTTACCCATATTACAAAGAAATATCAAGAGCAGCTTCTTCAAGATTCTGAGATCATGGAGCTGCTTACTCGACTGCGATATTAAAAAGGTTACTAATTCATTAGTAACCTTTTTAGTATTACCTATTGAAATCCCCCCTAAAAAAGGTTACTATTCTAGTTGTAACTTTTTAAAGAGGGGGTTTTTTGATGAATAAAAAAGTTTACATACTTGCGATTGCTTCCTTTGTTGTTGGAACGGTCGAATTAATTCTAGGAGGCATCTTAGACTTAATTGCCGATGCATTTCATGTATCATTAGCAAAAGCAGGTTATTTAATCTCTATTTATTCGTTTGTTTATGCCATGTCTGCACCGATTTTACTAAATGTGACGGCTAAGATAGAGCGTAAAAAAGTTTATATGTGGACATTATTTATTTTCTTATTGAGCAATGTATTTTCAGCCTACAGTTCGGGCTATTATATGCTACTGATTGGACGTATTCTTGCTGCTGCGAGCGGTTCTTTTATCATTGTATTATCTACCACAATGGCTTCTAGAATGGTAAAACCTAAATACCAAGGCAGAGCAATTGGCATCGTATTTATGGGAATCAGCGGCTCACTTGTTTTAGGCATTCCTCTTGGTATTCTGATTGGAAATGCGCTTGGCTGGCGTCAAGTATTTGTTATGATTGCAATTTTGACTGCCATTATTATGATTACCGTTTGGTTTACAATGGAGCGTCTAGCTCCTGCTCCAATTGTACCGTTAAAAACTCAGGTAAAAGCTTTACGCAATAAAAAAATGCTCGCTATTCACCTAGCAACATTGTTTGTACTTGCGGGCCATTTAACGCTTTATGCGTACTTCACACCATTTCTACAAGAAACACTAGGATTAAATACAACGATGGTGACCATTATTTATGGTATTTTCGGTCTGGCTGCCGTGGCAGGAGGAGGACTTGGAGGAGCTGTTTCTGATAGATGGAACCCTTCTTCTTCTGTTATCACCATGATTGCTCTCTTTTTTGTTAGCATGATTGCTATGCCTTTTGGCGTTCATTTGCCATTTGTTGTGTTCTTGCTTCTTATGATCATTTGGAGTGCACTCAGCTGGGCGGTCTCACCAGCTCAAAGCAATTTAATTATTCATAGTGCACGCGAAACGTCGGACATTTTAATCAGCACCAATGCAGCGATTTCACACGTAGGAATTGCGATCGGCTCCTATGTTGGAGGAATTGTTGTTAATCAATACTCTGTTATTTATAACGGCTGGGTCGGGTCTATTTTTGTTTTGCTTGGTCTTTTCTGCTCTCTTTATGCGGTAACACGAACAGAAAGCACAGCAGATACGCTTCACAGTAAATAAGCTTTTATAAAAAAAGCGTACACACATGGTGTACGCTTTTTTTGATTATGATGGGTCTCCATGCATTTCAGCTGCAAATTGAGATTCGGACATGACGATAAAACCATGCTTTCTTAGCAACGCAGTCGTTACCCCTTCACCGGCTAATTTAACATTTGAAAATGCTCCGTTATATATATGTTCACTTCCACATGAAGGGCTGTTTTCTTTTAGTACAATAACAGTAGCTTTTATTTCTTTTGCGATGCTTAGTGCCTTATAGGCCCCGTCTATGTATATATCTGTCACGTCTTTTCCCGATCGTTCAATAACTCGCGCATTTCCGTTTATTACGTCTATTCCCGTTCCTTTTATAATTTCTGCCCGTTCTCTAGGCGTGTGAAATCCACCTAACAGTTCCGGACACATCATCACCGCCTCTTTATTTTCAACGAGCGCTTCAATTTCCTTAACTAAGGCACTGCTTCCATTATATCTGCAAGCTTGACCTGCTAAGCAGGAACTAACCAAAATCACAGAATTCTCCCTCCCATAAAAAAACACTTCTCATTCATCATACAAAGAATATATGATGAATGGAAATATTTACCTTTTATATTTTATTCAAGATCACGCTTTGACTCCTGCTCTTTGTCTCGATCCGTTTTCGCTTCAAATTCAGAGCGAGTCATTACGTCCTCTACATGCATATTTACTTCTACTACCTCTAATCCCGTCATATCGTGAACTGATTTTTTTACGTTATTAACAGTTTCAGAGAAAATGGCTGGAACATTTTTTCCGTATTCGACAATTACTTTTAAATCAAGGGCAACTTGCTTTTCTCCTACTTCAGCGTTAATCCCTTTTGTGATATCTTCAGTGCTGCGGAAGCGATCTGTTAACCCGCTCATAAATCCGCCGCTCATTGATAAAATCCCTTTAATTTCATTAGCTGCAATTCCAGCAATTTTTTTAATGACTTGATCTTCAAATGTTAACGTATTTTGATGTGTATTTTCCTGAGATTTTACTGCTGTATTTGTTTCATTAACTGCCATAACTAACATCTCCCTTAAAGTGATTTTCTATCTTCCTTTAGTAAAGAACCCTACCCAAGCATTTATGTCTAAATGACCGTCTCGCCACTTCCCGATTACATAACCAATTCCCATAAAGGCTACAATTAGCAGCGTGGGACCAAAGCCAATTGTTAATAGCAAAATTGCCAACACTAAACCTGCCAGAATACCAAGTACTCGGCCACGGTACGGAATCAATTTATCTGGAGTACTCATTATGTCCCTCCTTCATCACACAACACGCTCTTTCTTTCGTGTTTGTGTATCTGTTAAGTCAATACGGACCGAGTGAACGGGAAGCTCGAGTAAGGCCTCCACGGCGCGTTTTGTTTCAAGCTGCATCTCTTTTCCTAGTGTTGGTAGTCCATCTCGTCCAAACAACGAACAGTTGATATACAGACTAACTTTTTCTTTGCGAGAATGAATAGAGGCATGGACTTCAGGAGAGCGTATTCCCTGAAAGCTTCTAATTGCTCGTAAAGCTGTAGATTCGATCGTTGCTTTAGAAATTGTTATTTTGCCTTCACCAGTTACAATTGCTAAATTCTTTTTAGGCGGTCTGCTAAATATGCCTGTTAAAAGAAAAATAATAAAAATAACAGCTAAAAATGCGCTTATTGATAAAATTGTGTAGTAAAACCACTCCTGATGCTGCCACTTTTCTAACCAGTTTGAAAGGTGAGGAACCCTATAAACCATCAGTGCTAACATACCGGAACAAATCAGTCCTGCAATTCCAATAATTGCGATTAAAAACCGATTAAAATTATTCAATTTTCCACCCCATCTCAACGTGAACTCCTACTGCTTTTTTGTTGTGTGTAAAGGGAAGGCAACGAGATATTCAATAGTTACCCGCAGTATTTTTTTGATAAACTTTCTAACTGTAAAACTGAATATAAAAAAAACGACTAGGTTTCCCTAGTCATTTTCCGCGTCTCTATACGTTGTCTTGTGAGCTTTGATGAACTTATTACCGTTTATTAAACCGCCAATTAATAAAATAGCGGCCGTTAAATAAAACCAGACCATTAAAATAATAATACTTCCAAGCTGACCATAGATTTGCGAGTAGCTTCCAAACTGGACATAGTATCCAAATCCGGTAGATACAACTTGCCATCCTAGCGTGGAGAAAACAGCTCCTGGAAGTACATCTTTCCACGTTACTCTTGCGCTTGGCATCAGCTTGTAAAAAAGAATAAAAAAGCCTAATAAAAATAATGTCCCAATTCCCCATCTAATTGTCGTCCAGCTTTGAAACCATATGTCAGGAACATGGACTTTTGTTAGGACCAAATGTCGAATGACCTCTTCAATAATTGGTACAAATAATGAAATAGCTACCACAACCATAAAACCAAAAGTTAAAATTAAATCATTAATTAAACCGCGCAAAAACGTTTGTTTTCTTTGAATATGATACGCGTCATTTAACGAGCGAACCAAAGATTGTATAGCCATAGATGCGAGCCAAAAAGTCGCCAATAAACTAAAAGATAAAACTTTTTTCCCGCTATTGTTAACTGTTTCAATTGACCGTTCAATTACGTCATAGGCGCTTTTAGGCGTAAATGGTTCAATAAATATCAGCAAATTGTTTGTATCAATTGGAAAGAAACTCAGCAGAGAAAAAAGAAAGATAATAAACGGTACAAAAGATAACAAAAAATAGTAGGCTGTTTGAGCAGCCTGATCAAAGAAACGCTCCGTAAAAAAACGAGCGGCAACGGTCTTAGATGTTTGAATCATAACAGCGTTCTCCTTTACTTTCGCTTCACTTTGTAGTGAAATTCATATTCAATTTTTATGTTCAACATATATTGGATAAGTTTCGGCTTATAAAGCTTTCCTTTTCCATTATCCGCGGTTAACAAAGAATTTAACCTGTAAAATTATACAGCCGGTTCATAAAGAAGATAATTATTATAATTACATCTGCCATTACCACCATATCAATAGATTTTCTTTTTCTTTCATAAAACCATAAATTCTTTGGGGCTGATTTCCCTTTTTTCTTACTTCTTAAACTTTTTTACGCTATGTTAAAAAAGTAAAACATAAGAGCGCCGATCAGCATCAGCATAATCATTGAAACAAAAATAACCAAAGCGTGAGAAGATTGATACGTTTGGCTGTTAATTTTTTTGCGGGTTGAAAAATAATGATAGGTTGAGAAGAGAAGCAAACCTGCACTTGCAGCTAAAGAAAAGATAATAACAGCAATAATAAGAGTATCGGCTTCTTCACTTAATTTTTTTCCGGAATTGAAATGTAGGCCGCCTGCAACAAAGCCAATGCCGAGTGTGGCAATAGACGTTCGAATCCACGCTAAATACGTTCGTTCATTTGCTAAATGCTGCTGAATATAAATGGATTCATTTTCTTTTTTAGTCATTTACATACCACCGTCCTTTTATATGTCTTCTATTATAAATAAATGCTCAAACGAAAATAAATTGAGGACGCTTCACGCCACATTATACCCGAAAAGAAGGAATCATTACCATTTTCAAGCGGTCAAAAGAGCTTCTTCATCAATCAAAAAAGCCAACGGGATAACCCCAGCTGGCTTTTTTGATTGATGAAACATTTTCCTTATCTTGATCATGCTGATATTCCTCGTCCCAATAATCAGCGTTTTGAATTCCTAATTTTCTTGGAGAAAAGATAGGGTCTATTCCTAGTTTTCTCTGCTGGCGATAATCTTTTAAAGTTATTAAAGCAGGTTTAGGTAAAATCAAAATTGCAATTAAATTGAGCCAAACCATTATTCCAACTCCGATGTCATTTCACGTTAATAGTTCACTAAGTGAATCATTTTATTTTTAAATATTTCTGATATATGGTATAATTTAAACTAACAAAAAGATGCTGCATGTATGCTAAAAGAGCAGGCCGTATGGTTTCGCTCTTTTGTTGTTTTCACGCCATGCGGCACAACGAAAGAAGGAAATAGAATGGAATTATGGAAACGAAACTTGTATATTTGCTGGTTCGGTTCTTTTTGCACCACAGCCGGGATGAGTTTAGTTATTCCGTTTTTACCGCTTTACATTGAAAAGCTGGGAGTTCACGATACAAGCTCCATCAGCAGATGGGCTGGTATTGCCTTTGGATCTACCTTTTTAATGGCGGCTATTGTTTCTCCTTTATGGGGGAGTTTGGCCGATAAATATGGGCGAAAGCTTATGCTCCTTCGCGCAAGCTTGGGTATGGCAGTTGTTATGACTTCTATTGGTTTTGTGCAAAATGTCTATCAGCTTGTCGGACTGCGCTTTTTAATGGGCGCCGTTTCCGGCTTCATCTCTGCAGCCATTACGTTAGTAGCGACTCAAACACCTAAAGAGCACAGCGGTAAAGCATTAGGTACGTTGTCTACAGGGGCTGTATCAGGATCTTTATTAGGACCGCTAGTAGGCGGCTACTTAGGAGATACAATCGGGCTACGCCACGTCTTTTTCGTGACGGGTGCATTTATGTTTTTGTCTTTTTTAATTGTAAATTTAATTCAAGAAGACAAAAAAGAGACGGCGAAAACGACGAAAGAATCTAACATTGGGTTACTGTCTCTTAAAAATTCAAAGGCCGTGATTGGTGTATTTGTTACAACTTTTTTACTGCAGCTTGCGGTTATGGCTATTCAGCCAATCGTTACACTGTATGTAAAACAACTGTCTACTCATACCGATCACCTTGCCCTTATTTCAGGTTTTGTCGTGGCGGCAACAGGAATATCAAATATTTTAGCTGCATCCAGACTTGGCAAAGTCAGCGATCGCGTTGGTCCTCAAAATGTGCTTCAAATATGCCTGCTCATCGTAGCGGTTATTTGCGGCTTACAGGCCTTTGTGCATAGTACTTGGCAGCTATTCTTACTTCGTTTTTTACTCGGTTTTGCAATGGGAGGATTATTACCTTCTATTAATTCTTATTTAAAGAAAATTGTACCGGACTCTATTACAGGTAAAATGTTTGGCTATAATCAAACAGCGCAATATTTTGGGAATTTAGCCGGTCCAGTTATTGGCGGACAAATTGCCGGAGCTAAAGGAATTCCTTACGTATTCTTAACAACCAGTGTTCTTCTACTATTGAATGCTGGGTGGGTGTATTATCAACGCCATCACGGACAACAGCTAGACGGTAAAGCCGCATAAAAAACCTTCCGTTTTAACGGAAGGTTTTTTTATTACCACAAGGGTTCTTCTTCGCTGCTTACTTCATAAGAAAGTGGCATCATAATAACCGCTGCTATGAAGAAAATAAGCTCCGCGACAACAATGGATGGAAAAGAAAAGTCAAATAGTGAGAGAATAAGCCAAATAATAAGGGGTGCAAATGAGTAGATTGATAATCGCTTTTGGGATTTTGCAGAGATATACTGTTGTTTGTCACAGTGTGGGCATTCTAAAACGTTTCTAAATGTTAACAGTTGTTTAAAGGTTGTCCTCCAGTTCCATTTATGATTACAATTTTGACAGGTGGCCATGGGCATCACGCTCCTAAAAAGTTTTATGTACATATAAAGTATACGTACAAGTTGGTAAAGAGTTTCATATTTATGATTAAAAACGTTTTTACTATTATAACATAAAACAAAATAAAAGGCTTTTTACAAGAAAAAGCCTTTTATTTCAGCGGTTATTTAGATACAGCTTCATTCGTTTGAGAAGTTGTTTTTACTTTTATAACCATAATAACAAAAGCTAGCAATCCAAGAATCGCTGCTACGAGAAAAGGAGCTTGAGGCGCTACGGCATTGCCGATAACTCCTGATAATAAAGGAGCAAAAGCTGCACCTAACCATCTTAAGAAATTATATCCTCCAGATGTAATTCCTCGTTCATAAGGAGATACTTCCATTACATGACTCGTAAATAATGCATTATTAAGTCCTGATACAAGACCTGCTGCCATGATTAAAACAATGCGCAACCATGTTGCATCAAAGGCGAATAAACAAATTAAAATAAGTGAAAAAACAATTAAGCTAACATGTAACACTTGTTTTGGCTGATATCTTTTTTCTAACTGATGTGCTAAAACCGCTGAGCCATAAGCTAAACATAACCCCCATCCAAAGAAAACAAAGCCAATTTGAAGAGCTCCGATCGATAGAATAAGCGGCGTATAAGCTAACACTGTAAAAAATCCGTAGTAATAAAGCATGCCTGATACAGCGCCTTGAGTAAATGGTTTTAATTTATAAAGTTTAACCATGTCTTTAAAACCCGCTGCTTTACGAGGCTTAGTGCTTGCAGGCTGTTTAACAATCGTTAATACTAAAATAAAGGCGATAAAAATTAAAGCACTTGTACCGAAAAACGGCAATCTCCAAGAAGCATTTCCTAACACGCCGCCTACAAGCGGTCCTCCGGCCATTCCCAAACCAATTGCAGCTTCATATAACCCTACTGCTTTTTTCACTTCACCTGACAATGCAATAAGCAGCGTCATAGCTGTTGCAAAGAAAAACGAATTACCAAGTCCCCATCCTGCTCGGAAAATGGAAAGCTGAGGAATATTGTTAGAAAACCCGCATAGTGCTGCAAAAATCGTCACAATGATAAGTCCTGTTACCATCAAACGCTTGTCTCCTACACGTGATGCTAAGATACCTGCTGGAATCATCATAATAGCCATCATTAACAAATAGGAAGTAAATAACATTTCTACTTGCCAATGAGAAGCTCCAATTTGCTTAGCAATCTCCGGTAAAATCGGATCTACTACCCCGATTCCCATAAATGCTAAAAAAGTAGCTACTACCGTAATAATTTGACCTAATCGGTTATTTGAATGCTGTCCTTCCACTCTTTCATCTCTCCTTTTGTTTTTGTTTTTTCATGTATTTCCATAGCAGATTCTCGCATTTCTTTTAATTCTGTTTTAAATGCCTGCATTTTAATCATTTTAAATTCAATCATCTTGATTTGATTTTCCAGTAAATTTTCTATTTTAGTTATCTCTTTCGCTGATAATCCTTGTTGCTCACTTCTTTCTTCAATCATTCTTTTGAGCGACATAAACTGCTGCAGCTCCTGTAAAGAAAAACCAAGAACTTCTTTTGCTTCTGCTACTTTCCTTAGTTCTTTTACCTCTTCTTCGGAATAAATCCGTGCATTTCCCTTTGTGCGCTGCGGGGGCAAAATGAGTCCAATCTCTTCATAATACCGAAGAGCACGCTTGGTCAAACCTGTCATTTTCGTCACGTCATCGATTAAATACATGTTTTCCCCTTCACCTCCCTTTAACATTAACGTTAACGTCAATTATATATTACTATTATAGATTAACGTTAACGTTAATGTCAATAATATCAATACATTTTATGTGAATTTAAAAAATATGTGCACCAAAAAAACCTATTGATAAATCAATAGGTTACATCAATATGTCATATAACTGCTGTGCTGTTTCTCCTGTTACTTTACCGTATACCCCTCTTCTTTTAGAAGTAAGTTCCGCACTCTCGGCGGTGAATCGTACATTGTATACGACTCCTTCATAAGTAAGCTGTACATCTGGATCAAGAGCGATGCTGTAATCAGCTTTTTTCCATTGAATTTGTTTCATAATTGATTCTATAGCTAAAGCATCTTCTAAACTTAACGTTTTATCTCCTGCTTTTATAGGCTTGCCCTCCCTTTTTTTATTAAATTTTAGTTCAGAATGAGAAAATGAAAATTCAAGTTGGTTTTTATCATGCGCTATGAAATCCTGGGGTAGTTCTACATAGCGGACAACTTCTCCTTCGTGTACAAACACAAGCATTTGATTAGCAGCAGATATTTTTTTCATTACCTCTTCACTGATCGGTGCGTTTACAAGTTTTTCTACGTCGGCTTTCTTGCTTTTGTTTGTTAACAAATATCCTTTTTCCCATTTAAAATCACTTAACTTCGATACATCCACTGAGCTTACATCTTTTTTTTCAAATGATTGCTGAATATTCTCCCCCATTTCTTTGTCGTTGGTGACTTGGGCATTAGAACTGCACCCTACTAAATAACAAAAAATAAGGCCTATTGCTATAAGAGCCTTCACTTTTGCCTTCCTCCTCTCTACCATTCTTTTAGACAATTCCAACTTTGTACCATTTTAACATATAATTCCTATTTTTCGTGAAAACAAAGAAAGAATACGCTTACATAATTTCACGCATATAAATGTGATTTATTTATAAGTTTTTTCTGAATATTTTAAGAAAATTTTAATATTTTATTTAGTTCGTTTTTAAACTTTATCTTTAGACTAAAAAATAAGTTAAAAATAAATAACGCAGGAGGAAAACAATGACTTGTCTATCTGAAGTTTTAAAGTTTAATGAAAAATTTGTAACAAATAATCAATTTGAGGCTTTTCAAACATCCAAATTTCCTAACAAAAAAATAGTCATCTTAACTTGTATGGATACACGTTTGTTAGAATTACTTCCTAAAGCCATGGGGCTAAAAAATGGAGATGCAAAAATAGTGAAAAATGCCGGAGCTGTTATCTCCCATCCTTTTGGCAGCGTCATGAGAAGTATATTAGTTGCCGTCTACGCTTTGCAAGCTGATGAAGTATGTGTCATCGGTCATCATGAATGTGGAATGACGGGCATGAAAGCTGAAGCTATTTTAGCCTCTGCTGAACAAAGAGGGATCAGCGCGGAACAGATTCGTAATCTAAAATATGCCGGTATTGATTTAGAATCATGGCTGACTGGGTTTGAATGTGTAGAAGATAGTGTCGAAAACAGTGTGGATATGATTCGAAATCACCCTTTATTACCAAAAGACGTACTTGTTTCTGGAATGGTTATTCATCCTTCAACAGGAAAACTTGACGTCGTTGTCAACGGCTATTCCCAAGACCGAGCTGAAACCTTAAGCTCATGAAGGAGGATTTTATCGAATGCTAAAAGATAACCGATTTCAAGGCTATTCAGCAGGGCATTTACAAAAAGACATTATCGCCGGTTTGGTTGTTGGGGTCGTTGCTATTCCTTTAGCAATGGCCTTTGCCATCGCTTCTGGTGTAAGACCTGAATACGGGATTTATACAACCATTATCGCAGGGATTATGGTTTCAATATTAGGCGGATCGAAATTTCAAATTGCAGGTCCAACAGGTGCATTTGTTCCGGTGCTGCTTGGAGTTGTCATGCAATATGGTTATGAGAACCTCATTATTGCCGGCTTTATGGCTGGAATTATGATTACGCTTCTCGGAATATTTAAGCTAGGGAAATTTATAAAGTTTATTCCGCGCCCTGTGACGATTGGATTTACAGCAGGAATTGCGATTATTATCTTCTCAGGTCAAATCGCTAACTTTTTAGGATTAAAAGGAATTGCAAAGCATGAGGAATTTCATTTAAATATGATTGAAATCCTACGAAAAATTGCAACGATTAACATTTACAGCGTCATCATAGCCGCTATTTGTTTAGCTATCGTGATTACAACGCCAAAGTTTTTACCTAAAATTCCGGGTGCCCTTCTAGGTCTTCTTGTCTCCACACTTGTAGCCATTACACTGTTCCCAGGAAAAGTGGCAACGATTGGCTCTACTTACGGTGCCATTCCGAGTAAACTACCATCTTTTAGCTTCCCAGATTTAACATGGGATAACATCGTGATGCTATTTCCGGCTGCCTGCGTAATTGCGATGCTTGGCGGTATTGAATCTTTACTATCGGCTGTTGTTGCTGATAATATGGCCAAAACCAAGCATAATAGCAATAAAGAGCTTGTGGGCCAAGGAATTGCTAATATTGCTACCTCTCTATTTGGCGGAATTCCAGCAACTGGTGCCATTGCCAGAACAGCTACCAATATCAAAAACGGCGCAGCTTCTCCGTTATCAGGAGTCATACACGGCTTAGTTGTTTTATTGGTCCTTGTGATGCTGGCTCCTTATGCATCAAACATTCCGCTGGCAAGTATGGCACCTATTTTAATGTTTGTGGCTTGGAATATGAGTGAGCGTAAAGAATTTGCGCATATTTTAAAAACGAAGTCAGCTGATTCATTTGTACTTGTAGCTACGTTTTTATTAACAGTTTCAATCGATTTAACAACAGGTGTAGGCGTGGGTCTACTTTTAGCTATTGTTATGTTTGTGAAACGAATGAGCGGATCACTGAAGATTTCAAAGGTTTTAGCGGAAACATCTGAAAACGCTCACAAATCTGATTTGATGGAATATACTATGCAAGGATCTCTTTTCTTTGGATCAGCTGAAGTATTAGAAGATTCCTTCGATAAGATCGCTGAAGCGAAACCGAAAGTTTTATTGCTTCGAATGAGCCAAGTCTCCTTTATTGATACATCTGGAGAAGCTTTACTATCGAAGGTGGTCGAACGTTTGAAAGATTCGCATAGCCAAGTCGTTATTTCTGGCTTACAGCACCAGCCGAAAGAAATGTTAAAGTCAACCGGTCTATATGATAAAATCGGTGAAAAAAATATATTTTCCTCAGAACCTCCCGTGAGTAAGATTAAAGCTCGTCATAGAATCGTTACTACGTAATAAAAAAGAGATCCGAACGATTAATCGTTCGGATCTCTTTTTTTAAATATTAAACCGGTACCCTGCTCCCCAAACCGTTTCTAGGTACTGAGGATCTGCTGGGTTTTCTTCTAACTTTTCTCTTAGTTTTCGAATGTGAACTGTTACGGTTGAAATATCCCCTGAAGAATCAAATCCCCAAATTTTTTCAAATAGATGTTCTTTACTTAATACTTGATTTGGATGAGAAACGATAAACTTCAGCAAATCGAATTCCTTCGCTGTAAAAAACACTTCTTTGTCATTCACAAATACTCTTCTAGCGAGCGTATCAATCGCTAAGCCATGAATGCGAATCATACGCTTTTCCTGCTTATCGGAGAGTCTTTCATATCTCGCTAAATGCGCTTTGACTCTTGCGACCAGCTCCCCAGGGCTGAATGGCTTGGTAATATAGTCATCTGCACCTAGCCCGAGCCCTCTAATTTTATCAATTTCTTCTTTTTTAGCTGAAACTAAAATGATTGGAATATCTTTTGCAGCTCGAATTTGCTTGCACACTTCAAATCCGCTCACTTTAGGGAGCATAATATCCAAAATAACCAGATCAAAATGTTCATTTAACGCTTTTTCTAATCCCTTATCCCCGCTATATTGAACGTCTATTTCAAAATCGTTAATTTCTAAATAATCTCTTTGCAATTCAGCAATACTTACTTCATCTTCAATTAATAATATCTTCTTCATGTGTATCACCATTTTCATTCATTTTTTGCAAAGAAAAGAAAATACTTGTTCCTTCGCCAAGCTTACTTAGTGCCCAGATGTCTCCCCCGTGGCGTTCAACAATTTGTTTTGCAATGGCTAGTCCAAGTCCACTTCCTCCAGTATTGCTGTTGCGGGACTGTTCTGCTCGATAAAACCGGTCAAAAATATGCGCTAATGCTTCAGGTGAAATTCCTGCGCCGTTGTCTTTTACTTCAATAATGAGTTCACTTTCGGTAGCAGAAAGAACGATATCAATTCTTCTTCTTTCTTTATCCATAAATTTAATGCTGTTGGTTGTTAAATTTATTAAAACTCTCCGTAGCTGCTCAGCATCTGCCTTTGCATACAGTGTCGTTAGAGAATCATTAGAAAATAAAACATCAATATCATGTTCGCTCATTTCAAACTGAAGCTCTTGCACATAACTTTCCATAAATGCTGAAATATTAAGTTTTTTAAACACAAATGGAATTTCGTGCAAATCCAATTTAGAAAATAAAAACAGCTCATCGATTAACGCATTCATGTCTTTTGCTTTCGTTGAAATCGTTAACAAATATTTAGAGAGCTTATCTGGCGTATTAGCTACTCCATCTTGAATTCCTTCTACATACCCTACAATGGAAGTAATAGGAGTTCGCAGATCGTGTGAAATACTTGAAAGCAGCTGCTTTCGGTTATCTTCATACTGAATTTGCAGTTCAACAGAAGATTTTAGTTTTTGCCTCATTTCTTCAAAAGCTTGTGTTAATTCGCCTATTTCATCCCTTGAATTAGCAGAGATCTCAAAGTGAAGATCACCTTGTTTTATTTTTTCAGCCGCTTCTTTTAATTCACGAATGGGTTTAATAATGCTTCTTGAAACAAGATAGTTTAAAAATCCAATAATCACAATTACTAAAATTAATAGTAGAAAGATTAAAAAAGGGAAAATTCGATTAATAATGCCTACATAAGGGCTGATTTTTCGCAAAACGTAAATGCTTCCTTTTTCTTGATTCGAGAAAGGAAAATCAAGGTTGATATATGTAAAGTACTGCTTGCCTATGCGCAGCATGTCCTGCTGATACGAATGATTTCCTTTACTTTTTTGATGCTTTGGCAAGTATTTACGAAGGTTTTCTCCTTTAATGGATTCTGAAGCATATACAACCTCTTTGTTTTTTTGAATCACAATATCAATATTTTCAAATTCATATTTTTTAACCGTCTCCGGCCGCAGCAGCTGCTCCGGTTTTTCTTCACTCAATAACTTTAAATCCAAGAATGCATTTTCTTCTTCTGGCGTTAACAATTTGTACTCATAGGAGTGACTGTACAGTTTTCTTACAAAATCGGCGTCTCCAGTAATGGAGAAGAAAATGAGAAAGCCCGATAAAAAAAGCAAAATAATAAAGACAAACACAATACTGATATACGTTAAAATAAAACGCAGCTGAATTGACATTACTTACCCTATGCCCCTTTGGCTTTAACAAAACTATTTGATAGACTAGTAAAGGTGAATAACAAATAGATCGTTAGACATTATACATATAGCAAAAATTAAAACAACAAAACAAATGTATATTCTCACTTTACCGTGATAGAGTGAGAATGAACACCACCTTTTTTACCATTTTATGAATTACTGGAAAATTATGATCTATTTTCATAATATTCTTAGGCTGAAAGTTATAATATATGCCTTAATATTTAAAAAAGGAGATTTTTTAATGAAAATTATTAAAGCTACTTCCTCTAACATCCCTTCTGTTGCCCGTCTATACGTAGACAGCTGGCGCATTACATACAAAGGGTTAGTACCTGGTGCTTATTTAAAAAGCTTGTCTTATGAACAAAGTACAGAAAAATGGTCCCTTTTTCTTACCGAGCCTTCTCATTTTATTTTGCTCGCTATCGATGAACAAGGAAAGATTGTCGGCTTTTCAGCAGGTAAGCCTCATTTGTCCCGTGCTGAAATATACGCGCTATACGTTTGCAAGGAAGTGCAAAACCAAGGAATTGGTCATCTTCTATTTTCTCATTCAGTAAAAGAATTTGCTGATCAGCAATATACGTCTATGATTATTTGGGCTATGAAAAAAAATAAGAAAGCGACTCAGTTTTATAAAAAATTAGGCGGCAAAAAAATCTTGAATCGCACAAGTCAGTTTGGAGAAACTAAAGTTGAAGACGAAGCATACGGTTGGGAGCGTCTTCCTTCTAATAAATAAACGAGCACACTAGTGTGCTCGTTTATTTATTAGAAGATAATATTATTGAGCCGTCGTCTTTTTGTCCGTTGAATGAACTTTATTACAAAGCTCATTCCAGTGCCAAAAACAATTCCCTTGACTCACTATAAAACAATCCAGCCATTTCTGAAAATTCATATGTAATACATGTGCATCTTGAAACGATGCGTTCCGCTTTTTTACTATTATATATGCAGAGTGCGCTGATTTTTTGGAGTCAATGATAATCTCTTCTTCTCCAACAGACCCAATTGTCATATAGAGACTCTGACTTTTATAAGCTGTTTCTCTTACATCTTCTAAGCTATAAAGATTCCCTGCTATTTTTTTGTCAGCATCAATGAACAAATTACACCCATTTGTTAGCTGCAAAAACTGCTTGTAGTCTTCAGGAAGTGATACATGCATTTCTTCTTCAAAAACATTCAGTTGATTCTTGCTTACTCCATCAAAAAAAGTACACGTGGTTCTGTATACTTCTCCTTCATTTTTACACACTTCTATAACATTATTGTTTTCCCACAGCCGCTTTCGAAGTGAATTTATTATTTTTTCAATCATACTCTTCCTCCAAGCGTTGGATTTAAAACGGTTACATTACATTAATTAAACAATAATGTGCTAATTCCTTCTTTCCTACTAAATTATACGACAAACTTTAGAATTTCATGTTCAAATAACATAGAAAAAAGCAGCGAATATCGCTGCTTTACAGGTTATACAGGTGCTTTTTCCTCCTGTTCAGGATGGTGATCGTAATCAATAAGCGCTTTTGGAAGGCCCGTATATTTAGCCCAATAATAAATCCCAAGAGATACGACCGCTATGATAATTAAGTCTACAGGCGTATCGATCAAACCCTTTCCTCCGCCGAACGAACCAATATAAGAAATAAAGAGCATGATGATATAATAAGCAACTAACCACCAAGTTGATTTAATCTGCTGACGAAGACTTACTTCGTTTTTAGGCACATATTTAGCAAAAATCAAATATATAACAAACATAACCAATTGAGAAGTTAACAACCATGAAATAGTCTTCCATCCTGACCAGTAGACAATAAAGGAAGCAAAAATAAAGGATAATGGACCAATTATACTCATTCCTCTTAATTTAAAAGGCTTTTCCAAATCTTTTGCGTTCACCATAAAGGCCGCTGATGAAATTGGTGCAATCGCGTAAGAAAGAATAAGCGCAACAGAGCATACGTTTACGAGTGCATTCCATGAAGGAAATGGCAGTGTCCAAAAAATCGAAAGTCCTAATGAAAGCCATAGAGATGATCGAGGAATCCCTGTTTTTTTATCCACATGAGCAAACGTTTTAAATAGCGTACCGTTACGAGACCAAGCATAGATAAGTCTAGATGTTGTATTCATAAAAATATTACCGTTACCACCCGGTGATAAAATAGCGTCTAAAATAACAAGTGTTGCTAGCCAGCCAAGGCCAAGAACAACAGCGATGTCTTTAAATGGCAGTGAGAATTTATCTTGAATGCCGGACCAACCGCCTTTAATCATGTCAGATGGAATAGCTCCGATAAATAATACTTGTAGGGCAGTATAAATGAGAGCTGCTAGAATGATACAAATCACAAGAGCAATTGGAATATTACGCTGAGGATTTTTCACCTCTCCAGCTACAGATACAATTGGATGAAGGCCTAAGTAGGCAAACATAACCCCGCCTGTGGCAATGGCGGCCTGGATACCATCAAACCCCCCGGGAGCAAACTCTCCCATCGTAAAGTTTCCTGACTTAAAATAAAATGCCAGCGTTACGATTACTGTAAGCGGTACAAAATATTTAAAAATAGAAATGATAATATTCGATTTTGCAAATGCTTTTACACTCCAGTAATTGAGTAAAAAGAATAAGCAAAGCAACACAAATTGTAGAATCCATCCAGATATCGTCGGTGAATCAGATCCAGATTTTGTTAAACCCGGAAACCAGTAGGCCACATACTGTCTCACAGCTGTTACTTCGATAGCGATTAAGCTAGTGTACGCTACAATAGTAATAAATGAAATCATATAGCCTACAAGATGACCGTGTGAATAAACAGGATATCGAATAATTCCTCCTGTACGAGGCAAGGCAGCCCCTAGCTCAGCGTATACAAGGCCTATTAATAAAATAATAACTCCACCAATAACCCAAGAAAAACTTCCTGCAGGACCGGCTTGCGTAGCGACATTACTAACGGCAAACAGCCAAGCGGAGCCAAAAATAGCCCCTAATCCAATCAATGTTAAATCTAACAGGGATATCGTCTTTTTAAACGGACCTTTATTCTCCATAAGCTTCCTCCTTTGGATGAATCATCACTTTTGTTGTTTTTTTTGACAACATTCATATATATTCGATAATATATGTCAAAATTTTTATTACTATACCCATTCAAAATTACTTTGAATCCCTTTTCTTGATTTCTAGAGAATAATTAACAGAAAATTCTTAAAAATAACTCTTATATTCAAGACACACTAAAACTTTTTCTTCTCTTCTTTAATAGGTAAAATACTAAATAGATGAAAGGAGTTAGCCAAATGACTTTACCAGAAAATTTGCCTGTTGATTTTACAGCTTACAGCCACTTAACATTCCTTCCGCTCGGACGCAAAAATAAATCGATTCGGTCCGTAGGAAGTAAACATACTAAAGGGCTACTTGGACGTTTAAATGACTACTTTGAGCGAGCAATGAATGAGTTATCTCAAGAAGAATGAGATCATTCGCTTAACTTCAGAAAACAGAGGTCTCGCCGTAACATATGATGTCACAAATGATGCCATTTCACTCGATGATGAGTATAATGTAGTGCTAGCAGCGAAACGCTTAGCTACAACTCAGCGCCAGTTCGAAGAGATTATAGATGAAAATGAAGAAGTGATTCAAAAACTACTGGTCTTTTTTAAATGGAAAAGTCTTTTAAAGCATCATGAAGTGCACATCAAAGAAATCCAAGACAAATTGTGCAGCCTAACCACTTATCAACTTAATCAAAGACAAGTTTTACAGGAAAACGATCCCTTTCTTTCCTTCATTCAAAAGGTATTACAAGTAAAAACACCGAATGCAAATCTCGAAGTTGGTTCCATTCAATGGTTTTCGCAATGGGATTTTCCAGATGTCACCCTGCTGCAGGAACCAAACAAATTTACATGTTGTATGGATCCAAACGAAATAGAAAAGAAACTGACAGAAATAAGCGCTAAGATAGAAAATGAACTTCATAAGCAGCGTCAGGATCTGCTTTCGACTCCGCTAAAAATCGGTCAAATAACTTTTGATTCAAACCAAATGCTACGGTTACTAACACTTATAGATACCTTAAAGAACACGGAAACTCAGCAGAGTTACGTACAAATTTTAGAAGGTGTTTCTACTAACAGTATTCGTCAAAAAGAGCTCGATAAAATACCCGCATTTGGATTATTAAATTCCGTAAAGCGCAAGTGCATCGTTACGTATCTACAAGAATTACAAAACTATCAGCTGCTTAAAAAAGAGAAAAAAGGATTCAGCCTCACTCCAAAAGGCGAAGCCATCCGACGTCTATTTGAAGAAGAATCACGGAGAATATGAGATTATATCTCGCGTGATTCTTCTTTTTTGATTTTGAAGACTACTTTCTCTATTAAATGCTTATCATAATTAGAAATCTCCATTCATATAATCATTACTAGATTAGCAAAGTCCTTCATACCTATTAGCCTTATGCTGACATAGAGAGGAGATTTCGCCATTGAAATCTAGTAATCGCGCCAATTTTGTAGTGTTAACATATAAGATGGTTCTTGTTATTTTATCCATTGTTTTAATGACATCATCTATCATTGTTCTAGTAAGTTACTCAGCATTTAAAGAACAGTTCAATTCTTCTATTGTCTATCAAACGTTATCGAAGCATAAAGCGGAGAGCCTTTATTATTTGATGAGCCAAGAAAACCACCACTTTTCAACGGCTTTTGATAAAAATTACTCGCCTCCAGGTCTTTCTTCTACACTGCTAGAGTTATCAACAAGTATTCGAGCAGAAGACGCGAGAAGCTTGTTTGGTTCAGAACTTCCTGGATTCAGTATTTACGACTCCAATATTATCATCGCCGGTGAAGGCACAAATTTCACAAATTTCCCTAGAGAATCTGCACCGCCGTTAGATGAAACGCTAAAAGAAAGAAATTCTACTACAAAAGTTCAGCAACCTAAAGAAAACAATGGTACGAATGCTCCAAATAATAATACAACTGGCGGAAAAAAGGTATTTTATATTTATCATACGCACAGCTGGGAATCTTACTTGCCTCTATTAGGACTTGAAGGTGATCCAGATGCTAATAAAGCTGTAGATAGCAAAACCAATATTAATATAGTCGCAAATATGCTAGGAAAAGATTTAGAGGCTCAGGGAATTGGGGCAGAAGTGGATCAAACCAATATTGGACAGAAATTAAAAGAAAAAGGCTGGAACACCAACCAATCGTACGCCATGTCTCGCACAGTAATTGAAACGGCGATGACTGAGAATAGAGATTTAACTTACTTTATCGATTTGCACCGAGATTCGCTTCGAAAAGATAATACAACCATTAAGATTAACAATAAATCGTATGCAAAAGTTGTGTTTGTTTTAGGGAAAGCGAATCAAAACTTTGAACAAAACTTAAAAATGGCAAAAGCGCTTCATGAAGGTCTTGAAAAGAAATATCCTGGGTTAAGCCGTGGAGTTATTGGCAAAAACAAATCCAGCGGTAACGGTGTATATAACCAAGATGTTTCTAAAAATGCGATTTTAATTGAAGTGGGCGGAGTTGATAATAACTTTGATGAACTAACCAACACAACAAAAGCACTGTCTGATGTCATTAGCCAATTTTACTGGCAAGCTGAAAAAGTAGATGCCCCTGCTCAATAAAAAAAGCCCTCTTCACTGAGGGCTTTTTAAAATTCAATTCCTTTTACAGCAGGAATTCCTTCATCATAATAATGTTTATGAGGCTTCATTTCCGTCACAAGATCTGCTGCATCCATCACTTCTTTTTTGGCAGAACGCCCGGTAATGATCAAATGCATATGCTCAGGGCGCTTTTCAATAAGGTCAATTACTTCGTGTAGCGGTAGCACATCATCAATAGGAAATTTCTCGATAGCCAGTGCATTATTTAACTCGTCTAAAATAACTACATCATATTCGTTCGAGAAGATTTTTTCCTTCGTTAGCGCCCAAGCTTTTTGCAAAGCTTCACGATGTTCAGGCGGTGTTTTTGTCCACGTAAAGCCGACTCCTGTTTGAATCATTTCAATTCCTATTCTGTCAAACATAAGCTTTTCGCCATATGTACGCTGAGGAGATTTAATAAATTGAATCATTAATACTTTTTGTCCGCGTCCCGTAGCGCGCAACGCAAGACCTAAAGCAGCGGTTGTTTTTCCTTTACCGTCTCCGGTATAAATTAACGTAAGACCCCGTTTGTCTTTCAATCTAAAAACCTCTTTTTCTTCGAATTTCAGTTTACAGCCATGTTGTTTTTTCTGTAAACGGTGTTCTAGCAGGCTCTTTCATTTTTGTAAGAGACTCTTCATTTGGATAGCCTAGAAATACGTTTCCTACTACGACTTTACCTGAAGGCTTGCCGATAAACTCATACAGCCTCTCGTCTCGAACAAGACCAACGCCTCTTGTTCTCCAAACGAATCCAAGACCTAGTTCTTTAGCTGCTAGCCACATGGAATGAATCGCGCATGAAACCGCATATTTGTTGTCTTCAGTGGCTTCGTCGTCTCCTTCAACTGTGTCAGCAGTTACGACGATATGTACAGGCGTATTTTTTACTGCTTTTAACGAACTTTCTACTAAATGGGGCTTTGTAGGAAAGCGCTCCTTTAAATAAGCTTCAGCCAGTTCTTCATACTTCTTTTTTGCTTCTCCTTGAATCACATAAAAGCTCCAAGGCTCTCTCATTCGGTCATTTGGAGCCCATGTCGCTGCTTCAAGGAGCTGTTCGATTTTCTCTTGCTCCACTTCACGTGCTTCATGATCTCGTACCGCTCTTCGTTCTTTTAGCTGTGAGATAATCGTCATATTGTCTCCTCCTTTTAACATTAAAGCAGAATATTTTCCGCTCTTTCTTCGAACCATTTTATTTTTTCTCTAATTGTCACTACTTCACCTACAAGCACGATAGCAGGATGAGCAATTTCTGCTTTTTTTGCTATTTCTTCGATTGTGGAAAGCGTTCCGGTTACGGTGCGCTGATACTTCGTCGTTCCCCATTGAACAAGCGCTACTGGCGTATGTTTATCTCGTCCATGGTCCATCAATTGCTTGCATATATGAGGTAAATTTCCAACGCCCATATAAAACGCAATTGTATCTATTCCTTGAGCAAGCGCTGACCAGTTTAAATAATCTTTTCCTTTTTCTTCTCTTCCATGACCCGTTACAATCGCAAAAGAAGTGGCATGATCTCTATGGGTAACTGGAATTCCCGCATAAGCTGGAGCTGCAATTCCTGACGTGATACCAGGCACGACTTCGTAAGGAATTCCTTGAGTAGCAAGTACTTCAGCTTCCTCTGCTCCGCGGCCAAACACAAAAGGATCGCCTCCTTTTAAGCGCGTCACTACTTTTCCTTGAAGCGCTTTTTCAACAAGCAGTTCGTGAATACGATCTTGGATGACTCCGTGCTTGCCCGGTAATTTCCCGCAAAAAATAAGCTCCGCGTCTTTTTTAGCATAGTTTAACAACTGTTCGTTGGCTAAGCGGTCATATAAAATAACATCCGCTTCTTGAATACACTCCATTCCATATACGGTTATTAGCTTCGGATCTCCTGGTCCAGCTCCTACTAAATATACTTTTCCAACTGTCACACGGCATCTCTTCTTTCTTTTTTTACCGCTTTACACTGTTCCACCCAGTTTTCTACCATCTTCGTAGAAGAGCCAAAATGAAAGTGCGTATAGCCGGCAATTAAATTATTGTTCATATAGCCTTCTTCTTTCATTCCTCGCATCCCTTTTGTATCATAGGCAGGCGAAAACTCTTTCTCTGAATGAAAGGTTGAATAATGAAATTCATGACCTTTAGCTTGTATATCGCCTTTAAATAAAAAATTCCCCTGTTTTCCCGTCACTTCTCGGTACCCTAAAGCAGCTAATTTTGTCTGCATTCTTACTTGTCCGGGAATAAGCCCCACCATTTCATGGCATGTATCATCTGTTGTGACAATACCATCTGTTAAAAACATAAAGCCTCCGCACTCAGCAAGCGTAGGAATCCCTTTTTGAATAGCTGCTCGAACAGAATTTTTAACATCGATTTGCTGAGCCAGCGTTTCAGCAAATTCTTCTGGAAATCCGCCTCCTATATAAAGACCGTCAGCATCTTGTGGAACCATTTCTCCTTTTAAAGGCGAAAATTCTACAAGCTCTGCTCCGTAAGCTTTTAACAATTCGAAATTTTCTTCATAATAAAAGTTAAAAGCGGCATCTCTCGCTACAGCAATTTTCACTTGAGGTACGGACGGCTTTGTAAAGATAGGCTCATTAATTTCTATTTTAGGAGCTAAAGCCAGTTCATATACTTTTTCGATATCAATTGTATCATGAACAAGCTTTCCTAACTGTTCAAAAAACGGTGTTAACTCTCCTCGTTCAATCGACGGAATGAGCCCGAGGTGACGTTCAGGAATCGTAAGATCATCGTTTCTTTTCAAGTAGCCTACTACAGGGATATGACATTCCTGCTCAATCGCTGCCTTAACAAGTTTATAATGCCCTTCACTTCCAACACGGTTAGCAATCACACCGACGATGTTCGCTTCGGGTAAAAATTGCTGAAAACCTTTTACAATCGCCGCTGCACTTCTAGCCATACTAGCACAATTGACAACTAAAAGGACAGGGCTATTGGTGATTAAGCTGATTTCTGCTGTTGTTCCTTCGTTCGTTAACGGGTTTTTCCCATCGAAAAATCCCATAACTCCTTCCATGATGGAAATATCAGCATCTTCACTAGCACGAGCGACAATTTCTCTAACCATATCGTGTTCAAGCATCCAGCTGTCTATATTTCGAGACGTTCGTTCTGTAACAGCCGTATGATACGTTGGATCAATATAATCGGGGCCGCATTTAAACCCTTGAACTCTGTAACCAGCTTGTCTTAATGCTGCCATCAGCCCGATTGTAAGTGTTGTTTTCCCTACGCCACTTCCAGTACCGGCAATGACGAGTCTTCTGTTTGACATGTTGTTCTCTCCTTTAGTCATAGGGAATAAGCGCCACTGAAATGGTTACATTCCCTGACTTTTTCTTCACAAGTTCAAGCTTATCAGCACCGCTGTATAACATAGCAGCAGGTTCACTGACGCCATATGCACCTGTATATTTAAAGACAGTATCTGAAGGCTGTTGGATACTTATGCTGTTTAGCTCTTGGGGCGAATAATAGACAAACTCCCAGCCGTACTTAGACGCCACTTCTAACAGCCCTTCTTCATCTTTCTTTAACTCTATTGTACATAATGCTTTTACACTTTTCATTGAAAACTGAAGTTCAGCAAGCGTTTTTTCAATAACGGTTTCAATTTCAGCTGTACTTGTCCCTCGATTGCATCCCATCCCAATCGCTAATACTTTTGGCCGGTAAAGAACACCGTTTTCTAAGATTGCTTCTTCCTCTTTTTTTAAATTGCGATGCGTTACGATCAAAGCTGCATGTGGCGATGCTTCAAGAGCTGTCTGAATCGATGAATATGTTTTAATGTTAGCTGGAACAGGGTGCTCATAATGCCACCAGTTCTTTTCACCTGATTCTTGAACCACTGCTATTTCTTCTTCATTCACCACAGAAGCGCTGACAGGGGTTAGTTTTTCTGCTGATTCCCACACCCATCCAAAGCGCTTACCAAATAAATCAACTGGAATTGTTTTTTGCACATCGGATGCTGTTGTAATGACAGGATGAGCTTCAAGAGCTGCCGCAACTTCACGCGTTAGCTCATTTGCTCCTCCGATATGACCCGAAAGCACGCTGATGACATTTTCACCTTTATCATCAATGACAACAACCGCAGGATCCGTTTTTTTATCTTTTAAAATAGGAGCAATCATACGTACAACTGCTCCGAGTGAGATAATAATAATAAGCCCTTTATACGATTCAAAAAGAGAAGGCAAAAGCATCCGAACGCTTCCTGAAAACAGCTGAATGTTCTGCTCTTGTTCGTCTCCTTTTTCAAACTTGCTCATGTAATACACATCAGACTGCTGAAAAGTGCGGCCTAGATTTCTTGCAATTTCTACGCCGTGTTTTGTGATAGCTACAACGGCATAATCTCCGCGCTGTGTAATGAGGGCTTTTTTTCCTTCTTGGAGTTGAATCATTCCGACTTCACTCCTCTTCGAAAGCCATGGGTAAATGTTTTGTCATAAAGTTTTGAACGATAATCTTTGTCATGAATGTGTGGATCAAGGGCCCAGCCTGCCAAAATCATCGCCTGCTTGCGAATGCCGTTTGTTCGCATAGCATCATCGAGGTCTTTTACCGTTGTGCGAACAATTTTTTCATCTGGCCACGTTGCTTTATAGACTACTACAACCGGCGTGTCTTCACTCCAACCCGCGCTTATAAATTCTTTCATCACTTTTTTTGTGAGCGTCGCGCTTAAAAATAACGCAATGGTACATTTATGTTTTGCTAAATCAGTTAATTTTTCAAACTCAGGTACAGGCGTTCTTCCTTCAGCACGAGTTAAAATAACCGTTTGAGTCAAATCTGGAATGGTTAATTCTGCTTCTGCCGCTGCAGCAGCAGCGAATACGGAGCTGACGCCCGGAACGATTTCAATATCAACGCCTTCTCTTTTTAAAAGCACCATTTGTTCCATAATGGCTCCGTACATAGCAGGATCTCCGGTATGTACTCTTACAACCATTTTTCCTTCACGCATGCGTTCAAGCATCGTACCGACCATTTCTTCTAAATGCATACCCGCTGTTTTTAACACTTCAGCTCCTGGTTTAGACTTAGCAACTAGCTCTTGACTTACCAGTGAGTCAGCGTACAAGACAACGTCTGCTTGCTGAAGTAATTTTAAGCCTTTTACGGTAATTAAATCTGGATCTCCGGGTCCAGCTCCGATTATGTATAACTTCATTTTCGCACCACCATTAGCGTTAAGTATTGTAAATCGGCTCCTTCTAGTTCTGAAGCTTTCCAGATAATTTCTTCATCTGACGTTACTTTTGTCACCACTGATGCTTTTTCAAGCAGATCAAGCTCTTTTAAAAGACCAACCATAAAATCGATGACTTTGGCCACTTTAATAAAAATGACGCAGTCGTTTTCCATTAATACTTTTTTCATTGTTTCATAATCTTCACGAGCAGGAACAATTGCTACGTGTTCATCACCGTCTGCTAACGGAATACCTAAACGAGATGCAGCTCCATTAATGGATGAAATACCAGGAATTACTTGAATCGGAGCTTCAGGGTGACGTTCTTGCATTAGACGCATCATGTGAATAAACGTACTGTAAAGCATAGGGTCGCCCTCTGTGACAAATGCTACATCTTTTCCTTCCTGGAGCTTTTCCCATACTCGTTCTACCGTTTCGGTCCATTTTCTTTCCAAAACAGCAGGATCTTTTGTCATTGGAAACACAAGGCCAAGCATATCTTTTTCATTTGCACTGAAATAGACATCAATAATTTTTTGGGCGTAGCTTTTGCTTCCTTTTTGTTTTTTCGGGTACGCGATAACAGGTGATTCTTTTAATTTACGAAATGCTTTTACTGTAATAAGTTCTGGATCTCCCGGTCCAACTCCAAGTCCGTACAATGTTCCAATCATATTCATTCTCCTCTTTTGGCTGTAATAATATAAATGGGGTTTAAAGCGTCAAATCGCGTTAAATGTAAAATGGGCTTGCTTCTTGAAATTTGTGCAAGCGTAACAGCAGTCTCAAACCCTCGTTCTTTAAAAGCTTTCATCGCTTCTGCTAAATTTTCAATCGTTACGGCATTTAATACGATGCGCCCTCCTGCATTTAATCGGTTGCAGCACACGTCCAAAATGGTTTCCATGCCTCCTGCTGTCCCTCCAATAAACACCGCATCAGGATCAGCAAACTCACTTAACCCTTCCGGTGCTTTTCCGTGCACAGTGTGGGCGTCTACTCGAAATTTCAATAGATTTTCTCTGCAGTTTTCTAAGTCTGCTTCATTTTTTTCCACGGCAAAAATTTGTCCTTCACGCGCAGTTTTAGCCGCTTCAATTGCCACTGAACCTGTACATGTTCCGATATCCCACACGACGCTGTCTTTCTTTAGCTGCAGGGCGCTAATACTAAGTGTACGAACTTCTTTTTTAGTGATAAGTCCTTTATCCGGCTTGCGTTGAATAAATTCATCATCTTCTATTCCAAGAGGCCAGACTGGGCTTTTTTCTACCTGTTTTAATATCACGACATTAAGCGGAGAAAAGAGTTGATTAGCCGCTTCTTCCAGCGAAAGCAGCTGACAGCGCTCCGTTTCTCCTCCTAAATTCTCTGCTACAAACATCTTGTATTCCGTCATGCCAAATGACAATAAGTAGTTTGCCAGAGCACTAGGAGAATTTTGCTCATCTGTTAAAATCGCTACTTTTTTATGACCATCTATGCGCTGAGCGAGTCCCTTTATACTTCTCCCGTGCACGCTTGTAAAATAAGCGTCTTGCCATCTTTCTTTTAAACGTGAGAATGCAAGCTGAATAGAACTTAAATAAGGATATATTTCAACGTCTAGCTTAGTAGAAAGATAGCTTCCTATTCCGTAAAATAACGGATCACCTGAGGCTAACACAACCGCATTTCCTTCTTCGTTTTTTAAACGTTCAACAAGAGAAGAAAGCCCTCCTTCAATCGCCACTTTTTCTCCTTTGAAATCTTGAAAAAAATCAAGGTGACGCTTACCTCCAACTAGCACATCGCTTTCGTAAATCCACTTTTCATACATGGGAAGCAAACTTAACTTCCCGTCGTCACCAATTCCAATAATTTTAATTGCCATGTTGCACCGCCTGTCCTAAAAAATCTCCTTTTAATGTGTAAAGAGACGTATCGACATCGATTCCGTCCCCTACTTCCTTTAACGCTGATAAACAGCAGTACTCGCACAGTTTTTCAAAAAACTGATGATGACCGCTTTGCGTCATTAAATCCCCCACTTGAGAAGCTGTGTTTGCACCTTTTATTTCCTCTACCAGTTCAGCAGAAGCGCCTGACTCAGAAGCTGCTTTTGCTAAAAAATTAAAATCAATGGGTGCACTTTTTGAATGAACCATCATAACGCCTTGCGCGACTTTTGAAAACTTTCCCATCATGCCTACGAGCGATACTTTTTTCATTCCTTGCTTTTTACATTGTTTTAACGTAAATCCAACAAAATCTCCCATTTCGATAAATGCTTCTTCCGGAAGTTCAGGGAACTGTTTCATTCCATACTTTTCGCTTCGGCCCCCTGTCGTAATGACAACGTGCTCACAATTACTCGCTTTAGCAACGCTGACTGCCTGCACGATACTTGCTTTATAAGCAGCTGTTGAGAACGGAACGACAATCCCCCGCGTCCCCAGTATCGAAATGCCTCCTAAAATACCTAGACGCGCATTTAATGTCTTTTTCGCCATTTCTTCTCCTTCAGGAACCGAGATGACAATCTTAACGCCTTTTTGTATATTGTATTGGGCTAGAAGCTGTTCAGCCGTTTCTTTCAGCATCTTTCTTGGAACAGGGTTAATGGCTGCTTCACCGACAGGAACCGGGAGGCCGGGCTTTGTCACACGCCCCACTCCCACTCCTCCATCAATGATAATGTCTGCACCATTACACCACGAAACTTCAGAAATAATCAGCGCTCCGTGCGTGGCATCGGGATCATCTCCAGCATCTTTAATGATGCTGGCTACAGCGCTGCTTGTGCGATACTCGCATTCTTCAAGATGAAACGTAGCAAAGCGGCCGACGGGTAAGTAAATCGTTGACTCATCTTGCACTTCTCCTGAAATTAGCGTAAGCAGAGCTGCTCTCGTAGCTGCCGTTGCACAAGCGCCCGTCGTATAGCCTTCTCTGAGTTTCTTAGGTTCTTTTGGTACTTCCTTCATGCGTTACACCTGATCTGCAAGAATTGAAATTGCATTTAATGCAGCAACCGTTACCGTACTGCCGCCTTTTCGCCCGATGTTTGTAATAAACGGCACGTCAAGTTTTGCAAGTTCTTCTTTAGATTCAGCTGCTGAAACAAATCCTACCGGCAGACCAATAACAAGCCCAGGTTTCGCTTCTCCTTCTTTAATCAAACGAATTAATTCAAGTAAAGCTGTGGGTGCGTTCCCAATTGCAAAAATTCCACCGTCTGCTTCTTTGATGGCTTTTCGCATAGAAATAATTGCACGCGTTGTATTTAAGCGCTTTGCTTCTTCCATTACGTCCGGATCCGAAATATAAACTTTGATTTCACCGCCGTGCTTTTCAATTCGCTGCTTGTTTGTTCCTACTTGCACCATTTGTACATCTGCAACCACTTGCTTGCCGCTGCGAATAGCTTTAATTCCTGCTTGAATCGCATCCGGATGAAACAGCATGCTGCGTCCAAGCTCAAAGTCTGCAGACGCATGAATTACGCGCTGAACAATTGGGTACTGTTCGTCTGTAAACGGATGAGGCCCAAGCTCTTCTGTAATCATCTCAAAACTTTTTCCTTCTATTTGCTGAGGCTGAACAGTTAACGGTTTAAATTCTGTACGAAAATCCATCTCAATCAACTCCTATTTTGGTTTACTAAAGCATTAACCACTTCTTCAAAAGTGGAATACACGGTTCCATACTCAATTTCCGGTCGCCCAATCATAATAATATCTAAGCCTAACTCTTTGGCTGCTTCCACTTTTTCATCCACAGATCCAACTTTTCCGCTTTCTTTTGTGACCATGACCGTCACTCCGTATTGCTTATACAGCGCTCGATCAAACTCTTTTGTAAACGGCCCTTGAATAGCAATAATATTTTTTTGCGGGAATCCCAATTGCTGGCACTTTTCCATATTATCCAGCCTTGGAAGCATACGAGCAACAAGCCGTACATCTGAAAGAGGAAGCAGCTTTTCAGTAAAAACCTGCAGCGTTTTGCTGCCTGTTGTCAGCATAATAACTCCTTTTTTCTCAGCTGCTACTTCTGCTGCTTCTTCATACGTAGAAACCATCGTCATATTATCATAGGCAAAAGCCTGCGAAGCCCGCTCATAGCGTATGTAAGGAATCGCTGTTTCAGCAGCCGCGCCGATAGCATTTTTAGATGCTTCTTCTGCAAAAGGATGACTTGCATCCACAATAGCTTTTACACGATGTTCGTTTACAAAATCCATCATATCTTCTTTTGTGAGACGTCCAATTTTCACTTTCACTTCTGCACGCTGTAATTCGATAGCTGCGTTTTCGGTTACAACCGTTGCTGTAACCTCATGACCTGCTTTTTTCACTTGCACGGCTAATGCACGTGCATCGCTAGTTCCGGCTAACAATAAAATCATTTTAGCTCGCCGACCTTATCTTCATGATGGTCGTGGTCATGATGGTGATCGTGGTGATGGTGTCCGTGATCATGGTCATGATCGTGATGATGATGGTGATCAATATGCTCCATAATGCCGAGGCGATATTGACACGTATCGCAGTTCATTTTCACTTCACCTTCTAATCCTTCTTCAGCACGTTCTTTTAAAATTGTCTGCAGTTTTGGGTGAAAACCGAAATAGCCGGCGAGCTTAAACTCAATGTTTTCATGCTGCATTTTATACTGCTTCACCATTTCTTCCAAACGCTTAATTAGTACTCCTGTAAATAAGAAATACGGGAGAATAACCACTTTTTTAGCGCCCAGTTTTAAGCATCGCTCTACCCCTTCATCAATCAGTGGAGCAGTTACGCCCATAAAAGAAGTTTCAACGATTTTATAGTTTGTTTTTTCCCAAAGAAGACGCGTAATTTTATATAAATCACTGTTTGCATCAGGATCACTTCCTCCTCGCCCTAAGACGATAACAGCCGTGTCTTCAGCTGGAGTTTCTAAATTCTCTCCTGATTCTTGTAATCTCGTTTTTAAAATTTCAAGGGCTTCTTCATGAACGCCAATGGGACGTCCGTATACGAAGTTTACGTGTGGATATTTTTCCTTAGCTTCATCTATAGCCGCCGGAATATGTATTTTAGAGTGGCCAGCAGGCAAGAGCATAATTGGAATTACAACTACATCTTTTGCTCCTTTTGCCACACATGTATCAATGCCTTGACTTACATTTGGGCGTTCAAATTCTAGAAAACACGTTTCTACTAAAATAGATGCGTCCCAATCATGCTTCATATTCGAAATAAATTCGCGAATTTGATCGTTCCCTTCAGGATCTCTGCTTCCATGACCGACAAATAAAACTGATTTCATATAATGCCCTCCTATTTTTTAATCTCCACACGGAGCTGGTTCTACTTTTATTTTTGGTGTTATATCTTGATAGTCGAACCCATAAACATTCTTCACACGCTTAAAGAATTTATGAAATCGCTCATTAGGATGACCTTTTTCTTTATATTCATGGACAATGTTCTCGACTATTTCAACAATGTCATCAGGTGCTATGCCTTCCGCCACAATTTGACCTGAATGCGCATTGCGTCCCACCGTTTTAGCTCCTAAAAATAAATCAAACGCACCTTTTCTATAGACAATGCCGATATCTTCTTGAACTGCGCCATAGCAGGCCATACCGCATCCATTAATACCAAGCTTCAGCTCTTTTGGCATGTCCATTCCCCCGAGGCGTTTTTGTAATTCTTCCGTATGTGGAATAGCATCGCTTTTTTCTCCGTCACAAAAATCACACGCTTTGATTGTGAACACATCTCCGACCGGAGATAGTAAAAAGGAAGCTGCTTGGAGCTTTTTAATAATCACATCTGGCTGAGTCGTTGGGATTTGCAGTTTGATTTGATGGTCAGGTGTATACTCCATCGTACCTTTTTCACCAACAACTTCTGCTAGTGTTGTCATTTGAACAGGCGTGAATTTCTTATTTGCAAGTCCTGGACTAACCGCCACTTCGAAAATAGACTGTATTGGCTGATGTACGACCGCAGAAGTAGGTTCACCTAAAATTGCTTGAAGCGCTTCTTCTGCAAGAGCTCGTGAAGTTGCTGTTTCTTCTGGTATGGTCTGAACTGCTTCAATAGCTGAAGCTGTTTGCTTTACAGTCTCTTCTTGATCGAGAGCCCACGGTTCCGCTTCTTTTCGAAGTCGCTGATGCGGTCTTAGCGGCTGCTCCGTTTGGTTAAGGGTATATTTCCGCTGATATCCGCGCGGTGTAATCATTAAATCGTCGTAAAAAAACGTAGATGAATTCCCGACAACAACGGTAGTCAGCATGCCAATTTCATGATTTAACATGTCTTTTAAGTTGGTCATTACGACTTCTTCACGGTCACGATAAGCGCTTTTCACAAGACCAACAGGCGTATCAGGAGAACGGTACTTTAATAGAATCCTCTGTGCTTCAACAATTTGTCTTGTTCGTCTTCCGCTTTTTGGATTGTAAAAAGCCACTACAAAATCTGCTTGTGCAGCTGCTTCGATTCTTTTTTCGATTAGTTCCCAAGGCGTAAGGTGGTCACTTAAACTAATTGTACAAGCATCATGCATCACGGGCGCTCCAAGGAGGGATGCGCATGAATTAATAGCCGAAATGCCAGGAATTACTTCCAGCTCTACGCCCGTTTCTTTTTTCCAGCCTTTTTCAATCAACACTTCATACACAAGGCCTGCCATTCCATATACTCCTGCATCTCCGCTTGAAATGACAGCCACGGTTTTTCCTGCTTCAGCTTGCTTTACAGCTTCTTGTGCACGGCTTACTTCTTCGGTCATTCCCGTACTAATAATTTGCTGATTCGTTAACAGTCCTTGAATTAATTCCACATAGGTTTTGTAACCGATGATCATATCACTTTCTTGAATGGCTTCTCTTGCTCGCTGTGTAATATGTTCAAAGCTTCCCGGCCCAAATCCGATAACTAACAGTTTACCTTTCATGCTAGCTCCTCCTTTATGCGTTACTTTTTACTTTATCAATTCCTTCTATGGAGTCACTGTTTTCCGGAGAAACGAAACCATTTTGATCATATTCATAAATAAGCGATTCCTTTATACTGCAGCCTCCTGCTAAATGTTCTTCGACAATCCGGTGAGCCACGGTTTCAGTGACCTGCTTGTACCAGTCTCCTGAAGGATACACAATAGCTACAGGAGCATCTTTGCATCGTCCGTTACAGCGTGTACGCGTTGTATGCACCGTTTCATCCAAATCCAGTTCCGTCACTTTATTTCGAATAGCTTGGGTGGCTTCTTCTCCACCTTTTCTCATACAGCTGCTTCCATTACAAATCAATACGTGATGTTTTGTTCCATTTAAGTTCCACGTCGTCACACTCATTCGCTCCTTTACTAAAAAAAGCGCCTCTATCAATGATAGAGGCGCAGAAAAATTCAAACTAAGTTTTTGCACTTCCACCTATATCCCGTAGGGTAAGCTTCGCATTAAAAAAAGGCTGGTTTCCTGACTTCGATTCATCACTTGACTGCGCCTTCCCGAATACAGTGGCATATGCAATCAGCTCATCTTCACAGTGGCGGGTACCGCGCTGGCTTCACACCAGACTTCCCATTTAACGCAATGTAAACATTGCGCACCTTTTTTGCACGATATGTAGTTTTACGACATGAGAAAAACCCGCTTCGCTAATATGCGAGCGGGTAAAACGTCAGAATAAGAGTGTACACGAATGCCACTTTAAGCCAACGTTTCCCTTCCCGCTCCCCGGAGAAATAGAAACTTCACAATAAAGACAGGTCTCCTGACTTGTGTATCATTCTACTTGAGAACCTTCCCGTGATTTTTCCACAGTGGTTATACTCGTTCGTCCACACTTACAGTTGCGGGGGCAGTACTGGTCTTTCACCAGTTTCCCTATTAAGCCTTCTTGGCATCTTTACTGTTGCTGTTTGATATATATGAACCTTTTAAACTATCAGAATAATAGAAGTAACTACCATATCATAGCGTACATTTTTTTTTATTTCAACTCTATTCTTTTCGAAAGATACAAGCATCTATAAAAAAACAAGAGCATAAAGCCAGCTCTTGTTTTTTCATTATATAGCAACTAATGTTAAATGAGGATCGTTATAATACACGACTTCTGAAAGAACTTTACAGCCATTTGTTTTGGCAAAAGCTTCTCTCGCCTGCTTTTCAGTATCAAATTCAAACATTTTCATTTCTTTTCCAGCATATACCGTCAGTACCCACATGAAAAGATTCGCCTCCGATTATTGTAGTGATCGCTATATCCACATTATGACGAAACCATTTCCTTTTGAAAACCCATTCTACAAAACTTGTCACAAGAAACTTTTAAAAATTTAAAAACATTTTAACTTCTGTAAATGAACAAAATGTACAAAAGGTTTAAGCAGTATTGTACTTTTTTAAGAAAGGAAAGTACAGACATCACAATCCCTTTCTGCTCTTTCCTTTGCATAAAAATACACTAATTAAATATTCCTTTCTTAAAGCAGAACCATGTTCGACTGCACATAGTAATAGAGAAGCTTATACGTATGGTTTAATGAATCTTGATGCGTTCTCTCAAACGCATGAGAAGAATCAATTCCTGGACCAATTAAGCCGTGTACGATATCGTGTCCGGCACGAATCGCAGCAGAAGCATCTGATCCGTAAAACGGATAAATATCTAATTTGTACTGAATATCATACTGCTTAGCTAGCTCCACCAAATGCTTTCTCAAACCGTAATGATATGGGCCGCTTGAATCTTTTACACAAATAGACACGGTGTATTCATCGGTAGATTGTCCATCTCCCATAGCACCCATATCAACCGCTAAGTATTCTACTGTTTGAGGCGTAATGTTCGAATTTCCTCCGTATCCAATTTCTTCGTTATTTGAAATGAGAAAATGCGTAGTGTATGGCAGTTCGATCTGTTCTTCTTGAACTGTTTTCATGAGCTGAAGCAATAAAGCTACGCTTGCTTTATCATCGAGATGACGAGATTTAATAAAACCGCTTTTTGTTATTTCTACACGAGGATCAAACGAAACAAAGTCGCCGACTTCAATTCCAAGGCTGCGAACATCTTCTGCGCTATGTACTTTTTCATCCAATCGAATTTCTATATTTTCTTGATTTCGCTCAGCTTTCCCTGCATCTTTATACACATGAACAGATGTTTGATGCATAAGGATGGTTCCTGTAAATACTTCTCCTGATGAAGTTTCAATTTCACAATATTCTCCTTCAATAGAATTGTAGCGAAACCCTCCAATCAAGTCGATTTTCAGACGTCCACTCGATTTGATTTCTTTTACCATAGCACCTAATGTATCGACATGAGCCGTCAGCATGCGGTGGTGATCTGTATCTTTACCGGGAATAGAAGCGACTAAGCCTCCTTTTCGATTGCGATACGTTTGAATATTTAGCTCTTTTACATAGTCTTCGACAAATGAAATTACCTTTTCTGTATTTCCAGAAGGACTGGGAATCGAAACAAGCTTTTTAATTAACTGAACAGTTTCCGTCATTATGACACTTCCTTTGTCTCTCATTTCTTTTATTTTACCATATGTTTCAAAAAAGATAACAGTCAGCTCCAAACAAAACAAGCCGGGCAGCTGCCCGGCTTGTTTGTTTTAAGCTATGTTTGATTTCTTTAATTCGTTTGTGTAATTTAATGATTTTTGCTTATCAAATTCGCCTTCAGACTTCGACATCACAATTGCAGCTAAAGCATTTCCTACTACGTTAACTGTGGTGCGCATCATATCAAGAATGCGGTCAATTCCTGCAATAAATGCCATGCCTTCAAGAGGGAAGCCCATAGATTCAAGTGTAGCAAGTACAACTACAAACGATGCCCCTGGTACACCAGCCATTCCTTTTGAGGTTAACATTAGCACAAAAAGGAGCTGAATTTGATCCATAATGGAAAGGTCGATGCCGTACATTTGAGCAATAAACAGCGATGCCAGCGCCTGATAAATGGTTGAACCATCTAAGTTAAACGTGTAGCCCGTTGGAATTACAAACGATGTAACCGACTTAGAACAACCGAAGTCTTCCATCTTTTTGATAAGAGAAGGTAAAACGGCTTCTGAACTTGCCGTTGTAAATGCAAGAAGCAGCTCGTCTTTTAACACTTTTATGAGCGTAAACATGCTTGTTCCAGCCATTTTAGCAATAATTCCAAGAACCACAAGCACAAAGAAAATCATGGTGAAGTAAACGGCGAACACTAATTTTCCTAATGGAATAAGTGATCCGACACCAAACTTTATAATATTAACACCAATAAGTGCAAATACACCTACTGGAGCAAATTTCATCACCAAATTAGTTACCCAAAACATCGCATCCAAGACGCCTTCAAAAAAGGCTAAAACAGGTTTTCCTCTCTCTCCAATCGAAGCTACGCCTACACCAAACAGTACGGAAAATAAAATGATTGGTAAAAGATCGCCTTCTGCTACCGATTGAAAGACGTTTGTCGGAACAATATGAAGAAGCTCTTGAGCAATCCCTGTACTTTCAGACGTCTTTGCCGTTGTCTCATATTGAGAAATATCGCTTTTTTCAATATGTCCCATATCAACCCCTGCACCAGGGTGGAATAAGTTCGCGGCAATAATCCCCACTACAATAGCAATGGTTGTAACAATTTCAAAATAAAGAATTGTTTTTCCGCCAAGCTTACCTAATTTTTTGATATCGCCTACTCCTGCGACCGCTACGATTAATGCTGAAATCACGATCGGTACCACAATCATCTTAATTAAATGAATAAATATGTCTCCAACCGGCTGTAAAATAGAAATGGCTGTATCGCTTCCATAAAAAATAGCACCTACAGCTACGCCTAAAATCAGTCCAATTAGAATCTGAGTTGCTAGACCTAACCTTTTCACTTTCTTGCTCCTTTCGCACAGTTGACTTTCATCCATCGAGCATATGCAGTTCCGCGAACCGTGTATAAATATACATCCTTACAGCACCTTATGTAAACAGTTCTTTACTAAAAGGATGTAAGGCCGCACATGCGAATTTTTAAAAGCCACGGTTCTGTTTTATCATATCAAATAATTGTTGTATATTGAGATTTTTTTGCTAAGTATTTTTCTATTTTTGCTATTTCAGCGAATAAATTAAAAAAATAAAATTTTATATTGAAATATGCATTTTAGGTTAGTATAATACGATACATGTTTATTTTTATTATTCGAATATAAAATTCTGAAAATTTTAATTATTCAACACGATAATAAAAAGCATTTATAATTTTGGAGGTTTTAACGTGTCAAACAAAGTTCCTTTTTCATTTATAGTGGTTATTGGCTTTATGCTTTTTGCCCTATTCTTCGGCGCAGGTAATTTAATCTTCCCTGCAATGTTAGGTCAGTCTGCTGGAAGCAATATTTGGTCAGCAAACGCTGGATTTTTAGTAACGGGTGTAGGTCTGCCTCTTCTAGGCGTTCTCGCATTTGGTTTTTCCGGAAAAGAGGATTTGCAGTCTTTAGCTAGTCGCGTACACCCAGCTTTCGGTATTATCTTTACTACGATTTTATACTTGGCAATCGGACCGCTTTTTGCGATGCCAAGAACGGGAAGCGTTTCGTTCGAAATTGGCGTTAAGCCTTTTTTATCAGAAAATCCAGGGCATCTTCCCCTTATCATTTTCACGGTAATTTTCTTTACTATTACCTGCTTTTTTTCGCTAAATCCTGCGAAAATTGTCGATTTAGTAGGGAAAGTTTTAACACCTATTAAATTAACGTTTATTGGAATATTGGTAGTTGTAGCCGTTGTGAACCCAATTGGAAAATTTGAAGCACCAAGCGAAGCTTATACAACACACTCATTTTTTAAAGGCTTCCAAGAAGGCTACTTAACAATGGATACACTAGCATCATTTGTTTTTGGAATTATTATTATTAATGCAATTAAAGAAAAAGGAGCAAAAACTAACCGACAAATCATCACAATTTGTGCAAAAGCTACGGCTATCGCTGCCGTTATTTTAGCTCTTATTTATAGTGCATTGTCCTATATGGGTGCTTCAAGCGTATCAGAGCTTGGACGTCTTGATAACGGAGGTACGGTTTTGGCTGAAGTATCAAATTACTACTTTGGCTCTTATGGAGGAATTCTTTTAGGTCTGATGATTACCGTTGCTTGTTTAACAACAAGTGTAGGTCTTGTAACATCTTGTTCATCTTTCTTCCATAAGCTGTTTCCAAGGGTTTCTTATAAGTTGATTGCTGTCATTTTATCAGCATTCAGCGCTGTTGTAGCAAACTTTGGTTTAACGGAATTAATCGCTATTTCGGTTCCGGTCTTAACAGCTATTTATCCGTTAGCTATTGTGTTAATTGCTTTAACATTCTTACATCCTTTATTTAAAGGACGTTCTGAAGTTTACCAAGTAAGCCTTCTGTTCACGTTTATCGTTAGTTTATTTGATGGCTTAAATGCTGCTGGATTCAAAATTGCGGCAGTAAACGATCTGTTTACATCGATTCTACCTATGTATGGAGTGGGTCTCGGCTGGGTAGTTCCTGCTATTGTAGGAGGATTAATCGGTCTTGGCATTACCTTCCTTCGTACAAATGATAATACGAACAGAAACACTTCAAGAAAATTGATTAAATAAAAAAGAGGATGCGAGTGCATCCTCTTTTTGTTATGGCGTCTTATGAGTAAGGAGTTTTTTTCTCCATTAACTTCACTTCTTCTTTTAACACATGTTTTTCGTATAGATATTTATCCGTTCGTTGAAAATGATATTTATCAGCTTTTTCTTTTTCAGATGTGGTCAAAAGCACTCGACGATCAGAAGCATCTGACACACCAAACGTTTCATTTTGATAAGTAGCATACGTAGCTACAAAAAACACTTCTTCAACAGCATCACGAGGAACTTCTTTTGTAAAAGTCGTGTCATTATATGGAATGAATCCATTTGCTACATCGCCTTTATCATAGCTAATCAGCTTTACACACCCGTTTTCCGTTTCATAACATTCGTAGTCTCGTTCATTATATGCTGCATACAAACCTTTTCGAATCATAAAAAAAACATTCCTTTACATTGGTTTAGCAATCGCTGGCACAAATCGTTTTTCTTCTGCCACATAGGTAGCTAAAAGTACTTCTTCCCCATTTACCACTTGGTATAGTTCCGCTCCGTTTGCTGGTGGATAATAGTTATCAAATTTGAACTCTGGAACGGTTTCCCCGTTTCGAGATCCTGTAAACCCATTAAGCGTACATGGAGGTCCGTCTGTTGTTTTTCCTCCGAACACAGTTCCGTAGGGAATATCAACATGGCTTACCGCTTGCGATTTGAATTTGATTACACCGTACGTCGATCCTTCTTCAGGAAACGGCCTTTTACCTGAACCATCGGTGTAATCTAAACGTAAGCTTTCAACAAAATCTTTGTACGAAGTAATATCATGAACATCTTCAGCTTTAGCTACATATCCTCCCACTGCCGTATAAGATCCATCTACATACTTTTCAATATCTTTAGCAGGGATCGTTTTTTGCAGCAGCGTATCTTTTGTAAGGGGTGAAACAGAGTCACGTATAGCCTTCATTACTTCTATTTCATGAGAAGTTAATGTTTTAACATCCTTTAATTTTAGTTCATTAAACTCCTTTTTTGTAAGATTAACGCGCTTCAGCACTTCATTAATTTTTTGATCAAAATCTTCTAAGCTTTCTAAATCTGAAGCCGTATAATGAGCATCAACTGTCCTTACATCTTTATGTACTTTTTTAACTTCATTTAATTCATACTGTTCTACTTCATCAGCCGTTTTAAACGTTTCAACGCTTGAAATGGTTTCGCCATTCGTATCAGCTACAACGTAACCGTCTTCAGCTTTTAACACATATCCGACTTCTCCGTTATCTAACGCAATTAAGTCTGACTGTTGAAAAGCGGCTTTCTCTTTTTCTTTTTGAAATTCCTTATCTGTCATTCCCTTAGTAACGAGAGCTTTAAGTTCTGATGTGTCTTTACTGTCTTTTTGATTTTCTTCTACTTTCTCAGCTGTAACTGATGAAGTTTCTGTATTAGATGGAGAATGAGTGACCGTCCCGATGACAAAAATAAGACTAAACACAATCCCTATGCCATACAAAAATTTGCTTGTTTTATGAGCTCTAAATAAAATTCCTAACACAATGCAAACAATACCCGCAATCAAGCTATCTACTAATAATAGATGTCCCAATCAAACCCCTCCTCTTTAATTCTTGTTTATGTTAAAAAAATCCATAAAAGAAGTCAATACAATTAATGTAAATAAAGTTTTAAATAGGAATATATTCATAATTATTACTAATTACTCCCTTTTAGTAGGTCTCAAAAATAAAACACACCACCTAAAAATAGATGGTGTGTGAAGTATAGTAAGTAATTAAGAAATTTGTTTAAGTTCTGATGAGAGTTTTAAAAACTCTTCTTTATTTTTCATCAATAGCGTGCGGTCGATTTCTTCTTTTAGCTGTGCTTTACGAAATTCTGCAATCGCCTTGTCTAAAATCATCTCAGCGAATAATGCATCAAGCACCTTTCCGTTGGATTTTTGCGGTGAATTAAGTAAATTCTTTTTCATAAGAAATCAACTCCTTGGCTTTTTTATAATATAACACAAATATTCTGACTTTTCAATCATTTAAACCAAGTATTTTAAATCTATTTTTTCCACATAAAAAGGCCGCCCTTTTGTTATAAAGCGCGGCCTTTTATTACGAATCTGAGGCTTTTTCTTTTACTTCCGCATAGTAGTTTTCATATTCAATAAATTCAGGAGCTTGATGTGCTGCCATGATACCGTGGTAGCTGATATCTAAGCCCACTTCTTCTTCTTCTTCCGTAGATCGAAGCGGAACCACCAAGGAAATAACCTTTAACCCTATCCACGTCGTAACAAATCCCCAAGCGCATAGAGCGATTAACCCAAGAAGTTGAACTCCAAGTAACGTCCAGCCTCCTCCTGTAAACACACCGCCGTCTGTAGAAAACAAGCCCACAGCCAACGTGCCCCATATTCCCGAAGCAGCGTGTACAGGAAAAGCTCCTACAGGATCGTCGATTTGACGTGCTTCGAGCCAGTTTGTAGCTGCCATCATTAATAAGCCAGATACAGCTCCAATAAAAATAGCAGATGGTGTGTTAACAAAAGCGCACCCGGCCGTAATGCCAACCAGTCCAGCAAGCGATCCATTTATTACAGAAGGTGCATCTGAACGGTTGTAGCGAAATAAAGTATAAAATAAAGTAGCTGCTCCGCCTGCTGCTGCTGATAACATTGTGACAATAGCAATGTGACCAATTCTAACGTCAGTGGCACTTAGCGTACTTCCTGCATTAAACCCGAACCATCCAAACCATAATAAAAAAGCACCCACTGATGCAAGCGGCAAATTGCTTGGAAGAGAAACAGAACTAATTCCATTTTTCGTGAACTTCCCTTTTCTCGGTCCAATCATTATTGCAGCTGCTAAAGCTGAAAAACCACCAAGAGCATGGATCACTGCCGAACCGGCAAAATCAAGCATCCCTAACTTACTAATCCATCCGCCTCCCCAAATCCAGTGGCCGGCTATAGGATAAATAAATGTAGTCATCAAAATCGCATATAAAAGGTATGCACGGAAATTAATTCGTTCTGCCACTGCTCCAGAAACGATAGAAATGACCGCAATAACAAATGCACATTGAAACAACCAAAACGTTTCAAGCCCAATTGGAATGTCAAGGTGTGATAAATTACCTGAGAGCGCAAAACCGCTTTTACCGACGACTCCACCTAAATCATCACCGTACATTAATCCAAAACCAATTAAATAGAAACAAAGCGTTCCTATTGTAATATCAGCGAATACTTTCATAATAATATTCACGCTATTTTTATAGCGGACAAAACCTGCCTCTAGCAAGGCAAAGCCGCCTTCCATTAACAAAATCATCGCGGCTGTTAATACAACCCATGTTGTATTTATCCCTAAACTTAGTTCATTAACACTCATATCCCAACGCCTCCACTGCTTTTTAATCGTTTTATTTCTTGTACAATAGCAGGCGAAAGCGTAATTTCACTTGTTTCTTCATTTTCCGCTTTTATTAATTCAAGAACTTCATGAAGTTCTCGCATTTGTGCTTTAAGGTGATCAATTTTTTTAAAGCGTTCCTTTACGTATACCATATACTCGACCGCTTGATGCTGACTTAAAGGACGCCCGGTAAAAAATTTACGAAACGGTGATAGTGATTGATACCAAGCTTCTTCAGCACGTTTCTTCTCTTCGTATTTACTAATTTTCGTTTTTATATCTTCTATTTCTTGTGCTTTAGCTTCTTTTAACTTCATTATAAATTCAATTAATTTTAATTGAGGCAATGTAATGACCACATTATGATAAAGTTCATCCACTATAACCATGTTATATCTCCTTACATAAGATGTTATATTATGATTATATGTAGAACACTATAGTAAGTCAATGTAATTTTTTGAAAACTCTTTAAATAGTAAATGCGCCCTATCTTTTTAATACTTATAGAATATTAAGTTCGTATGTGTTGAAATATGACGTTATTTGTTTTATCGTAGGAATAGGAATCATGTTAGTTCCCTATTTTAATTTTATTTACCTAGGCAATTATTCGCTTTATTTCTTATAAACTTTTATTAAACAAAGGGTTACGAGGTTCTTCACTTATTTTTTCAACGAAATGAGTTGATTTTATCTCGTATTAAAATTAAAATAGAATTATGTGCAAGATTTCACAACTTCACAATGTAGTTTGAAAGTCTAGCAGATAACTAGGAACTACATATGCAACAGTATCCAGCAAAGGAGGACTTTTCATGTCTCAATCAACTATTCAAAAATCAGCTGCAGAGGAAAATGCTGCTGTACAAACAGAAGCGGCAGTTAACAAAGGTCAAGCGGATGTGTTAGATCAATTGTTAAAGCCTGAAGTACAAGAAGCTCTTACTGTTCTTGTAGATAATTTACCAAAATTATCCGAAATGGTAACGGTGCTTACAAAAACTTACGACGTTGCGCAATCATTATTAACTGACGACGTATTAAAAGAAGATCTACTTGGTGGAGTAAAAGAATTTATCGAGCCGGTAGAAGGAACAGTAAAAGGTCTTGCAGCTACTGCAATCGAAGCAAACGATCGTGCAGAAGCAAATGCTTCTAATTCAATCGGTTTATTCGGTTTATTACGCATGCTTAAAGATCCACAAGCTCAAAAACTATTCCGCTTTGCACAAGCGTATTTAGACATTACAAACGAAAAACAAAAATAATTTTCATTAAAAAGTGTGGACGGAGGATCGACTATGTCAAAACATATTTTAATTTTAGGCGGCGGTTACGGTGGTTTATTAACTGCCATGACAGCTCGCCAACACCTAAGTGCGGATGAAGCAAAAATTACAGTAGTGAACCGTTTTGCTACTCACCAAATCATTACAGAATTACACCGTCTAGCTGTAGGCGGCGTTTCTGAACAAGCGGTAGCTTTACCACTTGATAAATTACTTAAAAACTACAACGTTGATTTAAAAATTGCAACGGTAAAAGAAATCTCACCAGATCAACGTGAAGTATCTCTTGAAGATGGTACAAAATTAAGCTACGACTACCTTGTTACAGCTTTAGGTAGTGAAACTGCTTACTTCGGTATCCCTGGTTTAGAAGAGCACAGCTTCGTTCTTAAATCAGTAAATGATGCAAACCGTTTACGTGCACACGTAGAAGCTTGTATCGCTGAATACAGCAAAACAAAAAATAAAGCTGACGGTACAATCGTAGTTGGCGGCGGTGGATTAACAGGTATCGAACTTGTTGGTGAATACGCTGACTTAATGCCAAGCCTATGTCTAAAACACGGTGTTGATCCAAAAGAAATTTCTCTATACTGTGTAGAAGCAGCTCCTACAGTTCTTCCAGGCTTCCCTGCTGAATTAGTAGAGCGCGCTCAATCAAGCTTAACAAAACGTGGCGTGACATTTGTTACTGGTACACCTGTAACAAAAATGGATGCTACAACTGTTGAACTTAAAGACGGCAGCAAAATTGAAACAAAAACAATGGTATGGACTGGCGGAGTTCAAGGTAACTCTGTAGTTGCTAACTCAGGTATTGAAGTAAACCGCGGTCGTGCACTTGTAAATGAATTCTTACAATCTACATCTCATAAAGATGTATTCCTTGCTGGTGACTCAGCGGTTGTAATGGGTCCAGAAGGTCGCCCTTACCCACCTACTGCTCAATTAGCTTGGCAAATGGGTGAAGTTGTAGGCGTGAACTTAGCAGTTGCTATTCGCGGCGGAGCAATGGAATCATTCGTTCCTGTCTTCTCTGGTACACTAGGAAGTCTTGGACGCAAAGATGCAATTGGTACAATCGGCGGAAACAAAACGCAATTAAAAGGTTTACCAGCATCACTTATGAAAGAAGCAAGTAACGTTCGTTACTTATCTCATATCAAAGGATTATTTGCATTAGCTTATTAATCCGTCTTAAAACGAAAGAGGAATTCTCCTCTTTCGTTTTTTTATTTACATAAGCCAAGAAATAAGAAGCGGCAGCGTAATCAACGATAAAATAGCACTAATGACAAAAGCAGATGCGGTTTCGTTTTCCAAGCTTTCAAACCGCAAAGCAATCATCGCAGCTACAGCAGACCCAGGAAAAGCTACCAGCAAAATAGCTTTTGTCACTTCATCTGAAGATAATCCTATCCATACTGCAATTCCGAGCATAACGATGGGTTGAACCGCTACTTTTAAGAGGGCGATCCCAAGCGCACCTTTACTGAAGTTAATTTTTCCAATTCCAATCGTTACTCCTACTGCAAACAAAGCTGCTCCCGATGTAATACTTCCGATTTGATCAAGCATATCCTGTAAAAGTTTAGGTGACTGAAAGCCGCAAAGCGTTAAAATCACTCCAATTAACGGTACACATGCCAAAGGCTCAGATAAACCATGCAAAATGGAATGAACCGTTACTTTGAATAAACTTGTTTTCTCTTCCCCTTCCCTTCGTCCCCTTTGTCCAACGGTTCCTAAAATCGTTGCCAGCGGATCTAAAATCGCGTTTACTACGATTCCTGTTATGGCAATTGGAATCGCTACGGCTCCTGCACCGAACAATCCTCCGAGTACTGGAATGCCCATAAAAGCAAACGTTGGCTGAGCTGAGTTTAGAGCAAACATAGAAGAAGAAGTTAACGTATGCTTCCCTGCATACTTCACGACGAGCAATATAATGAGGTAAAACCCGACAATTCCTAAAATCAGCGCTACTAAAAACGGCCATTCGTCTATGAGTGTTTTTCTTGGAGTTGTCGTTACACCTACAAATAAGTGTGCAGGAAGCGCAAACTTCGTTACTAATGTGTTGAGCCCCTTAGACGTTTGCTTATCAAATTTTTTAAAGTGCCCTGCTAAATAACCAAGCAAAATGACAAAAAAGATAGGCGCGAGAATGAGAAAAATTTGACCTATGCTCATTTATCATTCACCTCATTCATTTTTTGCCTTAACCGGTTTATAAACAGGCTGCCATACCGCTGCTTCTACAAGTTTATTTACATTTTGCTCGGCAACAGTTGCTACGTTATCTTTTACAGCAGCATCAGCAACTGCTACAGCAACCGCCTTTGATACTTTTTGAAGATCTTTAATATTTGGAAGAAGCGTATCTCCTTTTGTATCTGTTTCTGCTATACGAGCTACTGCATTGGCTGCTTCTGCAAACATAGATTCAGTAAACTTTTGAGCGCGAACCACAATTGCACCTAAACCAAGACCTGGAAACACAAATGCATTATTCGCCTGTCCGATTTCATAAGTGTGCCCGTTATATTCAACGGGTTCAAATGGACTTCCCGTTGCAATAAGGGCTTTTCCTTCCGTCCATTTTATAATATTTTCTGGAACAGCTTCAGCAAGTTTAGTCGGGTTTGAAAGCGGCATAATCACAGGGCGCTCCACATGCTTTGCCATTTCTTTAATAATTTCTTCGGTAAAAGCATCCGTGACGCCTGATGTTCCAATTAAAATCGTTGGCTTCACTTGCTTGACAAGCTCCAATAGTGAAACTTTATTTTCATCGTTTTTTCCCCATTCTTTAATCTCTTCTTTTTGACGAACGTAAGGCTGTTGAAAAGGAGCTAAATCTTCCATATCTTCCGTTAACAGACCTCTGTAATCATATGCCCAAAAACGATCATACGCTTCTTCTTCAGATAACCCTTCAAGCATCATCGCACTATGAATACGATCAGCATTCCCAATTCCAGCAGATCCCGGTCCAAATACAACAACCCGCTGATCTTTTAAAGGTGTACCTGTAATGCGCACCGCTGTCAAAACGGCTGCAAGAGTAATCACTCCCGTTCCTTGAATGTCATCATTAAACGTTAAAATTTTATCTCCGTATTCTTTCATAATGTGACGCGCGTTAATATTCCCAAGATCCTCCCAATGAAGAAGCGCTTTAGGAAACTTGGTCGTTATTTCTTTTACAAATTGAGCAATAAAGCGATTATAGTCTTCTCCTTTTACTCGCTCATGACGATTTCCTAAATACAAAGGATCTTCAAGAAGCTTTTTGTTATTGGTCCCCATGTCAAGAACAACAGGCAGTACGCGGCTTGGGTCAATTCCTGCTGCAGCTGTGTAGACCGCTAACTTTCCAACTGCAATATTTATCCCTCCTACACCCCAGTCCCCAATCCCTAAAATACTTTCTGAATCTGTAACTACAAGCAAATCAATATCTTCGCTGTCGATCCCTAAGTTTTCAATTGCATCACTTAATCGATCCGCTTCATTTACGGATAAATATAAGCCGTCAGGACGGTGGTATTCATGGCTGTATTCTTGAATGGATTGACCTACAGTAGGCGTGTAAATAATGGGAAGCATTTCACTTAAATGATCGGTTAATAAACGATAAAACAACACAACGTTCCGGTTATGCAGATCATTTAACGAATTATTTTTTTGAAGATCATTCGGTGCTTTTTTGAACTGCTCATATGCTCTTTTTGCCTGTTCTTCTAACGTTAAAACCGTTGGAGGAAGAAGTCCCTGCAGATGAAGCTCTTCTCTTTCTTCTTCAGTAAAAGCAGAACCTTTATTTAAATAAGAAGTGGATAAAACCGATTTTCCTTTTAATGAAGTTGAAATTGAACCATCTTTTTCTACTTTATATGCTCTCATGTTTTTACCTCTTTTCTTGAACAATTAGATAGGGTTAGGTTCAGCCAAGAGATATATTTTTAACCATTTATTTTTAATGAAAACAAAAAAGAGATTGAGCCATAACTACATCAATCCAATCTAAAGACGACAAACGGGATAAATGAGACCTAACGTTCAACCTAACAATAAAAAAATCCGAACGATTCATCGTTCAGATCTTCCATACACGAAAATACGTTTTTCCCCGCCTCGTTTTTTATACCACGCTATAGTTTTCCTGCTCACTTTCTGAGTAATTAGGTGGCTGTATATGTGAAGGCACAAGACATTCATAGCTTTCCCCTTCTAGCCTATCCTCCAGCTCTTGTTTGGCTTGACTAATCAGCTCTTGATTTTCTATCATTTCAATCGCCGTAGCCGCGATGGCTTTTCCAGCCAATAACATCGCATCGTGGGCATACTCCGTTTTCCCTTGAGCAACAGCTTGCCATGTATGAAACGGCGTAGCATAAGCCCACGTTGCCGTCACGCACTGTGCAGTGGGAACATTCCAGCTAACGTCTGCGACATCAGTTGATCCTGTCATGAAGGAAACATTTTTAGACATAGGAGCAATTTGGTTGAAGACCGGATGATCCGCTAAAGCTCTGTCTAGCAGTGAACCCACTTGTTTTTTTGCTGCTTCTTTATCTTCGGCGGATGTAGACTCGTAAATAGCTTTGGCAAAAGCTATTTCTTCATGTTTCACTTCAGCCAAATTTATCTGCATCATTTGCTTATGCATCAGCTGTTCCATTGTTTGATTTGGAATTAGATTAGCACAGGCTCCTTGAATTTCCTGTTCCATTTGTGTTTCAGTCATTAAAGCTGCTCCCTCTGCAATTTTCACAACGCGTTCAAAAAGTTCTTTGACTTGAGATGGCTTCGGAGCACGAATTAAGTACATGACTTCCGCTTCTGCTTGAACAACATTAGGAGAGATGCCTCCGCTATTTGTAATGGCATAGTGTACGCGCGCTTCATCAACCATATGTTCACGCATATAATTTACACCAATGTTCATCAACTCTACAGCGTCTAAAGCGCTTCTGCCAAGATGAGGACTAGCAGCTGCATGACTGCTTCTTCCTTTAAATTTAAAAGTTGCTTGCAAAACCGCATTCGATGACGTATGCATAACACCATTAACGGTAGCGGGATGCCATGAAAACGCGACGTCTACATCTTGAAAAAATCCTTCTCTTACCATATACGTCTTTCCGTAACCACTTTCTTCGGCTGGACATCCATAGTATCGAACGGTCCCCGGAACATTTTTTTCTTTTAAATATTCTTTGACAGCAAGTGCAGCTGCTAGTGAGCCTACCCCAAGTAGGTTATGCCCACACCCATGGCCATTTCCGTTTTTTTTGACCGGATCTGCTACTGCGCAATTATCTTTTTGACTCAGCCCGGTAAGCGCATCGTATTCACCGAGAATAGCGATGATCGGATAACCGCTCCCGTAACTTCCAATAAAACCTGTTTCAAGGTTAGCAATATGTTTACGAAGTGTAAACTCTTCTTTTTCTAACATGTCGCAAATCAGCTGTGCTGACTTATACTCTTCAAACCTCATTTCTGCATATTCCCATATTTGATCACTGATTAGAGTTAGCTCGTTTCGCTTTTTTTCAATAAGTTGTTCAACTTCTTTAATAATATCCATGAGACACTCTCCTTTTTCTTCATTATTTAACAGCATTTTGTGCATCCACTACCACTTTTGCAGGTCGAATCGAAAACAACGAAATAGCACAGACAAGAGCGCAGATAATTAATAAAGCAAATGCTGCATTATACGACCCGCCAAACGATTGTACTAAAAAGCCAATGAGCATTGGTGTTAATACGCCGGCTGCTTGAGCTCCTGTATTGATAAAACCATTTGCTGAACCGACCACTGATTCAGGCAACATTTTTAAAGGAGCTGAAGCGATTAAAATCACATTAAACGAAAACAGCGAGGTGACTGCACTTTGAAAAACGATAAACATGCCTACGCTAGGTGAAATGGCCATGAAGCAAAGAAAAACACCCATCAGTAAACCAAACACCGCCGCAATCGTCTTGTCTTTTCCGTCCGGAAGCTTGTCTAAAACAAAGCCGCTAACAAACATTCCTATAATGCCTACAAATGCTGGGATAGCGGAAAGAAAACCGATGTCCGTTAAATTCAGATGTCTTACTTCAGCTAAATATGTAGGCATCCACGACATGAGCCCCCAGTTAATGGCGTAGATACTGAAGTATGCAATAAATAAATTCCAAATCATCGGAGTTTTGATAATTTCTTTTAATGTCATCTGCTTAGCAGGAATAGCAGATGTCTCTGTTTTTTCTCTCTGCTGCTTTTCTTTTAGTAAAAAAACAAACAAAACTGTAATAACGAGTCCGATGGCTCCTATGATATAAAAGATACTTCTCCAGCTTATCGTTTGCATCAGCTGCGTCGCTAGAATTGGTGTAACCACGCCCATAATCGTACCTGACGATAACAAAAAGGACATGGCTCTACTGCGTTCTTGCTGAGGAAACCACCCTGCGATTCCTTTTGATGCAGATGGAAAGTAACTTCCCTCCCCTAAACCAAATAAAAAGCGAATGATAATAATAGAAGCAAAAGACCAGGCCATTCCGGTAAAAATCGTAAACAAAGACCATAAAAGCACGGCGATTATAATGACTTTTTTAAATCCAAAGCGGTCTGCTAGCCACCCCCCAGGTATTTGCATCAGTGCGTATCCTGCAAAAAAGCTGCTTAAGATGATGCCTGTAGAAGAAGCATTCAGATGTAGATCTTTCGAAATATCTAAAATAGCGTAATTAATAATAAAACGATCTAAGTTTCCAAGCGACCAGCCTAAAAATAATAAAAATAAAATGACGTATTTCCAGTTCGACCTTGCTAACATAAATGCACTCATCTCCTTTTTATTTCATTTAATGTAATGTTTTGTAACAAATCAATTCGTTATATAAATATTAAAAAATTCTGACTATTTTTTCAATGTGTAATTCTATATAATAAGAACTATAACTATGTATTTTTTTACATTAAGTAGTCTATAAGGGGTTGTTAACATGAGTGATTTATTAGCTAATATGAAAGGTTATCTTACATCTATTATCAAAAATAGTCCTTTTCAGATTTGGGCAAGTATTGATTCTGCAAATTTCAACGTGATTTTTTCCAGTTCTTCATGCTCATCCCTGACTTACACTCCTCCCACTAGCCTACATAACGGCAGTGATTCCTTTCAAAAGCATACGGCATATGAAGAGTTCGAGGAAATTTACTTATCCTTTCCAAATCGCTATGCGTTTGTTGTTCGCATATTTGCTAAGCATGACTGGACACCCCCACAAATAAAACAGCTATCGGCTACCTTTTCTCCTTATATGCTGCAAAAAAAGCTAGAGCGGCATGAGCACATTTTAAACGTGCTTATGAAAAGCATTAAGGAAATCTCACTTTTACAAGACTCAGATTATCTATTAACAAGAATTCTTGAAAATGCTCTTTCAGTTATTTCTGTTGCAGATATGGGCGTGCTGTGGATGTTTGATTCTTCCACTCAATTTCTTTTGCCTCGCGCCTGGTCCGGGGGGCCAAACAATGAAATTCAAAACATGAAAATGAAAGTTGGCGAAGGAATTATCGGAAAGACATTTCAGCGTAATAAAAGCTATATGTATACGAACTTAAAGGATATATTACGCGCTTCTTCTACTATGACTGAAGACAATATTCATTATCTTAATCAGTCCTATACGTTTACAAACATTCAATCTATTATCTCTGTCCCCATTTGTATGGAAGAACAAACGGTATGCGTACTCATTATTTATCAAAATGGTACAACCCCTCTTTTAAATGAAGAGGATAAAGAATTGTTAGAAAGCTTTTCCGATCAAGTATCGATTGCTCTCTTAAACTCAGCGCTTTTTGAAGATGTAAAAAAACAAAATAAACTTTTAATACGCCGCGATCAAATTCATCGCACCTTCATGAATGTTTCACTTCAAAGTAAAGGAATTGAACCAATACTTACCGAATTGCGCCGAATGGTTACATCTCCTGTCACCATTGTAGATTTTGTTGATAATAAGACCTATGGCTTCTTGAAATTCTTTGATATAGACACAAAAACAGCTGAATTTCACACACATTTTCTTTCACATACAAAGCCTTGTTTTTATACTATTGCGGCAAACAATGAGGCACACAGTGTTTATATTCACCCCATACACGGCATTGACACGCTCTTAGGGTTACTTATTATGCAGGCAAATCAAGGAGATCTTTCCTCTCTAGATCAAGTGGCACTCGAACAAAGCAGCTCTGTTATTGCATTAGAAATGCTGAAGAAACAAACGTTAGTTGATTTATTTTACAAGCGAACACATGAATTATTTAGTGAATACTTATCGTGTTATGACACCACTTTGCTGTATCAAAAAGCAGCTGAGCTAAACATTGATACAAAAAAGCATATTCTGGTCGCTCTCATTACCATTCGTTCACAAGCGGACCTGCAGCTCTTAAACTTACACCTTCATCGCCTTGTATCTGACATCAAATCGGTTTTCAGCTCAAAAGCACCTGTCGTATACGGGTTCGACACCAAAGTAACCCTTGTATTTACGCTTGACCCTTATGAAAAACAGCATGCTATTATCAAACAATTAGAGGATTTACTCTCAAAATGGCGTTACTACAATGAATGTCATGTAAAAACAGGGATTGGAAGTCGTTATTCTCATTTTACTCAAATAGGAAAAAGTTATAGTGAAGCTGAAAAAGCTGTCTCTTACCTTCTGTCTCAGCAGCAAGATGGATGCATGTTATATGAGGAAATAGGAATTAACCGGCTATTTATTAATCAATCAAAAGAAGAGGTCAAAACCTTTATTGATGAAGTATTTCTCCCTCTTAAGAACAATCATTCAAACGATGAACCTTTAGAGCAAACGCTAGAAGCGTATTTCGATAATAACCGCTCTGCTTCACTTACAGCTAAGCAGCTTCATATTCATGTTAATACACTCTATCAGCGGTTGAAAAAAATTGAAGAAAAAATGAACATATCATTTACAAACAGTGAACACCTATTAAAAGTTCAGCTAGCATGCTATTTGAAAAAATTTCACTACAGCTAAAAAACCGATTCTTATTTTTAAGAATCGGTTTTTTCAGTAGAAAGAACAGCCTCAATTGATTGCTTCCAGCGGCTCAGTACCTCTTTGGAATCATGAAGCTGAAATTGAATTCCTGATGTTAAAACTGCATATTTTGCGTAATCTTCTTTAACAGCGGCTACTTCTCCCGTAAATAGCTCATAACCTGATAACACAGGAGCTTCTTTTTTTAGCCAAAATTTAATGTAATAAGCTTTTCCTTCAACAACTAATGTAACGGTTGCCCTATGATTCTGTATCATGTTTGTTGAAGATGTTGTATCTTTCCATATTAACAGCTTGACGCGTGAAGAGCTAATAGCTACCAGCTCTCCTGCGCTAATCATTGCTACATGAGGAAAACCCTCGGATGTCACTGTAGATAGCAGCATCGCATCATGCTGCTTTCTTTCTAAGTCTTTTCCATTTAAAAATACGCGCACGGCTTTTGGCAGCTCTGCTTTATTCATTTTACTTACCACCTTTGCTTATTAAGATCGGGGTGGCACAGGAGGCACGTGCGTTGCCAGCGGTACGTCTTTTGGATTGACTTTAAATGGTCGAGGGTATTTTTCAGGATTGGTGATGGTCTCAGGTTCAGAAGAACGCCAGGTAAACAAACACACGTTGCATAAGTAAATCTCCCAGGCTCCTTCAACTGGTGATTTAGATACTAAGTTCGCTTGTTTGGCTTCACATCTTGGACAAGTATGCATGTCGATTCCTCCTTGTTTATTTTTGCATCATATTCGTTAAGATTTTTTCCCATTTTTCAGTTTCAAGTGGTGTATCTAAAGGCTGAGAATAGTGGCCTCTTGTTTCCGGTGCAACTGGTGTTGTAGCATCCAAAATCATTTTATCTGTAATACCAGCCGGCTCAGATCCTGGATCAAGTGGCAGAACTGAAAGATTAGGCACTGTTATAACATCGTGTTTTGGGTGCATTTTTGTTGATAGCGCCCACATGACTTGCGGTAAATTAAACGGATCCACATCTTCGTCTACTAAAATAACTAGCTTGCAATATCCTAACCCATGCGGCGTAGTCAATGCCCTCATACCAACCGCCTTAGCAAATCCTCCGTATCGGCTTTTCGTTGAAATGATAGCAACGAGACCATGAGTATACATTGCATTCACAGCTTCAATCTCTTCAGGATATGCTTCTTTTAGCTGCTGATATAAAGGAACGCTTGTATTGATTCCAATTAAATAATCTGTTTCTGTCCAAGGCATACCGATATATAAACTTTCAAAAATAGGATCTTTGCGATGGTATACATGATTGATTTTGATAACAGGCATGCTTCTGCCGCCGGAGTAATGACCTGTAAATTCGCCAAAAGGACCTTCATATTCACGTTCACCAGCTAAAATTTCTCCCTCTAAAATCACTTCTGCTCCCCAAGGTACATCTAAATCAGAAAGCTGAGACTTCACAATTCTGTATGGCTCACCTTGAATAGCTCCTGCCATTTCATACTCTGATTGATCGTAATGAAGCGGCGTAGCGGCTGCTGTGACAATCGCAGGTTCACATCCTAAAGCAATTGATACAGGGAGGTTTTCACCTTTTTCTTCGGCTTGTTTCAAGTGAATGGCAATATCATGCTGTGGCACGGGCTGAATGCCTAGACGGTCTTTCCCTTTGACCTGCATACGATATATACCCACGTTTTGTTTGCCGAAATTCTCCTTATCATGCTGATCACGAGAAATGACGCACGCTTTATCTAGATAATAGCCGCCGTCTCCTTGATTTAAGCGAAACAATGGCAAAAGATCGAATAAGTTGATATCATCTTTAATTTCACACTCATGAAATGGCGCTGTTTCTTCCCTTTTCACTTTGACAGGAAATTTTTCATATCTCCGAGCAAACTCAAAGAACTGTTCTTTTACAGGAGTTGATTTAGGCAGTCCCATCATTAACGCGTGATTTGACCAGGAACCCATTACGTTTAGAGCTACCTTTGCATTGTTGTACCCATAAATATTGGTAAATAATAATCCCGGCGTTTGGTCTCCTAAATTACTGATGGCTTGACCTGCTGAACCTAAATCTGGATCAGGCTGCACTTCATCTGTAACCGTCAGTAGCTGCCCTTCTTTATGTAGCGTATTAAGGAAATCTCTAAAGTCTTTATAAGCCATGTTTATTTTCCTCCTTGTGATAAATGTTTAATTCCATTCCATCTTTTTGCCTCAGGAAGCTCAATTCCTAATTGATCTAAAGTTCGAACAGCAATATGGGTGACAATATCCTCAATCGTCTCAGGCTTGTTATAAAATGCCGGCATAGGAGGCACGAGGATAGCTCCCATTTTTGAAAGATCCAGCATGTTTTCTAAATGAATCGTATTCAAAGGCGTTTCTCGAGGAAGTAGCACCAGTGGCTTTCTTTCTTTTAGCATCACATCTGCTGTTCTCGCTATTAAGTTATCTGCTAGTCCCATTCGAATAGATGCTAATGTTTTCATGCTGCAAGGACTAACAATCATTCCATCTATGCGAAAAGAACCGCTCGAAATTTTTGCTGCTTGGTCTTGATATGAATAACAATAATCTGCTAGCGCTTCTACTTGCTGAACGCTATAGGGTGTTTCCAGCTTAATTGTGGCATGAGCCCAAGGCGACATGACTAAATGCGTTTCAACAGAAGCCTTCTTCAAAAGCTCTAAAATTCGAATACCTAAAATAGCTCCCGTGGCTCCTGTGATTCCTACAGCTATTTTCATTTCTCTTCCTCCTCTCTGCTTTGGTTACACATTTAACTTTACACTCATTTTCCATACAATTAAAATATTGATAAAATATATAATAATACCTTTAAAGTATGGAGTTGAATACAGTGGAATTAAGACAGCTGCATTATTTTATTGTCATAGCTGAAGAATTAAATGTGACCAAAGCAGCAAAGCGCCTGCATATGGCTCAGCCTCCTTTAAGCAGGCAGCTAAAACAGCTCGAAAATGAGCTGGGCCTTTTGCTTTTTGAACGAAATAATAACAAGCGCTTATTGTTAACGGTAGAAGGAGAGCTTTTTTTAAAACGAGCGAAAGAAATTGTGCAAAGGGTCGAAAAATCAGTATTGGAAGTACAGGAATGCAAAAACGTAACAAATGAAAAACTTGAAATCGGATGTACAATCTACTGTGCATCAACGGTTCTCGATAAGCTAACTCTTATTCAAAAACAGTATCCAAACAGCACATTTAATATCTATGAAAACGAGCCAGCTCACTTAAACGAATTATTAACGGAAGGAAAAATTGATGTAGCAGTCACTACTACTGACTTACCTTATAAACATGTCAAAACAAAAACACTTGCACCAGATGTTTTTGTTGTAGCCGTTCCCAAAGAAAGTGGTTATGCAAAAGAAAAGATTTCAGTCGCTGAAATTGCTTCTCTCCCTCTTATTCTTCTTCGCTCAAACCGGGAAATAAGCATATATAATCGCATTGTGAAGGAATTTGAAAAGATGGGTATAACACCTAACATTTTATGCGAATGCCATGATTCAGCGATGCTTCTTAATTTAGTATGTCGTGGCCTTGGTGCTGCCATTGTTCCTTATTCGATGCTATCTTCTTTTTCACTAGAACATATTAAAATTTTAAACATAGAAGATAATCCATTTGTAATTGAGCCTTTAGTTACGTGGCGTACCGACAGTTATCTTCCCAAAATCGCCCAAGAATTTTTAAAGCTTTTTTAAATATAAATGCACAAAAAAAGACTTTGCTAAAATAGCAAAGCCTTTTTTATTTTATATTGATATATGTGACTACATTAACCAAGAAATTAACAGCGGTAATGTAACAAGTGACATAATGGCACTAAGTACGAATGCTGAAGCTGTTTCACCAGCTAGGCTGTCAAAGCGAACTGAAATCATCGCTGCTACAGCTGAACCTGGGAACGCTACTAATAATACTAATTTTACGATGTCAGCTGATGATAGACCCATTGCTGTTGCAATTCCTAACATTACAAGCGGCTGAATAGCCACTTTTAAAATCGCAATACCAAATGCCGCTGGGCTAAATTGAATTTTACGGATACCAATTGTTACCCCAACTGCGAATAGAGCCGCACCAGATGTAATTGAACCGATTTGATCTAAGCTGCTTGATAGTAAATCTGGAGCTTGGAAGCCGCATAATACTAATATTACTGCGATTAACGGAACACAGGCTAACGGCTCAGAGAGACCGTGTAAGATTGATTTAATCGTTACTTTAAATAAGCTTTCTTCTGAATCGCCTTCACTTCTTTCACGCTGTCCAACCGTACCAATAATAGTTGCTAAAGGATCAAGCATCGCATTTACTACGATACCAGTAATGGCGATCGGAATTGCTACTACATCCGCGCCAAACAAGCTACCTAATACTGGAATACCCATAAACGCAAACGTTGGCTGCGTAGAGTTTAAAGAGAACATAGACGCGCCTGTTAAAGAGTATTTAAATACATATTTTGCAACAAGTAAGAAAAGAACATAAAATCCAATAATACCAAGAACTAATGCTAGTAAAAACGGCCATTTTTCAATAAGCGTTTGTTTTGATGTTGTAGTAATACCAACGAATAGATGTGCAGGTAACGCAAATTTTGTTACAAGCGTATTTAACCCTTTAGATGTTGTTGCATCAAACTTTTTAAAATACCCTGCTAAATAACCTAGCAAAATAACAAAAAAGATTGGGGTTAAAATAATAAAGATTTGACTAATTTCCATTTTTGAACACTCCATTGTTTAGATTAGAATCAATCATATAAATTTGCTTTCTTAGAAAGATAATTATCTTCTAAGGCTTGTCTATGGATATTGTTTACGTCAGGCCATTCATCTCCCCTTTTGCTAAACATCTCTACAAATATGAAGTAACGTATAATGGTTCATGAAAACGCATGGACTTTGTTTTTCTGCAATCATTTATTTACTTCGAAGCTGTTCATTTATTTAACATCAAATCACACAAAACTTGTCATACAATACAGTAACCATACAACCTTAGCAAAAATTTGTCATACAATCATGTTGTTAGCTTACTTAAGCTGAAAAAAAACACCTTCAAATGAAAGATGCTTAATCGTTGAACGAAAGAAAGCGACTTCTGATTGATGAGGAAGAATCTCTAAGAGTTTGAAACTCTTAGTTAAAAAATTCCATAATTTCACAAAGTTTTTACAAACAATCTTACTTATTTGTATACTGCTTTCTGTGACGAATTTATGAACATGTTTTAACTTAACATTTGTAGGGCAATTATTCAATTACCTTGCTTAAAATTTTAATGAAAAAAATATTTTAATCCTGCTTTTTTTACATAAAAAGGATTAAAATAGTTACAAAGACCTATATATTATCGCTTAAAAAGAAGATGATTCATCTATCACCTTCTTTTGCTCACTTTATTTAATAATTACATTTCGATCATAACGTTACTTTATTTTAGCATCAATAATGGAAAAATTGTGTTCTTCTGAAAACCACGTTTTAATTTTTTCTTTCGCTTTCAGTTTAACACCTTCATCAATGTACATGGCAACTTGAATCAATGCAAGCCCCAGAGCTCCTAAATCATCTGTAAATCCAACTCCTGCTGCAAAGTCCGGAATTAAATCTAAAGGAAGAATAAAATAACCTAACGCTCCTATAATGACTGCTTTTGCTTTTGGGGGAATATCAGGTTTTTGCAGCGTGTAGTATAAAAGCAATACGGCATAAACAACGTTTGCTCCCGCTTTTTTACCAAACTTTTTAAGCTTGTCCCAAAATTTTTCTTCCGAATAATATTTGGCTGTTTCCTCTGTACGAACGGGTACAATTTCTTGTTTCTCTTCCATATCGATCACCCTTTCATCACCATATGTACTTATTATAAACGATTATCTCTACCCAATTCCATTGAGAGCTTAAACTCCATAAACCTGCACAAAGCAGGCTTATGAATTTTTTAATGAGTAATGCTTCATAACGATGGTAACTAAGTCATTCAGCGCTGTTTCACTTTTAGAATGATTTTCAAACTGCTGAATGAGATCCATATGTTCAAGCAGCACTTCGTAATTCCCCGTCATCTTTCTCAGAACTTCATATGCGGAACTATTCAAATCCACTTGTATTTTCAAATCCTCCAGCTGTACTAGATACTCATTCCAGCGCTGGTCTTGTTCTAGCAGCAGCCATACAATTTCTTTTATCGCCTTCCGCACATTGGACTCCATCTTTTCATCTCCTTTGATACACAGATATAACAAAGTCTATGAAAAAAACGAGCTTTTTCATTCCCGTATTAAACAAAAAGAGTTTCTTTTATTTTATAACAAGCCCGCTTAAGAGCTCTTCCCATACTGTATCATCGCGCAGCACGTCCATTGAAAAAATAGGTGCATGTAAGACACATGTACAAGGCAAGTCCCAGTTAGCCTCGGACAAAAGTTCTTTTTCACTGTTTGTCAGCAGCAGTATATAGAAATCGTTTTTGACCATTCCCTTTAAAATATGCTCTAATTCTTTCGCTTCTTCATACGTTCCGCCCATACGAATAAACAATATACAAGAACTGGTCTCCATCGACGTTAAAAATCGCTCCGTTCTCCGTTCATATTTTTCTTTGACTTCATTATATGAAAGCCAGTTAGTCTCCGTATTAATAGACGACGGAAAATCATGAGCAGAATCAATTTGATACACCTTATCACGCAGTCTAAGCGTGGAACCATCTCCGAAAGAACTGATATAGGTTAAGTGTTCATATACAAATAAGTCTTTACAGCGATTTTTCAACAGCTGGTTAACATGAGAAAGAGAAATGCTAATACACCAATCAATCACGCCGGCTTGTTTTCGCAAAGCATATTTTTTCATGTATATCCCTGGAAAACAGTTATAGCCTAAACTGTATATCATATCGTACTGCTTGCTTTTTAGTTCATTTAAAGTAACCATATTCATCCTCCCTTCTACTATAAAATATGACAGCTTTTTATAGAAAGAGGCGGCTTCTGCCTTATACCGTACAAGCTTTTTGTTTCTCAAAAGCTTGTGTAAATAAAGAACAATAACATAAAGGAAAATAATCGAAGCAAAATATTTTGGAACTCGAAAGATTATTGTTAAAATACTTGTATTCCATTGAAATAACAAGGCCTATGAAGTCTTTAAAGAAAGAAGATGAAATTGATGAGTAAAGCATTAAAAGATATTCCGATTTCCGTATTGGATCTTTCTCCTGTAGTTGAAGGAGGAACTGTATCTGACTCACTTAGAAATACATTAGATTTAGCTCAGCACGCTGAAAAATGGGGGTATAACCGCTACTGGCTAGCTGAACATCATAATATGACAGGTATCGCAAGCTCCGCTACATCTGTTGTAATTGGTCATGTAGCTGCAGGCACGTCACGCATTCGCGTAGGCTCTGGAGGTATTATGCTTCCTAACCATTCTCCGCTTGTTATTGCTGAGCATTTTGGCACGCTTGAATCACTATTTCCAGGACGTATTGATTTAGGCTTAGGAAGAGCGCCAGGGACAGATCAGCTGACAGCACAAGCACTGCGACGCGACCGCAGAAGCGACGGCAGTGACTTCCCAGAACAGCTAGCTGAACTGCAAGAGTACTTTAAACCTGCTTCAGAAAGTCAGATGCGCGTCAAAGCTGTTCCGGGTCAAGGTTTAAATATTCCGATTTGGCTGCTTGGCTCAAGCGGTTTTAGCGCACAGCTTTCTGCACAGCTAGGCTTGCCATTTTCATTTGCAAGTCACTTCTCACCTAATAATACAATGACAGCTCTTAACATGTATCGCCGTTATTTTAAGCCGTCCGACGTTTTAGAGAAACCATATGCAATGTTAGGTGTAAACGTAATCGCTGCTGATACAGATAGAGAAGCTGAACGTTTGGCTACTTCTATGCAGCAGCAGTTTCTAAATTTAATTCGAAACACACCGGGTAAACTAAAAGCTCCTGTGGATAATATGGATGAACTATGGACTGACTTTGAAAAAGCTTCTCTTCAACAGCAGCTGGGCTCTTCTATTGTCGGAAGCCCTGAGACGATTAAAGTCAAGCTTGAACAGTTTATTGAAGAAACAGAAGCAGATGAACTGATGATTAACGCTCAAATTTACGATCACAAAGCTCGCCTTCGTTCGTACGAAATTGTTTCTCAGCTGTTCAAATAATAAAAAGGCCGGACACGTCCGGCCTTTTTATTTGCTTTCTACTGCTTCAAGAAGTAAATCTGCAAGATGAACGGCCCTTACACTTTCTTCTACTCCTTCTCTGACTACGCCTAGCTTCATTTGAATGAGACAGCCCGGGTTCGCTGTTACAATCGTATGTGCATGCGTTTCTTTCACTTTTTCCATTTTGTAATCTAAAATTTGCATAGACATCTCTTGTTCCGTTAAGTTATAAATACCGGCTGAGCCGCAGCAATGATCCGCATTTTCCATTTCATTAAACACCGTTCCGTTAATCGCTTGGATCAGTTTTCTCGGTGCACTGGACGTTTTCATCACGTTTCTTAAATGACACGAGTCTTGATACGTAATAATTTGACTTGGCAGCGATAACTTTTGTTTTTCCACAAACTGCTGCTGCAATAAAATCTCTGAAAAATCTTTAACTTTGGCAGAAAAAGCCGCTGCTCTTTCTTTCCATTCCGGTTCCTCTTTTAATAAATGATCGTATTCTACCAACAGCGCACCGCAGCCTCCTGCATTAAGAACAATATCATCCGCTTGAATGGATTCAAACGCCATAATATTTTGCTTCGCTAACTTCTTTGCCTGATCTTTTTCTCCTCCGTGCGCATGCAGCGCGCCGCAGCATGTCTGCACCTCTGGTATGACGACCTTACACCCCGCTTTTTGTAAAAGTGCAATCGTGGCGTTGTTTGTTTCCATAAACATCGTATCCATTAAACACCCTGTAAAAAAAGCAACTGTACGCTCTCTTGTTCCTTCTGCTTCAAATAAAAAAGGCCGTTTCTTCATTTCTTTTTTTGTTGGCACAGGCGGAAGCGTTTTTTCCATTTGTGCTAAATTACCGGGCAGGACATTTAGTATATTTGTTTTTTGAACAGCTTTTTGCAAGCCGCTTCTTTGGTAGAAAGCAAGCAGAGAATGTACATTTTTTAATCGTTCTTTATGCGGGAAAAGCTGTTCAAACACCATATGCCTGAGCGCTTTTACTGGCCATTTATGCCTTTTTTTCTGCTGAATAATATCACGCGCTTCTTCTAATAAGTGTCCATACTTCACACCCGAAGGACAAACAGGCTCACACGCTCGGCAGCCAAGACAAAGATTCAATTGCTTTTCAACAGATTCATCAGGTTCAATAAGTCCGTCTACAACTCCTTTCATCAAAGCAATTCTTCCGCGCGGTGACGCTGCTTCATATTGATTCGTTTGTCCATACGTCGGACAGCTTGGCAAACAAAAACCGCATCTCATACAATTCATTAACTCGTCATAATCTAACCGTTCTTTGAACGCTTGCTGAATGTCTTTTGTTGCCGTCATGAACGAACCACCACTCTTTTTCTCGTGTCTTTAGCAAAAATTTTCCCTGGATTCATAATTCCTTGCGGGTCCAAAGCATACTTAATTGCTTTCATCGCAGCTACTCCTTCTCCTCCCATCTTCAATGCCAAATACGGTGCTTTCATTTCTCCAACTCCGTGTTCACCTGTAATCGTTCCTCCAAGCTCAATGGCTTTATGAAAAATCGCTTCAAAAGCTTGTTCGACGCGGTGAAGCTCTTCTTCGTCACGCGCATCTGTTAAACAAGTCGGATGCAGATTTCCGTCTCCTGCATGACCAAACGTACAGATCTTAACGTTATATGTTACAGCAATTTCATTAATCGCTTTGACCATTTCACTAATTTTAGACCGCGGGACGGTTGCGTCTTCTAAAATGGTCGTTGGCTTCATTCGCGCTAAAGCAGAAAGAGCTGATCTTCTTGCTGTACTTAACGCTTCTGCTTCTGCTTGTGAAGCTGCTACTTTTACAGATACAGCATTTCCTTCGCTGCAGATGCGGGAAATCATTTCAATATCGCGAGTCACTACTTCCGGCGGACCGTCTTGTTCAATCAATAAGACAGCGTTTACATCTGTGGGTAGCCCAACTTGCGCAAAATCTTCTACTACTTCACACGTCGGCTGATCTAAAAATTCAAGCGTAGCTGGAATAATCTTATTGGCGATAATAGCTGAAACCGTCTTAGCGGCTGCGTCCATGTCTTCAAACAGCGCGAGCAGAGTTTGTTTTGTTTCAGGTATTGGAATGAGCTTTAAAATCGCTTCTGTCACGACGCCAAGCGTTCCCTCAGACCCGACAAACAAGTTCGTTAAATCGTAGCCAGCTACATCTTTAGCCAGCTTGCCTCCCGTCTTAATACAGTCACCGTTTGCAAGAACTACTTCAAGACCAAGAACGTAATCTTTTGTTACGCCGTATTTTAAGCCTCGTAACCCTCCTGAACATTCATTGATGTTCCCTCCGATGGTTGATATTTTCATAGAGCTTGGATCAGGAGGGTAAAATAAACCTTTTGCCTCTACGGCGTTAATTAAGTCTAACGTGATAACACCTGGCTGCACGGTAGCGGTTAAATTTTCTTCATCAATTTCCAAAATGTTATTCATCCGGTTAAATGTAAGAACAATTCCGCCTTGCGTTGGACACGTTCCTGCGCTTAAATTTGTACCTGAACCTCTTGGCACAATAGGAACATGATCTTCGTTGCATATCGTTAAAATTCTTTTCACTTGATCTTTGTTTTCAGGCATAATAACCGCATCAGGAAGCGACTGAAAGTTAGGTGTTGCGTCATAAGAGTACACGAGTCTTGCTTCACTGCTATCTTGAAAGTTGGCTGACCCTACAACTTCAATGAGCTTTGCTTTTGTTCGTTCATTAAGCATAACGTTCCTCCTTATATATCTCTTAATCTTATTATAGTCGCAGAAGCCACGAGGGACTATGGATAAAAAACTAAAAAAAAGCGCTTTAAAAACTCATTTTTTGTATGTTTATCTAACGAAGGGCGCACTTACTCTAATAGAGACAGCGCAAGGTAAAAAAGCGTGATACCCTTTACGCTTTTTGGATCAATGTCTGTTAGTTCTTTCATTTGCTTCAAGCGGTAATGAAGCGTATTAATATGAATATGTAAATCAAACGCCGTTTTTTTCAACGATTGATCGTTGGCTAAATAGCATTTCAGCGTTTCGAGAAGCTCTTTTTCTTTTTGAATGGAAGAAAGCACTCGACTCAAGAATTCCTTTTTTACAGGTTCAGAAACGTCTTCTAAAATCATGTCCATCAGCAGCTCCTCATAAAAAACAACGGTTTGACGTTTTGAAGCCACTTTAAGCGCTTTTTTCGCTTCTTCATATGAAGCATGCAAATTAAATTGCTCCGCTGGCTTTCCTACACCAATAGTGATCATAACTTGGTTGTTTGCTTGAATATACTGCTGACATTTTATTAATTCTTCTTTAAATCCTCGCCTTGCCTTTTCACCTACAGCCTCTTTAAGTAAAAGCAAGCGATCGTATCCCCAATTTGCGATATAATCTCCTTGACCTTTATGACTTTCAAACCAGTAGCGAATCATTTCTTGTACCTGCTGCTGCTTCTTTTTCGAAAGAGATGAATCAATTTGAAACAGCGTGCAGCAATAAGCACTGTCTACTTGTACTCCTAAAATATGGCCTCGTTCAATAAATTCTGCATCTACTTGCTGGCTATAAATCCATTCACGAAAAAAAGCTTCTACTCCTTTATTTTCCCATTCCTTTGTTTCTATGTAATATGCCTCGCGAATAATTAGCTCTGTTAATCTTCGAATAATGTCTGCAAAAGGCTCAACAGTTTCTGGAATACCTGTAATACCAATAACGCCAATAATGTCTCCTTGATAACTGATAGGCAAATTAATTCCTGGCTTAACTCCTTTTAAATATGCTGCTTCTTTTTTGGAGATATATAGTTTTTCCTTTTTTTGCATCACGTTCCACGCGCCTTCATGAAAAAAACCAACCCGCTTTTCTTCTGTAGACGCAATAATAATTCCGCGTGTATCCGTTACAATTACATGTTCTTTCATCACAAGCTGTACTTCTTTTATAATTTTCTTCGACAGTTCAGACACTAGCTGCACGTTGTTTACACCTCACCTATCATCAATTAAAAGAGCTGAAAGAATTGTTTTCTCTCAGCCCGCTTTTTTTATTATGCGTTCACTTTTCAGCTTTTTTTAGCACGTTAAAAAACTCTTTCATAAATTTAGGTAAATCCGGCCAAGCTTGCCCGGTTACTAGGTTTCTGTCTACGTGAAACGTCTGTTCAACAAATACAGCACCCGCCGCTTCTACTTCCGGCCGGCAAGCAGGATACGCTGTCACTTCTCTGTCCTGCAGATACTCTCTAACCGTCGTTAACACGAGCTGACCATGACAAATAACGCCTAAAGGTTTATTTTCTTTTAAAAAATGCGCGGCAATTTCCTGAACTTTTGTGTTCATTCGAATGTATTCAGGCGCCCGTCCTCCAGGAATAATAAGTCCATCATAATCGGCGGGATCCACTTCATCAACAGAAGCGTGAGAATCAATTTTATATCCCGTTTTCTCTGTGAATGTTTCCATTTCTGGAAGGAAATCATGAACAACCGTTTGAAGCTTCTTTTTCACGGGAGAAGCAATGGTACACTGAATATCTTCTTCTAAACAGCGATAATACGGATAAAAAACTTCTAATGCCTCCACGGCATCTCCTGTTAAAATCAAGACACGTTTACTCATCTTTTATCACCTTTTCTTTCTTAATATTGTCACTTACTTCTTCTCGCAAGCGGCTTTCCATTCCTGCTTTTCCCCTATGAATAATAAAAAAAGCAGGGCCTTCATTCCTTATCAGGAATGTCAGCCTTGCTTTTTATCTTGTAATCTTTTTAATTCAGCTGTTAATTCATCAAACCAAGCCTTGTCTTTCGTTAACAGCGCAAGATCAATCAATAAAAGAATCTGCTCTTCGTGCGCCGTTTTTTGAAGGGGCAGCTTCTCTATTTTTTCATCCATCATGCCAATGGTTGTGCCGACCATTTTTTCATCATCACTTTTTACAACGTTGATTAGTGCTGCTTTTTTAGATGGATTAATCGTTTTAATATATCCGTATATAAGTTCACCGTCGCGAGACTTTCCTTTGACCCAGTCGCCTACTTTTAAATTTCCTTCAAATAGCTTCACAGTCATTCTCCTTTCTTCATAAACATGCTAAGAATTAATGTAACGGCATATAGTACTGCAGAAAGTAGTGTAATCATAATACTTACAGTTTAGAAAGTCAAAGAATCTGTTTTAAAGCAAAAAGCTTGATATACAGCTAAATCACTGCAACCTATAGACGAACAAAGGAGATAGAGATTCCTTGTGAAACCGCTGCTGATTTCCGTGCAAGGCTCCGCTCCAATCAACCGCTAAAAGCGCCTATATACATGAAATCTATGTTCATCACAACAATAAAAAAATCCGAACGATTTATCGTTCGGATTTTTCTTCAACTACACTCAACCTCTTTATTTGTTATACGAGTCCAGTTAAGCTGTAGATTCCAATGATTAAGAAACATGCAAGTGTTTTTATAACAGTGATGGCAAAAATATCTCGGTAAGACTGCTTGTGGGTTAACCCGGTAATAGCAAGCAGGGTAATAACGGCTCCATTATGAGGAAGCGTATCCATACCGCCTGATGCCATCGCTACAACTCTGTGCATAACTTCAGGAGGAATGTTGTACTGATTAATAGCTTCTACATACTTATCTCCCATCGCACTAAGCGCAATTCCCATACCTCCAGAAGCAGAGCCTGTAATACCGGCTAAAATGTTTGTCGTAACGGCTCCATTGACAAGCGGATTTGTAAAGGTATGTGAAATACCATCACGAACGGTTGCAAAGCCAGGAAGAGATGAAATGACGCCTCCAAAGCCATACTCAGCTCCCGTGTTCATCGCAGCGAGAAGCGCTCCGCCAATACTTGCGTTAAGACCAGCTTGGAAACCGGTGGTCACTCTCTTCCAGTCATACGCAATCGTTGTGATAATTCCAATAACAAGTGCCAATTCCACTGACCAAATACCAACAACTGCGGTTAAATCTACTTTTCCGAACGCTTCAAGACCAATTTTGGCAAAATCAAAACCATCTGGGTACCACTTTGGAATAGAAACAGTAAAAAATTTGTTCGCAACCCCTACAAGCACAAGCGGAACAAATGCAAGAATCTGTCTTGCTACGCTAGGTTCATATTTAGGTTCTGTAGAAGGTACAGACTCTTTTTCTAGCTCTGCAGCAGCCGCTAGTTCATTATTAAACCCGTAGTAGCCTTCTCCAGCTTTTCTTGCTTTTTTGCTTCGGCTTTCTAAATACCAAAGACCTAAGCTAAAGACAATAACCGATCCGATAATCCCCAGTGTCGGAGCAGCATAGATGTCTGTTTTAAAAAAAGTCGTTGGAATAACGTTTTGAATTTGCGGTGTACCCGGAAGTGCATCCATGGTAAACGAAATAGCTCCTAATGCAATCGTTCCCGGTACTAATCGCTTTGGAATATTCGCTTCGCGGAATAAGTTAGCCGCAAACGGATAAACTGCAAACGCAACAACGAATAAACTTACGCCGCTGTAGGTTAAGATTGCTCCCATTAAAACAATAGCCAAGATAGCGCGTTTAGCTCCTACTACTTTAACAATTGTTTTCGCAATCGATTCAGCGACTCCAGACATTTCTACCATCTTCCCGAAGACTGCTCCTAATAGAAAGACAGGGAAGTAGTTTTTAATAAACCCAACCATTTTCTCCATAAAAACGTTTGAGAAAAACGGGAGTGCATAGCTTGGCTCCGTTAAAATAACGGCTAGTAGCGCACAAAGTGGAGCAAACAAAATAACTGAAAATCCGCGGTAAGCAACCAGCATTAAAAGCCCCAGAGACAGCAAAATAATCAGCAAATCCATAACGTTTCCCCTTTCATCCCTCATTCAATTTGTTTTGAATTTATCTTATTTTTTATAAAGTGCAGACTTAAACTCATATTCATAGCACGTGTAATACAGCTGGATAATTTCTTCTGCCGTCGGTACAACAGGATGGTTAGCAGGACTTCCGCTTTGAATCGCATCCGCTGCCATTTTCTCAACCGCCGCGTAAAATAGCTGGCGATCAATGCCCCACGATTGAAGATTAGGAATCTCTAAGTCGATACAAAGCTGCTTGATGGCTTCAATTAACACATCTGCTCCCTCTTTTTTTGTATATGATACGTTCGGAAAAAGAGCTTGTCCTATTTCACCTAAACGATCGATTGAAGCCTCTTTTGTATAGTCCAAAACCGCAGGCAGGAGCATCGCATTAGAAATACCGTGCGGCACATGGAATAACGCGCCAATAGGTCTTGACATACCGTGCACTAGAGCAACAGATGAATTTGAAAACGCAATTCCTGCCAGCATAGATGCATAGGCCATTTCGTTTCTTGCTTGAACATGTTCTCCATTTCTATACACAAGACGGATATTTTTCATGATTAACTCAATTGCTTGAAGCGCAAGTGAATCTGTAAAAGGATGTGCTTTTTTAGACAAATACGCTTCCACTGCATGACTGAGTGCATCGATTCCTGTAGCTGCCGTTACGTGTTTTGGACATGATAGAGTTAATAACGGATCAACAATGGCTGTATCAGGCAATAATTGAGGTCTTGCGAGCATCATTTTTACATCGTACGCCGTGTCTGTAATAACCGTCGCTTTCGTCACTTCTGAGCCTGTTCCAGCAGTTGTAGGCACGGCAACCAAAGGAAGCGGACTATCTTGAAAATCTTGTTGATTTTGAAAATACGTTCGTAGATGCCCTTCATTTGTCATCATAATGGCAACCGCTTTTCCAGTATCGATACAGCTGCCTCCCCCTAAGGCAATAACCACATCGCACTGCTCCGTTTTACATATAACAAGCGCTTCATCTAGATGAGTATCTGTCGGCTCTGAATTTACGCCTGTATACACGGCACAGTCCATGCCAGTCTCTGCTAAGTAACGACGGCAAGTTTCTACATTGCCTGCTTTCACCATAACGTCATCACTTATAAGCAATGCCTTTGTCCCAAGCAGTGCAGCCTGTTCTCCAATTTTAGAAAATGATCCTTCTCCATATAAAACCGTGCGTGGTACAAGTAGTTCATAAATTCCCACTGTTTTTCCCCCTTTGTTATCTCGCTGACAATCTCTCCTTCCGTATTTTCATGCTGACTTATGTAAGCGATTTCATTTGTTTGTGCAAAAAACCAACATGAACTTCGTTTTTCTCCCCTATTTATTCTCTTTTTGTATACCCCTTTCCTCTTTCATTCTAAAATTTCATCTTATATTTTTCAATCTTTTTTTGTAACTTTTTAAAAATTACAAAAAAAGCCAGAGGTATTCTCTGACTTTACCATTTAAATAAACTTTTGAACAGTATTATTTCGATTTAATTTATAAATGGACAGCAGGAAAAAAACAAGTGCAAAAGCTAGTAAAATGCTGATATTTAACCATAGGCTGCTTAAATCAGCTCCTTGTTGAACACTTTTTAACGTACTTAATACCCACGTTTGAGGAAGAAAGTCGGCTATTTTCTGCATCACATCCGGCATAAATTCAGGCGGGAAAAAGCAGCCGGACAGTAAACAAGTTGGCGTGATGATAAGCGTCTGAAGACCATTCGCTGCTTTTGAACTTTCTGTAAAAGCGATAATTACAAGAGACAAGCCGATGGCTACTAGACCAAACAAAACTAAAATGAAAAACAGCTGCCATACGGGAATGTTCATATCTACGTGAAAAAGAGTCGTAATACAAACAAGTGTAATCATTACTTGCAGAGTTAATAAAATCATATTTGTAATAACATTGGATATCACGTATTGCCTTGCGCTAACTGGCGAAGCTAACAGTCTAAAATACGTTCGCTGCTCTTTTTCTTTTGTGATAAGAGCCGATAAATTCACCGCAGAAAAAAGCATAAACATGATTAAATATCCAATTGTCTGCTTGACAATGTTTTGATCGGTTCCTTTGTCTTCAAGGGCATGCGTTGAGATGTGGAATGGCGCTTTTTGATAATTCTCATACATTTGTTTAAAAGCCGCATCGTCGCCTTCAGCAGCTTGATTCAGCGAAGAAATATTGTCAATATATTGATACAAATAAGACTTAATAAAGCTCGTTACTTCTGCTCCTTTTATTGAAGTGATTGTAATATGATCTGGTTTGTTCGCTTTGACGCTGTCAGAAAACCCTTTTTCAAAGGTAATAACCGCATCAACTTTCTTTGACGTAATCTCATGATCCACTTCTTTGTCAGTGAGCATTTTAACATTTGTTTTATGCAGTCCTTTTAAAAACTGAACGGTATCTTTTGTAATATCCGTTGAGTCGTGATTGACAACTCCGATATTCACCGAAGTCCCTCCTGCATTTCCATAAATAAGAATGGACATTAAAACCCCTGCAATAGGCAATCCAATAACAAGCACAAGCGTCCTTTTGTTTCTAAGCAGCATATTTCTTAGCATATTTGTGACAAGCCACATGATATTTTTCATGTTATAACCCCTCTCTTTTTCTCAAAAGCACAATTGCTATGCCCAGGAATAAAATAGAGAAGCCTACGTTCAACCCGATAACTGAAAGAGAAGCGCCGATATCATTTGTATAAATCAATTTAATAAGTCCATTATTCATCCAGGTTAAAGGTGATACATTGACGAATCCCTCTCCAGATCCATTTTGAAAATAGGTTCCTCCCACAATACACGACACTTGAATAACAACCATAATAATTGCTCTTGACGCCGCTTCCGTCTTCGTAAGGTAGCTAACTCCTAATCCAAAGCTAACGGCAAAAAGAATCTGGGATACTAACATTACGAGTACTAAGAGTAAATGATCTCCCCAGTTGGCATCAAAAAAATATTTAGTCGACATAATGACGACTAACACACAAATGGCGTGAACCAAAACAGTGCCTAAAATTTTTCCGACAAAAATTTCAGCGGTTTTAACCGGCGCGGCTACTAATCGACTAGCTGTATTTCGCATACGCTCTCCTCTAATTAAATAACTCGCTGAGATAGATCCGTACAAAACAATCATAGTTGTCATTGAAATGGCGTAGTAGTCTATTGAATTTGGCTGTTTTTGAGAATGAAGAGATGTTTCTTGAATATAGTCATGCTTAGACGCACGGAGCAGATTATCCACTTGCTGAGGGTTTACTTTGGCCACTTCCATAGCCACATTGTACTTATCCACAAAAGTGCTTAACATACCTTGGACCATGTTGAATTCAATGCTGTTTTCTTCATTTCCGTAGAGATGAATGTCTCCGTCTTTCACTTCTACATAAGCTGTATAGCGCTGTTCTTTTACTTCTTTTTTTCCATCCTGGTTTTTTTTCAGCGCTTTAAAGTGAATGCCCGATTTTTCTGCATGGGCAGCAAACTGCTTAAAAGCAGCAGATTCTTCATTACTTGTGTCGATTTTATAGAGAACATAACTGTCGTCTATCTTCATATCGTTATTAAAGGCTTGAGACAAAGCTGTTCCTAAAATAAGGACAAGAGCCAGCGGAAAGAGAATCATAAAGATAAATGCACGCTTATCTCGCAGATCACTTTTCATTTCTTTCAAAGCAATTGCAATAATATTCATTCGTTATTCCTCCTTTCTTTTATATATCTCTTAAACTGCGCCCTGTCAGCGTGAGAAAGACCGTCTCTAAATTAGGGGCTTGTTCTTTAACTGCTTTAATTTCGATATGATGCGTCATTAAATAATGAATGACTTTGTTCAAGTTATTCACTTCGGCGCTTGAATTAATTTTAATGATTCCATCTTCATACGTAACGGCTGTTACGCCTGGAATTTCTTTTAGACCGCTGCAATCTATATCGTCCGCTTCTTTTACTTCAATCCAAATATCTTTTGTATCAGTGATAATAGCTTTCAGCTGCTCTTTTGTTCCTTCAGCAATAATTTTGCCGTGATCAATAATCGCAATCTTTGTACATACCTCTTCTACTTCTTCCATATAGTGACTCGTATAAATGATTGTGCTTCCCATTTCATTTAGCTTTTTTACAGATGTTAAAATATAATTTCGGGACTGAGGATCAATGCCAACCGTCGGTTCATCCATAATGATAAGCTTGGGGCGATGAGCAATTGCGCATGCGATATTTAACCTTCTTTTCATTCCTCCTGAAAAGCTTTTCGGATACGCCTTTTGTTTATCTAAAAGCCCTACAAACGCTAAAGCTTCTTCGACTCGTTCGTTAAGAAGTGACCCTCTTAATCCGTAGAGACCTGCAAAAAACTTCACATTTTCATAGGCTGTCAAATCTTCATAAATCGCTAAGTCCTGCGGAACAATTCCAATGTTCATCTTTGCGAAATTTCGGTGTTTCTTTATATTTTTCCCAAGTACTTCAATATCGCCGCTGTTGCTTTGAAGCAGACTAGCTACCATATGAATCGTTGTGCTTTTTCCTGCTCCGTTTGTTCCTAAAAAGCCGAATATATCTCCTTCTTCTACTTGTAAAGACAAATTATCTACCGCAATAAAATCTCCAAATTTCTTTGTTAACTTTTGAATTGATAATACGTTCATCATTTCACCTCTAGTGTGTTGGTATATCCTTATTTTATGAAAAAAAGGCAAACTTACGTCAGTGCATAAGTTCACCTTTTCTCCATGAGAAATCTCATTATTTATGTATGAAGTTTCTCACCTATCGGCAGCAGCGTGGTAACAGAAAACCCGTTTGCCCCGTCAACGATCACCGTTCCGTTAATGGAAGCAGCTCGCTCTTCCATTCCTGCTATGCCAAGGCCTTTTTGAAACAAGTGAGCCCCTTTTCCATTGTCTTTGACTTCGACTTTAACCATTTTATTTAGTACATGAAGCTCAATAGAAATCATCGTTGCTTCTGCATATTTTAAGGCATTCGTAATAGCTTCCGTTATATTTTCATGGATAATTTTCCACTGAAGAGGGGTGATAAGTTCCAAATTCCCTTTGTATACAAGAGGCATTGCAATACTATGTTTAGCCTCAAATTCACCAATAAATAATTTAAGCCTGCTGATTCCTATTTGCTCAGCGGGAGGCTTTATACTTTTTAACGTTAACCTGATTTCTTCAATGCCTTCTTTCGAAATTGTAATTGCATTTTGAAGAAGAGACAGCGCTTTTTCTTCATCTTGCTTCATTACATGCTTTGCTGCCTCCATTTGAATAAGCGCTCCTGTCATTGAATGACCAATCTTATCATGAATTTCCTGCGATAATCGATTTCGCTCTTCTAATTTTGAAGCATATTGAGACTGTCTCACATACTCTTTATTTTCATTCACGTGCTTTTGCAGCTTTTGCATACTTACTCTCATTTCATCGAGCTTTTGTTCATAATTGATTGTCCGCTTTTGATAGAGAGCTGCTCCTGTATAAATAAAGAAAGTAAACGCAGTGACTAACACATACAGCGCGCTAATATCAGAGGGAACAAGCAGTATTGGAAGCAAAACAAGCAGCACCACCATCCATTTTTTCACGACTGATTCTCCAATAAGCTCACAAAGGTTTAGCGGCAAAAGAAGAAAAAACAAAGGATGAAGTTTATACGCACAATATAGAATAAGGACAATTGAACTAACAATAAACATGCGCTTGAACGCGCTCTTTTTCACAATGGACGCTGCAATATTAACACAGCTGTAAAGAAGCAGTGCTAACACAATAGCTGAAATCGAGTGGACATAATTAGACTGAATATACGTAATAGCCAAAAACAGTATAAGGATGAGCTTAGTCATCATTAATCCGACTTCCATAGCCCTACTTCCCTTTACCGGTTAAGTAATAAATAGCAATTTGAGTGCGATGCTCAAGTCCCGTTTTACTTAAAATCGAACTAATATAGTTTGCTACGGTACCTTCTGAAATAAAAAGTGTTTTAGAAATTTCTTTATTTGAAAGCCCCTTGGCAATCAGCGTCATAATGCTCGTTTCGCGCTCTGTAAACTGTGTCATATCCGCTTTTGACTCGCGCTCAGTTGCAGCGTTTAAACTTGATTTAATCTTATCTAGCACAACATCTTGAAGAACCGTATGTCCGTTGAACACGCTTTTGATTGCGTCTCGAATGCGCTCTGGTTCTGTATTTTTTAACAAGTAGCCTTTAGCTCCGTTTTTTACGGCATCAATTATATATTCATCGTCATCAAACGTAGTTAAAATAAGCGGCTTTGCTTTCGTTGACTCTGAAATAAGCTTTGTAGCCTCTACACCGTCCATAACAGGCATTCTTACATCTAACAATGCAATATCAACAGAATGATTCTTGCAATATTGAACGGCTTCCTGACCATCTTTTAAAGTAGCGACAACGTCGAATTCCTCGTATGTATTTAAGATAATTTTCATTCCTTCTCGAATAAACGAATTATCATCTGCAATAATAATAGTAATTTTCATTTCTGTAAGTGAGAACATCTCACTTTTTTTCACATCCTTTTTTCACATCCATCCGCATGCTTCTCATTTATTGTATCCATAATAAACCAAAAGTTCAATGCGATAGTTCGCAGTCTTTCTAAGCACTAAAAAAGAGCAAACCTCCGCAGGTTTACTCTTTTATCCCATTACTTCTGAGCTAACTTGATCACTGTTTCTAAAAGTACATTTACACCTTTTTCACATTCTTCCCAAGGAGTGAACTCTTCTTCACAATGACTTTTTCCGTTTACGCTCGGAATAAAAATCATAGCCGTCGGAATATAGCTAGCTAAAAACTGGGCATCATGTCCAGCTCCGCTTACCATTCGCTTGTAGGAATACCCAAGCGAACGAACCGACTCTTCCACTTCATCGCAAACCGTTTTATCAAACCACACGGTATCGCGACCCCAAAGCTTGGTCACCCGCACTTCGCAGCCTTCTAACAGCTCCGCTTGATCAGGCAGTAATTGAATAATTTTTTCCACAGATGCAATGACATCTTCATCCGTATGTCTCGCTTCAAGCGAAAAAATAACTTTATTTGGAATAACGGTATGAATGTTAGGCAGTACGTTCATACGCCCCATTGTATAGACTAAATTTGAATCTAATCTGCCGAGCTCATGACGAGCTTCAGCAATCAAGTTATTAGTTGCAAAAAGCGCGTCTTTCCGCATGTCCATCGGCGTCGTCCCGGCGTGATCTGACTCCCCCGTAACTTCAATTTCATAGCATACCATTCCGAGCACACACTCCACTACACCGATCGATTTGGCTTCTCTTTCTAAAATAGGACCTTGCTCAATATGTAATTCCACAAATGCCGATGCTTCAGTAAGACGGTTACTCGTATCGCCTTCATATCCGCATGATTGAAGGGCTTGCTCAAACGTCACGCCGTCAACATCTGTCTTCTTCATCATAACGTCTTTTTGAAATTTGCCCGATAAAATACCTGAAGCCATCATGGAAGGCTCAAAACGCGCTCCTTCTTCATTCGTAAAGTTAACAATCATAATTGGCACCTTCGGCTTAATATTATGTTCAACCAGCGTTCTTACTAACTCTAATGCTGCAACTACACCGAGTATTCCGTCAAATCTTCCGCCTTTTTTCACGCTGTCCATGTGTGAACCAATTACAATAGGAGGCTTATCTTCTATTCCTTCAAGCGTGGCGTAAATACATCCAAGGTCATCGATTTTAATATCCATTCCAAGGTCCCGGCAGCATGAGCAAAAATAGTCTCTTGCTAAGCGATCTTCTTCTGACAGCGCTAGGCGGGTTACACCGTTATTAGGTGTTCGTCCATAATCTGCAAATCGTTCAAGCGTATTTTTTAACCTTTCTCCATTCACTGCTACTTTTTGTCGTTGCAACTCAACCACTCTCCTCATTATTTGGTTATAAAGTGTGTCTAAGATGCTGTGTTAATGAATATCATTCATTATGACATAAAATAGGCGATATCACTTGAAGTCTGTTAGAACCCCTTCCATTATTTTTATAATGAAAGTGCGCAGTTTGCCTTATGTATCTATTAGCTTCAAAACGTAAATTTCCTGCTTTTTTCTATGAATAATGCACGCGTTATTTATGCATTTTTATTATAAAAATAGCGATAGGTTTTAAAAAAAAAAAAGAGAATTAGTTATTATACTAACTCTCCTCTACATACTTACTTTTTATTTGCTTTCTTCGCAATCGCAATCATTGTAGCTAAAACACCGACTGTAATAATCACAATAGCAATTACAGCAGTGGTAATAATAATTCCTGATGTTACTTCTGAAACACCCATTAATCTACGTTCTCCTTTTGTGCCTGACCTATTTACCTACATCAGCATACTGGTCGGTTTATTCCTATTATATACGAACTTGTAAAGCGACGAAATATGTGACACATAATTGACATACTGTTTATATGTTTTCTTTTAATTCTACGTTTTATTTAAGAAAATACGGGAATAATTCAAACATATATAAGAAATACTCTTTATTTCTTTAAAGAAGTATTGTAATATAAATGTAACAATTGTAATATTAACAGCATGAATGTTACATATATTCAATGAATGAGTAGGAGGGAAATGGAAATGAAAAAATTTGGAATAATCTTAGCATCACTTGCTCTTTTCTTTTCACTAAGCACAGGAGTTACAGCTCAAGCAGCATCACAAAATCTATCAACGACTAATGCGGTAAAAATTGCAGCAAACGCAAGCAACCATTTCTGGAATGCACTTCATGGATCTAAAGGTAATTTATGTAGTCAAAAAACATTTAATTATAAAGGCACTCAGTACTCATATCTTTGTCAAGATTTTAATACAAAAAGCAAACTAGTAAGCTACTTATCTGAAACTTTTACAAACAGTGCTATTCAAAAAGGATTAACAAATTATCGCTACATCACATATAACGGAAAGCTTGCTCGTCCTGTCGGTGACGGATTCAGCATGCTAGAGTGGAACAAAGCAAAAGCAAAACTAACTTATCAACGTGCCGATGTCCGCTCTTATCAATTTACGGTTCCAACAGTTGACGGAGGAAGTGTAAAACGCACCGTTACATTTTATAAATCTGGTTCACAGTGGAAAGTAAATAAGTTTGATGCTGTACTATAAGCAATATAAAAAACAAGGTCTTCTAAGGCCTTGTTTTTTTATGCTCTCTCCTCCTCTCTTTATTAAAGAAGTTTCACTTTATTTTCACCAACTCCCCTTATAGTATGGAGACACACTACTACTTATTCGATACATTGTCATCGGAGGATTTTATATGAACATACTACAAAAAAGAACGGCTTTTATCGTAATGGCTGCTTTTCTTTTAGCATTTGTTTTCAGTATCGTTTCACTATCACACTATAAAGGAGAAGAACATTTATTTTCGATTCAAGAAAGTCATCAGTTAAAAAAGATTACTAATGGTATATCTGCTCCTGATAATAATTCGAGGGATCATCGTCTTCCTTCAGGAAACGGTCCTGCTTCACCCAGCAATTCCGGAGAACACGTAACGCCTTTTCATAATTTATCTATGGATAACGGTGCCGGAAGTCAAGGAGCTAATAAAGACTATGAAACGCCGCTAGCTCTTTATACGGTGGGCTTTTTTATAGCAGCAGCTTTCGTTTACGGATTATTAAAGAAAAAGAAATGGCATCATTCGATAGGGCATTCTCGCGTTATTTTATGGTCATTACTTGGCACTGGACTATTTATCCGGATTGCGCTGATTCCGTGGGTAGGCTCTCATATGGATGCATCTCTTTTCAAAAACTGGGCATCGGTTGCGGCTAATCATTTTTCAAATTTCTATGCTAAAAGCGGAAGCGATTATCCGCCGTTTTATATTTATATCTTGTTTATCATTGGGAAAGTTGGCAGTTTACCGGATTTTCAGCAGTATTTTTCGCTGTTGATTAAAATCCCGCCTATTTTAGCAGATGTTGTCACATCTTATTTACTCTATCGTTTAGCTCGTAAATACTTGGCACCTTCTTTTGCATATCTGTTAGCAATGGGGTATTTGTTTAACCCGGCCATTTTAGTTAATTCAACGTTTTGGGGACAAGTCGATTCATTTTTCACTTTGCTTATTGTCCTAGCAATTGTAATGATTACGGAAAAAAGAATTTATGCGTCGGCCGTTATTTTTACAGCAGCGGTCTTAATGAAGCCGCAGGCGATTATTATCCTGCCTATTTTGTTTTTCGAGCTCATTCGCCTGAAGCAACTGAAGCATTTCTTCGGGATTGCTTTCACTGCTGCTTTCACTGCTGGGGTGATTTTATTGCCTTTTTCAGCAGGAAAAAGTCCAACGTGGATTATTGATTTATTTTCATCCACCATTGGAGAGTACCCGTATGCTTCTGTTAACGCCTATAACTTTTTTAGTTTAATAGGCGCAAACTATAAAGACAGCTCTGCAACGCTGCTGTTTTTCAGCTATCATACGTGGGGACTTATTTTTATCGTCGCAACAACTGTTTTTTCATGGCTTATTTATATAAAAGGGCGCAGCTTTAAATACGCGGCTCTTGCAGCACTTATTCAAATTTCCGGGGTATTTACGTTTTCTTCAAGCATGCATGAACGCTACTTATTTCCAGCAGCAGCTCTTGCTTTGCTTGCTTATATTTATTTGAAAGACAAAAACTTGCTTTATTTATCCCTTGGATTTAGCATCAGTATTTTTATGAACACTTTTTTTGTTTTATACGGTGACAGCAATATGCAAAACAGTACGTCCTATCCGTTTTCTATGTTTGCTACGTCTATGCTAAACGTTTTGCTTGTTGTTTATTTAGTAAAAGTTGCTTGGAATTTAGTTCAAAAAAGTACGGTTTTAAAAACTGCATAATACAAAAAGCTCAGTGAGTATGACTGATCACTGAGCTTTTTTATATAACAAGCGACATGCCTGGCGCGTCTTCTTCTCTTTCTTGAAACCCTAATTTTTTATAAAAATGATGCTTTCCTTTTGCTGCAAACAGCTGAATCGATTCAATTCCGCTTTCTTCGCATTTCGTCAACAGCTCTTGAATAATTTGCTTTCCAAGCCCTTTGTTTTGGTATGTGGGATCTACCATCACGTCGCAAATAAGCGCTTGGTAAATTCCGTCTGAAATCATACGGCCAAATGCAATTAATTGTTCATGGTCGTAAATACCGACTCTAAACCAGCTGTTGGCTGCGGCTTCAAACAGCTGTTCTTTTGTATAATTGCCTTTTTTACTTTTATGTAATCCGCTCGCTTCATGCAAAGCTGCAAACTGCTCAAATGACGGAACCTCTTTTTTTATTACGTAAGACACGTTCATTCTCCTCTCAATACCGTTGTTTCTATATTATATTTATACATCAAAAAGAATAATAATTCAACATTTTTATCTAGTTATCTTGTTATCCTTTCTCCAAATAAAAAAACTGCCAAACGGCAGTTTTTTAGGCTTGTACTGATTTTTTTCGTTTTTTAAGATCAATTCCTGCGATTATAAGCAAAATGACTCCAAGAACAATCATGATTTTACTCACCGTTTCTAGCCACTCCGGTGCGCTTCCAGCAAGTAAAAGTGAAAACCCAATGATATAAACCGGGAACCCCGCAAGAGCCCAAGGGGATTTCACCTTCTTTTTCTTCATATGTAGGATCTCCTCCTTCTTTACAGATTCTATATAGACCGTATATGATGAGTTTATCAGAAAAAATTGGAAACAACAAAGGAGACAAACGCATGCATACGTTGCCTCAAACGTTTTGTGATACGATTACTCACCTTCACTCTCATAAAGGTCAAAAGTGGCTAACTGACTTTCCTCAGCTTATTCGCTACTGTGAAGAGCGCTGGCGTATCAACATTCACAGTCACTTGCCTCTTTCTTACCACTTTGTTGCCCCTGCGCGCAAAGCAGATGGTAGCGAACTAGTTGTAAAACTCTTTGTAGAGCCTTCAGAGCTGCTTCATGAGCAAGAAGCACTGACAGCACTAGCTGGTGAGAACACGGTAAAAATAGTGGACAGCGATGCTGAAAAAGGCATTCTACTGCTTGAAAAGCTATCTCCCGGATGGCCGCTTTCCTCTTTATCAACTAAAGAAGAAGCTGCGTTAATCGCTGCTAGGCTCATGAAATCTCTATGGCGCGTGCCTCACTCGGACTCCACTATCGAAACAGCCGTTAAAAGAGAGAAACAGCTTCGAGAGTATACACAAATGTATCCAAGCGGTATTGATTTTCTTTCTTCTGAAACGCTTCAACACGCACTAGCCGTTTTCTCTGAATTAAACCGCACTTCTCAGCAGCTTTTTTTGCTTCACGGCGACTTGCATCATGATAACATCTTACAGTCTGGTGAGGCGTGGAAAATAATTGATCCAAAAGGGTTAATTGGAGAAAAAGAGTACGAAATTATCCCTTTTCTTTTAAATCATCTGCCTAAGACAAACGTGTCAGAGACAATTGACTATCGAATCAATATATTTGTAAAAGAACTGAACGTAAGTAAAAAACGCATTTTACTGTGGGGATACGCTCATTCTGTACTAGCCACGTGCTGGTTAATAGAGGACCGCCAAGACGCCGCTTCTTTTTTACGTGCTATAGAAGCATTTCAGCACTTATTTGAGTACTATTACGGGCATAAAAAATAAGAGCCGACATTTGGCTCTTATTTTTTGCATTTCTCTGCGACAAGCTCATATGATTTTAATCTGTCAGCCGGATCGTGTGTAATGGTGACAAGCATGAGTTCATCCGCTCCGTAGCGTGCTTGAACTTCTTGAAGACGGACGTGTACTTCTTCCGGGTTTCCGATAATCATAGCTTCTTTCATCTTCTTCATTTTTTTCTCTTCTTCTTCCGTCAGCGGATAGCTGGCCGCTTCTTCAATAGAAGGCACACCTTTTGCTTCCATTTTATCCTGCTGAATTTTCCATACGAGTGAGCTCGTTGCGATGCGATGGGCTTGCTCCGTTGTTTCAGCGCAAATGACCGATACAGTGACAATCGCATAGGGCTGATCACCGGTCCGTCTTGGCTGAAATGCCTGTTTGTACTGATCAATAATAGCTGAACCGTCTTGTTCACTCATAAACTGTCCAAATGTATAGGCCATTCCGTTTCTAGCGGCGAGCTCGGCACTTTTTTTACTTGTGCCAAGCAGCCAAGGTTCCGGAGAGACAGACGGCAGCGGCGAAGCTGAAAGCTTTGCGTATTCATGTTCAGCCGGAAATTTATCGTCTAAAAACTGAAGAAGCTCTTTAACAAGTTCAGGCATTTTAAATACTTGCTGTAAAAAATTATCCGACAGCGCATTTGTTGCTTCAGCCGATCCACCCGGCGCGCGCCCAATCCCTAAATCAACGCGCCCTGGAAACAGCGTGGCGAGCATGTTATACGTTTCCGCTACTTTATACGGCTTGTAGTGAGGCAGCAGCACCGCTCCCGATCCAATTCGAATTCTATTAGTCTGTGCGCCGATATAGCCAAGCATCACTTCAGGAGCCGAACAGGCAAGTCCAGACAAATCATGATGCTCTGCAATCCAGTAGCGCTCATAGCCAAGCTTGTCACCCGCTTTGGCCAGCTGCATCGATGCTTCTAACGCTTCCGCCGGGGTCTGATGGGATGAAACGGGCGATTGGTCGAGTATACTTACTTTCATCACGCATCTGCTCCTTATTCGTTCACTTCAATTAAACTTAATGAAAAATCCCCTACCTGGCCTTTTTCATATAAATTGGTAAAAGACGTGGAGTACTGATGAATCGTTCCTTGGAAATCGAGATCTTCTTCCGGGACATTTACATGAAAAGTACCTTTATATAAAAGTGTAGTAATATCATGGTATTCCTCACTTGTTACTTTAAAATCAACTGAAACTTTTGTTTTGCCTTTTACAATTTCTTGTTCATAGCTGTAAATTTGAATAGGCGTATCATTTAATACAATTTCTTGTACCACGTTAAATCGTCTCCTTTTTTAGTGCGTATGAAAAATAATAGCACTTGAAGAAGTCATGAGCAAATAAAAGAGCTTGTTTTTGCTCATGCAAAAAAAGCATGGCTTTTTGCCATGCTTTTAGTCCAAAAACGATCTTATATGCGCTTTGCACGCGTGCGTTTGAATACGAAATAAAGAACAATAATCACAAATGCCGCAACCACAAACGGAAGCGTATATTTGCTTGCTACGTCTTCAATGTTCGCCCAGTTCTCGCCTAGCTTTCCGCCTAAGTAAATAAATAAAATCGACCAAGGAATCATCGCTAACACGGTTAAAGACGTAAACTTCCAAAACGGCATTTTAGCAATACCTGCAGGAATCGAAATTGCATGTCGAACAACCGGGACAAAACGAGCGGAGAAAACAACACCCGCGCCGTATTTATTAAACCAGTTTTCCGCAAGATCAATATGCTTATCATGAATGAATAAGTACTTGCCGTATTTTTGAAGAAACGGACGTCCTCCGTAGGCTCCAATCCAATATAAAAACCACTGTGCAATCGTTCCGCCAATAATTCCGGCAATGACTGCTCCAGGAAAACTAATCATGCCTTGAGAAATCATATACCCTCCGTAAGCTAGTACAATTTCACTTGGAATGATTTCAATCATTAAGCCGAGCGCAATACCTAAATAGCCAAGGCTCGTTAAAAAATCCAAAATACTCGCAACAAATGAACTCACCTTTAATCACCTTACTCATTCTTTAATAATTTTACACTACTACTATATTCCAACCATCAGTATAAAAGGAAACTATGAACTCACTATGAACAGCTTACTTCCCTATTGACTGCCGGTACCTTTTCCGCAGCTCATGCGTATGCAGATCCGCTAGGCGGACCGGAATTGGAAGCTTACTTTCTTTTGCAATAAAATGCATCATAAGCTGATATGACATGTCCAAATCAATATAGTTTCCGCACGACAGAAAAATAGGCTTTACCCCTTTGGCTGTCCTTACTACTCTACCATAAACTTCGCCATCAATCACAATATCTTCATAAGCGCCCTCTGTATCTTCAGGCATAACGTAATCATGTCCCTTGATTTCCAAATAGCTTTTCCCAATTCCAACGGTAGGTTTATTGAGAAAAAACGAAGCATGTGTGGCTACTCCCATGTGCTCGTAGTGCAAATATCCATTGCCATCAAATAAAAACACGTCGGGCTCTATTTGAAGTTTTTTAGCTGCTTCAAGAATTAAAGGAAGCTCTCGAAAATCTAGGAATCCAGGAAGATAAGGAACGGTTACTTCTCCTACACTGTGCACTTTTTCTACAACGTTTTTCGTCTGATAATCAACCACTACAATGCTGCAAGCTCCGTAAGATATGCCGTTTTCTTCCCAATACGCAACATCAACACCAGCACAGTTATGTATATGCGTCATTTTGACCCGTGATGTTAAATCAATTTGTGCTTTTAGCTTTTGCTGAAGCGTCCGGCACTCCTCTTTCGTTTGCATCGTAAACGTATGTATGTACTGAATATCCATGTTCCATTCCTTTCATTGACTGACTCACCTATTATACAACTATTTTCTAAGAAATTCCTATTCTTTTTTTCACACCTTTTATTATAGCGCTGTTTCCTTAACGTTTGATTAAAATCTCTATTCATTTACGCATTTTTTGTAAACATCACCATGAAAAAATCCCTATTTTTCTTTACGAAATGTCAACGCTTTCTACACACTTTCTCTATATCAGCATCACATTTTTTCGTTACGCTATTTCTATACCAACGCATAGGAGAGAAATGTGATGAAAAAATATTTAGCTGGTCTAGCAGTCGCCTTGTTATGCTGTTCGATTGCCTCTTCTGCTTTTGCACGCAAGGAAGAAAAACTCACAAATATCGCGCACCGAGGAGCCTCCGCTTACGCACCTGAAAATACAATGGCTGCTTTTCACCAAGCGCTAGAAATGAATGCGGATTACATTGAACTTGACGTGCAGCAAAGCAAAGACGGTGTACTTGTTATTATGCATGACCGTACCGTAGACCGAACGACAAACGGAAGCGGGCACGTTCGAGAGTTAACGTACGCGGAACTTCAGCGCTTGGACGCAGGAAGCTGGAAAGACGATTCGTTTGCGAATGAAAAAATTCCAACTCTTTCACAAGTGTTAGATGAATTTCAAGGAAAAATCGGTATATTAATAGAATTAAAAGCTCCGGAACTTTATCCTGGAATTGAAAAAAAAGTAGCTATTGAAATCAACAAGCGAAAGCTCGATCACGTTATCGTTCAGTCTTTTAACGTTTCATCCATGAAAAAAATGCATGAGCTTCTCCCAAACGTTCCTATAGGCATACTAACTTCTTCACAGCGAGATACAAACCCAAACTCAATTCAGCAATTTGCTGACTTTGCCACTTACTTTAACCCGTCCTATGACATCCTAACGCCTGCTCTTATCCACCAAGTCCATTCTGCCGGAATGAAAATATCGCCGTGGTCTGGAACCAAGCGGCTTCCTGCTTCATTTTTGTGGAAAACAAAAAGCGACGGAGTGATTACGAATTATCCTGATGAAGTGAATTGGGTGCAAACATCAACAAAAATAGGGAAAACCATTCACGCAAGCTCCGCGAGTCACACTGCTCGCTTAGTTGGTGTAAAAAAATAATAGCAGCTTTCTTTAATAAAGAGCTCTTATAGCCCTTCTCTTCTGTATAAATTTGACTTTCGATTATCTAAATAGTTCAAAATTTCCTTTGAACTTGCTGAAGACGATAGGTCTATGTCAACAATCGCAAGATCCTCATTATTAAGAGATTTAAACACACAGTGCCCATTAGGATTAATAACTTCACTTTCACCAAAATAGACATAGTCGTCTTCTAATCCAACTTTATTAGCAGCTGCAATAAAAATATGATTTTCTAACGCTCTTGACCTCAAATAAATGTGCTGATGATGCTCGTAAGGAATCATGTTCGCACAAAGAACAAAGACGACTTCGGCTCCTTTTAACGCTAGAATTCGCGCCACTTCAGGAAATTCCATATCATATGTAATCATCACTCCAAACTTTCCTTGAGGTGTATCAAAGACCGGTATACTATCTCCAGAAGTAAAATATAAATTTTCATGATCAAAAAGATGAATTTTACGATAAGTTCCTACTATCTCACCTTTCTTATTAATAAATACAGCGGAATTATATATTTTAAAGCGGTGTCTTTCTGGAAAACCAAGAATAACTCCTATTTGTAATTCTTTAGCATACTTTTTTACTTTTGTGATTAACTCTCCTTCTACTGATTCAGCTAATTCCTCCACCTGTTCATTTAACAAAAAACCAGTCAAAAATAATTCAGGGAATAACACAAAATCCGCCCCTTGATCTTTAGCCGCTTCCATTGTTCCAAAAACTCTCTTTAAATTTTTATTTTTATCATGCAAATTGCTTCTAAGCTGGGCTAATGCAATTTTTAATAGACGCATCCCTTCACCTCTTTAAAAACCTTCTTTTTTGTATACTTTTAACTTTTTTGAAATAGTAGACTGATCAACCTGCAATACTTCTGCTACTTTGTAAGTACTTTTGTATTCACCGTAAGCTTTTAAAATTAATTCTTTTTCCACTTGTCTTTTAGCTTCTTTCAAAGACATTGGTACTTTAGGAGAAAATGACCAACTGTTTTCACGTATATTTTTTTCTTCTAGCACTTCTTTTTCAGTCATATTTGTGACGACAATTCTTTCTATCGTGTTTTCCAATTCCCTTATGTTTCCTGGCCATTTATATTGGATAAGCTCTTGTTTTACTTCATCGTTAATTTCTTTTCGAAGATGATATTTTGTATTATATTTAAACAGAAAATGATCAATTAAGATATGTATGTCCTTTTCTCGCTCTCTAAGAGGTGGAATAGTGAGCGGTACGACATTAAGCCTATAGAACAAATCTTCACGAAATAATTTTTTCTCAACAAGTTCCTGTAGATTTTTATTTGTTGCAGCAATTACTCGTACATCTACTTTCTTTTCCTCTGTACTTCCTACTTTTCGCACCGCGTTTTCTTGCAAAACACCTAGCAGTTTTGCTTGTAGGTTTAAAGGAAATTCCGCAATTTCGTCTAGAAAAATTGTTCCCTTATGAGCAGCTTCAAATAAGCCAACCTTTCCTCCTTTTTTTCCGCCTGTAAAAGTTCCTTCTTCATACCCAAATAGCTCTGATTCGATTAAACTCTCTGGAATAGCACCACAATTAACAGAAATAAAAGGCTGCGTTGAACGTGTACTAGTACTATGAATAAATTTAGCAATTTGACTTTTGCCTACTCCCGATTCACCTAGTAGAAGAACAGTGGAGCCTACATGAGCAATTGTTTCAATAATTTTACCAATTCGTTTCATAGCAGATGATTCCATAATCAACTCATCAGTTTTATGCTGTTCTTCATTGGAATAAGGGTTAAACATGCTTTGAGATATATTCGCTAATGTCACGATTTGATTTATGTAAGAGTTCGCTTGGACAAGATGAAGAGTAAACAGATAGGTTCTTCCCTCATAGGTGCTTAATAACTGAGTAGAATCACTTGGAGCAGCAGTAAAGACCTTTTTCCACTGAACTTCTCCAAATAACATATTTTCTTGAAACAACGATAAGTGACTGGTTTGTTTATTATTGATAGATACCGTATCAATGCGTCCTTCATGATCTATGATGACTACTATTGATTCGCAGGTACCTATTGAAGAATTCCTCATTATCCATTTCCTCCTTTCGATTGTTTCTAATGAAAAATCGCATCATCGATGATAAAAATCATCATCTTAGCTTTCCAAATAACTATATAAGCAGAATATGACTTATTTTCTTTTCCTCCCTATTAGTATAATGAAAAAATTCATCTTTTTAAAGATTAAAAATCAGAATTGACTGAAAAAATACGTTGGCACACTTCTTGCTTGTATTTATAGTGAAAACGATTATGAGGAGGTACTTTACAGTGAATATTACAATTGCTCAGTTTTGTCCTGTACTAGGCAATAAAAAAGAAAACATTCGGAAAATAAATGAATGTATCAAGCAAGCTGCAAGCGAAGAGGCTGACCTTATTGTCTTTCCAGAACTTTGTTTAACAGGTTATTTTATTTGGGATGATATTGAGGAGCTAGCTGAATTCGTCAGTGGTGAAAGCTTACAGCTTTTCCAACAAAGCTGCAGGGATCACAGCATCCACGCCGTTATATCTTTTCCTGAAGTAACAGCTAACGGGCATTATCATATTACATCCGCTCTTATAGATGATACCGGAACTGTAATTGGTACGTATCAAAAAACACATCTTTTTGACAGGGAAGCTGAAATCTTCCGCCCAGGCAACACTTTACCTGTTTTCAAAACCAAATTCGGAAACATTGGCTTAATGATTTGCTATGACCTTGAATTCCCTGAAGTGGCCCGAACTTTAAAAATAAAAGGAGCGGATTTACTCATCATCCCGCTTGCTAACATGAGCCCTTACGAAGATTATCAAATAACTTATTTAAAAAGCCGTGCTATGGAAAATGAACTTCCAATTGCTCTATGCAATCGAATAGGCTCTGAAGAAGATACATTCTTTTTTGGACATAGCGCAGTCGTCAACAGTAAAGGAAAAGTTCTTCTAAAAATGGGTAGCAAGGAACAAATCTCAACAGTAGCTATTTCTTTAGAGGAATCAAAAGATCAGAAGCTTAATTACCTTATGCACAGAAGAGCGGATTTGTACAAATAGATATAAGAAGATTAAAAACAATTTTTAAGGGAGGCGCAAAGATGGAAACAAAAAGAAACCAAGCAGTTCCAACTTTGAAGTTGTCACATATTGTTTTGTTTGGACTTGCTTATATGACACCAATGATTGTATTTGGTATTTATGGCTTGTTGGCTGAAACCACCCATGGACTAGTTTCCACTGCTTATATAGTGGCTTTAGCTGCTATGCTATTTACGGCTTATAGCTACGGTAAAATGACTAAAGCTTTTCCTATTGCAGGGTCTGCTTATACGTATACAAGAAAATCCATAAATCCATATGTCGGATTTATGATTGGATGGGCTGTTTTACTAGACTACCTGTTTCTTCCTATGGTTATTTGGCTTATCGGAGCTGTTTATTTACATACAGCTTTTCCTAACATTCCTCTTTGGACATTTGTACTAGCCTTTATTTTTATTACAACTGTTATCAACATGATTGGCTTAAAAGCAGCGGCGAGCGTCAATACATTAATGATGATTTTTCAATTGCTCGTAGTCGGTATTTTTATTTCACTAAGCATTATATACCTTATAAAAGGCTCATCACCTTTTGCACTCTTTAGCTTTAACCCATTCTTGAACGAGCATTTTACATTTTCGTTTGTAGCCGCTGGCGCTTCCATTGCTTGTTATTCTTTTTTAGGATTTGATGCTGTTACAACTCTATCTGAAGAAACCATTAATCCTGAAAAAACCATGCCAAAAGCTATCTTTCTTATTACATTAATTGGAGGCATCATTTTTATTGGAGCTTCTTACTTTCTACAGCTTGTTCATCCTGACTATACATCTTTTAAAAATATTGATTCAGCAGCATTTGAAATTGCCGTACAGATCGGCGGCAATTTATTTAGCTCTATTTTTCTAGCTGGATTAATTATTGCTCAATTCGCATCTGGCTTATCTGCTCAAACAAGCGGAGCCCGTTTATTATTTGCAATGGGAAGAGACGGCGTACTTCCCGCTAAGATATTTGGTTATCTTCATCGAAAGTCGAAAACACCCCTATTGAATATTTTATTCATAGGAGGCATTTCATTACTGGCCGTTAAGCTTGATGTAAGTACCTCTACTTCATTTATTAACTTTGGAGCGTTTTTAACATTTATTTTTGTAAATCTATCGGTCATTTTTCACTATTACTTCAAGTTAAAAAATGAAAAAAAGAATCGTTTTCTTCTCTACTTTCTTATACCAGCTATCGGAGCAGCCCTTGATTTCTATCTCTTTATTAATCTGGATAAACACGCCTTAGTGCTAGGAAGCATCTGGACTGCCATAGGACTTGTTTACTTAACTTTTCTTACAAAAGGATTTAAGCTTTCTCCTCCAGAAATGGATTTCGATGAAGAGGAAATAACGAAATCTTCCTCTCTTGCACATCAAAAAGCTGCTGAAAAGACATTGTAAATTTTTTTAAAAAAGAGGTTGAAACATAACGAAATGAATTCAATTTAAAGACGAACAAATGGGATACATGATCTGAACCGCTTGTGACACGGCAGTTGATTTCCGTGCAAGACTTCGCTTTCCGCGGGCGGGCGCTGAGCCTCCTCGTCGCTTGCGCTCCTGCGGGGTCTCATCTATCCCGCTTTTCCTGCAGGAGTCTTGGTCTTGTCCTCCAATCAACTGCTAGAAGGAATTAAATAGATAAAACCTACGTTCACCATCAAAAAAAACGAACCACTAATCAAACATGTTGATTAATGGTTCTTTTTTCACTTTTTCTAAAACCAACGCTTCTTTTTGTCTTCACACCTCAAATAAACTTTCTCCGTCCTTATTCACCCAATACTTTTCTATTTCCGGAACCAAAGCTGTAAAGTCTTCATACGTTCCTTTCCAATCGCTTGGAACATATTCTTCAAATGAAGCCGGCTCAGGAAACAGTGAGTAGAACGTCTTTTGATCAAAGTCCGCCAAAAACGAAGGGCTAAAGTCTAATACATCTTCTTCATCTACGCTTTCTATTTTATCTTCAAACAACTTTAAAAGAGTTGACGAATCTGCTTTATACGACTCTATACGTTTTAAAAAAAGCTCAGCATTTTCACTGCTAAGAACCTCGATTCCTTTTCGTTCAGGTTCAATATATTCATCAACCGCTAAATCACCTTCATTTTCAAAAGCTTGTGCAAACTTTACATAATCCAAATACCATAGCTCTCGATCGGTTACATACCATTGAAACTGCTTTTTATATATCACTCCGACAATTACGTTTTCAGCATATATGGGTTCTAGCATGAGATGGACCTCCTTGCTTTTATTAGCCTTGTGACCTGTTATATACGATTTAATTAATCTTTAAGCACTCTCTTTTGCTTGTTCTGTATCACCATTCTTAATGAAATCATAGGCTTTAACTGCTTTTTCCTTATTATCCATAGAAACCTCCTAAGATATTTTTGTTCATACGGCTTCTTCACCAGTTTATAGTATCAGAGAGATTTCTTTAGCCTTCTGAAACCCCTTCCAGAATTCTTCTAATGATTCAAATAGGATTATGTGGATATTCTTTTAAATAGTGCTCTATTAAATCTTTAGTTTTTTCATCTATTGGTACTTCATTTAAATATTTGTACTTCCAAAGTTTGAGCTGCGCTAAAAAACCATAATCTGTTTGAAACCAATTTGTATAATCAAAAGATACTGAGAATTCTCCTTCTCTATCAAGGCTCATTGTAAAGGAATACCACAAATCCTGATTATGTTCTTCAAACACTTCTCTCACTTTACTACTAAGGTCCAAAAGTTTATCTTCTTGTTCATAGAATTCTAATTCAGAAACAACAAATCTTTCTGTAATATCTAAGCTATAATGATACGTTTTTTTATTCGAAGGCTGATTATAAAAGAAATACGTTCCTCCTCCATCTTCTGATACCTGTGCATAAAAATAAAATTTCTCCCAGTCTTCTGGAATCATATTGTTAACTGTTTCTGCTATTTCTTGATACAATTCCTGTAACTGGCTTTCCATGTGCATAAATTTTATCCTCCTTTCTGGTTTTTAAGTGTTACTATCCCTAGTTCTTCACCTTCAATTTGATACTCTATTCTAAATTTGATAGGGCGTATTGAATGCCATTTTTAACAGGAAAATATTTTTACCGATATTTTTTTAGAAAAGCTTCCTTCAAAGCACTTGCCCAACCTTTATCTTTCTCCATAATAAACCAAATTCCATTAGAACGATTGTTATCTATTTTACCTGCACTAATGTTGTTCCTCAACATGTCGCGTCTGGTTATGTATTCTTTCAAGCCATTTATGGTAACAATATCGTAGATTCCTTTTCCGGCTTCCATAGATTGAGTTAATTTGTTTCACAATTTCATACTCATATAAAAAATGCAAGCACCATCCGTATTTTTACAGAGATACTTGCACTTTTATAGTCGTTATATACCAAAAAATTTCAAAAGAATATCAAATATGATGATCTATCGATTCAAGCCAAAATGAATTCTACTAAGCTCGCATATCAATACTAAATTAAAGCTTATTATTTTTCACTTCTTCAAACCACTCATCAGCAATATGACTGGCTGTTTTAATATCGTCATGCGTATAAACTAAGTTATACTTGTATTCAGCTTTAAATTTTCCACTTCTTACATCATAGATTAATTTCATCTCAGTAGGCATATCTCTTTGATGCTCTTGACACAATACTTCAATTTTCCCGATATCCTCATTTAAAATATCTAATACCATAAAATTTCGTGCTGCGGATGTATCGTAGCTTTCCTCCCCCTCTTCCAAAGCATCATTCAATTTATGGGGTTCTACGTATTTACCATTAATCAAATAAAAAAAGTCACTTGAGGTAACTCCTCCTTCACGTGAAGCATAAACATATACTTTATCAGCTCTATCTTCAACGTACTCCATACATATAGATATCATATCAGCTTGTAATTCACTAAACTTATCTTCATATTCTTTCATTTTGCTGTTTTCACTCCTTAGATTAACTTTCAAGAATTCCAGTTAACCTTACCTAAAAAATCTTTTCGTTCCTTTAGTCATCATAGAGTGACCCACCTTATTTGTTTAGATACTTGCAATGACTAGCGATTGGGATAAGCTATTTTGGCGCTATTCTATTTTATAAGCCGTAACTTTTATAAAATAGAAAATAAATACTGAAATGCGCAAATGCGTTTAATAAAAGCACCGATTGCCTAGAAAATGCAATCGATATTCACACTGCCCCTTACAAAGTTTTCATTAACAAATTAATCTCATTAGTTAATCATTCTTTTACCTCTCTTTTATATTTTCCATCGACACCTTTAAATTTATGACTTACCTTACATGACACTGTACTCTTAACCAACTTTCATTAAGTTCTATCTAACCGGCTAATTCTCTTGGTTTCAATCTCCAGCTTGGTCTCTCGGCTCTTTCTAGCTCTAATCCTTGTAAAAATAAATATTTTATTATTAGCAAACAAAAAATTCGCAGTAAACTTATTCGTCTGCGAATTTTTATAAAATTTATTCAATTAAAAACATCTTCATCATTTTCATTTAATACTGCCTGTACTTCGTCCTTTTCAAAAACTGCCATATATTCATAAGGTAAAGCCAAAACTTGAATAAGAGAGGGGCGAATCTTTAATAATTGGTATGCATAAAAAGCTTCTAGTTCTTCTGTATCATCTTCTTCGTTTACAGCTCCTATATACCAACCTGAATCTCCTTGTTCACAATCACTGCTTCTTTGTAAGTAAATACTATCTACCTCTAATATATTTTTGGCCACAACCACCTTATCACTAAACCTGACTGTTTCACCATTATTAATATTTAGTTTCCGTAAAAAGTGAACTTGCTCCAACTGTACCCATAGAGCAAGCGTTAGATCTTCTGTATCGTCCTCAAATGGATTCTTTGAATAATCTGGTGAAAGAATATGATACTCTTCACCTTTTATAGAAACAATAAACCTTGACCACCCTATTTGTATAGAAAAACCTTCAACCCATTTTTCGGTTTCTATGGTTTCAAAGATACTAAAAAGGTTCTCAACCTGCATTTCTAATTCATTTTCAGCTTGAATTACAAATACTTTACCACTTATATTTTTAACGAATTTTTTCAATTATTCTAACCTCTCTTCTATCGCTTTTTTTAAAGCCTCTCTCGCTTGAGCTTCTAGCTTTAACATTTGTTGTCTTACTTCTTCTGGCACATCTCCTAACTTAGAATGTCCCCTCCATTCACTCCAATTATGAGCTCCTTTAGAAGCATTAGTAGATTTACCAAGCCCAACAAAGTTTTCTTCTAAATTTAAAACTTCTACCTGCGCTTCCTTAGTTAGTTGGTTAAACCCTTCAAACTGCGTTATTTCTTTCATGGAAACAATATGATCAGCTTCTAGTTTTTGAACTTCATACCCATAAACAGGGTCAATTTTAGGACCTTCTGGATTTACCTTTTTTCTTATTTGGTTATTGGGTGTCTTTTTTCTTAATGCTTTATAATCTTTTTTAGATATTCCATTACTCGCTCCACTGTTTCCACTCCGAACCGAAAACATCCGCCCAACATCTTTTCCAGTAAGCCACTCATCTACCACTGGCATACGCGTTCCAGTCAGCGGTTCTTCTACTACTCGGACCTTCTTAGGAGCCAGCTTAATATCTCCAGCTTGACTAATTTTCTTTTTGATATAATTCGAAGAAGAACGATAAGCTTTCTGAGCGCTTTGCAGCGGCGGCATAATACGTTGAGTCGCTTGTTTGCTAAGTACATTCCGCATATCACTAAGCTTCTTCGCTCCGTTTGCCACGGCATTAGCGCCTGCTTTCGCTGTTTTCCCCGCTACCTTCGTAGAAAGCGCCCCAGCTCCAGCAATTCCTAATGCTTGCAGAAGGCTTGCTTTACGCTGCTCTTCACTGATTTTATTCCCGAACATGTCGCGTCCGGTCATGTATTCTCCTAGCCCGTTTGCGGCCACAAGACCGTAGAGGCCTTTTTCGGTTTGCTCCAGGACTTTGAAGGATTTGGCGGATTTGTAGGCGTCTAAGGCGTGATCCGCTGCGCTTAGGCCTTTAGCCGTCTTGTAGATTGCTTTTCCGCCTTTTGCGGCTCTTCCTACCCAGCCGACAACCGGAATGAAGCCGGCTGCCGCCATAGCTCCTGCTGCGACGCGCTGTGAGGTAGAAAGTTTTTCACCCGTAACAGGGTCCACGCCTTCTGCTGCTCTTTTATAATCATAATATCCGCTGACCTCTCCTGTAAAGGTAGAAACCGCGTCCCACGTTTTTTCATACCACGGCTTGTTTGCTTCTTCTTCTTGCTTTTTTTCCAGCTCGTATATTTCTTCTTGCTGCTTGTTGTAGTCAACATATGAAGTTGCATAGTCGTTTAGCTTTGTTTGAACTTTATACAGCTCGCTGTCGTGATAGGCTTTTTCGTCAAAGGCAAGCTGATAGACACTTCCTCCTTGACTCGTAGCAAGCTCTAAGCCGCTTACTAGCGTATCCACTACCGTATAGAAGTCGTCCATTTCGCTGTATTCTTTTGACCATTCAGCATCAAGCTGATTCACTGCTTCAATTGTATCGGTGCGTTTTTTCTCTGCTTCTTCTATTTTATCGTTAAACTCACTCGTTGAAAACGCTGAAATAGAGACGATATCGTCAATACCGTTTAAAATACTCTGCAGATCGTCGTGCTGCTGCGCAACCATTTCTTTAGCATTGCTGTTGGCGTTTTTCAACTCTGTTTCTAAAAATGATTCATCTACAATCGTGTTTCCTGTTAGCTTTGCTTTTTCAGCTTTAACGTGAAGCGCTGAAAAGTAGCTTTGCTGCATTTTAATTAAGTTTTCCCACTGTCCGGCCGTATCGGTGTGCTGCTTATAAAAAGATTTTATATTGTCAGCGCCTTTTCCTTCTAAGCTGCCTTCTAAGTCCGCTACGCCCTGCAGCGCTTTTTTCAGTTCACTCAGCTGACTCAGTAACTCATCGTAGGCTGTTTCCCTATCTTTTGCTGCGTCAAACAGCGCTTTTGCATCGTATACCTTTCCCACAGTCATCCCCCTTTGCTGCTACGAATGGATAATAGATTCGTCTTGTTCCTTTAGTAAGTCTACATTAGATTTTGTATCTTTTACGTTTTTGTTTAGTGCTTTTATATAAGTAGAAATAAGCGTTTGAATTTCTTCTTCGCGCGCTGCCCATTTCTCTGTAGTATCAAGGCTGTTTTTTCCAAGGTCAGGCATTTTGCTAATGGATAAATTTCCAATCGCTGTGCTGACTGCTTCAAGCTTTTTGATAACATCAGCGTGATCAAGCTTAATTGTCATGAAAACAGCCCCCTTCTAATTTCACTAATCTTGTTTTCTACTGCGTCGTAGGCTTCTTCACCTTTAGCTAATAAAGAATCCGCTTCTCCAATAGCGGCGTTCAAGCCGCTCAAAGCTCCTTTTTCAGCTTCTAGCGCCCATATCTTTGTTTCAATTTCACGAATGTATCCATCGTAATCACCGTCTAAAATGCCTTTTATGTTGTCGTAGGCTGCCGTACGTTTTTCGTCAAAATCATCCGATAACGTACCCGTCCATTTGTCTCCCAGCTCAGGCTTTTTGATGTGTTCAATTTCTTTTAATGAAACAGCTTGTTCATGCTCAATTTTACTTTTAGCTGTTCTTAGCTTAGAGATCTTTCCTTCTACATCTGAGACTCTTCCAGATACTTCACCCAGCAGTCCGTCTAATACGCTTCCTAACCCCATATCGTTCCTCCTGTTCCGCACATTTCGAGTTTAATCCAATAATTATAAGTATAAAATTTGTCTCATTATAGCTAAATAGGAAAAAACTCTCTTTTTCATGCTTCTAGTTTCATGAATTGAGATAAAAATGGAAAATAAGAGAAAAAAGACTCATGTCTAAATACGTTATCCAACCATATACCGTTATCTAAAACAAAGAATAAGTAGAATAAAACCATTCCTTTGTACCCATACCCGTTTTCTCCCATAAATTAAAGCTTTTTGCGTAAAAAGACTAATCTACGTTTCACTTTTTTACACAGCAAAAAACCTCTGCACATTCTGCAGAGGTTTTGTTTTATACTTGAACCGGCGTTGGTTCTTCAGCTGTTTGTTCGTGCTGCACAAGTCCGTAGTTTTCCCACGCCCGGCTTTTCCAGCGAAAAAACATAATAACTGCGCGCGTCCATTCATCGGCTGCAATGGCAAGCCAAATGCCAGCGAGCCCCATGTCTAAATGAAAAACGAAGAAATAACCAAGCGGCAAGCTCATCATGACCATCGACATCGCACCAATCAACACCGGATATTTGGCATCTCCCGCTGCCCGCAGCGAGTTAATCAGCACAATGTTCATCGTTCTTCCCGTTTCAAGCACAATGCTCAGAAGCAGCACCGTCGCCCCAAGCTCAATGATATGCGGATTGTCTGTAAACACGCTGATCAGCTGTGTTCTGAATGTCATCACAAGAACAACCATCATCATCGTTACGGCACTGGCCCATTTGACGCTTTTCCATACGCGGTGGTACGCCTCATCTTTTTCGTTTCCGCCTACTAAACGGCCGACAATAATCGCTGTACCCATTCCAATCGCAATGGCAAATAAGTAAATGAACATCGAAATATTCATCGCGTACTGTCTCGCAGCGAGTGATTCTGCTCCTAGGTAGGTTGCATAGTATAAAAAGACAATTTGACAGCCTTGATACATCACTTGTTCAAAAGCCGACGGAATACCGATTTTTAAAATTTTACCGATATATTCTTTTGAAAGCGTAATGTAGTATTGAAATTTCACTCTATATTCCATCACTTGATACAGCAGCCAAAAGAACACAATAAGGGCAACGAATCGGCTGAACGCAGATGAAATCGCTGCTCCTTGCACGCCCATTTCCGGAAAGCCGAACTTCCCGAAGATTAAAGCATAGTTTCCTGCAATATGAAAAATGTTCATTCCAAGTGAAACAAACATTGCCTGCTTTGTAAAGCCATGTACGCGAATAATCGCTGCAAGAGAGTTAATAATCGCTTGAAGAAAAATAGCTCCTCCAACGATGGATAAATAGCTTTGTGCATACATCAGCACGTCACCTTGTAAGTTCATCGCTTCCATCATATGCCTTGAAAACAAAAGAAAACCCGCGCTAATGACTAGCCCGACTCCTAAATTTAACGTAACGGCCAAAGCAGAAATCTTTGACGCTTCCATATACCGTTTTGATCCTAAATACTGAGAGACAACAATTGCCGCCCCGTTACCAATGACCTCTAACACCAAAATGGCAATGTGAAGGTATTGATTGGCTGCTCCGACTCCTGATACGGCATCATCCGACAGCGCACTTAGCATAAAGGTATCAGCAATCCCCATTAACATAAAAAGAAACACTTCTAAAAAGATCGGCCACGTTAAGAAAAACAAATTCAGCTTTTCTTTTGGCCCTTTTTTTGTTTCGACCGCGGTCATCCCATCACCTTCTTTACCGATATCCAATTTCAAACAAGAAGTATCTTACCACACATTTCCTTTGTATACATCCCCTTTTTAGCACATTTTTTATTTTATTTATTTAGGCATAAAAAAAGCCGCTCCCTTGAAGAAAGCGGCTTTTTTCGCTATTAAATTGAAATTTTCACTTCTGCGTTCATACCTGGAAGAACTTTATCTGATGCATCATCAATTGAAATTTTCACCGGTACTTTTTGCGTTACTTTTGTATAGTTCCCTGTATTTTGAGCAGGAAGCATAGAAGACACTGAGTTTGTTGCGCGGCCGATTGCTTCCACATGGCCTTTAAAGACTTTACCTGAATCTCCATCCACTGTAATGTCGACGCTGTCTCCCTCTTCTAAGTCACCTAGGTCTGTTTCTTTAATGTTTGCATTGATATAGATTTTAGATAAATCAGCTGTTTGTGCTAACACATCGCCAGCTTTTACTAATTGATTTTGAGATGCGTTGTTTTTAATAATTGTTCCGTCAATCATAGACGTTACGTCTGTTGATTTGTCGGCTTCTTTTAAGCTTCCAACAGAGTCACCTTGAGAAACGCTATCTCCTTCTTTTACATTCCATTCGCTTAACTGACCGTTAGCTGAAGCCATAACTTGTGAAAGCGGTGCTTCTACCTGCGCTTCATCGGTTTTAACATAATTTGCTTTTTCGTAGAAATAATATCCACCAAAGCCTACTAGTAATAAAATCACAATGATTCCAACAATGTTAGTAACCAATAAACGACTTTTACTCATAGGAATTCCTTCTTTCTATAGTTAGTATATTATACAGATGTTTCTTCTGTTTGAGGTGCCGGCAGCATTTTTCTTTCTTCTTGCGGCTCGGCTTTTTCTTGCACCTCTTCTTTTTGAACAAGAATTCTATTTTTACCGCTCCACGCTTTACTTAGTGAAGCAATGAGCATGATTACGCCTAAAATACCAAGCATGAAAAATAAGTTGTGATACGCATGTAAAATCGACGCTTTTTTAGCGCCTGCTACAACAGCCGTCACAGCCGATGTTTTTGCATCCGCTTGACTCATTCCCATACCCATATAGCGTTTAATCATTTCAGACAGCTGCAGCTTCACCTGGGGATCTACTGAGCTAATTTGACCTCGAAAATCTTCATAATAAATCGCGTTTTGTCGAACAACAAACCATCCTATTACAGGTGCTATAATGGCTCCTAGTAAATTTCGAATGGAGTGCAGTGAAATCGAACGCATGGAAGCTTGATGTAAATCTCCGGCTAGTGCCGCTCCTAGCGCGCCAGATACCAGTGCCATACTAACACCCATACCAAAGAGCATAATGTGAATATACAAGCTCACTAGTGATGTATCAGCTGATACGTTCACCCAGCTAAATCCCACAATGACAATAAGAAGTGATCCAATCGCTCCAAGGTAGCCTGGGCCAAACTTGTCATACAAGAATGTCGTCGCAAATGCTGAAATCAGTACCCCAATAAAGAAGTACAAATAAAAATAAGAAAGCGTGGTGTACGATGCATTTTGCACATTTTGCATGACGCCATTAATACCTGCAATGGCTAAAATATACGCCATATGACCGCCAATTGCCATAATTGTACCTGCAACTGGTTTTACGGCTAGCAGCGATTTTAATGGTACTAGCGGATTTTCAGCCGCTAAATCAACTAAGACAAAAATGACAACTAATCCTGCTGCAGCTAGTAAGAACGGCCACACTTGAATAGAAGCAAATCCTTCATATCTTAGTTCATACAGTGGATAGACTAATAAAATCATAATAAGACTAAGAATAAAGATACTTTTCTTATCGACTGGTCGATCTTCTTGCTGAGTTGGATCATGAGCAGGCAATACCTTATACCCAATAAACAGACAGACAAGAGAAGCTATTATTCCTAAAACAAAAACCCAGCGCCAATTATCCATGCTAAGAGATACAGCGCCTAAAAAGGCTCCAATTGCTGTTGAACCGAAGAGTCCGCCGATCGCTAACACTAAAAAGAAGTTTCGGATTTTATTCGGAAACGAAATCAGCGCAGCTGGAATAATGGTTAAAAACAACATTCCTGAGCTTAAGCCTTGAATCAGACGACCAAGGGATAAAAATGCCACATTTTCGGAAAAAACGTTGATAATCGAACCTGCTAAGAAGACTAAAACGAACGTTAAGTATGCTTTACGCACGCCATATTTTTTCGTCAGCATCGGACCAATTGGTACCCCAAGTCCAAATGCCAAATTAGAAATAATAGATGGCAATAGTAAGCTTTGTGTACTCGCATCAAATCGATTTTGAATCAATACTTGATTGACCGTGTAAGATAAATTCAAAAAATACTGAGGGCCAATCGAAAATAGCGTTAAAATCGCCATAATTAAGTATTTAGGTACGCTTAAACCTTGTTTGTCGGAGGCTACTGCTGGATTATTCTGACTCATATTTATTCCTCCTTTTATTAAATTCTTTTCATATGACTAACAATTCCTTACATATTTTATCGCACAAGTTGTATCATACAAGTTATAGCAGCACTACATATTATACATCTTTTAAAGAAGAAATCAACTTCTTTGTTTCAACTTAAAAAGACTATTTTTCAATAGCCTTTTTGTTTATCTATATGTATTCGCTTTAACATCCATTGCTGCGCCATTTTTTAAAATTATGATTCAAGCGGGATAAGCTTTTTTCCAGTACTAAAATCTCTTCTTCCGACCAATCTTCTAACACTTCAGCATAGGCCTGTTTACGCTTGCTTTGTACATGCTGCAAAATATCTCTTCCTGAATCCGTCATTTCAATTAAACTAATCCGCCCATTTTCTGGACTTGGAAAGCGGCGAACAAACTGTTTAGTCTCAAGCGCAGATACTTGCCGGCTAGCTGTAGATAAGCTCAGTTTTAAATTTTCAGCTAATGCATTAATCCCGAGCGGACTGCGCTGATCTAGCTCGCTTAACAGTAAATATTCAGACCGGTCCAAGCTTCCAAGCTTGGGACTGTGCGTCGTTGTTAGACGAACAAGCAGCGCAATTTCGTGCTCAATGGTTTGCAGCGAGTCTCGCTTCACCTCTGTCTCCCCCTTTATCTCCTAGAACATTCTGTACTTTTCGATATGTTTACTATACCGCAACCGTTCGCGTGAACCAACCTTTTTTCCGTTTTTCTTCTATTATATAGAAAGAAACCATAGATGGGGTACATTTAATTCTAACATCACGGGACAGTGGTCGCTTCCCATTACATGCGGATGAATAGCAGCTTCTTGAATCACGTCTTTGATTCTCTCTGATACGATAAAATAATCAATGCGCCATCCGATATTTCGTTCTCGCACTTTGTTCATATACGACCACCACGTATAGGCTCCTTCTTCATTTGAATATAAATAGCGGAATGTATCAAGAAATCCGCTAGCAAGAAGCGTCGTCATTTTCCCTCTCTCTTCTATTGTAAAACCAGAATTTCCTCGGTTTGGCTTTGGATTACGCAAATCAATCTCTGCGTGTGCTACGTTTAAGTCTCCGCATAAAATCACTGCTTTGCGGCTATTTAATTTTTTTAAGTACACGAGCAGATCATCTTCCCATTGAAGCCTTTCTTCAAGCCTTGCTAAGTCTCTTTTAGAATTTGGCGTATACACATTTACTAAATAGCATTGTTCAAACTCAAGCGTGATAATACGCCCTTCGTCTTCTGATTCTTTATCCACACCGTATGAAACGGATAAAGGCTTTTGCTTTGTAAAAACTGCCGTTCCGGAATAGCCTTTTTTCACGGCATAATTCCAGTACTGATAATATCCTTCTAGCTGCAAATCAATTTGTCCTTCCTGCAGCTTCGTCTCTTGAATACAAAATACATCCGCATCCACTTCTTGAAAATAATCTAAAAATCCTTTTCGCACACACGCGCGAATGCCATTTACGTTCCACGAAATCAACTTCATAAACTGTCCACGTTCTCCTCACTTGATTTATGTATCAGTGTTTAGTTTAGACAATTTTTTGCATGAGTTCAAATAATTTAAAGGGTACCCTTCTTTTTAAGGTATTCCTGATATTTCTTCTTATTTTATTTTCTGTACCTCAAACACTAGATACAAGAGGTGAAACATAATGTCAACAAACCACGCGTATGAAAATAACGAAGAAATTTCTACTGTTTCTAAAAAAGAAGAGCACCCTACTAAAGAATGCGAAACACAGAATCAAACGGCGCTTACTAAAGAAGATTTTTCTTTAAATGATTCTGCCATTAAGCACTTTAGCAGGTAATTCATAAAAATAAAAACCCGTTAACTGGTAGCAAGACTTGCTGTCTCAAGCTCTTGCTTCTTGCTATCCATTTCTTAAAAATAAGGTGGTCGTATGCTAAAAACCATTCAAATGATAGAAGCCATAAAAAAACATTCTATGCCTTTTGCTGATGTCGATGACTTACTGCCGCTCATTAACACAGCAAGCCGCGCTCAATACGTACTTCTCGGAGAAGCATCTCACGGCACATCTGAATTTTACGAAATTCGAGCAGCTATTACGAAAGAATTAATTCAGCATCATGATTTCTCCTTTATAGCAGTGGAAGGAGACTGGCCTTCGTGTTTTGAAGTTAATCGCTATATTAAAGGATATACAACTCAGTACGCGAATGCCGAAGATGTCTTAAAATCTTTTAGCCGCTGGCCCTCATGGATGTGGGCTAATCAAGAAATCAAAGAATTAATTGAATGGCTTCGGGATTATAACAACAACTTACCAGCACATCAGCCCAAAGTAGGTTTTTACGGCTTAGATGTATACAGCCTGTGGGAATCGATGGAAGCTATTATTGAGTACTTAGAAAACAACCACGCTTCTGATGCAAAGAAAGCGAAAAAAGCCTTTGAATGCTTTGAACCTTTTCATCGTGAAGCACAGATGTACGGAATCTCTTCTGCTCTTTACGGAAAAAACTGCATGGTAGAGATCTTAGAGCTTTTACAAACCATTCAGCAAAAGAAAGATACCTATACTCATGAGCCTGAAGCTGCGCTTAGTATGCAGGTAAATGCGCTGGTAGCAAGCAATGCTGAAGCTTATTATCATACGATGATTACCAATGACAATGAATCGTGGAATATTCGCGATCGTCATATGGTAGAAGCTTTAAAATATATTCAAGCTTACTACAAAGATAGCGCTAAAGGCATTGTATGGGAGCATAACACTCACATCGGAGATGCAAGAGCAACGGACATGAAAAGCAGCGGCATGGTGAATGTAGGTCAGCTTACCCGTGAAGAATACGGACCGAAGCATGTTTACGCCGTCGGATTCGGAACTCATCACGGCACGGTCATTGCTTCTGATAGCTGGGGTAATCCTCAGCAGGAGTTAACCGTTCCTCCAGCTATAGAAGGAAGCTGGGAAGATACCATTCACCGAGCAGGTGCTTTTGATCAATACCTCATGTTCACAGAGGAAAACCGAACATTTTTTCATTCAACGATAGGCCACCGCGCCATTGGTGTTGTATATGACCCAGAGATTGAACAATACGGAAATTATGTTCCTTCTCGCTTGTCAAAACGATATGATGCTTTTGTTTATGTAGAAAAAACACACGCATTATCGCCACTCATCTTTTAATTAAATAAGCGGACTTCCAACGAAGTCCGCTTATTTTTATTGCAAAAAGCTACGAATGGTATCGGTCACCAGTGCATGATCTTCTTCTTGTGACATGCCTGATACGGTGATGCTTCCAATTACACCGACGTTTTTAACCGAAATTGGAAATGACCCGCCTACCGCTTCGAATTCCTGAGGGTTCGCTGCATAAAACTGCGCGTAAGAACGATCTTTTAACTCGCAGTACAGCTTCATATAATACGAGCTGTGATGATGGCGAAGAACGGTATTTGATTTTCGTTTAATCCATTCTTCATGATCCGGAATCGCCCCTTCCATCGCATGATGAAAAAGTGTTTGACCATTTCGTTTAATATTTACTGTAACGAATTTTCCCTTACTTTTTGCTTCATTAATAATTGCTGTTCCGATCTGTAAAGCCTGGTCATTTGTAAATTGGTGAAAGATCAGTTCTTTTTCTTGTTGAACTACTTTTTCAAGCAGCGTCTCTGCCGAATGATTACTCACTGTTTCTCGCTCCTTAGTTAAAATAAACCGCTCGTTTTTCTTTGCTGCTTTCAAATGCCGCTTCAATAACTTTAACCACGTCACGAGCTTCTTCTGCTGAAACCGGAAGCTCTTCTCCTCGAAGCAAGCTGTCCGCTATTTTTTGATAATACGTCACATAAGAACCATGCAGCGTTTGAATTTCTTTCGTTTCGCCTTCGCCAGTTGTCAGCTTCCCATAGTGTTCAGGGCTGTCGGCTCCCCACGTATCGTCCACAGGCTTCTTGCCGGCTCTTAGCATATCTTCTTGGCCGTCAATGCCGTATTTGATATAGCTTGCTTTTGTTCCGTGAACTTGAAAGCGCGGCCCGTTGCTTGGCACAATAGCACTTGAATGCAAAATAACGCGAAGAGAACCGTATCCAAGCACTACGTGGAAGTAATCATCCGTGCATGCATGATCTCGCTGCCCAAACACATCAGCTTGAACAAAGTCAGGCATTCCAAAAAGATGTAAAGCTTGGTCAATTAAATGAGATCCTAAATCGTAAAGCGCTCCTGAACCAGGTCCTTCATTCTCTCTCCAGCGGTCTCGAACAGCTGGACGATAGCGGTCAAAATGAGCTTCATACATTTTAACGTCGCCTATCTTTCCTTCTTCAATCAGCTGCTTTACCGTCAAATAATCATTATCCCATCTGCGGTTATGATAGACGCTTAGTTGAACACCTTGTTCTTTTGCTAATTGAATTAATTCATTTGCTTCTTTTTCCGATACGACCATCGGCTTTTCAACAATTACATGCTTACCTGCGCGTAGTGCGTCTTTCACCATTTCATAGTGCATGCCGCTAGGCGTTGTAATAATAACTAAATCAACGCTGTCATCTTCTAGAAGTTCAGATAAAGTACTCACTACTTCAACGTCTTCTAAGTCACTCTTCACCTTTTCAGGATTTGAACTCATTACTTTTGAAATATGAAATTCGTCTAACACGCTTAAAAGCGGCGTGTGAAACACTGTTGCTGAAAATCCGTATCCTACTAATCCTACTTTTATTTTTTTCATCGTTTTTCCTCTCCTTTATCAAAATCTGTTACCATAAGCTGCACTTGATTTTGCTCTATTTTTTCTTTTACATCCGCTTCTGGCGCTTTATTTGTAATTAGGATATCAATGTCGCTCATATCACATACTCGATGTAAAAATTCACGTTCAAACTTCGTATGATCCGCAAGCATAATCACTTGTCTTGCGCATTGAATCATTTGTCTTTTTAAAAACGCTTCTTCTTCACTTGGAGATGTAATACCATCTGCACCAACGCCGCACGTACCTAAAAACAGCTGATCTACTTTGTATTCCTGCAACGTAGAAATCGTTCTTGGCCCGGTGACGTTACGGTTTTTCCCGTTAAACTTGCCCGGCAGCAAAAACGTATCACACGCTGTATATTGATCGAGCAAATCCACATTATCAATGGAATTTGTAATAACGGTTACATGCTTTACATCCATATACTTTGCCATCAGCGCGATGGTCGAAGACGTATCTAAAAGCACGTCATACCCCTCCGACATTAACGCAGCTGCTTCTTTAGCAATTTGTTCTTTCGCTTTGGTAGGCGTTCGCTCACTGTAATCGATGATATGACTTGACGATAGCGTCGCTCCGCCTTTGACTCTCATAACCTCACCGTGTTCTTCAAGCTTGACTAAATCACGCCTCGCCGTATCTTTTGAAACGGTGAACATATCGCAAATTTCGTCTAATGTAATCGTGCGGTGTGTGTGAAGGTATTCAATAATCGCACTCATGCGCTGCTCTTGATACACCCGAATACCCTCCTTTTTTACTTTGATATGAACTAATTGTAGCGCAAAGAAAAGTTAAAAACCAGTAAAAAACTTAAAATAATTAAGTTTTTTTCGTTTTTAAATTAAATTATAAAAGTACACGAACGTCTTTTGGAAATAACTATCTTATTTTGGATAATACTTCTTTTATATCTGATACCCTTTCACGCTTTTCACTAATCTCTTATAGATCAGACTTCTAGCAAACGTATATGCAAAAAAAGCAGGAATCGTAAAGATTCCCGCTTTTTCGTTACATCTTATGTTCAAGCGCCTTGAAGTTTTCTTGAAATTGCGCTAAGCGAACAAGTCCTTCTTCACGAAGGCGTTTGTTTTCTTCTTCGATTGCTTTTGTTTCCTGCATTCCTTTCATAATAATATTCCACGTTTGCTCCATCGTTTCTACTTTTACGCTAGGGGCACCGGACATTTTGGCAATTTTAACGCTTTGCTGTGAAATGTTTTCTGCATTGCGAATGAGCAGCTCATTTGTGCGTTTGTCTAATTCGTTCATAGACTCCGCTACTAAATTTTGACGTTTTGCTGCGATTGCGTTAATAAGTCCATTTTTAAAAATAGGAATCGTTGTAATAAACGCAGAATTGATTTTGCCGATCAGCTTTGTATTTCCTCGCTGCAGCATACGGATTTGAGGAGCGGATTGATAAGATACTTGTTTTGCCATTTCTAAATCATATAATCGCTGCTCCATCAGCTCAACCGCATTTTTTAAGGTTTGAAGCTCCATTGCCGCCAGCTGATTTCCACTCGACGCTCTTTCTTCAAGCACCTTTAGCTCTTGTTTTAACTCTTCTACTTTTACTTCGCCCGCTACAATGTATTTTTCAAGCTCCATATAATACTGATAGTTTTGCTCGTAAAGCTGTTCAAGCGTCGTGGTTGAATGCTTCATTTCAATTTCATATTTTGTAATCTCTACATATACTTTATCAATTTCAGAGCCCATTGTTTCATATTTTTGAAACAGCTTGTCTACTATTTTTTGACCGCGTTTAAAAAGCTTAGAGAAAAACCCTTTATCTTCAACAAAATCCTTTGCATCGAATTTGTCCATAATCTTTCCAAGCTGCTTTAATAATTGACTTGACTCTTCCATGCTAGACGATTTAATTGTACTAAGCACTTTTCCGGAAAACGAGGAAATTTCATTGGCTGTTTCTTTCCCATACTCAAGTAGAGCCAACTGATTTTTATAATCAATTTGTTCTGCTAAGCGACGTACTTCCGGCTCATCTCGCAGTTTTGCTTTTACTTCATTAGGCTTTGTTTCTAAAACTTCTTCGGCTTCGTTTACATCTAAAGGCTGTAATTCGTTTGTTGCCATTTAAAAACCCTTCTTTCTTTAAAAGATTCGTTTTAACCATTTTTGAATGAGCGACGGCTCTTTGAATTCTTCATTAAAGCTAATATCTTCTAGCCAATGTATATCGAAATATTTTTCTTCGACAAACGCTTCTATATCTATTTGACCGGTCGGATTAAAAAGAACAATATCAACGCCAAATTCATTTAACAGAAGCAGTAAAGCTGCATCTTCACGCGTAAACGTTTCATGTTCATTTCCGTGATAAATAATGAGCCGAGGGACGTGCTGCGTATAATCAAATTTTTGAAGCATGCGAAGCAAGTTGTTCGGAAGCTTCAAAGACTGATTAAACAAATACATTTGATGCTGATACGCATCTTCATGATCCAACCGAAGGAGCTTTGAATGTGCACAGTATCTGGAAATGGCTGCAGCTAGCCCTTGCTGAAGCCCGATAGGCAGTTCTTTATAGCGCCACCAGTTGCTTTCAATCATTTTATCAGGACTGAGCGTCCCATCACTTCCGAGAGCGCCTTGGTAGTGAAAGTGATTATTTCCTTCTATTTTTTTGACAAAAGGAACAGAATCAACAGTCAGAGCTAACTCATTTTCTGTTTGCATGAGCTCATGCACTTTACTCCAGTACTCTTTTCGGTTTTTAGAAATGCCAAGCACTTTTGAAAACAGAACCGGCACGTGTACATATGGCTTTGACACTTCAAAATTAGGACGAATAAACGCCCGTTCTCTCATTAATAAAAAAATCTCATCATAAGTCGTTTTAAGAGTAACTGCAGTTGGAAAATACGAACGAAATTGCCACGGTTTATACAGCATGGACTCCTCTGAATGAAGCACTTGCTCAATTTCTTGAGAAGCTCGAAATGCTACCGTACCTTTTCGAACCGGTTTATCCATTGGAAAAGGAAAAAGTGAGCTAGTAGAAGGAAACGTATAAACCGTTGTTAAATGTTGGTTCTTATCTACTTCTTTTAAATTATCCTTTCCCTCTGGATGAAAGGTAAGGACGTCAAAACCTAGTAAAATTAAATAATAGAGAAAATACTGCTCGCTTTTATTCGCATCTCCATACCACATGATGCGAGGCGCGTGCTCAGGAAATGCTTTATCGACCATCCAAGGTTTTACATGATTCCACTGCCACTTTATTAAATCGATTAATACACGTTGAAAATGTCCGTCCATAAAGCCCTCTGCATGTTGTTCTTTAAAACACGTTAAGGTTTCAATAAATTTTTCGCGTACTCTTCTATGTATAGCGGGATTTTCTGACTTCACGATCAGCTTTTTTCCTTCTAAAAAAGCAAATAGCCGATTGACAGAAAGGCCGCGCTCTTCTTGATTAATTTTAAGGATCGTTTGTACTTCTTTTAATCTATCATTAGAAATGGACTTATCAAGCTTATCTTGCAAGACAATAATTGATGGTGATGAATGTGCAAGTTCATAAAGAAAAGCTGCGTACTCGTCCGCATCAAGATGAGTGCCTAAATATCTGCCTGCCACTTGTTTATAGGTAGTTTGCTGCTCATTTTGTATAAAGTCACCTCGCAGAGAAACATCTTTAGAAAAAAGAGAAGTTCCATCCTGCTCGTTAAGATTAATCATATGAGGATCAATTAATTTACTCACACCTTACAGCTCCTTTCTTTTCAGACATATACATGCTAAAAAGAAAGGGTACTCGTTAAAGCACCCTTTCTTTTTCATTTATCGCATGCCTTTTTTATACGGATAACCCGTAGTTGCGGCAAAGATCGGCCAATCCGCCAGAAAAACCGCTGCCAATGGCATTAAATTTCCAGTCGTTTCCGTGCTTGTATAGCTCACACACCACAACAGCTGTTTCGATTGAAAAATCTTCGCCTAAATCATAACGAAGCACTTCTTCATTTGTTTCGGCGTCAATGAGACGAACAAACGCGTTGGATACTTGTCCAAAGTTTTGTCCTCGAGCATCTGCGTCGTGAATGGTGACGCTAATTCCGATTTTTTCAACGTGGTCAGGAAGAAGAGAAAAATCAACGGCTATTTGCTCATCGTCTCCATCTCCTGCACCCGTACGGTTGTCACCGGTATGCTCCACAGCGCCATTGGGACTTTTTAAATTGTTGTAAAAAACAAACTCCTCGTCATTTAAAACCTGACTTGATTTATTGGCTAAAAATGCACATGCATCTAAATCGAAGTCCTGAGACCCAGCATATTTATTTGTATCCCACCCAAGACCTACTATTACTTTTGTTAAGCCTGGGTTCGTTTTGGTTAGGTCAATACGCTGACCTTTTGATAAAGAAATTGACATAAAAACATCCTCCGTACATTTTCTTACTTTAATGATTAGGCGTTTAAACCAAAGTCGTTTACAAGTGCCGCTAAGCCGCCTTGATAGCCGCTGCCAATAGCATTGAACTTCCATTCTCCACCGTGTCGATACAGCTCGCCTACCACGACCGCTGTTTCGATCGAGAAGTCTTCACCTAAATCATAGCGAATTAACTCTTCGTCATTTGTTGCATTTAAAATACGAACGTAGGCATTGCTTACTTGGCCAAAGTTTTGACCGCGCGCTTCCGCTTCATGAATCGTAATGGTGAACGCGATACGTTCAATAGATTGAGGCACATTTTTCAAATCTACTTGAACCTGCTCATCGTCTCCTTCACCTACGCCTGTACGGTTATCTCCAGTATGCTCAACCGCTCCGTTTGCACCCGTCGTATTGTTGTAAAAAATAAAATCAGATTCTGAAGCGCATTTTCCCGCTCCGTTTAATAAAAAGACAGATGAATCTAAATCAAAATCGTTTCCACCGTCATACTTATTTACATCCCATCCAAGACCTACTACTACGTTTGTTAATCCTGGATTCGTTTTTGTTAAATCTACTTTTTGTCCTTTTGAAAGATTAATAGCCATTTCGTTTCCCTCTTTTCAAGTTGTTTATTTTGTATATTTATTTGCAATTTCTCCCAATCCAGTATCTCTCGTTGCATCTCCAGTTGCTGAAAACTTCCATTCATTCCCGTCTCGGTAAATTTCACCTGCAAATAGAGCGGTTGCTCCTGAATAGTCTTCAGATAGATTAAAGTAGACAAGCTCTTCGTTTTTAGCGCTGTCTACAACGCGAATAAACGCATTTTTAATCATACCGAAATCTTGGTTTCGCTCAACACACTGATAGATGTTGACCACAAACGCAAGTTTATGTACGTTTCCAGGAACCTTTTTTAAATCAACAAAAATTTGTTCATCGTCTCCTTCACCTGCTCCGGTAAGGTTATCGCCTGAATGCTTAACGCTCCCGCAGTTACTGTGACGATTTCCAAAATACACAACGGCTGAGTTACTTACAAGCTTATCGTTTGAATTGAGCATAAGAACAGATGCATCACAGTCGATACTTGGTCCGTTTCCTCCGAAACCAAAAAAGCTGCGTTTTTTTACAGGATCCCATCCTAATCCAACTGTAATAGAAGATAGGCCTTCTCTTCCTTTTGTTAAATCAATTTTTTGACCTTTTTGTAGATTAATAGCCACTTTTATTTACTCCTTTACTGTAACGAACATATTCTATTTCAGGTTCTATATAGCTCTATATCATAGCGCAGATAAATGAAAAAATAGTGAAATTTTTATACCACTTTTAACGTTTACGTAAATCTTCTTTCCATGGAAAGAATACCACAATTTGGTGATTGTTTCAAAAATTAAGCGGTCTGTTATAGGGTAAATTAATTGATTTAAAGTTTGAAAGTAAAGATAATCTACTAAAAAAAGACTGTCTCTAAACCGGAAATCCGAGTTATGAGACAGTCTTTTTTGACTTATTGAGCTATTTTTAAAGTAGGTTCTTGCTGTTCAGCTGTTTTAGCAGCTGCCACGTTTTGAATGCGTCCTTCAGCTGTGTATTCAAACGGGCTGTTAAGGGTTTTAATATAGTTTACCGTTGCCTGTAAATCTTCTGGTCCCACTTCCATATCTGAAGAAAGTGCACCAATACCGTATTTTTCGTTTCCGTACATATAGTTATTGACTACTACTGTATATTCTTTTTCTTTGTCAATTTTACTTCCATCTGGAAGCGTGATATCGACTACTTTATTAGTACTACTGTCCCACTTATAGTTAAAGCCTGCAATATGGAAATCTAGTCCGGATGAGGTAATTTGATTGTTTAACACCGTTTCTAGATCTGCTCCGCTTAGCTTTACTTTATTTAAGATGTTGCCAAACGGCTGAATCGCAAACAAATCACCGTATGTTACGTCACCTGCATCAAGCTGTGAACGAACGCCTCCGCCATTCATTAAAGCAAAGTCAGCGTTCATTTCTGCTTTCATGCCGTCAGCAATTAAGTTTCCAAGCGCGATATCGCCTGTTAGCCCGCTAGACGGATAGCCTTTTGCCAAATCTGTAGATGACTTCCCAACCACTTCTGCTTTAATAGGTGCTGCTAAGTCTTCGTACTTTTTCATAATGCTTGAAACTTCAGGATCTGGCGTGTAGTCTTTTTGGTATACGGTCACAATTTTTGCATCTTTTTTCACGATGTCACCCGTATTATCGATTTCAACGTCTACGTCAGAAAACGCTGAGCCGTATGAATAAGCTTGAACAATTAGTTTGTTATCTACTACTTTGTTGTTGTATACGTGATTGTGAGCTGAAAAGATAACGTCAACTTCATCGTCAACTTTTTTAGCAATATCTGCTGCATCAAACTCTGTAGAAGTTCCATTTTGATTAGATGGATTATGAGCAAGTACCACAATTGCTTTAATACCTTGCTTTTTCAGCTCTTCTGTATATTTATCAATCGCTTCTGCTTCGTCCGTAATTTTTAAGTTTTCATTTCCTTTACGAACGATCATGCTTGGCGTTTCTTGTGTGACAACGCCGATGAAGCCGATTTTCTTGCCGCCTACTTCTTTTATTGCGTAAGGCTCCGTAATTAATTTATTAGTTGAAGTGTCATAAGCATTTGCCGCTACAACCGGGAAATTCATGCCATCGTACCCTTTTGTTCCTTTTGGATGGTCTCCGCCTTCAATCATACGGTGAAGCTCAGCAATGCCTTCATCAAACTCATGATTTCCAAGCGTACCTACATCAAATCCAAGTGATTCCATCACTTCAACAGTTGGCTCATCTTGAAACAGCGCTGAAACTAACGGGCTTCCGCCAATCATATCTCCAGCATGAACTAAAAGCGTATTCGGATTTTCAGCTTCTTGTTTACGAATAGCTGCTGCTGTATATTTCATATTTCCAGCTAAAAGCGCTTGGCCATTTGAATTGATTTTTGTATCTGTATCGAGCTGACCGTGCAGGTCGTTCATGCCTAAAAGCTGAACCTTTGTATTATCTTTTGATTCGCCGTTTAAATTGATTTTGTAAATACCGAATCCTTTGTCATCCGTTTTATTTGTATACGTAATGTTGCTTCCTTGAGTTAAATAGCTTTCTCCGCGCGGTGAGCTTGTGAACGTCACGTTAGCCGTTCCGTTAATTGGTGCAATGGACCAGTTATCGTCAGCTGTTGGTGTAATTTCTTTTTGCTCAGTGATGTAGTCCATTAGAATTTGACGGTTTTCATCCGCTGAATCCACCACAAGCTCGCTTCCTTTTAGACCAGGGAAGTTTCCGCCTCCGCCAGCTCGGTAGTTATTTGTCACAACGATAAACTCTTGGTTCGGATCAACCGGCTTGCCGTTATACGTTAAGTTAACAACACGGCTTGAATCTCCGTGAATCACGTTTCCATTCACATCGTATTTTGCTGGTTTTGTGACGTCAATTTGGTATTGAACGCCATCGATTACGTCGAAATTATAAACAGGGAAGCTTGGGTTTAATAATTCCTGCTCTTCTGTTTTATTCGGTGTAATTTGATTAAACTTACCCGCAGACATATCAATCCAGTCTTTTACAACAGAACCTTTTACTTTAACCGCTTTTAACGTGTTGTCATATAGATACAGGTCGCCAGCGCTTCGGATCGTTAAGTCACCTTTTTTAATTTCCGTATATTCATCAACGCCGTTTCTTCCTGCTTTAAAAGGTGCTCCAACTGATAAAATTGGAAGGTCTTTGTATTCCGGCTTATTTTGAGAAACATATTTTTCTACGTAATCTTTTTGTGCGTTTGTCACAACTTGAATAGATGGATCATCTTGCACAAGAGAAAAATAGCTGTGGATATCATCGGTCGTTTTACCGATTGGTGTGTTCACGTATTTAACCGTTGCATCATGATCTTTTTGAACTGCTTTAACAACGCCTTTATCCGGTTCTACCGTACTTTGCGTAACCGTTTTCCCTGACGCGTCTTTTACGTCTTTATACGTTTCACGCGTGGACGATTGAGAGCTTACTACTTTCCATTTTCCTTTTTCTTCTTTTAACGTTAAGTCGATTAAACCAAGTGACCCTCCGCCGTAACCTGCTTGAACAGCCGGAACGCCGTTGATCGTTCCTTTTGCATTATCAACTCCAGGAAGAGGTTTTTTATCTGCTCCGAGGAACAAACCGTCTAGCGAAGCTTCCGTTTTAGCAGGGAAGACTTTATGCGTGTGTGAAAACGTAATAGCGTCAATGCCTTTTACTTCACTTAATGAATAAATGACATCTTCCGTGTTTTGCTTGTTGCTGCTAAATCCAGAGTGAGCCATTGCAACAACTACGTCTGCACCTTTTTTCTTCATTTCTGGAATATATTTGTTGGCTGTTTCCACAATGCCTTTTGTAATGACTTTTCCATCAAGGTTTGCTTTATCCCAATCGTTAATTTGAGGCGGCACAAAGCCAATGAAACCAACTTTAATGGTTCGTTTCTTTCCATTTTCATCGACGACTTTTTTATTCATAATTTTATAAGGCGTAAATTTATTTTTATCGTTTTTCGGGTTGTTGTCATGATCATCAACGTAGACATTGGCATTTATGTAAGGAAAGTTCGCGTCGTTATACGCTTCTGTTAGGAAGTCTAATCCATAGTTGAACTCATGATTTCCAAGCGTTGCAATATCATAATCCAGCTGATTCATTGCTTTAAATACAGGATGAACTTCCCCTTTTTTCAGCGGGTCAATCTTAGCTTTGTACGTGCCTAGAGGCGTTCCTTGAATGAGGTCTCCGTTATCTACTAATAAGCTGTTTTTTACTTCTTTTCGAGCGTTTTTGATTAAGGTAGCGGTTTTAGCTAAACCCACTTTCTCGTAAGAGGCATCTTTAAAATAATCATAGTTTAATAGATTCGTATGAACATCGGTTGTTTCCATCAGGCGTATGTTCACAAGCGCATCTTTTTTATTATGGCCTTGATGCTTGCTTTGCTGTGAGCTTTGTCCAGGATGACGTTCTTCCGCTCCTGCCTGTGTAGTTAAAAGAGGCATCGATAATAGAGAAAGTGCCAGTGATGTGGATAGGATTTTTTTCGTTTTACTACTTTTGTTCTTTTTCATCTACCATTCACCTTTCAAGTAAGTTATCATCGCTATAAATCTAGCAACTGTTCAAAAATAGTATAGCAGAAAAGATTTATAAAGGATGTAAATTTTTTGATTTTTTAGTAAACCATTTGTATGCGTTTTATTAACTTTTTGTAAACCGAAAAAATTTTTTTAGTTTCTCTCTTCAAAACCCAGGACTATAGTTTTTATTAATTGGATGAACCCTCCTTTTCAAATGAGTCTTATTACCTAATACATCAACGTTCCCACACCCTTTTTTAATTCAAAAAAAATTTATTTCAAGGGGTGTGTATATATGTACTATACATAGGATATGAAAAGCAGACATTAAGTTTGTCACAGCTTCTAACAAAATTTCGTAGATATAAAAAAGAAAGAAAAGGTTTTTGTCTTCTAATAAATAGATATATTTATATAATTTTACATTTACAACAAAGAAACGAGGTTGAGTCATAAGACATAACTACATCAAACCTACGTTTACCTGCAAATAAAAAAATCCGAACGAAGTTGATTCTCCATCAAGAATCTTGATTCATCGTTCGGATGTTCTTTAGTTAACATACTTTTTTCTCAGCCGCGTTTTCTTACTGACCTAATTCTTTAATTTGTTTCATAATACTTGATACATCTTGAATTGATTGAAACAATTCACTGTTTTTTAGCGCTTCTGGATTGAAGCTCCCATCCTTTATATTGGCTTCATACGCTTCAATTCCACTAATGATTTTTTCGTTTTGTTGAACAAGCTGATCGTGCACATCAGAAGCGATGTCAGGAGCTTTTGTTTGATTAAATTCTTCAGCTTTCCCTTTCATTTCCTGCAGCTTTTGCTCTAGCTTCTTTATTGCCTCGTCGTCATTAACAGCTTTTTCTGCTAGAGGCGGTATTTCTTCAGCAAACTTTTGTGCTTCACTCACGTAATCTTTCGCATCATTTGCGTAGTTCAGCGTACTGCTTGTATCTTCAAAAAAAGAACAGCCGCCGACCATAAAAAGAACAGCAGTTGATATGACTAGCATCCACTTTTTCACTTAGCACTCAACCTTTCTTATTTTCTTTTCTGCTATCTTCTTTTCGATTTTCGTTTCTTTAACTCTTTCATAATAATGGGGACAGCTTTTTTTATTCCTTTTTTTACAGCGGGGCTTTTTAACAGTCTCGATAGTTTTGACATTTTCAAGCTCCTCTCTCATTTTGAAATAACAAAAAACACCTTTACCACATGTGGTAAAGGTGTTTGTATCCAGACCTTTACCAATGGCAACATTGGCAAAGGTCTCGCTAACAATTTGCATTGTCAATAAAGCCGGAGATAATAATCTCGAAATGACGACTTTACTGCAAGAGCTACTCCCCTTTGAGCAAAACAGCATTTTTTGTTAACACAATCATAACGCACGTTCCTGAATATCGTCAACTTATACGGAATTAGTACACGTCTTTTTTGGTAAATACCAGAAACGACACGAGCAGCCCGGCAAGTCCCCAAATGGTTAAAACACCCAAGGAAAACCCTAATGTCATTCCTTCAGTCGGAGGAGCTGTGCCTTGCAGATAAGAAGTTAAATTTAAATTAACCATAAACAAATACTTAGCTGAATGCCATGAAGAAACCATGCTGCTTAAAATTGTACCTGCAATCAAACAAGCAAGCATCACACCCATACCCGCAGCTGTACTTTTAATTAAAACAGACAGCATAAAAGCAAGCGTTCCAACAACTAGTGAGACAAACCAAGCAAGACCAAACTCCATTAAAATATATCTCCACTGCGAAATTAAATGGACGTCCGCTGTATTTAAGTCATTTCCCTGTACGCTAAACCCCGTAAGAATCGGGGCTGTCCAGCCTTTAAATCCAAATACAACACCAGAAATGAGGTACGACAAAACGCCAAACATTAAAATTAAAAACGAGACGGACATGACGAGCGTGATGTATTTACTAAGCAGGATTTTCCACCGTTTCACAGGCCTCGTCAACAATACCTTGATGGATCCCAAGCTGTACTCTGAAGACACTAAATCCGCTGCAATAATCATAATCATCAGAGGCAGCAAAAGCTGAATGGCGTTTTCAATGAACCCTCGCACAAACGTTGGCGCTCCTGGTTCTGAAGGATTGATATCGTTATCTAAGTAATACTGCTGCTGCGCCACGCGAATTTCAAGCTGCTTGCGCCAATCATCTGAAATTTGGCTTCCGCTCAGCCGGTTTTGCGTATCGATAATTTCTTGCTGCAGCGTACTGCGCCAATCGGTCGTTCCTAGCTTTTCTTGAAGGCGCTGCGTTTCGCGAAGCTGAGCATAGGTAAACATGGAAATCAAAACTCCCATGATAAGCGTAACGATTAACAGGCGCTTTTTTCGAACGAGCTTGATCATTTCATTTTGAACCAAACTAATCAATCGATTCGCCTCCTGTCATTTCGATAAATAAATCTTCAAGAGTTGGAAGCTTTCGATTCATTTCTTTTACCGTTACTCCTGCTTGAATGAGCTGTTTATTCCACTCTCCCACTTCAGCTTCTTCATAAAACGTCGTGACATACTCCCCCTGCACTTGTACAAAGTCCGTCACTTGTTTTAAAACGTCTATTCCTCCGGGCTGCGGATCTAGCTTCCATAGTAAACGCTCTTGCTGAGTTAACAGGGTCTTCACCGATTCTGTGTGAATAACTTCTCCTTTTGCGATAATCGCTACTCGGTCACACATTAGCTGAATCTCGCTCAGTAAATGACTCGATACTAAGACGCTTAGACCTTCACTTTCAGCTAAAAAGCGAATAAATTTACGCATATCCCGAATCCCAGAAGGGTCTAGTCCGTTCGTTGGCTCGTCTAAAATAAGTACTTTTGGTTTTCCGAGAAGCGCTTGCGCAATTCCTAAACGCTGCCTCATACCTAACGAATACGTGCGAACTAAATCGTGGATACGCTCTTGCAAGCCAACTAATGCCACAACTTCATGAATGCGTTCTTCCGTCATAGAAGGAATCATGCGTGAAAAGTGCTGCAGATTTTCCCAGCCGCTTAAGTATGGATACAGCTCAGGATTTTCAACAATACAGCCGATATGCTCCATCGCTTTTGTAAACTGCTTCGATACGCTGTATCCACAAATATAAATGGAACCAGCCGTCGGGCGAATCAAGCCGACAAGCATTCGAATCGTTGTCGTTTTACCGGCTCCATTGGGTCCTAGAAAGCCGAACACTTCGCCTCTTTTTAGTTCAAAATCAATATTTTTGATAATTTCTCGTTTTCCTATTACTTTTTTCAGTCCTTTTACTGAAAGCGTTACTTCACTCATATCATTCCCTCCCTTACCACGTAATAAGCGATGCTACACGTTCTGCAATCAGCTTGTAGCCTTTTGCATTAGGATGAAACTTATCGGTATATAAGTAGTCATCTACCTTTAGCTGAAACAAATCAAAGGTCGGAACAAAAACAGTTTGCTTATAATTAGCACTTAATTCACTGCTTTTGTAATTCCATTCTCGTACAATAGCCGTTGTCGTTTTTGCATCTTGCAGGTTACTAAACGGATTGTATAAACCAATCAAAAAAATCGTCGCCTCTTTATTTGCCGACCGGATACTTTTTAAGATGCTGTCTACGTTTTTTAAATAGTCATTTTCTAGCTTTTGAATATTGTTTTTATTTAAGTTTTGCAGCGTTTGTCCGCCTTGAAATAAGTCATTTCCGCCAATCGTAATCAACACGGTATCTGCAGATTTAATCTGCCGCTGAATCTGCTGCTGCTTTACTTGACTTGCCAGCTGCGAAGACGTTTGACCTTTTATACCAAAGTTACTTAAGAGAATTTTTTTCTTCGTTTTTTCTTCAAGATTATCTTTTAAATACCCAACGTATCCTTTTCCCGCTGCGTCTCCTGTTCCTCTTGTCAGGGAATCACCTAAAGCGACAATCGCATAATTCTTGGTGCTTTTGTTACTGCTGCTTGTTTCTTGCTTTGGCTTTGGCATTTCTTTTACAGTAGCTTTTGAGGCGCTAACATAATCATAAATAGACATTCCAAGTCCCGCTGCAAACAGCAGACACGAAATAATCGAAATAAAGGATACAATCCATACCCACTTTCCTTTCGCTTTCACTGGCTGCACTCCTTTTCGTCTTTTTAGTTATCTTTTTTTAGAGCTTCAACTGTTTTTAGTAAAGCGGACCAGTCTAAATGACCCCAGCCATTTTCGATTCCTTGTTCATAATGACCTTTAACAAGCTCTCCTAACGGAAGCGGAGCGGACACTTTTTTGGCTGCATCAATAGCCAGGTTTACATCCTTTAATCCAAGCTCCAGCTTGAACCCGGCTGGATCAAAGTCTCTTTTAGCAATTAAATTTCCGTAATTTTTATACACAGGAGATGCAAATAAGCTATTAACCACTTCAAGAAACTCCTCCGCTTGCATGCCATACTGTTCTACCATGACTACTGCTTCAGAAACAGCTTCTAACATCGATACTAATAAAAAATTATTGCCAAGCTTAGCTACATTTGATAAGTAAGGCTCGTCTCCTACAGTAAAAATAGTTTGACCAATCGCTTCAAACAGCGGCCAAACGTGCTCTCTTGCTTCTTTATTACCTGCAACTATTACTTTGAGAGCCGCGGCTGCTGCTGCGTCGGGGCGACCTAAAACAGTCGCTGCAACAAAATGCTGTCCTGATGCAGCATGTGCGCTTGTTAATTTTTGCGATAAATCTACGCTAATAGTACTCACAGAGACGTGAATACCACCTTCTTGAAGGCCTGCAAGTACACCGACTTCTGAAAGCGTTACTTCTTCTAAAGCCTCATCATTTGAAAGAATCGTAAAGACAAGATTCGCTTCTTGTGCTGCTTGAGCAGGTGTCTCCACAACCTTTGCTCCTTTTTTCACAAGACTTTCCGCCTTTGAAGCAGTGCGGTTATAAATCACAAGTTCATGACCCGCTTTTATCATATTTTCCGCCATCGGTAATCCCATATTTCCTAAACCAATTAAACCCACTTTCATCTTTACCACTCCATTTCAGCACTCAGTATGTACATTTATACTTGTTTTCTACCTTTAGAAAAACCATATTTTCATTATTATATAACTACAGTAAAAGCGAATACAAAGAATAGCCTTTCTAAAATGTTCAAAATGTGACATTTTTTAGACGTGTCTTATGAAAAACTTGTCAAAAAAACAAGGATAGTTTTCAAATAAAGCGCTTGCAATCATAGGAAATTTCTGCTAAGATATAAGAGAATTATTTTTGTTCGGTGGGGATGTATGAGTATTGTCACTTTTCGTCTTTAGATTTGAGCAAGAATAGTACCACAATGTGCGAGTCCGCACGAGGAGGCAACAATTATGGAACAAGGTAAAGTAAAATGGTTTAACGCAGAAAAAGGTTTTGGATTCATCGAGCGCGAAGGTGGAGACGATGTATTCGTACACTTCTCAGCAATCCAAAGCGAAGGCTTCAAATCTTTAGACGAAGGTCAAGCTGTAACATTTGACGTAGAACAAGGTCAACGCGGACCTCAAGCTGCTAACGTTCAAAAAGCATAAGAAACACAACATATCAGAAACAGATCCTTTAAAGGATCTGTTTTTTTGTGTACAAACATAAAAAAGCCCTGTTTTTCAACAGGGCCAGTCGGTACAAATACAGAAGTAAAGTTAATGGTACTCTTAGTATAGCACAAGATCATAACAATCTATACGAAATAATAAAATAAAACTTTCATCCGGTACGTTTACCTATGTTTATAGCTATTCCAGACTCTCTAGGGCGCTCGCAAATCGTTTGATTCCTTCTCGAATGACCTCTTCTTCCCCTCTGCCAAACGTAAAGCGAATAGCTCCGCTTTGAGAACTCAGCACGCTTCCTGGTACAAAAGCCACACCTCTCTTAAGCGATTCTTCCAATAGACGATAGTCATCGACCGGCTGATTCACTTTGCACCATAAGTGAATCCCGCCTTGAGGTGAATCGAAAGATACTTTTGATCCGAGCAATTCGTTCAGACTCGACGACAGGGCATACTCTTGCTTTTTGAGCTCTTGTCTAAGCTTTTCAATATGCGAAGAAAATGTAGGAGAATCTAAGAATTGATAAGCAATCCACTGCGGAAAGATGCTGTGGCCAAAGTCAATTTGCTGCTTAGCGTCTGCCAGGCGCTGAATCACTTGCTCCGGCCCCACTATCCAGCCAATTCGAAGGCCCGATGCCACAATTTTAGAAAGCGAGCTGATATAGAGGACATTTCCGTTCTCGTCCATCGATTTCAGCGTTTGATGTACATTTCCGTCAAATGCCGTGAGTGAATAAGGATCATCTTCAATAAGCGGAATGCCGTATTCTGAAGAAAGCTCTAAAAACCGCTTTCGGCGCGCTTCTGATAACACAATACCGGTCGGGTTTTGATAATACGGATTTAAAAAAACCATACGAATGCGATGCTTTTTATGTAATTCTACTAAGTCCTCCGGGTTGGCTCCATTTTTATCTACAGGCAGCAAAAACGTTCGTAAACCTGCTGATTGAAAAAGCGGCAGTGAATAGCTATAGGATGGATCTTCAATCGCTACTGCATCTCCTGGTTTTAACAAACACTGAACAATCAAATGAAGTGCTTGCTGTGCACCTGATGTAATTAAAATGGAATTAGCATCGGTGGAGATTTTCCGGTACTCATGAACATGAGCAGCAATAGCGTCACGCAGACGTTCATTGCCGTGAGGATGATCATAGCCTAAATGCTCATTAAACGGCATGCCCGCTAATATTCGCTGAAAATCTTCACTTGGAAATAAGCTAGGAGCTAATTCTCCGCTGGCTAAGTTTACAAAATCCGTTCGCAAAGCTTCGCTTCTTATTCGCTGTACGAGCGGTAAGTTAGGCAAAAATGAACCGTCTTCTACATATCTCCCCCAGTTTGGAATACGTTTACGGGAAATTCCCCAGATGCTCGAACTAACTCGCGTGCCGCTTCCTTTTTTACGTTCTACGATTCCAAGTGCCTGCAGTTCTTCATAAGCAGCTACTACCGTGCTTCTGTTCACGTTTAGCTCAGCAGCAAGCGTTCGTTCTGATGGCAGCATAGAATCCGGCGGAAACGCTCCCGATGAAATACAGCTTTCAATATATTCTGCAATTTGTTTATAAATCGCTTTTTTGCTAGCGCGATCTGGTCTCCAGTTCATGCGGCGTCAGTCCTTACATTTAAACTTTCTTATTAGTAGTTTATCCTTTATCTCTCTTATCTTAAAGCAGTTTTATAAAAAAAGACCATCCAATTCGGTGTTTTTTTGCTCATCCACTTTACAAAATAAATATAATATCACCTCTTTTCATTTGCCAGCATTTAAGTTTACATAATAATTTTATAGTTAATTAAAATACATTCACCATTCCAACAAAAAAAATCCAAACGAAGTTGATTCTCCATTAAGAGCTTCAATTCATCGTTCGGATCTTTAAATACTTTCGTCACAGCCTCTTTTTTATAGAGGCGGTAAATCTAGCTTGCCTTCTTGAAACAATTCTTTCACCATATGCTTGGCATAACCCGTTGCTTGTCCTAGCGTAATCTTAGCTGGCATAGGCGCTTCGTTTGCATCAACGATTACATCGATAATACACGGCTTGTTTTGCCTAACAGCACTTTCAAAAGCCGGCAACAGCTCTTCTTCTTTTTCTACTCGGTAGCCAACACCTCCGCAAATATCTGCATACCTAGCAAAGTTCGGATTTGTTAAGTCTGTGCCGAATTCAGCATTTCCCATTACTTCTTGTTCAAATTTAATCATACCGATTTTATGGTTATTAAATAGCACCACAACTAGCGGAAGATTGTATTTAACAGCTGTAATAAAATCTGCCATCGTCATCGCAAAGCCGCCGTCTCCACAGACCGCAAACACCTGCTTCTCGGGATAAGCAATTTTTGCAGCAAGTGCGCCCGGCAGCCCGCAGCCGAGAGTCGCTAGCCAGCTTGAAATCACAAACTGCTGATTTGTCATACGAAAATGACGCGCCATCCACACTGTGACGTTTCCTACATCTACGGACAAGACCGCGTTATCATCCGCTACGTGCTGAAGCGCTCGAATCACTCGCTGAGGCTTGATAGGTACACTTTCTTTGGCTTCTTGGGTATCAAGCTGATTCCACCACTTTTTCATACGTTCTTGACTTTGCTCTAAAAACTGGCGATGCTCTGAGCGGCCAACGTTTTCTAAAAACCACTGAACCGTTGCTTTCGCTTCTCCTGCAAGCCCTGCATCTACAGGATATCTTTTGCCAATTTGTGAAGGATCAATATCAATATGAATCGTTTTCGCATGGTCTGGCAAAAAGCCTGTAAACGGATAGGACGTTCCAATCATGATGAGCGTATCCGCTTCTTGCATCGCTTCATACGCTGGCTTTGTACCGATTAATCCAAGTCCTCCGAGACAATATGGATGTTCATCCGGTATTGCGCCTTTTCCAGGAAGCGTAAGGACAATAGGTGCTGCGATTTTTTCTGCAAATGCAAGCAGCTCTTCTCTCATTTCATGTGTGCCTCGACCGGCTAGGATAACCGGGCTTTCCGCTTTACCAATCAAATCTTTTGCTTTTTCAAGGTCTTCTCTGTGAGGAAAGACGTCTTGTTTAACGATTATGCTTGATGTTTCTCGTGCTTCTGATCCGACTTCAAAACGAGGAATATCATCGGGAATGGTTAACACAGCCACACCTTTTTTAGCATACGCTGTTCGAATTGCTTGATTAACAACAGTGGGAAGCTGTTCAGCGGACATGATTCGCTGATTATATACAGCCACGTCATCGAACATTCGCTCTAAATTAATTTCTTGAAACGCATCGCTTCCGATGAGATCGGACTCCACTTGCCCTGTAAGTGCTAACACGGGAGCTTTGTCTAACTTTGCATCATACAAACCATTCAGTAAATGAATCGCTCCCGGTCCGGCAATAGCCGTGCATACACCGATTTTACCGGTTAGCTTTGCATATGCAGCCGCTGCGAGAGCTCCCGCTTCTTCATGCCTCACTTGAATAAATTTAATTTTATCCTGGGCTTTGCGAAGCGGTTCAATAATTGAATTAATGGAGTCTCCTGGCATGCCGTAAATATGATCAACGCCCCATTCAATTAACAGTTCAATCAGTTTTTCCCCTGCTTTCTGTTTAAACATATGACTGACCCCTTTCTTCTTATATATAGAGATAGTGTGACCTGATACGCTCTTTCTTACTTATTTTCACTCATATAATTTTCGTTTTCATTCATTAAATGAATGAACCACTTTCGTTAAATTTTCTTCATTCCTTGCAATTATCATTATCTTTTGCTATTCTATAAGAAGAATTATTTTTGTTCGGCAACAATCGATAGGTGAATACTTTCGTCTTAAAGATTTTGATCATGAGCAAGGATAGTAATACAATGTGTGCATAGCACACGAGGAGGCAACATTCATGGAAAAAGGTACAGTAAAATGGTTTAACGCAGAAAAAGGTTTCGGATTTATCGAGCGCGAAAACGGCGACGATGTATTCGTACATTTCTCAGCAATCCAAAGCGAAGGATTCAAATCTTTAGACGAAGGTCAAGCTGTAACATTCGACGTTGAAGAAGGTCAACGCGGACCTCAAGCTGCTAACGTTCAAAAAGCATAAGTAGAAAAAGACTCTGATTTCAGAGTCTTTTTTTTATGTAGAACCACGCATAAAACCTTTTTAACGTGCAGTTTGTACACGTTATTATAAATAATAAACTAAAAAAGTCTCTTCATCCCGAAGAGACCTTTTGTGGAAGAAATAGTTGAAGAAATAAAGTGTGGATGTTGCTTCGTCATTATTTTTTAATAACTAGCACCAGCCGCCGAAGCAAGAAGCGCCGATGATGATTAATAAGATGAAAAGTACAATGATTAAAGCGAAACCGCCGCCGCAGCCACCGCCGCCATAACCACAACCGTATCCGTAACCTCCGTAGTATCCCATGTGTTTCACCTCCATTTGCTATACTTTAAGATATGTGGATTTAGTTAAATTGCTCCTAATAATTCCATAGAACTTTTGAAAATGTTTGTCATACACTAAAAATACTGCGTTTTTCAAACATGCCCCATAAAGAGATAAAGCATTTGATTTTATGGGCATTTACTCCTCTTTTCTTTATCTTTCAAAAATGTAATCGCTCCCTTTTTCATGAATGTACACCGTGCTGAATACCTTTAGTTATGTACACTCACACGGGAGGGATTTAATATGTTAACACTCGAAATTTCAAAGCAAATTGTTAAAAACGTCTACCCTATTGTCTTATCGAATCGGAGTAAAATCTTTCAAGAGGAAGTGAGCGTCGCCGCTTTGCAAGACTACTTTGGTCTTGATCATGCCTTTAGCGTGTATGCAGCTGCCACCATTATTTATCAGCTAGAAGCCGACGGGTATGTATCCAAACCTCTGAAGCGCAATGAATACAAGCGAATTTTGCTCAAATAAAAACAAGCATCCCCGCAAGGATGCTTGTCTTATTTATAGCTATACCTGTCGAATAACTGCTCGACTCTTTTATGGTAATCGGCAAGGTAGTCAGAAAGCTCAGTTTTACTCAATTTATTTGCCTGTTCCTCAAATAGTGACAGCAGCGAAATTTTAATCATTGCCATTTCCGTTTCCGAGCGATTTTCATTTCGCAAATCTTTTCTTAAATTCCACAGGCTTTGCTCCATTTCATGCTTCAATTGTTCTAGTGAGTGTGGTTCTTCAGATCCGGCACGAATATCTTTTTTAAATCCACTCATCTTATCACTCCTCGCATTTACACCTGCTAGATAGTATCTAATGTATACTATACCATAAATAACTATACGAGGCTTAAGCATGCCTTTTAAGCAATTGGTCACAAAATAAAAAACATCTCGTTGGATGTCTTTAACGTTACCTTTTATCTTACTTCGTCTTCTTCACCTTTTACATATTTAAAAAATGAATCAATCATTTCGTTTAAAAAATCATTGCGATCTTCAAAATTCATAATTTCTAAAAATTCCACAATATCCTTATCTAAACTAATAGAAGCGGGAACATAAGCAGTCGCTTCCCTTCTTTGCGGGAATGGAATCACATTATTTTTCTTCTTCATAAAACACCGTCCTTTTTCTGTGCTTTACTAGTGTAAGCTTTCAAGGAACGATTTGCAAGTCCCTCTGATGTAAAATTTTATATAAATATTCTTCTGAAAAGCCAGGGTATATCTTTAGCTGCTCAAGTAGGCCCATTTGACATTAGCTTTTTCATATTCTGGCGTCATATTAATAATTCGCTGCTGTTTTCTCTTTTCCTTTTCGCATCTTTTAGCAAATTTAAACACAAATATTTTAAAAGAGGTTTTTATTTCCTTCGTATAGGCTAAAGAAAGGAAACAACATTTTTATATGGAGGGGTTACAAATGATTGCATTAACTGGAAAAGTTGCGCTTGTGACGGGAGCGGCGTCTGGAATTGGACGCGCTTCAGCCATTACACTAGCTGAACAAGGAGCGCGCGTTGCTCTTTTAGATTTAGACGAAGAAAAATTACAAGAAGTAAAAGAGACCATCATGTCGAGCGGCGGAGAGTGTATAACCATTAAAACAGACGTATCTGACTCTGAAAGTATAAAAGAGAGTATCGAAACGATCAGCAGCTTATGGAGTCAATTACATATTATTTCTATTAACGCAGGCATCAACGGTACATTCTCTTCTATTGAAGAACTATCACCAGAAGATTGGACAAAAACGATTGATACAAATTTAACAAGTACTTTTTTAACCGTAAAGCATTCTATTCCTTATTTGAAAGCTCAGGGAGGAAGCATTATTATTACTAGCTCAATTAACGGCAACCGTACATTTTCAAATATCGGCATGAGCGCATACAGTTCCTCAAAGGCTGGCCAAATGGCGTTCGGCAAAATGGCAGCTCTTGAACTTTCTACATACGGAATACGGGTAAACGTCATTTGTCCAGGAGCAGTTGATACAAATATTGAAAGCAATACATTCCGTCAAGAAGACAAATTAAAAGAAGTAGCGATTCCAATTGAATATCCAAATGGCAATCAGCCGCTTGCTAAACGCTCGGCTAAGCCCGAAGAAGTAGCAGATTTAATTTCCTTTTTAGCTTCTGACGCGTCCAAACATATTACCGGAAGTGAAATGTTTATTGACGGCGGAGAATCGCTGCTGTAACGTACAAGCCCCTGCATTATCTGCCAGGGGCTTGTTTTTTGCTTTTATGAACAACTTCTACTCCACCCGAAGCAGATATAATGCTGCCTGTAATCATATCTGAGTTTTCCTCGGAAAGAAACTCAATAATACGCGCAATGTCTTCTCCCGTACCTGATCGGCCCACAGGCGTTTCCTTGTCTTCTAGTAATCTTGCTTTTATAATATCACTTTCTTTCATGTCTCCTACAATATCTCCGGGACAGACCATATTGGCCGTAATCCCGTATTCGGCTACTTCTAGAGCAAGCGATTTGGTCAGAGAAGCTAGCCCTGACTTAGCGGCACTAAAAGCCGCGCGGTACATCCATCCAGGGGTGTGCTCTACATTTTGAAAACCGTATGTAATAACCCTTCCAAACTGCTGCTCTTTCATAATAGGAACAACCGCTTTTACAAAATGAAAAACGGAGCTTAAATTCCCTTCCAGCATTTCATACCATTCACTGTTTGTGTACTCTATTAATTTTTTTCTTTCAAATACATACGGACCTGCATTATTAATTAAAACATCAATACGTCCAAATCGCTCCATAGCCTGCGCAACGACGTGTTCAATATCTGCTTTATTCGTTATATCTCCTTCTACAAACTGTACGTTGTCTTTATATTGATGCCATTCTTCTTGCAGTTCTCGTACTTTATTTTTATCACTGCGAAAATGGACGGTAACAGAATACTGCTTTTTTAAAAACTGTTCTGTTACCTTCTTGCCAATACCTTTATGACCCGCTGTAATCAATGCATGTTTCATCTACCTTCACCTCTTTCACTCTACTTATCTACTATATATTAGACAGCTCCTTAGTTTCTCCTTTACTAACAGAAAAAAGCCCTTGACGAAAGGGCCTTTCTTTTACGGTCTTAACAAAATTTTCCCTGTACTTTTCCGGCTTTCAAGCAGCTCATGTGCTTTCGATCCGTCTTTTAAGTCAAATACCACAGGATCGGTTAGCACAAGCTGACCTTTACTGATCCACTCAAACAGCTGCTGTGAACGTACTTTACGTTCTTCATATGACACAAGCACGTTCCATAAGTCCCCGCCTGTAAGCGTTTTAGAGGTATCCATCAGCATACGCGGGTCGACCGGGGCCGGATCGCCTCCTGCCATTCCGTAAAATACCACGGTTCCGCCTGTTTTTACGGCTTCAAAGCTTTTTTCTAGCGTAACCCCTACAGATTCGTAGGCAGCATCTGCGCCTCGCTTCGTTACTTTTTTCACTTGTTCCACCCAGTTATCTTCGTATAAAAAGACATAGTCAGCGCCTGCTTGAGCCGCTGCTTTTGCTTTTTCAGAAGATGACGTTAAGCCAATAACCTGTCCCCCTAATAGCTTGGCAATTTGAACTAAAAGCTGCCCTACGCCTCCAGCAGCTGCGTGAACAAGTACATAATCGCCCGGCTGAATGCTGTAGCTGTCTTGTGTTAAATAGTGAGCCGTTAACCCTTGCAAAAGCACAGAAGCAGCAGCATCAAACGAAATATCGTCAGGTACAGCAATTATTTTATCTTGTGGCACGGCAACAAGCTCTGCATTTGCAAAAGGAACGTCAGCAAAAGCAATGCGGTCTCCTACGTTAACATGACTTACTTCTGCTCCTACTTCTTCTACCATACCTGCTCCTTCATATCCTAAAATATACGGAGGTGTACCCGTTAAGTGGTAGTTCCCTTTTCTTCGGTACACATCAGCAAAATTAAGTCCAATTGCTTTTGTTCTTACTAGTACGTCTGTTGGACCAATAGAGGGGTTCGGTATATCTTGATAGTGAAGAACGTCAGGTCCTCCAAATCTTTCAAATACTAATGCTTTCATATATAAGTTACCTCGTTTTCTTTATGTATTCCCTTTCATCGTAATTCAACGAGATAACAAACACAAGTTTCTTACTCAGCAAAAAACGCTTTGTCTCATGAGGAGACAAAGCGTTTTTTCAATTTGTTTGCGCTACAGCTTCTTGCATCGTTCCATTTTTTTGATAAGACGTATGAAAAGAAAAGGCTTTTTCAAGAACGTGCGGTGTTTGTCCGCCTCGCGTGAGCGCTTCTTCGTAATACGCCATAAGCTGGTCGCGGTACATTGGGTGGGCACAATTTTCAATGATGCATTTTGCCCGTTCTCTTGGAGCGAGTCCGCGCAAGTCTGCGTATCCTTGCTCTGTTACAATCACATCAACATCGTGTTCCGTATGATCAACGTGCGAAACAAACGGCACTATGCTTGAAATATCACCGTTTTTAGCAATGGATTTTGTTACAAAAATACCGAGACGCGCATTTCGGGCAAAATCTCCTGATCCTCCGATTCCGTTCATCATTTTTGTTCCCATCACATGCGTGGAGTTGACGTTTCCGTAAATGTCTAGCTCTAGGGCAGTGTTAATAGAAATCAGTCCTAAGCGACGAATGATTTCGGGATGGTTTGAAATTTCCTGCGGGCGAAGAATGAGCTTATCTCGATAGGCTTCAAAATTAGAGAAAACTTGTTCCATTTTATCTGCTGAAAGCGTAATTGAGCAGCAGGAAGCAAACGTAACTTTTCCTGCGTCAAATAAATCAAACACAGCATCCTGCAATACTTCTGAATACACCTCTAAATCATGAAACTCTGAGCCTAACAAACCGTGGAAAACGGCATTTGCCACAGATCCAATTCCAGATTGTAAAGGAGCAAGCGATTCAGTTAATCGCCCTTCTTTAATTTCTTCACGTAAAAATGAAATCAAATTTTGAGCCATTACAACCGTTTCTTCGTCAGGTGCTACAATCGTAGACGGTGAATCTAGCTGATTTGTAAATACAATACCCTTTACTTTATCTAAATCAATTGGTATGCCTAACGAACCAATACGATCATCAGATTTTTTCAAAGGAATTGCATCTCGCTGTCCTTGAACGCCCGGATCATACAGATCGTGAATACCTTCTAACAGCTCTGGCTGCGCTGTGTTAATTTCAATAATAATAGATTTTGCATGCTCGGCAAACACCATTGAATTGCCAATTGACGTTGTTGGAATCATCATTCCGTCACCTGTGATAGAAACCGCTTCCAAAATAGCGAAATCTATTGAATCTAACACGCCTGAACGTACCCATTCAGAAGTATGCGATAAATGCTGATCAATAAACTGAAATTCACCTTCATTAATTTTTTTACGCATGGTAGGGTCCGCCTGAAAGGGCAAACGTTTATTTAACATGCCTTTTTCTGCAAATAGCTTATCCACATCTGACCCAAGTGAAGCACCGGTATACACGCTTACTTTTATCGGTTCTGTTTCCGCTCGTTTCGCTAGCGCAAACGGTACAGCTTTGACATCCCCCGCGCGTGTAAAACCGCTTAGACCAAGGGTCATTCCATCTTGAATCCAAGATGCTGCTTCTTCAGCAGAGACAACGCGATTCTGTAGTGCTTCATGCTTAATTCGACTGCAAACGTTTTCCATTCTGTTCACTCCTTGTTTTCGCTCTTTTTTACCATTTTACTGTAAAGCAAGCGTCTACAAGAGTTTTTGGAATGAAATGGACAAAAATAGCGATAAAACAGCATATTTGATGATAATTAAGCAAAATGACGGTTAAAACCCAAGGAGTTTTCGAAAATAGCTGGCGTACGACTGACTGACCGGAATTTTTTCTCCGCTGCTCATTACTAGTAAAAAAGTTGAATGTGTATCAGGATAAATTTCTTGAATTTGCGTCACATTGACGATAAAGGAACGATGACAGCGCACAAACTCTTCTTTTGGAAGCACATAATCAAATTCATTTAACGTGTATTTATGCGTACCCGTATACTTCTGTGCGTACACATATGTTTTTCGGTCACGCGCTTCTACGTAGATAATTTTTGAGAAAGGAACCGGTATCCATCCCTCGTTCACCTTTAACGTCACAACTGACTTTCCGCTCGTTAACGCGGGAAAAATCGCCGTCACGCACCCTTGAACCTCTCCTTCGTCTAAGAAAGGCACGGCCATGCCGTAGTAAGGCGTGCCAAACACGTCTCGGTGAATAAATTCTGATACTTTTTGCTTTCGTTCTAATGCTTTATATGTAATCGTTCCTTTTTTAATTTGATCTCCAGGGCTGATTTTTAAATTAATTCGTTTACTTGCCCGGTAATACACGTACGTTTCTAGATCTGAAACGGCAATCGACGCTTCATCAGAGAACAATTCGCTGATAACGTCTAATAATGCTGAAGCTTTAAATGGTTTCATCTTTTCACCTTCTTTTGTCTAGTCAAACACGCTGCTTCTTTATTGTAGCGCAAAAGCAAAAGCTAGTGGGAAAGAAGCATGGAATTTATCTTTTCAACTGCATAAAATTTCTATTTTTTCACAACATAAAACAATGAAATGAAGGAAGGGTGAAATGTATGGGCTATGCTGAATCGACGTTTCGAATCGCCTGTTCATTTTTTGTGCTGCTTCTTTTAACGCGGCTCATGGGAAAAACAGAAATCAGCCAGCTAAATGTATTTACATTTATTACGGCAATTACGATTGGTAATATCGCTTCTTCCCTCTCCACTGATGAGCGAGTGGAGATTGATAAAGGGGTTTATTCACTGCTAGGATGGACATTTTTAACAATCGCTATGGGCTATCTTGGAATGAAATCGAAAAAAGCGCGGCATCTTATTACCGGTGAGCCTAAAATTGTGATTAAGCAAGGGAAAGTGATGGAAAAGGCATTAAAACAAGTCCGGCTAGATATTGAATCTCTTTTAGGCATGCTGAGGCAGCAAAACGTATTTTCCATAAAAGATGTAGAATACGCCATATTAGAAATCAACGGAAACCTTTCCGTTATGCAAAAACAAGATAAAAAGCCGAACTCGTGGTCAAAAACGCTTTTATTTCCCACTTCAACGGGCGTTATTTACGATGGAAAAGCGAATGAAGATGCCTTGAAGGACCTGCATGTAGATAATAATTGGCTGCATAAACAGCTAGAAAAAGCGGGAGTCAACTCAATTGATGACGTCTTTTACGCTGAGGTCCAGTCCGACGGATCGCTTTACATTGACTATAAAAAAGACAAATTTAACTCATAAAAAAAATCCGTACCAAAAGGCACGGATTTTTTATTAGCTTGCTTTTTTCACACGATTTGTAATGGTATCTTCTTTTGGTGATGTTTTACGAATAAAGAAGGCTAAAACAAACGCTATCACACTTAAAATCGTTGCAATCATAAACGCATCGTTAATACCCATTGCCGTACCTTGATTCACAGCTTCAGCCATACTGCCTTTATCTGTCGGCAAAATTTGCTGATTCGTTACGATGTTTTTCACGTGTTTTTCACCTTGATTCATCATAATAGATACAAAGAACGCCATTCCTACAGCTCCAGCAACCATTCGAAGCGTATTAACCATCGCTGTGCCGTATTTATTTAAGCTAAGCGCAAGCTCATTTAATCCTGCTGTAAATATTGGCATCATGAGCAGCGACATACCAAACATACGAACAGTATAAACAATCATTACATACATAAATGTTGTTGTTGTTTCAAGTTTTGTTAGTTCATATGTTGTCACAACGGTAATCGCTAAACCAATAACAGCAAGCCATCTTGCTCCAAACTTATCAAACAGACGTCCTGTAATCGGAGACATAATCCCCATTACAATTCCCCCTGGCAGTAATAGCAAGCCTGAAAGAAACGGTGAAAAACCGCGTACGTTTTGCATATAAATCGGCATTAAAATCATACCTGAAAACATTGCCATTGTCACAATCACGTTAATGATTGTTGTTAAAGTGAACATACGGTAACGGAAAATACGGAATTCAAGAAGCGGCTGATCGATTTTTAACTGACGGAAAATAAAGAACAGAATTGAAATACCGCCTACAATGAACATAGCTAATACTTCAGTGCTGGTCCAGCCCTTTGTACCGCCCGTAGCGAACGCATAAAGCAAGCCGCCAAATCCAATTGTTGACAAAATAACGCCAAGCACATCTAGCTTAGGTCGGCTTGTTTCCGTCACGTTTTTCACTAAAATAATAGCCGCAATTACGTTAATGAGTGCAATGGGAAACATCATAAAGAATAAAACGCGCCATGAGTAGTGCTCAACTATTAAACCAGAAAGCGTCGGCCCTACTGCGGGTGCGAAGTTCATCGCTACACCAAAAATCCCCATCGCAAAGCCGCGTCGGTCAGGTGGGAATAATGTAAAGATAACGTTGGTAATTAGCGGAAATAAAATCCCTGCTCCTGCTGCTTGCACGACGCGTCCTACTAAAATAACGGAAAATGTCGGTGCAATACCGCAAAGCAGTGTTCCTACTGTAAACAGCCCCATTGCTGTAATATACAGCTGCCTTGTAGTAAATCGATTCATTAAAAATGCTGTAATTGGAATAACAATTCCGTTTACTAACATAAAGATGGTTGTTAACCAGTTACCCGTAGCCGCCGTTACATGGAAATGATCCATCATTTGCGGAAGCGCAATGTTAATCAGCGTTTGATTTAAAAAAGCGACGAGCGCTCCCATTATCATTACGCCAAAAATAGACCGAGTTCGGGCTTGATCGGACTGTTGTGTTTGTGTATTCATTTTAACAAGACCTTTCCCTTTAAAATTATCTGTATGTAAATCTTCAGATGACAAACAGGTTAAGAATATATTTTATGTGTTCATTCTATTAATTTATGTCACGAATATTTAATGAACTTAATTATATACCGGATAAATATATCTGTTTCCGAAATATTTGTCAACAAATATGATCATTTTCGTAAAACTTTTCCATCAGTATATATAAAGTAGTATGCCCTTTAATGAAGAAAAAAATGAGAGCCCTTCAAAGAAGGCTCTCATTTCCTTAAGAAATACTTATTTTAAGATTTGGACTTTTACTGTTTTTCTTCCCCATTTTAACGCTTCTTTTTGAGAAGGAAGAAGAACGTCAATTTTATTTCCTTTAATCGCACCGCCCGTATCAGCTGCGATTGCCGTGCCGTAACCCTCTACGTATACTTTTGAACCAAGCTTAATCACTTTTGGATCGACAGAAATCACTTTTTGATTTGGATTCTTTTTCAAGTCAATTCCAATCGCTGTTTTTCCGCTGCAGCCTTTGCAGTTCGCTGTGTACGCTGTTGCTGTTACTTTAAATTCTTTCACAACGTTTGAAGGCTTCGCAGGCGCTGCTTTAGCAGGCGTGCTTGATTTTGTTTGAGATACTTTTAATACTTGTTTCGGATGAATGCTGTCTGACTTTAAGTTATTCCACTGTTTCAGCTGACTAACCGATACTTTATATGTCTTTGCAATTTTGTATAGCGAATCTCCGCTTTTTACTGTATATGTATTTGTTGCAGCTGATGCACCACTTGCCACTCCGAACAGTGACATTAGAACTAAACTGAACGTAATCATTGTCTTTTTCATGTAATTGATTTCCCCTTTATCTACCAATACATAAAAAATAACACATGAATATTACAGTTATATTTCAGTAACATGTCAATAGTTTGATAGTTTAGTTACAGTAAAAATAAAGATTCTTCCTTTTAAACTAGTAAATTAATCCCTTTACTCTTCAAAAACATACATATTTAGGTATATGACGGTGCTTTTACACACGTTTATAATGGATTATTTCATTTGTAACATTTCACTGGTTCTAGAGGCTTATATTTTATTTTATATTGGTTATTTAGAACATAGTTTATTTAAAATTAATAAATGTGTTAAAGAACCTTAATATAAATCACTTTTTACACCGCTGTTGCTTTCCGCAGGAGTCTTCTTCTTGCTCTCCAATCAACAGCTAGAAACGCATACATACATGATCGTCATAACAATAAAAAATCCGAACGAGTTGGATTCTCTATCAAGAATCTCAATTCATCGTTCGGATTTTTCTTCCACTAAAATACTTTTATCATAGCCTTTTTATTTGAAATTAAGATGCCTGCATTACTTGTTAATATGGCTGCCACTGAAGCATTTTAGCTGCCTCGAACCTTTTTTCTACATTTGGCCAGTAAACTATTTTCCACCAATTATCAACGTACGGATCACGTTCATTTTTGTACTGCAAATAATAGGCGTGTTCCCATACGTCTAATACGAGCAGCGGAATTGTATCCCACTGCGTGAGAAGCTGATGGCGCTCTGCTTGCAAAACTTCAAGCTTTCGCGAACGCGGCGACCATACTAAGATAGCCCAGCCTACACCTTCCACTTTTTTTGCAGCTTGAGAAAAGTGCATCATAAATTTCTCATAGCTGCCAAAGTCTTTTTGAAGCTGCTGCAGCAGCTGCCGTCTCGGCCTCCCTCCTCCTTCTGGACTCATAATTTCCCAAAAGATTGTATGCAAGTAATGACCTGAGCCATGAAAAGAAGCTTCCCGTTCCCAATGTTTTATGAGGTCAAAATTGTTTGTGTTACGGGCTTGCTGCAGCATGAGCTCTGCTTTATTTAATCCATCTACATAGCTTTGATGATGCTTGCTGTGATGAAGACGCATAATTTCCCGGTTAATATACGGTTCAAGAGCTGAATAGCTATAGCCAAGCGGCGGCAGTTCGTGCTGTCCTGGCGCTATCGATTCTCGCTCCCTGCCGTCGTCTCCAAGCCGCTCTTTTAAGACTTTATCAATATGCCGCACTGCATTATTGATTTCTTCTAACGTATATTCGTTGACATCTTCTTCACTTAAATATTCAAGAACGTCTTCTTGCGTGCGCGTTATATATGACGTTATATCTACTTCTGTAATGGCTTCTTCAAATACAGGATCACATACTTGTTCAAGCCAGGTCTGAACTTCCATCAAGTATCTTTTTCTCTCATCTTGATCGGCCATACTTTCCCTCCTTACACCTCATCTTCACTATCATATTCAAAAGAAAAAGCAACATAACTTCCTACTTGTATCTATTGAGTTAGAAAATTCGACATAAAAAAGGTAAGAGTTCCTTTAAGCTTGAACTCTTGCCTTTTTTATTATATTTTCTTTGCCATATTCACATAATCAATCGTTTCTTGCTTGCTAACAGCCGCGTGCTTCAGCTTTGGATTATAATAGAGCTCGACTTTTATATTATTGATTTCACAGTCATCTGGCATATCCTGCAAATCCGTTAAAAATGGCAGCAAGTGGTTGTTCATATCGTATTCAAACGCCCCGTTTTGCAAGTAATACACCTTCGGCACATAGTTAATATGGCGAAAAAACTTCACTGCGTTAATTCGCTCACCGTATGAGGCGATCACTTCATCTTCTGTCAAGCTCGGATAAGATAAATTAAACACTTGCCGAACCGGCGTTTTCAGCCACTTGGTCAAGCAAGTCTGCGGATTGTTGACAAGCGCTTTTGCTCCTTTTACGTACCCCGCTAAAAACATCGACATAAAGCCGCCGCCCGATGATCCGTAAAACAGCACATTAGACGAACTAACCTGCACTTTTTTCATGAACTTTTCAATTAAAACCGCAATGTCTTTTAAATAAAAACGATCGCTTGTCCCTTGTCCCCACGCAAGCGACACCTTTCCTAAATAGAGCGTAGGATCGTTATAGTAAATGATTGAATCTTGGAATTCATTCATCCACGAATGGCGCTGAAAATAGGGAGGGCCTGCAGGCATTTCCTGACTTGCCCCTCCTCCTGAGCCAAACACAAGCAAATGAGAAGACTCTTTTTTTAATCTCACTAAAAACTCAAACAGCACTCCGTTCCAATCGACCGCGACTAAAACGGGCTTATTAAACGGCAGCTGAAGTTCATCTAGCTTTTCATACGTACTAGTTATTTTTTCATATTGATCAAGCAACAGCCCTGCAACTCACTTTCCTTAAAATGATCTGTCGTATGCGTCTGACATTGATCATGGCTCTATAAAAAAAGAACCTGTTACAGTGTATGAAAATCAGTGGACAAATGATTGTACATCTCATCAAAAAGAGGCCCTTACCACATTTCCGCCTAGGCTTCTGTCACGAAATACAACGCTTCACATACGATACAGCATCGTAAAAAATTCAAGGATCGGAGCTGAAGACCGTTGTCAACGTCTTATATGGATTACAATAATCCAAACGTGCAATACTTTTCTGATGTGAATAAAAACAGACTTAACACGCGCAACGATCAAAATTACATTAACCGATTAGGTCGGGATGTGCTCAACACATTAGGAAATGTGTCGTTACTCGATATTTATTTAAGCAAAAGCCGCGTGGTTGAACCGCACTACCATCAAAATGCCGCTGAGCTTGTCTACTGCATTTCAGGCTCAGCCGTCGTTTCATTAATCAATCCGTTTAACAACGAAGTCACAAATATTCCAATTACTCCGGGTCAAGTAGCCAATATTCCTCAAGGCTGGTGGCACTGGGAAATTGCGTCTGAAGACAATACGCATTTACTCGCTATTTTTGACGCTCCGTATCCGGAATACATTTTTGGATCTGATATTTTAAATAAAACGCCTATTGAAGTACTTGCTCATACGTACTGCTTAGATCCGGAGCAGCTAAAGAAAACGCTGGCTCCGTTAAAGAATCAAACTATCGTGATTGGACCAACGGACGAATGCGTAGAAAAAGGGCCTTACAAACAGAAAAAACAAGCTGGCTCCGCTAGCCACGAGACGCCTCCTTATAAGTATCCTCCGCCTCAGAATCCTTATTACTCCCATCAAAACCCCTATCACTATCGATATTGGTAAAGACAAGAAAACCCCGCTGCCAATGCAACGGGGTTTCTTAACGAATACATAACATTATTGTTCTTCTATATACGTGCTATGAAAGGCTGCTTCAATATATGCAACTTGGAAATGATAATGTCCAATTAAATATTTCACAATGTCCACCTGGTCGATTTTGCCGGGCTTATCGACCATCGCTTCTTTTACCATTTCTTCGAATGTACCTTGATCAAACTGTTCTTCATGGACAACAATTGTCTCAGAGTACATGTCGTCTTGTCCTTCTGAAATGCGATAGTAATACAATTTTTTCACCTCGATTTGTCTTAAGTGTATGTATACCCTTAACTACTCATTTTAAAACATTTTTTCAGCGTTCTTTTTCCGCTGTACGATAGGCTGCGGCTTTTACTTTCACAAGCAGCCTTGTAACCCAGTACGCCACTAGCGTTATTCCTATATCAATAAGGAAAATATAAAACAAACTCATTCCTTTTCTTGAATCAATAAATTTAAAATGATGTTCAAGAGGCGCCATTCCAAACGAAAAAACAGCGCTCAAAAGAATTGTATACAGATAAAAATTCTTTTGATGATTCGTACAATATTGATAAAGCAGCAGAAATCCTACCGGCAAAATAGAAGCGGTAATATTCGTTGCGTTCGGAAGCAGCGGCGTTAAGAAAAACGTGTGCGTTAAATGACCGCTTCTTCCAAGTGCAATATCAATATACGCCCAAAGCATGTGCACTGTGTAACCGAAGAAAAACACCTCAAAGATCCTCGTCCAATCTACGGTAAAATACAACAACACAAGAGGAAGAACGAGCGAAGCAAGCACCACCCAAAACTGCCAGTTTCCAAAATCTGAATACTGATGCCAATACGACGATAATAACTCCTGCAGCTTATCGCTTTGTTCATGTATGTTTCCCCAGTATCGTTCATAACTCACTGAAGTAACCTCCTATATAGAGTCTCTGCTTATGTATGTACGAATAAGCTCCATTTTATACAGAGAAACACGGGAAGCGGCCATTTATTGCTTACCATCACCTAAATACGTCACCGGGAGTTCATGCTCAATGACTTTACTTGCTTTTCGATTAACAGCATACGCTTTTGCTGTTGGTCTTGAGCTAACTGATGCGGATAGCTTCTCATCTTTAAAATGCAGCGCGACTCCATCATCTACAGCATAGCCTTCTTTCATTTCCCCGCTTGCCATTAACTCATGATACGAAGGTCTTCGATTGCTTTCTCCTTCGTAGTGAGGACAGTTGCTGCCGGTTAAAAACCCTAAACAGTCGATTTTAGACAGGTTGTTGTTCATTGAATCAGTGACGCCTTCTTCAAACCAGCAAAGTGAACCTGCGCTTATTCCCGCTAAGATTATTCCTTTTTTATAAGCTTCTTTTAAAATTGTATCAAGTCCCCACTCTTTCCATAAAGAAAGCATATTCCTTGTATTACCGCCGCCTACATACAAAATGTCGTGCTGCATCACATATGCTTTTAAATTCATAAAGTTTTGAGAAAACAGCGATAAATGAGACGGTGTGCATATCAACTTCTCAAACGCTTCATAAAACCTTTCTATATAATTATCCGCATCTCCGCTGGCTGTAGGGATAAAGCAGATTTTCGGCACATCTGTATGAGCTTGTGAAAGTATGTATTGATCCAGCAGCAAGTTATCCGGCTCCATCGAAAAACCTCCGCCGCCCATGGCTATAATTTGTCTCATTTCAATCATTCCTTTCAAAAAAGTGATATAGAAAATGTAAAATCATACTATTTCTCATAGATGACTTTCCGTATAATGGAAGAGTGAAAAAGGTGGTGCAAAGCTTTTGAAAATAGTACGAACACTTTTACTAATACTAGGCATTTTTATTATCTTGTTTTGTATTTTTGGCTATATCGATTATAACGGTCAAAAAATGGAACTAGGAGCCAAACAAGAAAAACACATTCCTTCCTCCATTAACACTGACGGAGGTACCATTACGCTATCTGCTGTAAGCGAAAAGTACGATAAAACGCAGTTTGGCTTTTTTGTTATCCAAAACAATTCGACGCATACCTTAACGATTCCTTATGAAAATACGGCGGATCACTTAAAAGACGGAAAGTGGTACGAAGTTGTGCTAAACGGATTAGAGTTCCCTGATAAAACCATCACGCTAAAGCCAGGGAAATCATTCAAACAAGATATCGCAACTCCTAACTACAAGGTAGGAAAATACCGTTTTGTACAGCACTTTAAAGATGAAAACGGAAAAGAGTATGTGTTAGCGGCTCCTTTTGAAATCGTTTGGCCGAGTCTTAAGAACGTTCTCGAGCAGTTTGATTAAAGGTAAAAAAGCACTTACCCGCTATGAGGTAAGTGCTTTTTATCAGTTCTGATTTAAAACGCGAAGCGTAACTTGCTTTGTTCCGACTTTTACCGTCTCTCCGTTTTTAATAGTTTCTTTCACACTGAGACTGTGCAGCAAAAGATTTTCTTGAAGCAGCGTTTCAAACTTCTCGACAGCTTTCTGCACTTCTTCGTCTCCGCTAAGCTCTAAATCGATACGTAAATTCACGGGTAAATCCAGCTTTTTACGATAATCTTGAACCGCTCGAATTACTTCACGAGCGACTCCTTCCTGCACGAGTTCTTCCGTTAACGCCGTATCCAACACCGCAGTATACATGCCGTTTGATGCCACTGCAAAACCTTCTTTTGGCACTTTTTCAACAAGTACGTCTTCCGTTTCAAGCGTTAGGTTCTCTCCCGAAGCAAGCGTAACACTTAGCTTGCCTTGTTCAACAAACTCTTTTCCTTGCTCTTCTGAAAGGTTTTTCAGCGCTTGGTTGACCTCATTCACTTGTTTTCCAAACTTCGGTCCAGCCTGTTTAAAATCCAGTTTTAATACGTATGAAACCAGTTTGTCGTCGTCTTGCTCCACGTTAAAGTTCTTTACATTAAGCTCATCTTTGATTACATCACGATATGCTTTCCACTCTACATCTTCTTCCGTTACCACAAGTGAAAGACTTTGCAGAGGCTGCTTTACTTTTAACGAATGCGTATTTCGAATGCTTCGGCCTAGTTCCACTACTTGAAGCACCGCTGCCATTTCTTTTTCCAGCTTTTCATTCACTTTCGTTTGATCATACACAGGATAGTCCGCTAAATGAACGCTTTTCCCTGTTAGATTTTCATGAACATCATCCGCAACAAACGGCGTAAACGGTGCTAATAGTTGACTTAATGTCACTAGTACTTCATGAAGCGTATCGTAAGCCGCTGCTTTTTCTCCGTCCATTCCTTCTGACCAAAAACGATCGCGGGAACGTCGCACATACCAGTTGCTTAGCTCTTCAATGAATACAGCGATTTCACGAGCCGCGCTTGTAAACCCGTAATCTTCAAGATGTGCTGTTGCTCGCTTAACCGTGCTGTGCAAACGTGAAAGAATCCACTCATCCAATTTTGTTTTTTTAAATTCATACGTTTGCTCCGGATCATAGCCGTCAAGCTTAGCGTACAGCACGTAAAAGCCGTACACGTTCACAAGTGTATCAATGACTTTTGACTTCGCTTCTTGCACGACACGCTCTGAAAATTTCTTCGGATTCCAAGGTGCACTGTCTGCTAAAAGCGCCCATCTAAGCGCATCAGCACCAAATGTATGAATAAGATCAACAGGGTCTAGCGCATTTCCTTTACTTTTAGACATCTTTTGACCGTTTTCATCTAAGACGTGACCAAGAGACAAAACGCGCTTATACGGTGCTTTTCCTGTAAAGAGCGTTGAAACTGCCATCAAGCTGTAAAACCAGCCGCGCGTTTGATCAATTCCTTCTGCGATAACGTCTGCTGGAAACTGCTTTTGAAACAGTTCGCTGTTTTCAAACGGATAGTGATACTGTGCAAACGGCATCGACCCGCTGTCAAACCAAACGTCAATCACTTCCGGCGTCCGCTTCATTTCTCCGCTGCAGACCGGACACGTTAGCTGCACGTCATCTACATACGGCTTATGAAGTTCAATGCTGTCATCCACGGAATGAGACGCATGTTTCTGAAGCTCTTTGATGCTTTTCGGCGCTACTTGATGCTGACATTCTCCGCATTTCCATACGTTCAGCGGCGTTCCCCAGTAGCGTTTTCTGCTGATGTTCCAGTCCACCATATTTTCTAAAAAGTTGCCAAAGCGGCCGTCCTTGATATGATCCGGGTACCACGTCACGCTTTCATTGTTTTTCAAAAATTGTTCTTTTAACGCCGTCGTTTGGATAAACCAGCTTTCATTTGCGTAATAAAGAAGCGGCGAGTCGCATCGCCAGCAAAACGGATAGCTGTGCTGATGCTTTTCTTTATGATACAGCACGTCTTGATTCGCTAAATAACGTACGATATCAACGTCGCAGTCTTTCACAAAACGTCCTTGAAACGGCGGCACTTCAGACGTGTACCGGCCTTTTTCATCCACTACGTTCACAAATGAAAAGTCGTTTTCTTTTACTACTCTGTAATCATCTTCGCCGTATGCAGGTGCTAAGTGAACAACTCCTGTTCCGCTTTGGTCCGTTACGTAATCAGCCGTTACGACTTCATGCCCTTTTTCCACTTTCACAAAATTAAACGGCGGTTCATACGACATCCCTTTTAACTCATTTCCTTTATGTTGAGATAAAACCGTATACTCTCCTTTTAACACTTTGTCTGCGAGTGCTTCTGCCACTATATACACGCTGTCGCCTTGCTCGGCGCGAACGTAGCTCATCTCTTCATGCACCGCAAGCGCCACGTTTGACGGAAGCGTCCAAGGCGTTGTCGTCCAGCCTAAAAAATACTCATTATCGCGGTTTTTTACTTTAAATTTCACCATTACCGTTAAATCTTTTACCTCTTTATACCCTTGCGCTACTTCATGCGAACTTAGTGACGTTTGACAGCTCGGGCAGTAAGGTGATACGCGGTGTCCTTTATAAAGAAGTCCTTTATCATGAATCGTGCCAAGCACGTTCCATACACTTTCAATGTATGAATTCTCCAAGGTGATGTAAGGGTCTTCCATATCAACCCAATAGCCAAGCTGCTCCGTGAACGCGCGCCACTGCTTTTCATACACAAATACACTTTCCTTACACTTGGTGATAAAAGCTTCTACACCGTATTTTTCAATGTCATGCTTTCCTGAAATTCCGAGCTGCTTTTCTACACCGAGTTCAACCGGCAGTCCGTGCGTATCCCAGCCTGCTTTTCGGATCACTTGATGCCCGGTCATTGTCTTATAACGAGCCACGACGTCTTTAATCGTCCGTCCTAGCGCGTGCCCGACGTGAGGAAGACCGTTTGCTGTCGGGGGCCCTTCATAAAATACAAACGACGGATGCCCTTCTCGGTTTTGAACCGACTGCTGAAACACATTTCCCTTTTGCCACTGCTGCTGGATACGCTGTTCGCGCTCTTGCGAAGACTCCCTTACATTCACTTCTTTCATGTGATACCACTCCTTTTAAAGTTAAAAGCACACAAAGAAACCCGTCCCTATGACTAGGGACGGGTTTTAACCGCGGTACCACCCTGGCTTCTATTGATCCGTTCATCAATAGCACTCAGCAACGTACAATCATACGCGTTCTTTTTAACGGTAGACTACCGTTCAAACTTACTTACAGTTCAGTTTGACTTCTCAGAGAGGATATTCCCCTGCAGCTTGAACACCGGCTTTCAGCTATCACCGGCTCTCTGTGGAACAAACTTGCAGCGTACTGATTCTCTTCAACGAATTTGTGTGCTTTTATTAGTAGCTATTGTATGCGGTTTGGAAGGGAATGTCAATGTTTATGATATTTATGTATGTTTCTTCTTATAATACAGCCGTCTATTGATAAAATAACTGCTTACCACTGTTTGCTGCCTTTTTCACGCTCTTAGAAAAAGGCAATGTACACAAAAAACCACCTCATTTAAGGTGGGTATTATTTGCCTCTACGACTTGAAAGATGATCTTTAAAACCAGTTAACAAATGGCGGGATGCTTTGAGGGAAATGAAATAGATTGCACGGATCATATGCTCGTTTCACTTCTCGAAGCTTTTTAAAATTCTCTCCATAATAAGCTGTCGGCCAATCTCTGATGAACCGGTCCGGCCAGTTCACATAATCTCCAGTTGTATATCTCGATAAAGCATTTCTTAATTCTTCAATCCATCGAATGTTTGATCGCTCTTCTGAAGGATGGCTCCATGTAGCAAGGTACTCCTGTGCGATAACAGCATCTCTATAATAGAAGGCCGTTTCATTAGAGCCAACTTCCTCCACTGCTCCCCCAAGAGACTGGTGCCAAATACTAGATTTTTCATTTGGGGCATTTTCTAAAAAATGCTTCATTGTTAGAATTGCCTCTTTTGGAAAAGTTTTATTAAGAAAAGAACCTGACCTTTTTCGAGGAGCGGGTTGATTTCCGCTCGAATCGTCAAAAAACTGTACAGCTTCAATATATGAAACTTCCTTTATTACTACTTTTTTAGGACAACCAACATCTATTAAAGGCTGCAGAAGCTCTTTCAACTTGAATGATGAACCAACGAATTCACCTTGAGCAATAATCTGATTTGCTTCTTTCGATTTTAACTCAATCTCCGAAGTTAAGCGTTTATCGGTATTCGTGGCCCAGTGCTGCCATGCATCAAAAGCAGCTTCGAAATCTTCCCATTCCCATGTAATTGAAAAGATTGACACCTTTGAGATAGGCTGCACCTTGAATGTAAGGGACGTAACAATACCAAAGTTTCCGCCCCCGCCTCCACAACAAGCCCAAAAGAGATCACTATTGTGATTTTTATTTGCCTTAATGAGTTCAACTTCTCTCTGTTCATTTACTATTGCCATTTCAACTTCAAGCAAATTATCACAGGTAAGCCCAAACAACCTTGATAACATCCCAATTCCTCCGCCAAGCACAAGGCCTACAAGACCAACACTGCTTTCCGTTCCTGCAGGGATAGTCGTTCCCTTTTTCCATAATTCATTATATACTTTCCCTAGATTAGCTCCTGCTTCTATTTTCGCTGTCATGCTTTTATTGTCGATCTTGATTCTATCCATTTCACTGACATCAATCACTAATCCACCGTTTACTAATGAAAAATTTTCATAGCTATGCCTACCGCTTCTTATTCGAAATGGGACATGATTTTCCTTTACCCACTTCAATGCATTTACTAAATCGTTTGTATTCTGACAAAATACAATTATTCTTGGAAATTTAGGCACACCTAAATTATTATTTGTTCTAGCCTGATCATATTCCGCATCATCAGGTGTAACGATTCGTCCAGTAAGCTTTGTTTCCTCCACGATATAACCCCCTTCTTAATACAGATAAGATGCTATATCTTATGAATTTTCTTCAGAAAAGACACACAGTTTAAAGGGGAGAAATAGAGAGTAGAAAACTTACTGGAGGGGTTCCTCGTATGCTTATCTGCATAACTTGTACCCTGAAGAATCCGCAAAAGAGATAATCATACCTTTACAACACATAAAATAAACATATACAGAATACTCTCATGGGATTCGAAAGGAGAAATCACCTTTGACAAAATATCGGATCATGACCTTTGATGGAGGCGGCACTTTAGGTGCTTTAAGTTTACAGCTTTTGAATAGATTGGCTTATCAAAATCCAAAGTTAATTAGTGAAACCAATGTTTTTTCAGGAAATTCCATTGGTTCATTCACTGCTCTTGCACTAGCAAGCGGAAGATCACCAGAAGAGGCGTTTCAGTTTTTCAAAGATCAGATCTTACCAGCGTTCAGCGTTTCCCGACCGGGCGGACCTGTTTTTAACCAACAACTACCCTATTCTGGTTTTATTAAAGCCATACGAACGTTTTTCCCCCGAGACCTTCGCCTTAGAGACTTAAAGAAACGAATTGTTGTGCCATCCTTTCACTTATTTGCACCGGAGCTGAATCGTTGGAATCCTGTGTTATTTCATAATTTTCCTGGTTCTCCCTATCTTAATGAAAAAGCAAGTGACGTAATACTTAGGAGCAGCGCTGCACCCGCAACGCAAAGAGCTTATCAAAACTATGTAGATGGGTATACAGTAGCAACTAACACCAGTACAGCTAGTATCGCATTTGCAGTAGGGAAAGCCAAACAGCCCCTGGATCAAATTGCCGTATTATCCATCGGAACAGGTGAACAGCCAACTCAATTAAGGAGAGATACGAAGGGATGGGGAATGGTAAGTGCCGATAACATACGACCTGAAGATATGGAAGACCTTCCGCCAAATTGGGGAGTACTTTTAGAACGGTCTCCTAATGAACCGTTGCTGCCGTTTCTTCAGATTATCTCTGGTGGATCGAGCTACTATGAATCAATGGTCAGCTCTGAGCTTTTAGGCGATCAGTTTTTCCGGTTGAATCCGCGAATTCCTAATTTCTCTAAAACAGATCCTTCGGTGGTGCCCGCTCTTATTTCAATTGCTAATAAAACAAATTTACGGCCTGCGTTTCATTTTATCGAGAAAAACTGGCATTAATACAATTGTACTATAAATGAACTTTTTGTTTTTATTGCATCTATTTGGACTTTTTATGATAAGATATCCACGCTGGCAGCGTAGAGGTCACCCTAACTACTTTCAACGCCCCCAACCACAACAACCGCTAGCCTCCAAAAGGAACTAGCGGTTGTTCATAATCTCTCAGAAACCATTCATTCTTCCACCGGCTTCTGCTCATCTGTTAATGTATCAATTCTAGTAATTTGAAGTTTGTCTTTGCCAGCAGCTTTAACATGATAAATTCGTTCTTTTTTAAACTGCGTGCTTGCATCATATGAGTCGGTGAACGTGTATACTTCGTTTGTATAAATGTCGTAGGTTCCATCGTCGTGTGATTCTGTTTTTGTCACGAGAAACTGACCGTTAGCAAACGATACGTTTTTTCCGGCGAGTGATGTGATATAGCTTTTTAGCTGTTTATAAACTGGCTGACCCGAGTCAATATAAGGCGCCATCCCACTAAAGTCTCCTCTGTTTAAGCTTGAAAAGTAAGCAGCTTTATAAGAAATAAAAAAGTTTTCAAGATCCGTTTTGCTTACAGCATCTGGCTTAGGCTGTTCATTTTTTAACGACTTCGTGCTGGCCGTAGCTTTTATGTTTGAGCTTGTTTCTACCGTTTGATTATCACGATTCATATATACAATCGTCAGCAATAAAACAAAGGCGATAGCGCCTCCTATTAAAATAGGAAAAGTGCGTCGTGATGATTGCTGCTTTTTGAGCACGGGAAAGTCTGCGTAGGCTGGCAGCGTAACAGGGTTTATACTTAGCTTCAACCGAGATAATGCCCCTGGTATTTCCGTGCTTTTTACACTGGCAAGCGGCTGAAGTGCTAAAAATTCTTCATATGCAACAATAAACTCGTTTACTGCTATTCCTTTATACATGCCGTAAGTTCGATTCCACAGTTCCTGACACCGAGTATCCTTGATATCTTCACTCAGTTCGTTAAAAAATGGTCGTGATTTTTTAATAAAAGCCGCTAACCACCTTTGATGAACGTCAACTTTTTGGACTGCATTTAGGTCGTTAAGTGATTGCTTTAACTTGGCGTGTTCATTTGCATCGTTTTGGCTAATGATTTCCATACTGCGTTGCATTTCTTTCAGCACAGTAGAAAGACTCTTACTCATTTTTTCTTGTAGCGTATCAAACTCATTGCAAACATCAGGCCAGTGAAGTTCGAGTAACTGTTTTTGTGCAGTCGTAGCTTTTCGAATACTTTCATTTAGCTCATGCTGCTTTGTGCGAAAGGCGGTCGCTTTTTGTTTGGTCACCAATTTGTTTTTGCTTAGCTGATGCCACTCGTGCTTCAAGCTCTTGTCTTCTCCGAGTACTGCGGCTATCGCTTGTTTTACATGTTCATGCTTGTTTTGAAAGTCAACGAACGCGGGCAAATAAGCATTCCAGCTTTCCTTAATTTCTTTTAATGATGACGTCTTAGCATGTTTTTCTGTTAGTTGAAAAAAGTCGTTTCTAAACGCTACCATATCAGCTTCAGAAATGAGTTCTTTTCCGAAAAGCTCTGTAACACTTCTATGTATGCTTATTAACTGTTGGAGCTGTTTCATATTGCTTTGACGCTTGTTTATGTACTCCGGATAATCGTTTGAAAGAAACGTCACCATTGTATATTCAATGTTGCTCATATTATACTCTGTACGTTCTTTTTCTAGTTCGTCATACACTTTCTGCAGCTGACGTTCTACTATGGAGAGAAATTTTTCTTTATCCATCCCGTCTACTTCTTCTTTTAGCATGTTTAAAGATTCCGTTTCTCCAATAAGAAATGTTTTTTCTTTATATAGCTGTATCCACCTTTCTAGTAAATGTGCTGCTGATTCATTCCAATGGCTTGTATTCATCGTTTGCTTCACCTGTTGTTTTTATTTTTATCCTTTCTTAACTATACAGGAATTGAACAGAAATTCTATTACAGTTTTATTACTCTTGAAAAATGAGGTTTAAGCTTTCTAGAGCCGCTTCTAACGTTTGTTTGTCTCCTTGATCGTAGCTGTGTGCCACTAAGACTACAGTTGTAAACACTGCTTTCCATATGGCGAGCCTGTGCGTTTCTTCATCTACTTCTCCGTATTCTTTTAAAAAACGTGCTCTTCCTTTAGGAGGTAAAAAGCTGTAGGCAATCGCTAGGTCAACTGCCGGATGACCAATATGAACGTCTCCCCAGTCAATAATGCCTGAAACCATATTGTTTTGATCAACAATCATGTTTTTAATATGAAGATCTCCGTGAACTAGTACATGTTTTTCTTGATAGTGAATTTCTTGTATGTCATTTACATAGTCTTCAACAACCCCTTGGTTAGAATAAAGGTTACGCTCTTTTATTTGCTTGACATATTTCTCTAGCGCCGGCTTTCGCTTCATCATATCAAGCCGATTCAGCTCATCAAACGGCACGCCGAGCTTTTGGGCTTTTAAATGAGGATAGTAATGCAGCGTGCGAAGAAATCTTGCTAGTACAGAAGCAGATTGTATGCGCTCTTCTTCTGTTAATCTTGCAGGCGGAGTTCCTTGCACGTAGTGATAGCCCGTAAACGGCCAAGGATAGCCTGCATTCGGCTTACCGAAAAAAATAGGCTCTGCAATGGATATCGGCAGCTGAGAAGCAAGGCTTGGTAAAAGCTGATTTTCTGTTTTTAATAGTCCTACTGCGAGTTCTCTTCTTGGAAACCGAAACACAAAGCGGTCGTTTACTTGATAAACCGTATTGTCAAAGCCGTAGCCAAGCAGCGAAATTGTAGCGGGCGCAAGTTCTGGAAACTGCGTCTCGATTAGCGTTTTGGCAAGCGGTACTGATACAATTTGTTCTGTATCCCATGTATTTGGCACTGTGATCACCTTTCTTTAACGTGAAGTTTGTATGTTATGTAAAAGTATATTATAAATGATTTTGACCATAAAAACCCTCTGACGCAAAGCCAGAGGGTTTCAGTGAATATATAAATAAGATAGGATGCCTTAGAACGGCACACTACGCCTCTAAGTTAGTAGCCTACGGTACGTTTACTACTTAATACGTACACCAAAATACCTCATCAACTGTTTCTTCAACATACTCCATCTTAATAAAGTTCAATAAAAGATCCATTTGGTCATTTCCTGTATACTCATCTTGGTCAACATTATAAAATTGAATAAGCTCGAGCTTGTACATACCGTTTTTAATATCAATTCTATACTTAGAACAGTTTTCATCAGGCACTAACTGATCTTCAAACTGAGCGGCCATCGTAAGGCAGTCATAATCTACGAGATAAAGCTGATGATTGGTTACATTTATATAACCTGTTGCTTTTCTAAAGTATGTACCTATATCCGACTCTGTTCCAATCTTCACTTCTACGTTCCAAGAGTGTTCAATTCCTTCTTCTGTCATTTGACATACTAGGATATTTCTCTTTTTCATTTCACTGCCGAAATGGTTCAAAAGCTGATCTAGCTCCCAATCCTCATCGACAAATGATTGATATTCTTTTGCATTGGCCACTCCGATAAAATTGGTATCGCCAAAATCCATAGAAAATTTCATTTTATCTCCTCTGCTCTTTAAAGTAATTTTTATTATCCATTAACATATATCCGCAAACTTCTTACACGCTTTCTCTAACTCTTTTTTTTTAGCAAGCTGACAAATCCACTCTTCAGGAATGCCATCCAGCTGATAATATGCTCCTGCCATAGTACCGGTAATAAAGCCTATTCTACATATAAAGATCATTAAAACACCACCTCAAGAAAAGGTGGTGTTTGTGCACGCCTGTAGATTTCTTCACATACACATGTACTGTTTGTTGCGGCGTAAAATCTTTAGCTATAAACAGACTCTTTTTTAATTAAACCAAGCGTCTGTGAAGTAGACGCATGAATTTCGTTAAAGAAGTCTGGATGATCAACTAATGACATGCCATAGGAAGGAATCATTTCTTTTATTTTTGGCTCCCACTTGTTCATGTTTTCTGGGAAGCATTTTTCCAATACTTCTAGCATAACGTGAACCGCCGTTGATGCACCAGGAGAAGCGCCAAGAAGTGCAGCAACAGAACCATCAGCGGCACTTACAACTTCTGTACCAAACTGAAGCGTTCCTTTCCCACCGGCTTCCGTGTCTTTGATTACCTGAACACGCTGGCCTGCTACAACGATATCCCAGTCTTCACTTTTAGCGTTCGGGATAAACTCACGCAGTTCTTCCACACGTTTTTCATTTGATAACAGCACTTGCTGAATTAAATATTTCGTTAACGCCATTTCTTTGACGCCTGCTGCTAGCATGGTTAAAATATTATTCGGCTTTACAGAACTGATTAGATCCAGGTTTGAACCTGTTTTTAAGAACTTTGGTGAAAAGCCGGCAAATGGACCAAACAACAGCGTCTTTTTATTATCAATATAGCGTGTATCAAGGTGCGGAACCGACATTGGCGGAGCTCCGACTTTGGCTTTTCCATATACTTTCCCGTGATGCTGCGCAATCACTTCAGGGTTATTGCATACCATAAATAATCCGCTTACTGGGAATCCTCCAATATGCTTGGATTCAGGAATACCTGTTTTTTGAAGTAAAGGCAAGCTTCCGCCTCCACCTCCGATAAAGATGAACTTTGCCGTGTGGTACTCAACTTTGCCGCTGTCTACGTCGGCGACTTTTACTTCCCACATACAGTCACTTTTACGTTTAATATCTTTTACACTTCGTTTGTAATGAACGTGAACCCCTTTATTCTTCAGATGGTCAAACAGCATGCGTGTTAAAGCACCGAAGTTTACGTCTGTTCCTGAATCAATTTTAGTTGCGGCAATTGGTTCATTTGACGTGCGCCCCTTCATGATTAACGGAATCCATTCTTTTAGTTTGTCAGGACTGTCGGAATACTCCATTCCTTGAAACAACGGATTGTTTGACAGCGCTTCAAAACGCTTTTTTAGAAACGATACATTTTTTTCCCCTTGTACCAAACTCATATGTGGAATTGGCATGATAAAGTCTTGCGGATTGCGAATCAACTTGCTGCTTACCAGATAAGACCAAAACTGTCTTGACAGCTGAAACTGCTCGTTAATTCGGATCGCTTTTGTTATATCTATAGATCCATCAGCTTTTTCTGATGTATAGTTTAGTTCGCACAGCGCAGAATGGCCCGTCCCTGCATTATTCCATTCGTTCGAGCTTTCTTCCCCTGCGTCTGCGAGTTTTTCAAATACTTTAATGTCCCATTCAGGTGCTAACTCTTTGAGTAATGATCCCAAAGTTGCGCTCATGACTCCGGCACCAATTAAGATAACGTCTGTTTTTTTCTGTACGTTGCTCATTATAACCTTCCTCATCCCCTATATTTGTAAAAAGATGTAGGCGCTCCTGCTTACGTAGTAAAAAAATTCAGGTGCGACCTAAGAACACACCTTTTTCTGTCTCACTTATAACTATATCACAGTATAATTGTCTGATGATTATAAACTATTCAAAAATGATAAAAAAGTGAGAAAATCGCCCACAAATTCCAAAAAACTTATTAAATTACGTCTACATTTTCTTTTATTAGTAAACTTTTATACCTACTTCTAAGTGGCAAAGCATTGATTAATAAAATAACAAACTATTCCAAAAATTCAGCTTAAAAACCAAAATAACTACCTTGAAAATTTCACCTACTATAACTATACTCATTTGAAAGAACAAACAGCACTATAATTAGAAATGCCTTCATTCTTTTTGACTAGTTATACGTAGATGTATTCATATATGTATAGAGCACCGGCTCGTCCAGGTGCATTTTTAGAAAAATAAGTATATATTGCAATGACTAATTTTCAGCTCATATTGCAAGTTACAATATCTATGTCATATAACATACCATGAAATAAGTGAATAAGTAAATGATTATTCAGAAATTTATGTTATAAAACCTAACATGTATGTTGACTTTTACATAGGACATACTTAACAGTAATTTACATGCTCCTTTCATTTTAAATTTGTTTAATTACTTTATTTATGAGCCATGGTTGTTGATGAGTTCAATCAAAATAAGCCACGATTAGCACGTGACTTATTTTGATTCTTATTGAGCTGGTTGAATATCATCTTGTGTAAACGTCCAAACACCACGATTTTTACTAAAACCGCTAAATTCAAACTTAAAATCGCCTTCTTTTGGTATATCAAACGTTGCAATACCGCTTTGTTTTTCTCCTGGTGAAATGTTTTCGTTCAAATGATTCTCTGTGGCACCAGAAACAACCGTAGCAAAGTATTGAGTGTCTCCTTTTTGAATATCAAAATGAAGTAGCTCACTTATTTTATGATTTTTCTTTCCTTTATTCTTATATTTTGTTTTCTATTCATATTTTTAAAACTATATTAATCTCTCTTACTTAACTCTTCACTTACTTCTTTTTATTCAGTATCATCATCAAACATTAAATTATCCATTTCTTCCCTGTCTCTTGCAACTCCTTCTATCGTCTCAATTAAATTTTTTACCATTTCAAGTGTAATCTCTTCTTCATCTTCGTAAATTTTGATACTTGCTCCCATTAGAAGCAATTCCTCAGCAGACGTCACTAAAAATTTCAATTCTTCTTCATCATAATAATCACATTTAATCACAGGATTTCCCATACTGATATTTTGTTTTATGTCACTTATAGATTTAGATGTTTTTTTTCTTAACAAAGGAATATATTTATTAGCATTCGAGTCATTAAGAACTACTAAATTAATTGTTTCCATATCTATCATTCCTTCCGTAATAATTAAAATTCTATTATTTCCTTAATCGGTTTTCCAGGCAAACTATTTTTATAATTCCTTCCATGCCATCCATAAAAATGTTCTTTATATGTTAAAGGATATATAACTTCTCCTTTATCTGCTAAATGAGGGTATTTTGCAGCACTATATGTGTGATGCCCTTGTAACGTTTGTCCATTAAATTTAGCTCTCTTTTTATTTGAAATATCCTCTATTTGTTCATTAGACCAATTCCTTGTAGGTGTTTCTCCATTTAGAATTCTTATTCTTTCCTGTTTCCAGAATTCTACTACACCCTTATCCCTTATTCTCGCAAACTTTTTATTCCAAATATAAGATTGATATTCCTTTTTTGTAATAGTTCTATTTTCTATTTTTAATTTTAATTCTTTCATCTTCTTAGCACTAAGTTGCTTATATGAAACTGGATGTTCTCTTAAGTCAAAATCTTTAACCCTTTCGGCTATAACATCCTCTGCCTTTACAGTGTATACTTCACCCGTACCCTTAGAAACAGCCGCCTGATCATGAACCTCTTCAACATCCGCTTTACCACCATGATTTCCCACTTTTCCCAATACTTTGGACTGACCTTTCGAAACATTCCCTATCTTATACGTCGTTAATCCATTTAACGCTTCACCAACGGTCTTTCCAGGTAACGCCTCTCCTATCCCTACCAGTTGAGGTTGAGGACGTAAAGTCGGTATCTCCGCATCTAGTAAAGGTTGAAGCTGCTTCTGAACAGGTTCATACACCTTCTTCGACCAATTGCTTGCTGCTTTTGGGCTGACGACATTTCGCATATCGCTTAATGTTTTGGTTGCTTTATGTGCAGGTACACGCGGAACGTTTGTTACTTTTGGAACAGATTTTACGGCTCCTGCGGGTTTCGCTCCTCCAATGACGCTCGCAAACAGAAACATGCTGTTTTCCCAGTGCTCTTTTGAAAGAGGTTTGTCCGGATTAAGTGCCTGCTGCCCTACATCTAAGAGTCCCATCGTGGCGTGATTGACAAAGTCATACGGTGAATCAAACGATTTTTCCCCTCGTTCATTCAACCCCTCTTTGAAGGAAACAGCTCCATCAAATCCGCCCATTGTTATATAGTTTCCAAAGTCATACAAGGAGTTGTACCGTTTATCTGCTCTCTCTCCCATACCGGCCCAAATGTCTTGTGCTACGCCTTTAGTACCCGTAACTGTACCTTTTGCTAAAGTTATAGCCCCTTCTCCTACGTCCTTGACTACAGCTTTTATACCGGTTTCTTCTTTTTTAGCCGCAGGGTTCTCGCAGATTTCTGTAAAGTCAAAGGATTCAGCAGTTTTTTCAGGTGTCACATCTCTAACCTGACCCTGACTCATCACCGACTGCATAAGCATTCCCTCAACGCCCGTAGCGTTTTGAAGAATCTGTTGAGACGTTAGCATGCCCACAGTTGAAGAATCGTTGAGCGCCTGCAGGTATGGACTTTTTTCAAGTTCCACTGCTTGCTCTGCAGGTGACAGTTCCGCTAGTTTTTTCATGTTAGCAGGTGCTGTATCCTGCTGAATTTGCGTTAGCACTTCTCTTATGTAAGGCGAGTTTTTTTCAAGCTTGTGAATTTCTTTTAACTGTTCAGCAGGCGTCATCGCCTGAAGCTGAATCAGTTTTTCAAGGCCTACTTCCTTTATCACTTTCTCTTGTTTTTCTTTTCTTGTCAAGGTTGTTTGAATGCCTTTTTCAAAAACCGAGACGCCTCCTGAATGGGTCATCGCTTTTTTCGCCAACGCACTCAGCTCACTTACATTGCCCGGCTGAATGGAACCATTTTGAAACCCAGCTTTCACTTTAGAAAGCAGCGAGTTTAAAGACGTCAGCTGATCTTGAATGGATGAAAGGCTTTGCGTTTGCTGTTCGTCAAAACTGACTAAATCGTTCATCGTTTTGTCCGCTTTGTTTTTTGCTTGTTCTACTTCTGTTAGAAAACCTTGATCGTTAAGCGCTGAAACAGAAGCAAGGTGACTGACTTTTTGAATCGCTGCATTCGCTTGATCGACAAGCGAAACGGTTGTATTTCTTGTTTGATTTAAATGCGCAGGAATAGTGTCTTGCAGAAACGGCTGCGTAATGTAGCCGTCTTCGCTCGGTTCAAATGAGCGCAGCGCATGTGTGATTTGAGTTAGTCGAGCTTCATAGGAAGTGAGTAATGAATGATACAGCGTTAAAAAAGAAGCATGTCCCGTTTTGTAAAAAGACCGAATCGCTTCTCCTCCTTTTCCTTTAAACGCATCATCTAAGCTTGAAAATGCCTGAACCTGTGAAATCAGGCCCTGAATTTGTTCTTTTTGACTTTTAATAGAGTCTAAGATAGCTTGAATATTTTCGTGAAAAGCATCGACATCAAGTGTTTTCAATAACCTGTAACCTCCTAGCTGTATCGATGTAGAAAAACAACGAACGGTTAACGAACAATCGCCCGTCATTTTTCTAAACCTAAGCGGACGCTCCTCTTTACAAGGCTTGCATCATCCTCTAAATAAAACCTTTCTATTTTATTTGAATGCTAAATTCATGGTGTTTGAAAGGTTGTTTTTGATAGCTTTATATAAAATATGAACATTATTTAGCGGCGTTTGCAGCTTTTTCATCTGCTTCTTTTATGGACTGCACGGATTTTTTGGTGGCGTTCAAATCATCGAGGAGCGTTTGTTTGTAGTCCACAATTAACGTTTGCAGCTGCTGGTTCAGCTGGTTTAATTCATCAAGCACCGCTAGTTCTTGTCCGCTTCCTACGTGAAACGGAAAAAGCGGCTGAAACTGCTGCGCAGCAGCGCTTAGGTCACTAAGCGTTCTATTAATTTCACCATCTATTACTTTAATTTCGTCTGCCATATTGCATCACACCTTATCTTTTGCTTCGTCTTCTTGCATTTTAATGGCGCGTTCCATCCCTTGTATATCTGATTGAAGCGCCGTAATTTTTGCTTCAATTGTCGTGATGGCATCCGTCAGCTGACGGGTCAGCAAATCATCGTATTCGTCTAACATAGCGGTCCGGATGTCTTCAAACCCAACAGCAAGGCTGCCTGACCAAGTGGCGGAAGTGAGCTCTGGTTCTTTTACCTTTTCCTTTGCACGTTCAAGCTCTCCTTTGACTTCCGTTAACGTGTTTTTACTAGCCGTAAGCTGCTGGATATCTTCATGTGCCTGCTTCACTTGGGTATACAGATGAGCAACAAACATCTCATTCATATGATGACACTTCCTTTATATCTATCTCTTGGTTCTTCTAACAGTAATTCCCTTTTATAGCTTATCAAATAAAGAAAGAGAGCACATCGGCACGTTTTCTTATATTTTTTGGGAATAATGTAGGTTTTTAGTTCAATACCCACTCTTCAGGATAAAATAACCAAAACTATCTTACCATTGACAATTTATCAAGATTTTCGGACTACTTCGCTTGTTATTTCCACGCCACTAAAAGGCCTTTTTACACAATTTTTTTGTTAAAACGCATTCATTCTTTCTATTTCCAAATATTTAAACATGCGCTAGTATATACATAATATAAAGAGGAGGTTGAGTATGAGAGAAAAGCTCGTAAGACTCGGTTATTTACTGGGGTTGGCTCTTGTTTTGTCCGGCATTTTATATTTCTTTGCATCGAACTGGCAAGGCTTTGACCGTTACACTAAAATTGCGCTGAGCGTGGGGCTGATGCTGCTGTTTTACGGAAGTGCGTTTGCGGTGCGAAAGCTGCTTCCTCAGCAGGCGTTTTTAAGTCACTGGACGCTTTTGGCCGGCGCTTTTTCATTTGGATTAAGCATCGCGCTTCTTTCTCAAATTTACAACACGCACGCTGAATCGTACTGGCTGTTTTTAATTTGGCTTGTGCCGGTTATTTTGTTTAGCTTTTTTACAAAGTATCAGCCGTTTTACGTGTTATCGTTTGTTCTATTTCAATTCACCATGGCTTTTTTTATTTCACCAACCGGCGCAGTTTCACAGCGAGGCGAACATGAGACGCTTTTACTTTACGCAGGAATGGCGTTTGTGAACTTACTCATCTTTTGGATCATAAAAAAGAAACAGCGCTCGTCTCCTCTGATCATGTATGCGGCGTTTTGTTTGTTTCACTACATTTTTTTAACTGTTTCCCTGCCGGATTTCATAGGTAGCTCTAGCTTACGGATTGGTCTTATTATTTTTTATTTGCTGTTTTTACTAAGCTCCTTTTTTTATTTTTCAAAAGTGGAGCCGCAAAGGTCGTTTTTAGGGATTTCCATTGTGGCATTTGCTTTATTTGTTATTGAACAGTTTTTCGCTTTTATTTTTAAACACTACGCTGAATGGTCACTGTTCTTAGCTTTAGGATTCGTGATTTTATTTATTGGTGCAAGCGTATGGTTTGTCAAATGGCTCACTGCCAACACGTCAGCACAAAAAACTTCACTGCGCGTAATCAAACGAATAGCAGTGATTGGGATTACGGCTATTGCATCGGTGATCGGCAGCAGCTCTTTAGGAGGACTTGTCACACTTCTTACAGGAACATACCCAACGAACGGAATGCTTGTGATTGGCGTTTTGCTGATTGTGGCATGTTATTTAATTAAAGCAGATATTCCAACGGTAAAATATACGCTTTTAATGATGGGCGTATTAATTAGCGGCGGCGCTTCTTTTTTTGTGAACGACATTCTGTTTTTTATCTACGTCATCGCACTTGTAGCGCTTTTAGTATTCACGAAGCATACGCCTGTTCGCCTGTTGCTTTTTGTTCTAGTGCAAGGGCTTCTGTTAATAAAGGTTCCGACTGCTTACTATGACACTATCAAAATAGATTATGTGCTGCTCGCTTTGTTTCTATTAAATGCCGCTGTGTACGCAATAAACCTACACCACGCGTTTAAAAAAGCAGCGCTGCTTCTTGCTTTTATCTTTTTACTATCGCTGACTGAATTAAGCGAACCGTCTTTTTTAAATATCATTTACTGCACGGTGTTTTTTGTAATTTCGACTGTCTTTTTATTTGTGACGGTACGAAAAGAGCCAAAATATGATTTTATTGTCGGCATGATTTTCTGGTTTGTTTTTTTAGCGATGAAATATTACGACTTTGTGTGGGATTTATTTAATAAATCACTTGTGCTCGTTATTTTAGGTCTGATCTTTCTTTTCCTAAGCAGAAAATGGGACCTGTCAACGCCTGATCAGCCGCAGCCGTCGTTTCTTGACCGCAGTCGAACCGCTGTATGGATCATCATTCTTGTTCAGCTTATTATGCTGGGCGGCATTTTCACTAAAAACGAAGTGCTTCTTCAAAACGGAAAAGAAATTAGGCTCGCTTTACAGCCGATCGATCCGCGCTCGCTGCTGCAAGGCGATTATGTTGAGCTGAATTACGACATTGCGCACGTTACCTTACCTCATGTGAAAGACGGAGAAAAAGTAAAGCTCGTTCTTCGCCCTAACAAACAAGAGGTGTATGAATACGCAAAAATCTACCAAGAGGATGATGACTGGAATAAGCCGTACGCTTCTAAGAAGAAAGACGTTGTGATTACGGGCAGCTATCACGACTGGGGAATTCAGTACGGAATTGAGCATTACTTTATTCCAGAAGGAACCGGCAGCAAAGTGGAAAGCGAAGCTCGTTTTGCTACTGTACGCGTTGGAAAAAATGGAGATGCGATCGTTACAAAAGTAGGCAAATAAAAAAGCAGCCGCTTCAACATTGAAGCGGCTGCTTTTTGTTTTAATTGATAAATACGCCGATGGTCATCGTTAAAATAAGGATCACAAAGAAAATAATGATTCCATAGCCAATCCATTTTATTCTTTTGGGCGTTCCTTTTACATTCATATCCGTTAATTTTCCTTCAATACGCTTTTGATGTTCAGTAACATCATTTATTCATTGTTAGGCGAAGTGATATTATCCTTCCTTTCCATTTAATCGTTTTCTTTCTTTTAACAGCTCTTCATATCTTTTTTCAAGCTGCTGCTTTTCTTTTCCTTCTGGCGTGATAGAAAGCTCGCTAATCACTTTTGTTAATTCTAATTGAAGCGCAAGTTTCTCCGCTTCACTTTGCTGCTGTGACGCTTTTTTGCTTTTACCCGTGTCTTCAATCGCCGCGAGCTCCGCTTTGGACTGTTTTAACGCCAAAACATGCGTCGCAAGCTTTTTAACAAAATAGCGGTCGTGCGTCACAAATAAAATCGTCCCTGGATAAGCTTTTAACACTTCTTGAAGCGCTTCTTTTGTATGAAGATCAAGATAGTTGGTCGGTTCATCTAAAAGAAGAACGTTATAATTTCCTAAAAAGACTTTTGCTAATGCCGTTTTCACTCGTTCTCCTCCGCTTAGCATCTCTACTTTTTTATACACGTCTTCACGTTTGAAAAGCAAACGTGATAGTACCGTACGAATAAATTGTTCGGTGTACGGACTGTCTTCTTTAATGTTTTCTAAAATGCTTTTAGCGGGATCTAGATTTTCAAGGCGCTGATGGAAAAAGCCGAGTTTTACAGGCTTCGCAACCGTGATACCTTCTGTTCGCTGCTTAATCATATTCAGCAGCGTAGATTTTCCAGCGCCGTTTTTGCCGACAATCGCTACTTTCGCCCCTGGCTTCACACCGCCTTTTAGATTTCGAAACAAGATATGATTACCAGCTGATGCCGAGACTTTGTCAAAGCTCAGTACCTGCTTGCTGTGTACTTGGTGAAACTGCGACAGGTCAAAATGGATTTCTTCCATTTCTTTTGGCTTTTCTTTTTTCTCCAGCTTTTCGATTCTTGTTTCAATCGCTTTTGCGCTTCTGTCTAGCTTCGCTTTTTGTTTTCCGACCGCTCGCTTATGAAGTCTCGCTTCAGAGTTGCCCATGCGGCTCGGCGCTTTTTTAAGCGACTTTGATTTTTGGCTTTTTTCTTCAGACGCCAGTTCAAGCCGCTGCTTTTCTTTTATATACTGTTCATATTCAAACTGCTGTCTTTCAACTGCGTGTTTTTTTTGCGTCACATATTCTTGATAATTGCCTTCATAGCAGTGAATTTTGCCGTCTTCTACTTCCCAAATAGACGTACAAAGGCGGTTTAATAATTCTCGGTCATGTGAAATCAGCAGGAGACTGCCTGTAAAAGATTTCATTTCTTCTTCAAATTTCTCTACGCCTTTTACATCTAAGTGGCTCGTTGGCTCATCGGCTGCAAGCAATTCTGCGCCGGATGAAAGAGCAGCTGCAATTTTCTTTCTTGTTTCTTCTCCTCCGCTAAGAAAGTCCGCTTCAGTTGGCACGTTCCACTGACTTTTCATCTCAGGAGAAACGTCTCCTGTAGCTTGAACATCAAGCTGAGGAATCAGTGAGGAACGGCCATATGTTTGCACAATTCCTTGATCTGGACTCATTTTTTTCATTAAAATATGAAGCAACGTCGATTTGCCTTCTCCATTTTTCCCCACAATTCCAATTCGCTCTCCGCGATGTACTTGAAGTTTCTCTGCTTGAAAAAGCAGGCGATCTCCATAGCTTTTTTCAATATTTATAGCTTCTAACAATAACATAAAAAAACCTCCCTAGGATTTCTAGAGAGGATTAGAGGTCATAATTAGGCATACGCAAATATGCACCCTTTTTATAGAGTAAAAAAAGGGAGAAATCACTTCATATAAGACATATAGAAATGGCACCTAAAAATGTACAGACTAATCCTATCTAGACAAATGTTCATTTAAAATAAAGTTTTAAAAGAATGTCTAAAAAAATAGGATTACTTATCCATTGTCTACGGTACCTTTCCTTTCTTAGTATAAAATGACTTGCTTCTTACAGTGTATGATGAAGTTTTTTAAATGTCAATATCGATTTGGATGATATTTCCTTCTTTTCCTAAGCACAAAAGATCCTCAGCTGATCTCAGCCGAGGATTCTTTTCTTACACGTATTGGTTCACTTTCCCTGTAGAATCAGGCAGCCACTCGCCGTGCGCTTCAATTAAATCATCGCACATACGAATGATGTCATCCATAGATAATTCCGCATTTGTATGAGGATCTAGCATCGCTGCTTGATAGATGTGCTCTCTTTTCCTAGTGACTGCTGCTTCAATTGTTAGTAATTGCGTATTAATATTCGTACGATTTAACGCCGCAAGCTGTTCAGGTAAGTCTCCTACATAAGTCGGCATAATGCCGCTTCGGTCTACAACACATGGAACTTCTACGCACGCTTTTATCGGCAGGTTACTAATCAAGCCCCCGGTATTTAATACGTTACCGGCAAATTTAAACGGCACGTTTGTCTCCATTGCTTCAATGATTCTAGAGCCGTACTCATGTGAACGTGTATGAGTTAACTGACTGTTGTTAACCATTTCTTCTCTCATTGATTCCCAATTGCTAATTTGCTCTTCGCATCGGCGCGGGTATTCATCAAGAGGGATGTTAAACTGATCAACAAGATTTGGATATTTATGTTTAATAAAGTATGGATGATATTCTGCGTTATGCTCAGACGATTCGGTAATATAATAACCGAACTTATCCATTAGCTCAAAACGCACCATATCGTGATGCTTTGTTCTTTGTTTTTCTTTTGCCAGACGTTTGATTTCTGGGTATAAGTCTTGTCCATCTCTTTTTACTTCTAGCAGCCATGCCATATGGTTAATGCCTGCGATTTTCTCTTGTATTCCTTCATGATCCATTCCGAGAGAATCAAATAAATCTTTTGTACATACTTGGACACTGTGACAAAGGCCTACCGTCTTTACATTGGTATAGCGCAGCATTGCACCAGTCAGCGTTGCCATTGGATTGGTGTAATTTAAAAACAGCGCATCTGGACATACTTCTTCAATATCTTTTGCAAAATCAAACAGGACCGGAATCGTGCGCAGTGATCTGAAGATTCCTCCAATCCCTACTGTATCTCCAATCGTCTGACGCAAGCCGTATTTTTTAGGAATTTCAAAATCAATGACGGTGCTCGGTTTGTAACCGCCTACTTGAATGGCGTTAATCACATACTTGGCTCCTGTTAAAGCTTCTCTGCGGTTCAAATAGGCTTTAACCGTAATATTCACTTTATAGTTTTCTTTTAGATTGTTTAGCATATTTTCCGAATCTCTTAAACGCTCAGCATCTATATCGTATAGCGCAAATTCAAAGCCAGCTAAAGCAGGCACAAACATGCAGTCTCCTAAAATATTTTTTGCAAAAACTGTACTTCCCGCTCCGATAAATGTGATTTTAGACATTGTCATCTTCCTTCCTCGTATTGGTTTTATCCTTTTACAGATCCTGATGAAAGCCCTGCAATAAAGTATTTTTGTAGCACTAAAAATAAAATGGTCATTGGAAGCATCGCAATAATCGCAGCTGCTCCTACTAAGCTAAGATTATTTTGATTTTCGGCAAAAAAGCTTGCTAACGTAACGGTTAATGTATGCATTTCCTTATCTTGAAGGAAGAAAATTGCAAACTGATAGTCGTTCCAAATATAGACGCTGGCAATAATTAAAATGGATGCAGTGACAGGCTTTAGCAGCGGAAATACGATTTTAAAGAAAATCGTTAACGTGCCGGCCCCGTCAATTCTTGCTGCTTCCTCGAGCTCTTTAGAAATAGTGGAGCGAATGAAACCCGCATACAAAAAGATTGTTAGCGGCAAAAATGCTGCGACATTATTTAAAATAGCAATTTGGTACGTGTTCATCATCCCCATATTCACAACCATTTTGTACAGCGGAACTAACGCTGTTAGAGGCGGTATTACCATCACGGCGATAAAGATAAAATAGACGTACTTATTTAGTTTCGTCTGGCGGCGCGCTAGAGGATACGCAGCCATTGATCCTAAAAAAATAAGCAGAACCGCCGAAACGAACGTAATGATAAACGTATTCATAAAAGAACTGCCTAAATTCGCTTGCTCCCAAGCCGCTGTGAAATTTTCAAGGTGTATGCTTTTTGGAAATACCCATTTGGAACTAAAATCCCCGGTTGCTTTTAAAGAAGTCGTAACTAGAATATAAAAAGGGACAATATGAACGAGCGTTATACAAAGCGCTAGAAAGGTAAAAAATCGTTTTTTCCGTTTATTTGTATAGTCCATCACGCTTCTGTCTCCTTTCGCTTAAAGTACACAAGTGCTGATAAGCTAATGACTAAGATAATAAGCGCCATGCACACACCTTGAGTTGCTGCATAGCCGGCGTCCTGTCTTCTAAAATATAAGTCATACATAAAAGTAGACATCGACTGCGATGCATCTCCAGGTCCTCCTCCTGTCAGCGCAACAATGACGTCAAACAGTTTTAAACCCCCGATAATATTTAAAACGACATTAATCGTAATAGAAGGCATGAGCAATGGAAGCGTGATGTTTTTAAACTGCTGAAGAGCAGATGCTCCGTCAAGCTGCGCTGCCTCGTAGTAATCTTTTGAAATACTTTGCAGCCCCGCTAAATAAATAATCATCGCAATTCCAACGAATTGATACGTATTGACGAACACGATAATCCAAGAGTTAAGCTCTGGAGTTCCCAAAGCATTAATCTTCTCAAAGCCTAAAAACACAAGAAGGTCATTTAAAGCGCCTCCTTGGTAGGCAAAAAAGAAGTACCAGATATACCCCATAATAATTGGGCTGATAATAACTGGAAGATAGACAATTGTTCTTGTTACAGCTTTCATTTTAATGCTTTGATTGAGAAGCAAAGCGTATAACAAGCCTATAATATTTTGAAAAATAGTACTGCCTATTCCGTAGAGCAGCGTATTTTTTATCACAAGCCAAGTCGTTGGATCTGCAAGCAAACGTTTATACTGCTGGAGCCCAATCCAATCATATGTTTGTGAAAATCCATTCCAATTAGTAAAGGAAAGTCTAATTCCGTTAATAAAGGGATAGATAATAAAAACGGTGATAATTACTAAGCCGGGAAGGTACATCCACCATAAAGAGGACTCTGTTTTTAATTTTTTCTTTCGTTTTTTCGTATTTCTTACTACAGAAACCGGCCCTTTCCTGACTAATTCATTCATCGTGTTCACTCCTATTTCAGCTTGTGTTGAAAAGATGCAGAAGCCTATCTCCCTGCTTCTCGGCGAACAAAGAACTTTTGTACACTATTTTATTGTTTACTGAGACGCTTGTACTCTTTTTCCATCTCTTTTGATAATTGCTTTGGCGTTAAACTTCCCGCTAGCAATTCTTGACCTGTAGAAGACATCACTGCCCACATGCCGCTCGGTAAATACTTTCGGTCGAAGTATGGCTCAACTTTAATATCGCTATACTTATCGTAGTATTCAGAGTAGTAGTTTTGTGTTTTATTGTTTGTCAGAGCCGATGCTGAAGACGTTCCTTCGGCAATCTTTTTGGCAACTTCCGGCTGTGACACAAATTCAATAAATTTCTTGGCTTCTTTAAGGTGCTTAGAATCCTTCCACGCAGCAAGGGTAAAGCGCTCTCCGCCGATCCAGCTTTGCGTACCGCCTTTATGAATAGCAGGCACCGGTACCGTTCCTACTTTTACTTCAGGATTTAATTCTGTTGCATCCGGTCCAAGAGATCCGCCCACAAATGTGAAAGCAATTTTATTTTGAGCCATTAATTCCGTTGCTTGAGATACTTTTGCGGTTAATACATCTTCATTCAACAGCCCTTTTTTCTTCATTTCTGCCATTGTTTCCGCTAGCGGCGTGTAGTTTGACCAATTAAACGTTCCTTTTTCCAACTGCTTAGCGTAGTTCTTATTTTTTGCTGTAATAAGCTGAGGTGTAGCCAGCTGATCAAACACTTGAGCAATATTGCCATTTTCCCCTCCTGGGATCCATAGAGGCGCTACTTCTCCTTTGCTCTTCTTTTTTACTGTTTCTAACGCTGTTATAAATTCATCCATTGTGTTAGGAGGCTTTATTCCGTATTTTTCTAACAGCGTCGCATTATAGCTAATTCCGTCTTTTGCTTGATTTAAAGGATACGCATACACTTTGCCGCTTTTATCTTTTAAAATTTGATTTAGCGCCGGATCCAAATGCTGAACCCAATCCATATCTTTTAAATCTGCTACATACTCACCGTAGCGAAGCTGAGACCAGCCGTGCGTATCAAATAAATCAGGCATATCATTTGCACCCATTTTCACACGAAGCATATCTTCATAGCCGTTACCCGGAAAATTCGCATCAATTTTAATATCTGGATTTTGTTTTTCAAATTCTGCAATCGCGTTTTGAAGCGCTTTTCTCTCGCCTTTATTACTCATCGTAGAAAAAAGCGTTAACGTTGTTTTTCCATTTCCGCCTGTTGCCGCTTCTTTATTTCCGCAGCCCGCTGCCACAACAGAAAAGACTAGTAATAGAACGAAAAGATACGTAAGCTTTTTCATTTATCTTTTTTCCTCCTTATACTCTATCAAGACATAAATAACTGAATATTCAGTTATTTATACATAGACAAATTCATTGCACAACGAAATAAAGTCACTTATAATTTAATCCTATACTTTTACAAAGGTTCAAAGAGTCCTAGAGATGAAAAAGCTTTTTCATTTACATACTTATCTGCCAATAAGTATGTAGTTTCTAGGGCTTTTTAACCTGCTTTTTCTATGGTTTTTTCTATTTTTCTTCCCCCTTATCACTCTTTATGTATGAATTCTTCTTTTCTATCACCCCCTTTCAAGTTATAACTTTTAGGCTACTGTTTTTTGAGTAAGGCTCCGCAGCTTTCACGATAAATTAATTTAGTCGGCACCATGACTTTTAAAGGAATGGACCTGCCGCTTAATCGATCTACTAGCATTTTAACAGCCTGCCTTCCCATTTCTTCGGTATATACTTTAACTGTGGTGAGCGGCGTACTCGCAAATGCTGCGATATCCACATCATCAAAGCTTACAATCGCTACGTCTTCAGGAACCTTTATATTTGATTGCTGCAAGGCACGCATTGCTCCTATCGCCATTGCATCACTTGCGATAAAAAATGCCTGAGGAAGATTTCCTTGCTTAATCGCTTGTCCCATCAGCTCATATCCTTCATTCATTGAATATTCGCCGACATAAACTTTCTCAGAATCGAGCAGGCCTTTTTCATGCATAACGCGTTCAAAAACCGTTTGACGCTGATCTTCAATAATAGAACTTCCATTGATATAATGTTCTCTTTCTGTCCCTCCGATATAGCCAATTCTTTTATAACCGAGATCAAATAAATGATTTAATGCATGTTTAGTAGCTTTCTCAAAATCAATCATGACCGAATCGTACAAATCCTCATCCGCTTTGTGATTGATAAAAACAATAGTATCTAAATGATTGCTCACTTCTTGAACCGTTTCTGGACTAACTCTTCCCACTACAATTACTCCATCAAGATCCTGCAGCAGCTCTTCTTGCTTCATGCCTTTTAGTCTAAATGACTTTACTGTAAAAATTTCTTTTTCTGCGCATTCACTCTCTATTCCATGGCGAATAGAAGAGAAAAAAGGGTCTACTAGCTCTTCTTCAAGGGATTGAGCAAAAATAATACCTATCTTTGGAGCTTCTATGTCTTTTCCGTTTGCCGTTCCTTTTCGTATCTTCACGGGCGTATATTGCAGTTCCTTGGCTGCATGAAGAATGCGCTCACGAGTAACCTCAGATACAGAAAGCGTATGATCATTATTTAGTACTCTGGATACGGTTGAACTGGAAACATTAGCGTACGCCGCTATATCTTTTAAAGTTGCCATATTTTTACCTCTCTATTATAATCTTCTATTTTTACTAAATATTTATCTCTTATATTGGAAGAATAGCACATTAATAAAACGCTTTCAATAAATAATTTTAAAATTTCAGTAAATTTATTAAAATATTCTCCAAAATTCTTCATTTCTTTTGTTAGTTTCGCCGTTAAAATGACAAAAATCCGCTATTACTACTTTGTTTTTATGACCCTGCACTAAAACTTAAGTAAACTTTTAGTAAACATTAATTTTCATAAGAATTTGTTCAGATTTGATATAAAACGGTTTGTTGGGGAAAATAAAAGGAGAAATACTGATAAGGAAAGAGAGAGCATATGATTAGCCAACATTCTTATTTTCAACAATGTCTGCCTACCCTTCAACAATTACATAATATGAATTTCACGAAAGAACAGCTGTTGCAAAAAGGCTTTTTAATCGGTCAAGAAAAGGAACTAAGCATGTACTACTCACCCCATAACGATTACATAAATCCAAACGCTCATATTATTATTGCCGGCATCACACCAGGCTGGTTTCAAATGAAAACCGCTTTTAAACAATGCGTTTCCAGCCTGTCCCATCATCATCCGCTTGAACAAGTACTGTACGAAACAAAAAAAGCCGCTAGCTTTAGCGGAACGATGAGAGTAAATTTAATAGACATGTTAGATCGATGCGGCGTTCAAAAAGCGATCGTTATGGACAGTGCCGCTGAGTTATTTGCTTCACAGCGAGATATGCTGCATACAACGTCCGTATTAAAGTATCCTGTGTTTTACAAAGGAAAAAACTATACGGGTCATCAGCCGCCAATTGAACGATCAGCGCTTCTTTCACACTATGCTTTTGAAGTGTTTCCACAGGAATTGAACGAAATAAAGAATCCGTGCTTAATCGTTCCGCTAGGAAAAGCAGTTGAAAGTGTTTTAAGAAAACTTTCAAGTGAATCTTCGCTTTCTCAGCATACGTATTTATTTGGCTTTCCACATCCATCAGGAGCAAACGGACATCGTAAGCGGATATTTGAAGAACACCTAAGTGAATTTACGGAAATTGTGGAGGGGTGGGCTGTAAACAGAAGGAGTTGAAAACGACCTTTAGCTCTTTCTGTTTGCAACATCTCCTTCTTTTTCTTCTAGTTCTCGTTCATTTTGCTCTTCATGAAACTCTTCTTCTGTTTGTGCAGCAAGATAGTCAAACGGCGTATAGTAATTACGAGGAAGCTTTCGGTGCCAAACTGTTTTAATAATAATAATCATCAGCGGAATACTCACTGTTAAAATAGCGACTAAAACTAGTAGCGAAAAAATCATAAATTATTTCCTCCTGCTTTATGAACCGTGCCTCCTGAAATAACAAAGCGGATCCCCTACACCCATCCACTTATATTTCATCTACATTCACTGTCATCAGTATACGAGATTCATGAGTAACAAAACCGTTCTTTTCAAAAAAACGTTCTGGTTTGCCTTGGCCTCTTTCAGTAGACACGTAGACTTCTTTTACTTCTTTTTGTATAAGTAACTCGTTAAGGAAAGATAAAAGACTCGTTCCTATGCCAGTTTGCTGAGTGTTGCTTAACACACAAATTTCATTTACATAAAACGTCTTATAGTTCGCCCACTGTTCTTCATTTCCTACTATAAATCCTATGAGCTTATTATTTTCACTGTGGAAGTAACCTATCCCTATGTAACCTGGAGTTTTACTGATATCGTATAAACGAGCATAAGCAGTGTTTATACTCCAAGGCTCATTCCACGGTGAGGCACTAAAAACATTTGTATAGATGATTGCTGCTTCTTTAAGATCTTCATCAGTCAATAGACGAACTTCGGCTTTCATCGTGTTTCCCCTTTTCCCATCAGCATGCTTGAAACTCATTAATAACGTTTAACAGCTCTTTTAAATCCTCTATTACATACGAATCTGTGAAACTTCCGTCAAAGAAAACGTCTTTTTTCCATACAGCATGCATGCCTGCGCCTCTTGCGCCAAGCACATCATTTTCTGGATGATCCCCGATATATACACTTTCTTCAGCCGACACATCGAGCGCTTTTAACGCTCGCAAAAAGATATCTTTTTGCGGCTTTTTAATGCCTTCTTGCTCGGAAACAAGTATAGTATCAAAATAGTGATCAATTCCAAGCGCTTTAATATTCATCCACTGAAAGTCCGTAAAACCATTTGTGATCATGCCTAGTAACAACCCTTTTTTCTTTAGCTCTTTTAGTACATCCTCCATATGTAAAAACGGAACGCAGTGAGCTGGAAAATAGTGAAGGTAGTCGTCTAGCATCCCTTCCCACGTTAAACTTGGAATATCATATTCAGTCAAAAGCTGCTTATATACTTTATCTTTCCATACGTAGCCTTTTTGATCTAACTCAATAAATCTAGATGTGTACTCTTGCTTCGGTATGAGTGCTAGTTCTTCACTATATCTCTCGTACTGATCTTGAATAAAAAGCTTCAGTGAACTGTCTCGATCTAATAATGTCCCATCTAAATCAAAAATGACGGCTTTAATCATGTTTTTCATCCTCTATATGTAAACCAATTTAACGATTGGTTAATTATAACATTTATAGACATAGAACGAATAAATTAGTTATCGTTCTTCACTCTACTAGAAAAAGGAGATCCAATGTTCGGACTACTTTTCTTAAATCAACTTTATTTCTTTTTACTTGAATTAACAGATGTATCTATAAAATCATTTACATATTTGCTCATTTCTCTGTACTTCGTCCAGTGTAAATAGTGATGACCTTGTAAAACGACTAGTTTTTGCGACGATACGTGACTTAATTGGTTTTGATAAAACGTAATATTCGATTTTCCTTCTTTTGCTTCTTTATCTATTTTTCTAGTAAAAATCATTACGGGCATTTTTGAAGGAAACGACATATCGAGAGTTTTATTTATATTGTTGTTCAGCTCTTTTGCTTCATCAATGACGTTTTTGTTGTAGCCTTTCCAGCTGGAGATTGCTTTTGTCATTTTTAAATTTTTTGCTGTATACGTTCCTTCTTCGGCTAGCGGTAGATACTGATTAGGACTAGTAAGCAGGGCTAAGCGAGCAACTCCACTTGGCGCTAAAACACTCATCAAACTTGGTATATTCGGCGCTTCTTCTTTAAAATAATCCAGCACTTGTGGCAACGTAGGGTCTATTCCAATAATTGCTTTTACTTCATCTGGATATTTATTAGCGTAATACATGCTGTAAACGCCAGAAACCGAGTGTGGCATTAATATATACGGACCCTTTATATTCGATTTTTGCAAAGCTTCTCTCATTTCACTTACACTATTTTCTACTGTGCGCTTTTTATTCGTAATGTCACTCCATCCGTATCCAAATGGTTCTACTACCACAACTTTATTATCCTTCGACAGTTCATTTACTAAAGGTTCAAAATCCAGTGCAGGCGCAGTCGTTCCTAGGCCAGTTAGTAGTACAATTGTATTTTTTCCTTTACCTTTTGTATATACATGAATATCTCTGCCATTAACCTCTACTAATTGACCAATAGGCGGGTACTTTTTCTTTTCTACTGCCGTTATAACTTGATTCGTTACAACCCAAATAATGCATATCCCCAATATAGCTACTATCACATTTCGTAGAATTCTCAAGAACCTAACCTTTTTTTGCACGTTTACCTCTCCTTTCCGTAAGTAGCAGTTAACAAGCAGATGCCCATGCTAGTGACTCTTTGTAACTGCTTACTTACTATGACGCTTCAGAAAACGTTTAGTTCTATTTCCTATATAAAATTTAAAAGAATGATAGCAGCTTACTTCAGCACTAAACGAAAAAAAGGCCTCTTCTTATGGAAGAGACCTTTTACTATTTATTAAAAAGAGAACAATAAAAACTGTAACCCCTTTACTTGATTCCTAAGCGTATAACTGACGCTACGTTTTTAGCCGTTCTTTCAATATTTTCATCAGCTTTTTCTAGCGCTTCCGGAAGAGTTACTGCCCCGGGCACGACGCTGAATAAAGCAGAAATACCGTGTTCATACACAGCTTCGCTTCCCGCTCCAATGCTTCCTGCTATCGCTATCACGGGAACGCTATGCTTTTTTGCTGTTTTGGCTACGCCGATGGGTGTTTTTCCGTAAATGGTTTGACCATCTATTCTTCCTTCACCGGTAATGACAAGATCGGCATTTTTAATATAGCTTTCTAGCTGAGTTGCTTTAATGACAATGTCTACACCTGGCTTTAACTCCGCAGATAAAAATGCCAGCAGGCCCCCTCCTAGTCCTCCTGCCGCTCCGGCACCAGGAACACTTTGAATATGAATACCCATTTCCTTTCCAACAATCGCTGCGTAATGAGCTAAATTACGATCAAGCTGTTTAACCATATCAGGAGTTGCGCCTTTTTGAGGACCAAACACAGCGGATGCTCCGGTTTCACCCGTTAACGGATTGTCTACGTCGCACGCAACTTCTACTTTGACTTCAGCAAGCCGAGAATCCAAGTTTGTAAGATCAATAAAAGTTAACTGATCTAAGCTGCCCCCTCCTTCTTTTATTTCTGCTCCTTTAGCATCAAAAAGCTTTGCCCCTAAAGCTTTTGCCATACCGGCTCCTCCATCATTTGTAGCACTTCCTCCGATGCCAATAATGATATGCTTCACTTTGTGATCTAACGCTTTAAGAATGAGCTCGCCGGTTCCTCGCGTTGTTGTGACAAGTGGATTGCGTTTATCGACAGGGACATGATGAAGGCCTGAAGCGGCTGCCATTTCAATAACAGCCGTTTTGCCGTCTCCAAGAATTCCGTAAAAAGCTTCCACCTCTTTATCTAAAGGTCCAGTTACCTTAGCTTGTATAATTTGTCCGCCCGTCGCATCCACAAGCGACTGAACGGTTCCTTCTCCACCGTCTGCCATAGGTACTTTACTAATCTCAGCGTCTGGAAAATGAGTTCTTATTCCTTTTTCAACCGCTTCACAAACGCGCAAAGCCGTTAAGCTTTCTTTAAATGAATCCGGTGCAATCACAATTTTCATAGAAACACTCCTTTTTGTTTTTACCCGTATAGCTTTAATACACCAAATATAAGCGTAGATACAATTGCCATAATGAGTCCAATAAGCGATTCGTAAGGGATTAATTTTAAACGTTCTTTTATTTTCATGTTTACACTTCCGCCCGTTGCGTGGAAAAAGCTTCCGTGCGGGAGGTGATCAAGTACGGTCGCTCCGGCATGAACCATAGCAGCTCCGGCTAAAGCAGAAACGCCCAGCTCTAAAATCGTCGAGCCAAAAACTTGGCTTGCGACTGCTGTTCCTGCTGTTGTCGAAGCGGTTGCCGCTGACATAAAAATACCTGAAACCGGAGCTAAAACATAAGCTGGCAATCCAATGGCAGACAAGCCTTGAATAATCACGTCTTTTAGCTGAGAGTTAGCAATGATTCCTGCTAATGTCCCTGTTCCAAGAAGCATAATGGCTACACCTGACATTTTTCCTAATCCAGAAATAGCGTATGTATTAAGCTGTTTTCCTTTTTTCATCACAATGGCACCCACAATTCCTCCTACAGGAAGCGCAACCATTGGATCAATATTAAGATCAAAAAGCGGGCGCAGCGCCAGTAGCACGATGGTAACAATTGGTGCTATGATGGCCGTTAAAAACAGCGGCAAGCTGCTTGCATCCACTGTATCTATTTCTTCAATTTGAACCATTGTTCCTTTTTTCACTAATCGTTTGGCTACTATATAAGTGGCCGTTACGCCAAATATAGCGGGAATAATTCCTGCAGCCATCACGGATGTAAGCGGAATATTAAATGCATCTGAAGCAGCAATGGCGTTAGGATTAGGAGACATTAAATTTCCTGCCTTTCCTCCTCCAATCATCGCTAATAAAATAGCTGGCTTTGACATACCCGTACGTTTAGCAATTGCTAAAGCAATAGGCGCCACTGTGATCACAGCCACATCCACAAACACACCTACTGTCGTAAGAATGAGTGTGGCTAGCGCTAGAGCTAAAAGCGCTTTTGTTTCCCCTAGTTTTTTTACAATGGTTTCTGCTATAACTGCTGCAGCACCTGATTCTATTAATACCCCGGCCAATATACCAGCTGCAAGAATCCGCAGCACTGCGGGAATGATGCCTTGCGCTCCTTCAATCATTAAAGTAACGGTATCAGCAATATTAACTCCGCCAATCAGTCCTCCTATTAAAGCTCCGGCTATCATTCCGTATGCAGGAGCCACTTTCTTTAGAATTAATATAATGGCAATTACTAATGCACAAATCGCGCCTAACGCGCTTACTTGAACGTCCATAAAGCATCCCCTTTCTTGTTTCTTCTATCCCCAATGCTAATTGTAAGCGCTACCTTCAATTCTTTCATTAGTCACTTCAACAAAAAAAGACCTTGCTATCGCAAGATCTTTTATGCACGTGCACAATTATGAAATTTTAGATAACAGTAGCGCTACATACAGTTCGAGAAGGTCTTTTACTTTCCTTGGATCTTTTCCCGTGATGCTTTGGATTTTATCTAGACGGTAGCTTAGCGTATTTCGATGTATAAAAAGCTTTTTAGCTGCCGTGCTTCCTTCGCCATTTTCTTCTATGTAGACCGTTAACGTTTCGATAAGTTCTTTTTTCTTATCATATTCCTTTAGCTTTTTATAGTGATCCAACAGATCATGATTTTCTTGAAAACCGGCGCGTTGACGTAACAGTACGGGAATTTGATAATCCGCATAGCAGTAGAAATCAGCTTCTGGATGAAGCTTTGAACCGACCGCAAGCGTATCTTTTGCCTGCTGATAAGATACATGAAGGCCTTTAAAATCAGCTTGAAAAGATCCTGCCGCTAATTTACACACCATACCAGACGCCCGAAGCTGTTTTTCCAGCTGTTCCGCATAGCTGCTAGCGCTTCCGGCTTCTATAGATTTTAATAAGACCACCCCGTCTGGAAGCATAGCGTATAAGTCATTATTAGCTATGTATTTCTTTACAAGTTTCATGACTTTATGACGATTTTCAGCTGTAACAATCACTGCCACTCGTGGAAGGTATAAATTAATATCAAAGCGATTCGCCCGGTCAAAAAATAAAGAGTCAAACGGATCTTCTTGTTGAAGAAGCTGATGAACCAGCTCTTCTTTTAATCGTTCATCCCATTGAATTTCCTCTATTAAAATCATTTCTTGAAAAATCATTTCAGCCGCCATGCGCACAAGCTCTCCGTAATTACGAATCTGTTCTGGCAGTCCTGTTAACCCCACGACTCCAACAATTTCTCCGTTAAAGAAAATAGGCAAATTCACGCCCGGTTTGGCCCCTCGCAGCGAGTCAGCCTGCTGCTGAGTGATTTCGTAGGAACTGCCGCTTTTTAATACCATTAACGCTCCTTCGTGGATTTGATTCATTCGATTTTTGTCACCCGAACCAATAATGACTCCTTTTTCGTTCATTACGTTAATGTTGCAATCAATAATCTCCATCGTTCTACACACAATTTTCTGAGCTAATTCTTTTGTTACGTATCTCAAGCCTGCTCCTCTCTTTCTTTACATTCCCATCTTTTTAGTTTCTTTATCAAAGTAGAATGATCGATACCTAATTCTTTCGCTGCTTGCCGGAGTGATGAACAATGTTGAATAGTTTCTTTAACGAGCCGCTGTTCAAACTGCTCCACTTTCTTTTTTAGAGGTAAATAATCATATTTTTCATCTTCATTATAAGTATGAAAAGGTAAATGATGGGCTTCAATTATTTCACCAGGAATAGACACAATCATATTCTCAACCATATTTCGAAGCTCTCTTACATTTCCCGGCCATTGGTACGCTTCTAGCATTTGCTTCGCTTTATTTGATATGCGCTTTTGGACGTAATACAAGCTGCAAAAGTAGGAAACGTAATGATCAACGAGTAAACTAATATCCTCTTTACGTTGAGATAAATGCGGAAGGGTGATTTCAACTACCTTTAAACGATAGTATAAATCTTCACGGAACCTACCCTTTTTAATAAGCTCTCCTAGATGTTGATTTGTTGCCGAAATGATTCGTATATCGATACTTTTTGTTTTAGTTCCTCCAATTTTCTGTACCTGCTTTTCCTGTAACACTCGAAGCAGTTTTACTTGCAAGGAAATTGGCATTTCACCAATTTCATCAAGCATCAAGGTTCCGCCATCAGCGAGTTCTAACAGTCCTATTTTCCCTTCTTTTCGAGCGCCAGTAAAAGCTCCCTTTTCATAGCCGAATAACTCTGATTCTAGCAACGGTTCAGGAATGGCTCCGCAGTTCACTTTAATGAAGGGCTGATTGTTTCTATCGCTTGAATCATGAATAAGATTAGCGACTACTTCTTTTCCCGATCCTGAGGGACCTGATAGAAGAATACTTGTAGGAAACGGAGCTACTCGTTTGGCTTGCTGATAAACCAAGTTCATCCTATTGCTTTGAAACACTAGGGGCTGTTCCGACCCATTCACTTTTACAGCGTATTTATTTGCATTCATATGTGAAAACTCTTTTACCTTTAACAGCTCTTTTTTAACTGCGTTTAACTGTGTAATATCCTGTACAGTGGTAACAACAAGCTCTATTTCACCTTGTTTGTTAAACACTGGATTTCCTGTTACCATAACGTCTCTTCCGCTTGAAATCGTTTGCATAATAGAGCGCCGTTTTTTTTCTTCTAACACAAGTAGGGAAACAGATTGATCAATATATCCTTCATCTATAACGGTTTGCATATGCTTTCCTAATACGTTTTGTTTATTGGTTCCTGTGATTTTTTCATAAGCTTCATTTACATATATCGTTATTCCCTTTTTATTTACTACATATATTCCGTCCGTAGAGAATTCAATAATGGCCTGTAACGTTTCGTTCGTCAAATCTTTTTTTTCTTTAAAAGAAGTCATTATTTCATATTCCTTTCTTATGGTGAATTTCCGCCAATATACGGTGAAACTTTTCACCACTATCCATTCAATGTACAATAGGCTTTTTCCTTCTAAAAGCGGTGAATTTTTTCAGCACATGGTTATAAAAATCAAGGAAAATTGAGCTAATATTTACTTTTCGAATATTGGCATAGAAATTGCAGTTTAGTATGTTGAAAGAACAGGAGAGAGTCTCCCCCTTTCTAAAAAGGATTATTCTCTCCAGAATATAGGGTAAATGCAGTACAAAGTCATTTTAAAAGTACAAATAAAAATCCCGCTACGTTTAGGAGGCTATTGTATGTGTAATATTATTAAACCTAACTCAAAGCTTTATGTGATGGATAACGGCTCGATGCAAATGGATAAAAACTGGATGCTTGCAATGTATAACCCAGCAACTGTTAAGAACCCTCATACACCTACGGAATTTGTAGAGTTTCCAATTTATACTGTATTAATCGATCATCCGGAAGGGAAAATTCTGTTTGATACAGCCTGCAATCCTGAATCAATGGGACCACAAGGACGCTGGACTGAAGCAACTCAACAAATGTTTCCTTACTCAGCTACAGAAGAATGTTATTTACCGAATCGATTAGAACAATTAGGGGTTGATCCTAAAGAAATTAAATTTGTTGTTGCTTCCCACCTTCATCTTGATCATGCTGGCTGCTTAGAATTGTTCACTAACGCTACTGTTATCGTTCATGAAGATGAGTTAAACGGCACCCTTCAGTCTTATGCACGCAATCAAAAAGAAGGTGCTTATATTTGGGCTGACATTGACGCGTGGATAAAAAATGACCTTCATTGGAAAACGATTAAACGAAACGAAGATACCATTAAACTGGCAGAAGGAATTAATATATTGAACTTTGGAAGCGGACATGCTTGGGGTATGCTTGGCCTTCATGTTCATTTGCCTGAAACAGGTGGCATTATCTTAGCATCTGATGCAATCTATACAGCTGAGAGCTATGGTCCTCCTGTGAAACCACCCGGTATTATCTACGACTCTCTCGGGTATGCAAACACGGTTGAACGTATACGCCGTCTAGCCTACGAAACTAATTCGCAAGTTTGGTTTGGTCACGATGCAAATCAATTTCAGCAGTTCCGCAAATCTACTGAAGGTTATTACGAGTGAAATCAAGCAACTGCTTAAGATAAAAAATTTTTCTATAAATTGGAGGGCAAACAAATGACCATCTCAAAACTAGTTTTCACCCCTCTCAGCTATACAGGATGGGGATCACTTCAACAACTGCTTCCGGAAGTGAAAAAATATCACCCTGCTCATATTTTAATTGTCACAGATCCCGTATTAAAAGACATTGGACTTGTAGATAAAGTGAGTGCTCCTCTTATCCAAAATGGATATGAAGTAGATGTATACGCAGATACGGCACCAGAGCCGCCTTTAGCGCTTGGTGAAAAACTCGTATCTTACGCAAAAAGCCGAAAATTTGATTTAGTCATTGGAGTTGGTGGGGGCAGCGCATTAGATTTAGCAAAACTTACGGCTGTTTTAGCTGTTCATGACGGAGCTGTAGAAGAATATTTGAACTTAACTGGCACGAAACAAATTACGGAAAAAGGGCTTCCAAAAATTTTAATTCCTACGACCTCCGGCACGGGCTCAGAAGTAACGAATATTTCTGTATTATCTCTTGAAAGCAGCAAAGACGTCGTGACCCACGACCATTTGCTTGCAGACGCTGCCATTGTAGATCCCGAGCTTACGCTGAGCGTTCCTTCTAAAGTAACGGCGGCTACAGGGATTGATGCATTAACTCATGCCGTGGAAGCTTATGTATCAGTGAATGCAAATCCAGTAACGGACGCCTTAGCCCTAAAGGCTATACGCATGATCAGCTCTTCTTTAAGAACAGCTGTAGAAGATGGCGAAGATAAAGAAGCGCGAACTCAGATGAGCTACGGAAGCTATTTAGCGGGACTTGCTTTCTTTAACGCAGGCGTAGCCGGTGTTCATGCGCTTGCTTATCCATTAGGCGGTCAGTTTCATATTTCTCACGGTGAATCAAACGCTGTACTGCTTCCATACGTGATGGGTTATATACGCAGCAGCTGCGTGGAAAAGATGCGGGATATTTTTGAAGCACTAGGCGGAAACGCTACCTCTTTATCAGAAGAAGAAGCTTCTTATCAGTGTGTGAAACAGCTGCAGTCACTTGTCAAAGACGTGGGCATTCCTCAAACTCTTCGCGGATTTGATATTCCAGAAAGTGCCCTTCAAAAGCTGACAGGAGATGGCGTCCAGCAAAAACGAATTCTCGCTCGCAGTCCTTTGCCTCTTCATGAGAAAGACATACGAGCTATTTACCAATCGGCTTATGATGGCGCTATAGTAGAACCTCTACACTAAAGAACTCCCCCTTACCTAGGGGGGAGTTCTATTTATGCTGCTTTAGCCGTTGTACCAAAACGATTCTCTTTAGGGTCACTAGGCTGACAGAATAAAACAATTAGCCAAATACCGCCAATAAGCGGAACTAATGTAATGAGCTGCCACCATCCGCTTTTTCCCGTATCATGGAGCCTTCTTGCTCCTACCGCTAACGAAGGGACTGCAATCAATAGCGAGTAGATTACCGGCAGAAAAAGAGGCTTATCAATAACGAACTGAATGAAAGAAAGAATAAATGAAATAACAAAGTTGACCAATACAAACATCCAGTATTCAGTTCGGCTTGCTCTGCCAGAAAACGTCCCGTAATTTTTCAACACTTTTATGTACCACTTCATATGCAACACCCTCCTTTTTTAGTATAAAATTGTAAATTTATAGTTTATATATCCTTTTTATGCAAAAAACAAACCGTTAAACGAACAAATAACGACATTTTTTATACAAAAGAAAAAACTTCTTTCAAAAAAGAAGTTTTCTTCATGTATTATGCTTTTCTATTTAATCAAATCATTTCGGTCTTCCATACTTGGCGGTTCCTCAAGCCACCCGTTTTTGGCCATGATTTTTCCCCCGTCTTGCCCGTATGTTAAAATGTCTTTGGCCGTACTGACAAGAGTAAGAGGAAGATCTCCACGTAAACTAAATGCAGTGCCTAGAGCGTTGCTTCCCAGACCGAAACTGCAGAACAAACTCACGCAGTACATCATTAGTTTATCTGAAAAAGGTGCTACTTTTGACTCGGTCGCTTTGGCTCCCCACGTTGCAGGCGTCTGAATATCGCTCTCTAAAAGAATTTTGCTATAATCACTTACAATTTTCTTAGCCAGCTCTTTTCCTTTTACAAAATACTTCTTTACTTCAGGCTCACTTGCTACTTGAGCAAACCCTGTGATCATTTGCATGCCAAGAATGTTGCTTTCAATAGCGTAATAAATATGCGCTACCTCTACAGTATTTAATGCACGTTTACTGGAAAATAAATGGAGGCCATTCATGTAATCTGTACCTTCAGCAAACTTCGCTGTTTTAGGTACTGAAACAGCTGGAGGCCTTGGAAGCACGTTTTTTTCCTGAAGATAATCTACACATTTGTCATAGCCACTTTGCGTGAAAGCGGTAAGCTCTTTATATAGAGAGATCATGTCTTTTCTGTAGGACATGGTTAAATGAAGCGTATGTAGCCCCATGCTAATTTCTTTTAAAAGGCGAAGAAACATAATATCAAACACTTTATCATAAAGCTTAGGAACACCGACATTTACGTCTTTTTCTGTGTATCCTACCGGTATGGCTGCCCCTTCATTTTTTAGAATCGTTTTGATATCTTCAATATAGTTCACCACTTGCATATACGTATCTTGCATAATTTCTTTTGCCCCGTCATCTTCTGCGTGCACAATAAAATATTCTAAAATTCTTTGGGTCATTGTTTTTTGCTGATAGGTCATCCAAAGAGTAGCAATTTCACTTGAACTTAACGTTATTTCTTGACTCATGCACTCAACCTCCTGCTAGGGATACATACGTAAATCTTCATTTATTCAAGAGTGGGTATCTGTAATGAAGACTTTATTCTAGACCTTAACATTCGTCCCCGCAGTCAGATACACAACTCTGTCTCTTCCTCAATTAATTCTGCTTCATTTACTATGCACAAATTGGAAGAATTCTATGTATTTACCCTCGCTTTTAAATGGAGGAAACAAAAAAGCCCCCTCTCATTAAAGGCGCTTTTTCAAAGAAAACGTTTTTATTCCATCGTATCAGAAATTCTTTTGTAGCTTCCGCATTTTTTTAGATATTGAATAATATCTTGATCTTTTACACGCTGAATAGCTGATCCGAACAGTTCTGCTGCTACCTGCATACGTTCATGTTTATGTTCAATGGTCATAATATATCGAAGCGCATCCACAACCGGTGCATTGTGACGTGTACGACGAGTTATGTACTCGTGAATGGCTTCATTTAACCCTTCCGATTCCGCTTGTTGAAACTCAGGTTTTCTTACTGCTTGACTATATACCACTTTTTTGCCACTCCTTCTCCTCATTTTTAATCATTTTTATCTTTCTTTTATTTCCATTTCCCTAACAAAAAGGAAACAAAACATGCAATGTTAACTTTTTTTAGAGTTTTCTAGCAGATGCATGATACATTTAAAAGAACATAGGTTTGATCCTTTATAAGGAAACTATGATATATTTTTTGTCTACACAGACTATACACAGTAAGGAATGAGGTATTTAGATATGAATAAAGCTGAATTTATTGATGCTGTTGCTTCAAAATCAGAATTAACAAAACAAGACGCAAAAAAAGCGATTGATGGATTATTCGAAATCATTACTACGACGCTTGCACAAGAAGAAAAAATTCAAATCGCTGGATTTGGTACATTTGAAGTACGTGAACGTGCCGAACGTACAGGCCGTAACCCCAAACAGGTGAACAAATCGTGATTGCTGCTACAAAGGCTCCAGCCTTTAAGCCAGGAAAAGAATTTAAAGAAGCTGTTAAATAAAGAGTCTAATGCTGGGTATAAAGTAAAACAAGCAGGCTCTTAATAATTAAGAATCTGCTTGTTCTGTTCTATATAAAGACTATTTCAGTAAGTTATTTTATTTTTTCTAAAAAGATACATATCTAACAGCATATTAACAAGCAATAGATTAAGCTACTACATTTATTTTAATATACAGTTGAGCTAGATAGAATATCTTTATGAAAACGTACTGTTTCAGAACTATAAGTAGTCACATTTAGTACACTTTTTATAGAATATGAGATGAGGATACCTCCCTCTTCCATTGTACTCACCCAATAAGGATGAAAGGGTATTAAAAAATAAAATCGCTTATCAAGTTTTTCTAAAACAAATGGTTCGGTAACATTTTTAGTTTCTAAATTACCAACAGAGACATCAATTTTATCACCTATTCTCATCCCACCATAACCCTCTATACAAATTTCAATAAATCCAGTTTCTTGAAGTAATTCTAATTCAACTTCTCCGACGTAATCATATCTTTCTAGTATGTTCGTTCCATTTTTAATTGATTGACGTACGAAATCTCCGTCATAATAAAAAACAAATGGCAATTCTAAATCTTTTGAGTCAATAAGATTTTGTATGGTGATAGTACCAACTCCTTTATTATTATAACATTATTGGCTATTCCAACGTTTTATCTCATATTCTTGATATGTGCTTCTCTTTTAAATGTAGTCTACATTGGGATCAAAGCAAACTTATTTAGAACTAGCATTGTGAATCCCATTCAAAGCATAGCCAAACTACATACTCGAATGCAGCTACTCTCTGTCTTGCACTGTATTTTATCTTCCACTTTTTCTTTTAAATCAGAGGTAGGCATGAAGAAAGAGACATTTTACAATAAGGTAAAAGTATACGAGGCAAGGAAGTAAAGTTTTCTTCATTTCCTAATTTTATTGGACGGCCTAACAAAATAAGTGACTCAACAGTTTGTTCATAATCAAGCTTATAGCTTCAATAAAATCACAGTTTTTTTTAAATACGTTGATTAAAAAAACACCCTGAGAGGATGTTTAATAGTTAGCTTGTAAAGCTTCACTCTTTTTCTTTAGTTTTTGACTTTCTTCTTCTAACTCAATAATTTTATTTTGGAGCTCTGTATTATCAAAGTCTTGCTCTAACTCTTCAGATAACTTTATTCGCTGTTTATGAATTTCAATTCGTTGTTTAGCAATCGCTTCTACTTCTTTGTTTAATTGTAATTGTTCATATGGATTCATATAAATTCCTCCCTTACTTTCACTTTCAACACAAGAAGACAGATTCCTTTAAAATAAAGTCCAGTGAGTGTTCCCTATAAACATGCTAATGGCCCCAAACGCACTAGCAATAAAACTAAAATTCCATACAGTGTGCATCCAAACTGCTAAAGAACCATATGTCTTTTTAAAGGCTACTTCACGCATAAAGATGAGATAAAGAACTGTAAACCCATATACACCAAATGCTACCCATTGAAAAGTTTCTTGAATTTGTGGAACTATTAGAACAACTGCTACTAAAGCTACGGTGAAAATGAGGTTCACAATCATAAAGAAGCTGACGAAACGCATCCACTTAAATCCCTTTTCGTCTAGTTCCGCAGCACCTTGGTTTTTTCGCTTTAATTCCTCCATTATTCATTACCCCTAGTATTCAGTTTTATCCATTATAGCACGTTATCCTAGTGTTATTCTTAAAGTACTAGTATCGTTATGTTCAAATTTCAGAGATTAGACTCAAAAATTTTGAAGTTTTCACATTAGAATTTTATACAGGCTCAATCAAAATCTGTAGTTATCTAACATAAATAAAAGAGCAGTTTGCAAATGCAAACTGCTCTTTCGATGACCCGTACGGGATTCGAACCCCCGCGGGCTTTGACGCCCCTGTCGGTTTTCAAGATCGATCCCTTCAGCCGGACTTGGGTATTCCTCCGATATTATAACTGATGAACCTTCTACTCTAAACAACTAAACTAAGGTCCTATGATACTTCTGA
>NZ_JAQMYN010000070.1:0-410 GCF_028369225.1 Priestia sp. AB
TGAGCCATGAAGGACTCGAACCTTCGACCCTCTGATTAAAAGTCAGATGCTCTACCAACTGAGCTAATGGCTCTCTATGGCTGGGCTAGCTGGATTCGAACCAACGCATGACGGAATCAAAATCCGTTGCCTTACCGCTTGGCGATAGCCCAATAAAGAGATGGTGGAGGGGGGCAGATTCGAACTGCCGAACCCGAAGGAGCGGATTTACAGTCCGCCGCGTTTAGCCACTTCGCTACCCCTCCGATATAAATGGTGCCGGCAAGAGGACTTGAACCCCCAACCTACTGATTACAAGTCAGTTGCTCTACCAGTTGAGCTACACCGGCACGGTGGTGGAGGATGACGGGATCGAACCGCCGACCCCCTGCTTGTAAGGCAGGTGCTCTCCCAGCTGAGCTAATCCTCCA
>NZ_JAQMYN010000071.1:0-351 GCF_028369225.1 Priestia sp. AB
AGCATAGATACTTTATATCTTTTCTTTCATTCATATTTTATTAGCATCAATTTCACATTTAAAAAAAGGGGAGTGGGGATATTAAAATATAATAATTAATGTTTAATGAATAGTTATTACCGTGATGTGTAAAATACAATGGGAATAAAAAAGAATGTTTTTTTTTTAGAAAAACTATTGACGTTTCATTTGATATGTTTTATTATTATTAAGCGTCGTTGAAACGACAACTTATGATTTGAACATTGAACTTTGAAAACTGAACAAAGCGACAAACGTCAACGTTAAATTTTATTTTTTAAATGAGTAAATCAAACATTTCTTCGGAGAGTTTGATCCTGGCTCAGGATG
>NZ_JAQMYN010000072.1:0-329 GCF_028369225.1 Priestia sp. AB
CCAATTGATTAAAGCGTTTCGTACAGCAGAAATTTATAAAGTCATAAAACGTGGGGATCGTACCTCCTATCTATTTCCGAAAATTCATCAAATCGATCATCATCACACCTACACTCGCTATGCTTTTTCCCTACTGAATGGCATTGATCCTGAACTTTTAAACAAAAAGAGATGGGCCTTACGCCAAGTATTAGGCAGCAACATCGAGATAAATGGCAGCCTAAAGAATTTTAGCATCACCGTTCACCACAAGAGTCTACCTAAGATGCTTACTTACAAGTATGAAACCATTCGTCCTCACATTGAGAAAATGGAACTTCCCGTATGTA
>NZ_JAQMYN010000073.1:0-329 GCF_028369225.1 Priestia sp. AB
CACATACGGGAAGTTCCATTTTCTCAATGTGAGGACGAATGGTTTCATACTTGTAAGTAAGCATCTTAGGTAGACTCTTGTGGTGAACGGTGATGCTAAAATTCTTTAGGCTACCATTTATCTCGATGTTGCTGCCTAATACTTGGCGTAAGGCCCATCTCTTTTTGTTTAAAAGTTCAGGATCAATGCCATTCAGTAAGGAAAACGCATAGCGAGTGTAGGTGTGATGATGATCGATTTGATGAATTTTCGGAAATAGATAGGAGGTACGATCCCCACGCTTTATGACTTTATAAATTTCTGCTGTACGAAACGCTTTAATCAATTGA
>NZ_JAQMYN010000074.1:0-312 GCF_028369225.1 Priestia sp. AB
AGCCGTTCCTCCCTGGCCGTCGCTTACTACGACACTAAAGCTATCTACCCCATTGTAATTTTCATTTGGCGTATACGTGTAGGTACCGTCCAGATTCACAACGACGGTTCCATTCACAGGCCCTGTCAGTAACGCGTATGTCAATGGATTGCCATCGATATCCGTTGCCACCACTTGGCTATTTAAGGTCATGTCTTCATTAATTACAAACTCATAGTTCGGCACCACTGGCACATCATTCACTGGCGTAACCGTCACAAATACACTCGTCACTATAAATGCGCCCGATGGGTCGCTAATTAACACTGTAAA
>NZ_JAQMYN010000075.1:0-302 GCF_028369225.1 Priestia sp. AB
ATTAACGTGCTGTCTTCGGCAATGGTAAAACTGACATTGGACGTAATCGGCGGATCATTTACTGGGATGACATTGATGGTTACGGTGGAAACGGCTGTTCCTCCCTGACCATCTGATACTAGCACCGTAAACTGATCGCTTCCATTAAAATTAAGATTTGGCTGATAGCTAAAGGTTCCATTAGCATTTACTACAGCTATTCCATTTGTGGGCCTGTTTTGCAGCTGATAACTAAGAGGATTTCCGTCTACATCTGTCCCTACTATGGCTCCTACTACAGGACTGTCTTCCTGCGTACTGAA
>NZ_JAQMYN010000008.1:0-173829 GCF_028369225.1 Priestia sp. AB
TACGTAAATACAATGTTATTATTTCCGAATATAGGAAATAACATTCTGTAATGTTTTTTTCCTATATTCGGAAATAATATAAAAAAGATTCTTATTATGAATAAAGCACACCAATTTGAGTAGAATATTGAATAAGTGGAGAGGTGTTCATTCTCAATTTCTCATTGTGTATTATGAGCAACTTAAGAAAACTACTCAAGATGCAATAGAGCATCGCCCAACGACTGGTTACCATGAATTCAACGTACAGAAAAAGACGACCTCTCTGAACCGAGAAGAGTTGTCTTTTCCTATTTCTAGCCTATATACGATATTCGAAACTAGTTACCATAATAAGCATTCTAAGAAAGAAGCAAATAAAAAAGAAACTCTTTATCAAGAGCTATTTTCTTAAAAATAAGAAGACTACCTACATTTGTAGGTAGCCAAAGCCATCAAGATTTATTTAATTATCTAGCGATGTTAAATGAATAAAAATAAAGTAAGTACTCTATTTTCTCATATTTTTAATGGCTTATTAGCGAGAAGTACCAGATTGTCCTGAGACACCGCCAGCTAATTGTTGTTGAGCTGTAGCTACAAGACGTTTTGTGATTTCTCCACCAACTGAACCATTCGCACGAGCTGTTGCTTCAGCACCAAGGTTTACACCAAATTCGCTAGCGATCTCATATTTCAATTGATCGATTGCTTGCTCAGCACCACGTACTAATAATTGATTACGACTACCACTGTTGTTGTTTGACATATTGATTCACCTCCTTGTACGCTTTTAACATTCCTTTTGTTCGCAAAAACGATTCAAGGTAAATATTGGATGGATAATAGGGAGATATTCAGCGATAATAAACCTGTTGAAAGAAAAGAATTTCACTGAGAAATAAAGAAATTCATTGCCTTTCATCTCCTTGTCAATTTTAAACTCATATTTGCCATGTGTGAAAAGGATTATAACGATATCGTTATAATCCTTTTTTCCTTAAAAGAAAGAACGTTAACTGTCCTAAACACTATGAATGAACATAGTCAATTAGGTAAAGAATGCCGTACACTCCTACATACTAAAACGTCAGTACTTTTTCTTGATTATATTGTTATTAACATAATGGTTTTTTTCGGGACAAATCTACTCATGCAATATCCTATTGCAAAGTTGCTATGTAAAAGTTGCATAGCTCTTGAAACCTTTGAACAAACTACCTAAGACGCTGCGAAGCTTCTAATTGGAAATCCTCACTACTTTCTTGAGTTCACAACATGCTTCATGAGAAGACTACTGATTCCTGTTCAGTAGTTTTTTCGTTTTTTAACCTGTATACTCTATACAAAGTTAGTTAACATAATGTTTCTTCCGGTACACATATAAAAAACGAGTCCTTTATACATAAAGACTCGTTAGCTTTTCCATTTTCTCATTTATGTATTTTTTTATACATCATTGATACACCGGTCTTTTTATTAAAAGGACGAGCCACATCGATGTATAACAAATGTATCTTTTATACATTTGTTATCTTTAAAAATTTAAAATTTAATCCTCTACAAGTTCGAATATCTCTGTAAATATTTTCATAAAGTAAACCTCTAACAAATCACCCAATTTACTGCCCAGCTTTAGATATTCATTATCAGCTTGTTCTAGGACATTGTTTTTTTGCTCCACTCGTTTTATCGTGAAAAATTTTTGTACAACCATGTTTTATAAGTGCATCTGTTTGTAAATCTAAATTTTGTCATCCTGTTGATACACGTGCATATCCAATAATCCCCCCATTATCACTCTTTCTTATTTTTCTCTTATTCGATTGTAATATAAAATAGAATAAGAAAGGTTATTGAACACAGAATACTGTACAGAGTTTCATTACAAAAAACACTAAGAATCGACTTTTCCCACTTAGAATGTAGCGTGTACAGAAACGGATAAAAAAACAATTATTTTTCATAAAGCTCTAACAAGCGTTTGTGTATCCAAATAGCTGCCTGTAAACCTTCTCCCATCGCTACCGTCACTTGTTCAGAATGAGCCACAATATCTCCTGCTGCCCACACGTTTGAGACATTTGTTTCTTTTGTACGCGGATTTACGATAATGTGCTGATTTTCTAGAAGTTCTGCTCCGAGCTCATGCGCTAACTCTGTTCGAACTTTATTTCCTCCGAACGCTAAAAAACCTTTTTCTCCATAGATAAATTCATTGTTTTCGAGGATGACTCCTTTTAACATGTCTGCTTCAGCTATGACTTTTTTTATTGCCGCTTCTTTATAGGTAATTCCCTTTTGCATCAAGGTATCTGCTAAAGGTCCAATTTCTTTTTTGTCGTGATTAATGTACGTAATGTCATTTGTCCAATATGTTAACGTAAGAGATAAACTGGCTCCTGCTTTTCCTGACCCTAGTACTAATACCCTTCTATTATTTACTTCATACCCATCGCAGTCGGGACATACATATACGGTTGTTCCCATGCACGGATATAGCTCTTGCTGAAGTTCAGGCGGAATCCGGTCTACTACTCCCGTCGCAAACAGTAAAGTAGCTGCCTCGTAGTTCGCAGAGTTTGTAATGACGTTAAACCCTTCTATTTCTTTTTCACACTGAAGGACACGCTCTTCTGCAAATTGAATACCGTAGCTTTTTGCTTGCTGCCTTCCCGTTTCTCTTAGAGTTTGCCCGCTTATTCCCTCAGGCCATCCCAATATATTTTGATAACTTTTGCAAAGATTGGAACGTCCATCGTTTGAATCAATAACCAATACACTGCGCTTATATCTTCCAAGCTGAATAGCGGCTTGAAGTCCGGCAATTCCTCCACCTATAATGACGCAGTCATACTTATCTGCCACAGCACATCACCCCAGCTTTTACTATTTTCTAAACGAAAGCTTCAGTTTTTCATTATCTGTTTTTTCATTATTTTTATACGCTTTATTGCCTTTATTTTTTGAAGTCATTCTACATACAAAAAAACCGCCTCGGCAGCTGCCCTGCCTAGAGACGGTTTTTTATAAAATAAAAAAAGACGATATTACTCATTTTTCTTTCCTGCTTCTTTTTCATTAATTTTAGTAATCAGCTCTTCTTTATATACTTCACTATCTTTCCCGTAGCGTAGACGACTATAACAGTTGGGACATAGTGCCGCAACGTCCTTTGGCTTAGCGAGTCCGCTCTCTGAAAGCTTTGACAGATAATACATTTGCAAAAAGGAGCTGCCATCTTTTGCGATAAACGGCGCGCTTTCTCCGCAGGCTTCGCAAATACCTGCTGCGCGTTTGTGAACATATTGTTTAAGAGCTGCCGTTTGTTCGTAAACACTGGTCTTTTTTTCTTCTCCTAATGCTATATGGCGAAGCTGTTCAGTTGAATAAGGTGAAACATCCAGCTTTGCTGCTTTTTCCTCAATCACAGGATTTCGTTCAAGTTCAAAAATAATAGCTTCACGAAGCTCTCCGTCTGAGTCCCACATGATTTCTAATTGATGATTAATATACGTCACTTCATCAATGAACTCTACTACTCCAGGCTCCACGTAGTGAAACAAGTAAACGGCTTTTCCTGATAAAAAATGTTCACGAAGCGCTTTATTGCCTTTAATGAGCTGCATCGATCCTCTTTGGCCTTCTCCCGTATAGAAAAAAGCGGTTTTATCTCTGTTCCACCCGTGTCCTGTTCCGTATTCACTTCCGCTTTCTTTTGTGAAAATAAAAATATATGGATGCGCTTTTGGCGTTGATATTTCGCTTTGTTCCTGTCCTTTATAAAGCTTATGAATTTGTTTTCTGCGATAACGATGTCCTTTTTGAAAGAAATCTCCGCGCTGTAAATCCGTAATCAATGAATTGCCTCCTACTGCGGTCCTGCTTTTATAGTACTTATAGCTCTACTATACACTAATTTTTGTTTTCTTTGCAGATCGTTTCTTCTATCTATTGGATTTATATCATACAAAAAAAGCAGCTGTATGGGCAGCTGCTTTTTTGCGATAGTCAATTTTGCACCGTATAGTCTTCTCCTAGCCATTTTGTGCTGAGTTTTTTTAATGTACCGTCTTTTTTCAGCTTTTTAACCGCCTGATCGACTTCCGACTTTAACTTTTCGTCTTTTTTGTTAAACATAAAATATACTTTTGAATTAATCACGATATCTCCAACCGTTTTTTGCTGAAATTTCAGCGCTTGATTGCTAAAGGCGATAGAAAATGGTGTCGCAAGCGTAGCATCTGCTCGGCCTGTTTTTAATTGAGTTGTAGCATCATCCGCACCTTGACCGGCGTAAACTACATCGATTTTATTGCCGTGTTTTTGATTGTATTTGTCTAGATAAACAGCCGCATTGCTTGTAGCTCCTACAATCATTTTTTTACCTTCTAAATCTTTTAATGAATGAATATCATTTCGATTTTCAGGAACCGTTACATAAAGCGGAGAATAATTATATGTTTCATCATTAAATAAAAACTTTTTCTTTCGCTCAGCATTCTGAGCCATATTATGAGCAATCATATCAATTTTATTACTTTCTAAGCTGAGAAGCAGATTTGAAAATTCCATCGTTTTAAATTCAAATTTATAATCCTTTAACTCTTTGTCGATTGCTCTTACTACTTCTACATCATAGCCGGTCAGCTTGCCCTTATCATCGATAAAGCAAATATTAGGAAACTGAGTGCCTGTTCCAACAACAATCGTTTGAACATCTTTTTCATTCTTTTTTCCTGCACTTGAAGATGCGTTTGTTCCGCAGCCTGCCACGCTCACAGCTACTACAATTGAAAGTAAAAACAGCCAATATTTTTTCATACGTTCCTCCCCTAAATCCCTATATTATGTAATAAAAAGAGGCTCTTGATGAAGCAGCTGCTTCATCAAGAGCCTCTGGTTAACCAGTGGGCTTACTTCGTTTAAGATTATTCACATCATAATACTAGTTAACCGATAAATCAAGTAGGTTTTTAGAAAAAGATTATCTTGACAGCTCGGTGTCTACCGCTTAAGATACAACTAATAAAACATTGAAACTACATATCTACCAGTCAACTGGAGGCAAATGGACACGATGATGCGTGTACGTTTGCTTTTTTTATTGTCGTCCACCATTTTATCTTTTGGAGGTAAAACGTATGAAATTTGCTTTATTTAGTCTTATTCAAAACATCCAGAACCCGGTTACTGGAGAAACATTCACTGCTCAAGAAAAGTTTCAGCATGTGTTAAATCAAGCAGTGCTGGCAGAAAACTTAGGTTTTGATGCTTACGGAGTCGGCGAAAGACACGGAGCTCCTTTTTTGTCTTCTTCTCCTCCCGTTGTTTTAAGTGCAATCGCTGCTAAAACGTCACACATCCGTCTTCTTACAACCGTTACGGTTCTAAGCATTTTAGATCCTGTACGAGTAGCTGAAGATTATGCAACGCTTGATCACCTTTCGGGCGGACGCCTTGAACTGATTATTGGAAAAGGCAACGACCCGCGTCATTATCCGCTTTTTGGTATTACAGAAGAAGAACAATGGGAATCTCTTGCTGAAAGATACGCTCTTTTAAAACAGCTTTGGACAGAAGAAAATGTCACGTGGAGCGGCCGTTATCGTCCGCCTTTGACAAACGTTACGACTCAGCCTCGCCCGTTTCAAACTTCTATTCCGGTTTGGCATGGAAGTGCGTCAAGCCCACTGTCTACAGAACTTGCGGCTAAATACGGAGAGCCGCTATTTTCATCCAATTCCTTTCACCCTCAGGCTAAATATAAAGCGCTGATTGACCACTACCGGGAACGTTTTGCCTATTATGGGCATGATCCAACCAAGGCCATCGTCGGTTCAGGGGCAAGCAGCCTATATATTTCTAATACAGGGGAAGAAGCGATTCGCCGCTATCGCCCGTACTATAACGCATTTAGCAATACGGAAGCAGCCAAACATAATCAATCGCCGTTCACGTCACTAGAAGATATCGTTCAACACGGTCCTGCTTTAGTAGGAAGTCCGGAGCAAATTATTGAAAAAATAATAGACTATCACCGCGCTTATGGAAACGAAGTGCTGAGCATCAGCGTAGACGGTCTAAGCGAAGCAGAACAGTACGAACAGCTAGAGCGTTTTGCAAGTGATATTGCACCTGTTCTTCGAAAAGAACTTCCCAGCAGCGTGTGGGAAAATAAAAAAAAGAAAACTCCTTTTTAACAGGAGTTTTCTTTAGCTAAAAATAATTTGTCTATTAGTTTATTAACTTTTAAACTAATAAACTACTCTGGTTAAGATGCCTGCGTGTCTGTATCGTAAATATTGGCTGTTACTTCGCTTCTTTGGCAAAGTAAGATGAGCAGCCAAATACCTCCGATAACTGGAACAAAGTTAATTAAATACCACCAGCCGCTTCTTCCTGTATCATGCAGTCGGCGAACAGTAACAGCAAGTGAAGGCAGAATCATTGCTGCTCCGTAAAGTAACACTAAAATAACTCCAAATACTGCAAGTGAATCGATAAAAACCAAGATATATGGAATAATCATAAAGATATAAGCAAATAATGTAACCATCCAATACTCCGTACTCGTTGCTCTTCCTTGAAACGTCGCGTAATTTTTTAACGCTTTTATATACCAGTACATGACAAATCCTCTCTTTGTTTATTAAATTAAACTACCTAACCGTTTAAGTCCTACGCAACTTTATTAGGTACATCAAAACGATTTAGCTGCGACTCACTTCTTAGACAAAGAAGAATTAATAGACAAATAACTCCTGCAATCGGAATAATACTAATGAGCTGCCACCAGCCGCTTCTTCCTATGTCATGCAGTCGGCGTGCCGTCACAGCAAGGGATGGAATGAAGATTGCAACAAGATAGACTATACGCAAAAACGGAGGCATATCCGTTATAAGTTCAATAGCTGAAAGCACACACCATATAATAAAATTAAATAAGACAAACATCCAATACTCTTTACGCGTTGCTCTTCCTTGAAACGCTGCATAATTTTTTAGTACATGTAAATACCACTTCATCTAAAAACCTCCTTTTTAAAATGATTTTTGTATGACAAGCTTACTAGCAGTAATTACCTTAGCATACAAAAAATTAATTTCATCTCCTATTTTTTGAAAAAATCCCAAATGGTAATATAGATATAGGAGAGAGATGGATAATAATTAGTCATAAATACCCGAAATTTTCAGATCAAAAACCATTTTATACCTATAATTATTTTTAATTAATAAAATGTTCTTTTATAACAAAAAACTGCCGTGTTAATAAACACGGCAGGCCATATCTTCACTTATGTTCGGTAAAAGTAAGGCCCACATGAACTTTCATGCGTAATCACATAAGTCCATGTAAAGTCTTTATCTACCACATATAAATCTTCTAAATACATGTTTGTATTTTCACTTAAATCAGCGCTTGTTAGATGCTTACATTTAGATAGCTGCAGCACTCGTTCATCATCCTCAAACAGCAAATAACAGTCGTTCATTATTTGCTGTTCGAATGCTTGAACCGCTTGTTCTCCTTGTAAGCAAGGGAGCTTTTCATAGCTAAATGCATGCCATAAAAATTGGTCCATATAAATTTTCTTTTTTTGCGATGCGCTTAAAGCACTTGCAAATTCATTTTCCCATCGCTTTCGAAAGAATTCACCTTGATTCGGTAATTTTTTAACAAACATTCCTTTTTTCTTTAACGCATCTTTCATTTTCACTGTGCTTTTCCATCCTTTATCCTGTATTCATTTCTTTTTATCGGCTTCTTAGCTTATTTGTCCACTAGTACCCGTGCGTTAGATTCTTTGCTTTTTGACCAAATTCACTTTATAAAACGTCGGCTTTAACGTGCACAAAAACAATACAATTGTACTTAAAAGCATGATCAGGCTTCCACCAATTACAGCTCCTTGAATCGAAAAGATGTGCGCAGCCATGCCGCATAAAAAAGTCATGTTAATGATCAAGAGTGACTCAAGCAGTCCATATATACTTCCTACTCGACCCATCATGTCAACGGGAATACTGTTTTGATAAAAGGTTTGAAAACCAGCACTTGCAAAAGCTAACGCAAAGGATAAGCTAAAAAATCCTGTTCCGATAGTTTGAAAAGAAGAGGAACACGCATACAGCAAATAGCCAAGCGACACACCTACACTGCCGGTACCTATGAGAAAGTTGGTCGACAGCTTCTTAGCAAACAGTGTATTCACAACTGCTCCAATCATAATGCCAGCGCCTGCTATGCTTAATAAAAATCCGTATTCGCTTTCGGGCAAATGAATGACTTTTGTTGCAAATGAAACTTCAAGAGAATCAATTGCCGTGGCCATGACCATTAAGAAACTGAATAATACATAAATGGTGATAATGTATCTGTTGGCTCTACTGAAACGAAACACCGCTTTCCAATCTTCTTGAATGGTGTTTACAGACAGATTATTTTCTTTAACTTCTGTTTTTGTATCCAGGTTCGGCATAAATAAAGTAACCATTCCTGACGATACCAGTGCTGCAGCAGTAGCATAAATGGCAAACACAGGGGTTCCAATCATAAACAGCGCACCTGCTGCGGCTGGCCCAATAAGAAAACCGCCTGAGTCAATCAAACTGCGCAGCGAATTAAATCTTTTTCGTTTTTCACGTGGAATAAGCTTTGTGATATAAACCATCGATGCCGGCCGAAACATTGAACTTGCCATACTGATGATAAATACCAGCACATAAATGATCAGTATGGATGAGAAAAACGGAAAGCAAGCAATAATCCCCGCGCGCATCCAATCTAAAAACATCATAAGCTTCCGTTTGTTTATGCGGTCAATTAAGCTTCCAGACCATATATTTGTACATAGTGCAGCAAGCGGCTTTATCATGTATAGCCCTGAAACCGCAAGCGGCGAATTCGTCATATCAAGCATCATGACATTTAAAGCAATTAAATAAATCCAGTCGCCGATATTGCTAATGCCAATTCCAAACAGCAATAAACACGGGTATTTCCAAGACAACAGCTTATTTTTCATAAAAGAAAGGCCTCCGCTTCACTATTGATTTCGATCAATAAAAAAATCCCACCCCCAAGACATTTGTCTTAGGGGCGAGATTATGAATCGCGGTGCCACCCTAGTTTGTTCATATGTCGCCATATAAACCTTATCGAGTACGGCTTTCGCTTATACTCTAGCTTTGTAACGGAAGCAGCCGTCGCACTATCACGTTAGATCCAATGCGCTGCTCAGAGGCTTGCTTCAACAGCGTTTCTCTTGCTCCTTTTCAGCTTCCGGAGCTCTCTGCTAAGAATACGCGCTGTCTACTTTTCTCTTCACGGCATTTAATTTCTAACATCTTACCATTATTATCTATTTTTTGTAAATACTTATTTTAAAATCATTTTTTGCGGCTGAGAAAAGAATAGTCGATACCCTAGATATACAAAATAAATGATGGAAGCTACCAGCACGATTCCCCACATATTGTACATATCCTTATTTCCCCATACGCCTGTTAGTGAAAACAGCGCTGGAATCGTTAACGTCACCCACGACTGGACAATCGCTACTTTCCCCACATATGCAGATACATCCTTTTTGCTCGTGTTAAGCACATAAAATAAAAACCATAAAAACGACCAAAGAATCCATGTAATAGCGTTAATTACGTCATGATAATGAACAAGAGAAACGGTCACGTACACTAAAGCGATAATCGATACCCAAAGAGAGTAATAGCCAAGTCCTGTTCCCTGCATTCCTTTTAATACCGTCACCCCTACATACAAATACGTAAGGCCAAATAAAAAAATCGCCGTTCTTTCATACAAAATCCAGTTGCTTTGATCTGACGTAATAATTAAATAAAATGGAACAATAACTTGAAAAGCTCCAACAAATAAGTTAAATACGCCTACGTTTTTTTCATCTGCTTTTCCAAGCAGCATCAGTCCGTTTAAAAATAAAGCTGCACCTGACAGCAACAGTCCAATTTGATCCATTTTTCAGTAAGAAAAGCCCCTAGCTTTTCTTGTCCTCCTCTGCGTCTATGTTTTTCTTTAGGATGTACGGAGTTGTGGTTTACATGTAAAAAAGAAAAAGCAATTCCTTTTGAAAAGGAAACTGCTTTTCTTTCTGTTTCTATTACACTTATAAAATGAAGCTGACAACAATTGCTGACAGTACGCTTACAAGCGTAGCTCCGTATAGTAAACGAAGACCAAAGCGCGCTACTGTATTTCCTTGCTTTTCGCTTAAGCCTTTAACAGCTCCTGACACGATTCCAATTGATGAGAAGTTAGCAAATGATACTAAGAATACAGATACAATTCCAAGCGTTTTAGCACTGAATGTTGAAGCCATATCCGACAGGCTCATCATTGCCACAAATTCATTTGTTACAAGTTTTGTTGCCATAATTCCACCCGCTGCCACAACTTCTGAAGCAGGAACACCCATGATGAATGCAAACGGTGCAAACACATAGCCAAGCAGATGCTGGAACGATAGACCAAATAACATTTCAAACACGTTATCAATCGCAGCCATCAGCGCAACGAAACCAATTAGCATCGCACCTACGATAATCGCTACTTTAAATCCATCCATAATGTATTCGCCAAGCATTTCGAAGAACGTTTGTTTATGACCAGTTTGTACTTCTAAAATATCTTCTTGATCCGTTACTGTGTAAGGGTTAATGATAGAAGAAATAATAAATCCGCCAAATAAGTTAATAACGATTGCTGTTACTACGTATTTTGGTTCAATCATTGTCATATAAGCACCGACAATTGACATTGAAACAGTCGACATAGCTGATGCACAAAGCGTATATAAACGATTGGGCGGCAGTTTGTCTAGTTGCTTTTTAACAGTAATGAATACTTCTGACTGACCTACAATCGCGGAAGCTACTGCGTTATAAGACTCTAATTTTCCCATTCCGTTAATCTTGCTGAGAACTAAGCCAATCCATTTCATAATGAACGGAAGGATTTTAAAGTGCTGTAAAATCCCAATCAAGACAGAGATAAAAACGATCGGAAGCAGCACGTTTAAGAAAAACGGCATTGATCCTTTATTCGCAATGCCTCCAAATACGAACTCTACTCCTTGGTTTGCGTATGAAAGCAACTTTCCAAAAACGCTGGCAATCGCATTGATAATAATCAAACCAAACTTTGTGTTAAGAAGTAAAGCTGATAAAAGAACTTGAATCACAACCATAATAACGATTGGTTTATATTTGATTTCTTTACGGTTATTACTTGCAAGATACGCTAATCCAAAGACAACGAGTAACCCTAAGATGCCAATTAAATATTTCATAGTATCCTCCACTGCTTACTTATTTTTGTAAGTCTTTTGATGAAAAATAGCCCGGTAAGATTTCGTTGATGTTGGTAATCACAAAATCTCCTTTTAGGTTTGCTAAGATAATTTGTGTGTGATCATCACAGAACTCAGCTAATACTTGTCTGCATGCGCCGCAAGGAGAAATTGGTCCGTCCGTATCTCCTACAACTGCAATAGCTGAAAACTGTTTGTCCCCTTCTGAAACAGCTTTAAAGATTGCCGTTCGCTCAGCACAGTTCGTCAATCCATAGGAAGCGTTTTCAATATTGCATCCACGATAAATCTTCCCATCGGTTGTTAAAAGAGCTGCACCAACATGGAAGTGAGAATATGGTACGTGTGCTTGTTTGCTTGCTGCGATTGCTTCATCTATTAATTGTTTTGGCTCCACAGTCATCATCCTTTGCTCAGTTTACAGCAGGTTAGTTAGTACTAACCTGCTGTCATTTATTAATAATCAGAGTTGCTTAATTGACCTTTTGCAATTGATACGCCAGAGCTTGCACCAATACGTGTTGCACCAGCTTCAATCATTGCTTTTGCATCTTCTAAGCCTCGAACGCCTCCAGAAGCTTTTACACCTACATCTGGTCCAACCGTTTTTCTCATAAGCGCTACGTCTTCTACCGTTGCGCCTCCTGTAGAAAAGCCCGTTGACGTTTTAACAAAATCAGCTCCAGCTTTTACAGCTAGCTCGGAAACTTTTGCTTTTTCTTCGTCTGTTAAAAGAGCTGTTTCAATAATTACTTTTACTAGCGCTTTGCCTTTTGCAGCATCTACTACTGCTTGAATGTCGCTTTGCACTAAGTCATAGTTTTTATCTTTTAACGCGCCGATGTTGATTACCATATCTACTTCATCTGCACCGTTTTCGATTGCATTTGTTGTTTCGAATGCTTTTACTGCTGAAGTAGTAGCTCCAAGAGGGAAACCGATTACCGTACATACCTTCACTTCTGGAGCATCTTTTAATAACTCAGCTGCTTTTTTTACCCACGTTGGATTTACACAAACCGAAGCAAATGAATATTCTTTTGCTTCTTGTGCTAAAACCGTAATTTGCTCTTCTGTCGCATCTGCTTTTAATAATGTATGATCAATAATACCCGTAATGTTTTGACTCATTTTGTACTTCCTCTCTGTCTCTTAATGAATTTCTTTATAAATTAACGTTGGAGCTTCCACTTTTTCAGCGACCGTGCTGTAAGAATCGTAGACGATATCCATTACTTCCTGTACATTTTCGCTGTTGCTGTGAATTGTAACAAGAGAGTCACCTTTTTTCACTTGGTCGCCAACTTTTTTATTAAGCATGATACCAACTGCTAAGTCGATTTCAGATTCTTTTGTTGCACGTCCTGCACCTAGCTTCATTGCTGCTACGCCGATTTTTTCTGCAACGATTTCTGAAATGTAGCCATCTTCTTTTGCTGGCACTTCAATTTTGTGCGCTGCATCCGGTAATTTAGACGGATCGTCTGCAACAGAAGCGTCTCCGCCTTGTGCGCTTAAGAACGTTTTGAACGATTCTAATGCTTTTCCGTTTTTAATTACTTCTTGAAGCATTGCACGCGCTTCATCTAAGCTGCTTGCTTTTTCAGCAAGTACAACCATGTGACTTCCTAATGTTAAGCAAAGCTCTGTTAAATCTTCAGGGCCTTCGCCTTTTAACGTGTCGATCGCTTCCTTCACTTCAAGCGCATTACCAACCGCAAAACCTAGAGGCTGGCTCATATCTGAGATGATTGCTTTTGTGTTTCGACCTACGCCTTTTCCGATTTCAACCATTGCTTTTGCTAATTCTTCAGCATCTTCAAGCTTTTTCATAAACGCGCCGTTCCCAGTTTTTACATCCAGGCAAATGGCATCTGCTCCAGCTGCAATTTTCTTACTCATAATTGAGCTTGCAATTAACGGAATCGAATCAACCGTTGCTGTTACATCACGAAGTGCATAAAGTTTTTTATCCGCCGGTGTTAAGTCTCCGCTTTGACCGATAACGGCAATTTGATTCGTATTTACTAAACGAATGAATTCTTCATTTGTAATTTCAACGTGGAAGCCAGGCACTGCTTCAAGTTTGTCAATCGTACCGCCAGTGTGTCCTAAGCCGCGGCCAGACATTTTGGCAACCGGTACATCAACCGCAGCTACTAAAGGTCCTAATACAAGTGTTGTTGTATCACCTACTCCGCCTGTGCTGTGTTTGTCTACTTTAATACCTTCAATTTTTGATAAGTCGATTTGATCGCCTGATTCAACCATTGCTTGCGTTAAATTCACGCGTTCTTCCTGCGTCATTCCTTGAAAGTAAATCGCCATCGCAAATGCCGATAGCTGATAATCAGGTAAATCCCCTTTTGTATAACCTTCGATAATAAAATCGATTTCAGCTTTATTTAATTCATGTCCATTACGTTTTTTTTCAATTAAGTCAACCATTCTCATGACGTTTTCCCCCTAAAAGTATCTGCATATTGTGCATCCACTAAAACGTTTTCAACAACTTACACCCTTACTATATAATAGCTTTGAACAATTGTAAACAGATATATTTACATTTGTTCAAAAAATTTATAGCTGCTGTTTTAGTGAATAAAAAAAGACTTCCGCACTCGGAAGTCTTCCCTTATTTTTCAGCTTTTATCACAAATGACAACATGATTCGGTACTTATTCTTTACCTTTTTATAAGGAATTAATACGTATGGCTGATCAGGCGGCGTAAAAAGTTCAATTCCTTTTTGATTAGCATCAGGAGAAAAATACATTCTTCCCCACCGTTTAATAATATAGCCTGTGGTTCCTTTGGCAATCACCCCGTCTTTTGAGACGTCTGTTTGAAAAGGATACCGGTTTCGCTGCGCCTTCAGAGATGACGCCGAATAAGATACAATATCTTCTACTATTTCGATTCGATGAAGCTTTTGCTCTTGAAAAAACAGCGTCTTCATCTCCCTTACTCTTGTTTATCTAACAAAAAGCGCGCCGTGAACTGATCAGTAACGAGTACATTTGCAAATTTCCCTTGCAACGCTCCGTAAATGCTGTCAATTTTCTGATCCCCGCCCGCTACTAAAATGGCGTACTCTTTCTTCTTTAGTTCGTCCAAATCAAGTCCAAGCGTCCGTTCATCCAGGCTTTCATTGCAAATTTGTCCATCTTTATCAAAAAAACGTGAACAAATGTCTCCTACCGCTCGCGAGGAAATCATCTCTACATCTTGTTCGGAAAAGTAGCCAAGCTGAAAAAGCAGCGAATCGGTTTTAATGGGCCCCGTAGTAAAGACGGCAATATTGGCTTGTTTGCCTAAATCTAAAATGCGCTTAATATGACGATCCGTTTCCATTGCTTTTTTGACTACCACGTGATCGACAATTACAGGCAAAGGAAGATGCATAGGAGGCGTATTGTATGCCTTTCCAAATAAGTACATAATTTCAGAAGCGTACGTGCTCGTTTCCGAATGGCTTACTCCGCCTTTTAACTGCACAACCTGCACGTCATTCACATACTTTTGTTTTAAATCGATGGCCACTTGATAAAGAGTTGTTCCCCACGTCACCCCAATAATGTCTCCATCTTTTACGATGTCATAGAGATAGTCAGCTGCTGCCACGCCTAGATGACTTTTAATAATGTGATTTTCATATTGAGGCACCGGTGTGACGATTGCTTTTTTTAAATTGAATTTTTGTTCAAGTTGAGAAGACAACTTTTCACTATTGATAGATGAATCCACAATTTTAATTTGAACAATGCCTTCTTCTTTTGCTGTTTGCAGCAATCGAGAAACCGTAGGCCTTGATACACCAAGCTTTTTTGCAATTTCACTTTGATTATAATCAAGAATATAATACATCCTTGCCGCTTCAATCACCTTATTAAATTTCTCTTGGTCCATCTCCATCGACTTGTTCTCCCCTACCTCATGAATTTCTTATCCCAATTTTACCAAACTTATGTCTTTAGTTTACTTGTTTGGTGAACAAAATTTCAAGAGGGGATTTTGTAACTGAGATAAAAAGAGAAATACTCGGGGTTAAGGAGACCAGTTTTCTACGTATCCATTCATTCCAGCAAACTCATAAAGAGCTTCTAACTTACGCTCCGAATAATAGTTAAAATCATTGTGAACTGCTGTTAATTTAATATTATCGTTACGAACAAACATCTTCTCGAGGTATACACTCTTAGCAAGTTTATTGCTCTTTTTTGTGTTGCAACTTTGACAGCTTAATACCAAATTCCACATATTATCTGATTGGATATAACTCCATGGAATAAAATGATCTACATAAGTAGCGATGCGTTTATCAGAAAGAACTTTCCCACAATAAAAACATTCTTTTGTTTCGTATTTCCAAAGTATGTTATAGAATGCATGCAGCGATTCGCGTTTTGAAATATTCTCCACTTTTAACAAGACATCTTCTAACTTATTTTTGTCATTATGCTTTTCTAAAAATTTCGCCAAATGATAATTGGTTAAATGAGTAACAATTTGTCTATATTTTTGCAAAAAAATATACATACTGCTATTAAACTTTATGTATTCTGTTCTTTTATCAAACTCATAAATAGAACCTTCCATATCTCCGTATAACGCCCCTACTACATACCTTGCCCCCACTTTTTTAGTTCTTTCTACTAACTGCAATTGAAGATTACTTGGCAAACGATCAAATACTACTTTATTGGGGACACCATGCACTAACTGAAATTCCTTTAACTCTTTTTGAATTCCAGCTTGTCTATTGTGTGTATTTAATTGATTTAAATCATGATGAATAACCAAATTCCAATATATTTTAGCAAAGGAAAAATACACTTGATCAAACGTGAGTACTAACCGATTGTCAACGTTATATAGGTTTTCAATTAAAGCTTTCATTAATCCATATTTATACGTTGTGGTAAAGTGACCATTAGCGAAAAATTGATTAATGATCTTCCAAATTTCTTGTTCTGTTAAATAAGCTTTTTTTATTTCTCCTATTTTTAAATTAAAACTCACCTGCCATCGCTCGCTCCCTCCACTATTGCACCATCAACCTACGCTTCTCCTGTTTCCACTAAATAAACCCGATCATCAAACTTCCCGCGCTCCCTGGCCTTCTCCTCACGCACTTTCTCAAGTTGTTCTGGCGTGGCCCCGTGCACAGCTGCTAGCGCCTGCATAACTTCCAGTAAATCCGCGAGTTCTTCAATGGCTTCTTGATGCGTTGGGGCTTCTATGTATTCTTGAAGCTCTTCTTTTGCTTTTTTTATCAGCTCATGTTGATATTCCTCTCGCTGCAGCACGCGTGATTTGAAGGTTTTTCCGCTTTGTTCAATAATCGTAGGAATTTTATCTCGCACTAGCTTATTATAAGTAGGCATTATTTTCCCCTCCATCTTTTACCTTTCTAGTAAACTAGTATTTTTCAAATTCTGCTTGATTTCCGTTAAACACATTTAAATCAATAAACGTTTCTTTACCTTTATAGCCGCTGGCACTTATCGCATTAGGAATTACCCAGCCTTTACTCCATAGTAAAAATATAAAGCTTACAAGAGCGACTAATATGAGTCCTGCTGTAAAAAGTCTTTTGTTTTTTTGATTAGCTTTGTCTATTGTGTGTACCCCCTTTTTTAGAAAATACTTCTAATATTCTAACATAAAAAGGATTTCCCAAAACAATATAGCCTCCAAGTCTGTGGCATTAAATACAAAAAACCACCTAAAAATCAGGCTGCTTCTCTTTTATGCTGCGTCTTCAGATAGCTCGTTATCTTTGGCTGCTTCTATAAGTAAGAAAATAGCCGTTAAAATGTGCATGATCATGCCGACCACAGGAATCCACGCAATAGCGGAACAGACAATTCCCATGATATGCCCTGTCCGAACTTTGTTTGTTTTAATCGCGAATACTAAACCTACGATATGCAATGCGAGCATTAGAATAAGCGGCGTGTAGGCTAGGCTTATAACCAAGGTGCCGCCTAGGAGGGGAATCCCCCAAAGCGCCTCCAATCCTCCGCTGACCCATTTCAATATACGACTTGCTTTTCCCATTGTATCCTCCCCCTTTGTCTTCAATGTATGCACAGAGGTTTTGTTTCTGAACGTTTGTATATGAAAAAAGCGGCAAAAATATGTGTACTAAAAATAAATCGATAGTCCCGTATAAAGATACGTTTTTATACGGGACTAGTGTAATAGTGGAAAATGAATGAGAGGAAAAGGCGTTGTTTTACATGTAATAACGAGGAGCTCTTCGTAAAGAGAACGAATTAAACATAAACAAAAAAGCCGAACTCAAAATGTAAGCTCGGCTTTTTCTTATATAACAAATAGAAGTATTATAAAATGTTTTTCGTATTAGTGTTCTCGACTCTTCTCAAATTTTTCAACAGCTTCAAAATCAAGCTCGGCTGATATCCAATCGCCTTTTTCCGGGAATTCCAGATTTCGAACGACTATTTTATTCGGCCCTTTTTTTTCTAAAATTTTCGCCTGGCAGTTTTTGTACATAACTACTTCTCGTTCTTTGATATCTGTCCACAACAAGTGCAGGACCCCTTTCAATTTTAAGAAGTTAATATTTCGAAACACTGTTTTACATTTTATTATATTTTTTTGGATTTGTTAATTTTTTTGTCTTGTTTTTCATAAAAAAATGATCAAAACGCTTTTTTCTACTACAATATACCCAAAATATCTTTTAACCTTTAAATATTTATGTTATATTTTTAAAATTGTATTACAATTTTTTTGTTTTTGCCTTTTCGTTTCTCCTCTTTTCTTCTTTTTACATATTCATAATAGACATCTCAATCTATACTAATACGTATCAAGGCTTAAAAGTTCAAAAATATCTTAACATACTAAAAATTTTTGGGTTGTTCCACTAGAAATCCAATCGAATTTACAAAAACTCCACCGAAAAAACTAGAGGGCTTTAGCCATACAAAAGACTGCTTTTACCGCATTTATATTTTAATGAATAATAACAACACAATTTGAGGTGCCAACAATGAACGTATTAACAAACGCTATAATTATCTTATTAGCTTATTTAATTGGGTCCATTCCTTTTGCTTTAGTGATTGGAAAGGGCTTTTACAAAACCGATGTTCGCAAGCACGGAAGCGGTAACTTAGGAGCCACTAATACCTTTCGTACTTTAGGAAAGAAAGCAGGTATTATAGTGTTGATCGGCGATATAGCAAAAGGCTCGCTAGCTGTCTGTTTACCGCTTATGATGAATAGTCACTTGCATATGCTTGTCCCTGGATTTATTGCTATTCTTGGACATAGCTATCCGATTTTTGCAAAGTTTAAAGGAGGAAAATCTGTAGCAACTGCCGCTGGTGTATTCCTTGCATTTTCACCATTAGCTTTCATTCTAGGAATGCTTGCTTTTTTAATTTCTCTCAAAATTTCTAAATACGTATCCTTGTCTTCACCTATTGGGGCATTGGTTGCCTTTTTGGTATCACTCTATATAGGTGATGTAGTATTGATGGTATTCGCAGCTGTTATTTTTGTTTTTATTACATGGAAGCATATTAAAAACTTCAAACGCATTAAATTAGGTACAGAACCTAAGGTTAATTTTTAAACGTACTAAAGTTAGTAATTTTTAAATGGTGTTACTAAAAAGGTGTTCATGCGTTGAACACCTTTTTAATTATTTTAGTATGTCTTGTCCCAAGATAGACGTAAATTATGAAATTTCTTTAAAAATGCTCTTGATTATAGACTAAACAATGCATTTTGCTGCTTCCTATATCTCATTTTGTAATTTGATATTTACTATTTAATAACTTAACATAGTAATCTTTTTAGTAAATTTGAATAAATAAATGAAACCTTTCCTCTCCTCTGACCGTATACCTATCATGCACGTATTAGTTAAAGGAGGAAGACTGGTGCTAAAACGAATTTCACTGTTTATTTTCGTTAATATTTTAGTATTAATTACAATCACAACGATTACATCTTTATTAGGTGTTCAAAGCTATATGGGAAGCAGCGGTTACGGCGGCCTGCTGGCATTTAGCGTAATTGCCGGCTTCAGCGGCGCGATTATTTCTCTTATGATGTCACGCGTGATGGCAAAGTGGATGATGGGTGTTCAAGTTATTGATGAACGTTCCCCTCAAGGTGAATACGAACGGTTTGTTCTAGAAGAAACGCACCGACTTGCATCTGTTGCAGGATTAAGAAAAATGCCTCAGGTCGGAATTTATCATTCAGCGGAAGTTAATGCTTTTGCAACTGGGCCAAGTAAAAGACGCTCGCTTGTTGCAGTTTCAAGCGGAATGCTTGAACGTATGGACCGCGATGCGATCAGCGGCGTTATCGCTCACGAAATAGCGCATATTAAAAGCGGTGATATGGTCACAACTACACTTCTGCAAGGAGTATTAAATACATTCGTTATTTTCTTCTCTCGTTTAGTAGCCAAAGCGGTGTCAAACTTTGTGCGAGAAGAGTTTGCGATGGTTGTTTATTTCCTTACATCGATTGTATTTGAGATTCTCTTTAGTATCTTAAGCAGCCCAATTATCTTCTGGCATTCAAGAAGACGTGAATTCAAAGCCGATGAGCTTGCAGCTAAACTCGGTGGTAAAGAAAAAATGATTTATGCGTTAGAATCGCTTCGTCATACTACTTCATTAGTAGATGACCGTCAAAAATCAATTGCTGCTTTTAAAATTAGCGGCAAAGAAAAGTTCTCACGCTTATTCTCTACTCACCCGCCGCTTGAAAAACGCATTGAGCGCTTGCATTCACTATAAGCATAAAAAATCAGCTTCTTTAAAGAAGCTGATTTTTTATGTTATGACTGAGGAGCAAGCACACGTGTAGTTTCCCACAGCAAGACGCCTTCTTCATTTTTTGTTAATTCAACGTATCCTTCTTTCTCTAAATACGTAAGCTGGCCGTACACTTCTGAGAAAATAAAGTCCGGTGCTTTTTGATACATATCCGGGAAAAAAGCTGCGCTGACTTCAAGCGTTGTTTTCTTTCCTTCCCCCATCGATTGTAACACGCGCAGCGCCCATTTATGCTGCTTTTGAATACGTTCCATAATTAAAGAATGAATGTCACTAAGCGGTTCACCATGTCCGCTGTAGATCAAATCAATGTCGTAGTTTAACGTTTTTTCAAGAGACGCCAAGTAGTCCAATAGCGGCGTTGGCTTAGGATTTTGAATGGTTGGCTCTAAATATGGATTTGACGGTACTTTTGGCAAAATATGATCTCCGCCAAACGCGACTTTTTCTTTTCGATTGTAAAACATCAGCTGACTCAAGGAATGTCCCGGCGTTTCAATCACTTCCCAATCACTGGCATACGGAAGTATATCTCCTTCTTTCAAATACCCTGCTAGCTTCTGTCCTTTAGGTGAATATACTTGAATTGCAGCCGTTGCTTTACGAAGCCATGTGTCCATTACATCATCACTGACTCCAAACTCCATAAGGAAATTACGGTATAGCTCATTATGCTGCTGAACAAACTCTTCATCTTGGTAAATCCAAGGCTCCACAAGCTTATGACCGTAAACCGGTATATCACTCGGCAGCCATTCTAAAAATCCAGTATGATCCGGATGCTGATGAGTAAGAATCACTTGTTCAATATCTGTTACTTTATATCCTTCTTTACGAAGCTCCTCTTCAAAAACATTCCACGCTTCTTTGGTTTTCATCCCTGCATCAATTAACGTTAACTTGTCTGCTTTTAATAAAAATACATTGACCGGTCCAATTGGAAATGGTGTAGGCAGCTCAATGCGTATCACTTTATGATCTAAACTCATTTTACCAAACCCCTATATCTGCATTCTTTTTACTGTTTTATACTGTTAAACGTTTTATTCTTTTAAATAGTCAATTTCCTGCTAACTTCTACCTTTTGTAAAAGTGTGCTGAGCCTCAATAATTGGATGACTCTTTGTACTCGCACAAACATTTTACATAAACTCATACTATTAATAGTTTAGCAGGTTTGAAGACAAATTGATAAAGGAATGCTTTCCAGTGTACTTATTTAAAACGAACAAATGGTTCATCAAACGAAAAAAGTAAGATAGAATAAAGAGACGAAATGATGGTATAAGGAGCATAGTTTATGATTAAAGCGATTTTTCTTTTTATCCTAGCGGGTCTTGCTGAAATTGGCGGAGGCTATCTGATTTGGCAGTGGCTGCGCGAAGGAGCATCAAGCTGGTTAGGACTTCTGGGCGGTATTGCTTTGGTGCTGTACGGGGTCATTGCTACGTGGCAGTCGTTCCCGGACTTTGGACGTGTATATGCAGCTTACGGCGGTATTTTTATTATTTTAAGCCTGTTTTGGGCGTGGTGGGTTGATAAAAAAATGCCCGATACATATGATTGGATTGGCGGACTTGTGTGTCTGATTGGCGTAGCCGTTATGCTTTGGCCAAGAAGTTAAATGATAACGCAGAAAGCGGCAGAATACATGAATTCTGCCGCCTTTTATTTTTTTAGATAAATACAGCTATATTGCCAGTTTATGCACTTACAAAAAAGACAACCCAAAGGTTGTCTTTTTTATTACTTCAACTCAGCCCATCTTTTATCTAATGATTTTAACAGCTCATCTTCAGATGTTTGGCCGCCGATGTATTCTTGTACATCCGCTCCAAATTTTTGCGTTACGCCTTCAGGGAATTTTGTCCATTCCCAAGGAATCGTTTTTTGATCCTTAGAATATTTAAGAAGTTCTTCGCCTAAAGGACCGATGTCTTTTGCTTCGATTGACTTAAAGGCTGGAATGTACTTAAAGTCTTCTACTAACGCTTTTTGACCTTCTTTAGATGTAACCATCCAGTTTAAGAAATCTTTTGCTGCTTTTTTATCTGCCGCTGGTGCTTGTTTGTGAATAACCCAGTTGCTTGGAACGTCGATTGCAAGCTTGTCAGCTACAGCTGCATCATCGCTTAACGGCATAGGTAAAATGCCTACGTCCATGTTCGGCGTAATTTTATTAAGCATTGGCTGAATCCAGTTTCCTTGCTGAATCATCGCTGCTTCACCGTTCGCAAACTTCGTTACTTGCGTGTTGTAGTCCGTCGTTAACGGATTTTTGTTTCCGTATTTTACCGTTAAATCAAGCAGCTTTACATACTGTTTGAACTGCTCGTTACCTGTGATTTTCGTACTGCCGTCATTTAGCCCTTTAATAAATGCATCCGGATCTTTTTGACTAGCAAATGGAATATTTAAGCCGTGGTTTCCAAGCACCCACCACTCGCCGTAGCCGATAGAAAATGGCGTAATACCGGCAGCTTTTAGCTTTTTAGCCGCTGCTTCTAATTCTGAATATGTTTTTGGAAGTTCTTTGATGCCTGCTTTTTTGAACAGTTTTTTGTTATATGTAAATCCGTAGCCTTCAAGACTGATCGGCTGCCCATATACTTTGCCGTCCATCGTCATTGGTGTAAGTGTGTTTTCATACGCGTCATCAATCCACGGCTGATCGGATAAATCTTCTAATTTATTTTTCCACGTTTTTGCCTCTTGATATCCCCCGTTTGTGAAAAGGTCAGGTGCATTCCCCGACGCAAACTGCGCTTTTAAAGCTGCTGCACCGTCAGCTCCTCCACCAACCGTTTGGATATTGAACTTCACATTTGGATGTTCTTTTGTGTATTGATCAGTTAGAGCTTTTAGCTGATCAGCGATTTCTACTTTTCCTTGAAATACATCTACTACTACTTGATCTCCGCCGCTTTTTTTATTACCTGATGCGCTTTCGTTTGAACACGCGGTTGAAAATAAAAGCGTAGCCGATAAAACACCTGCTGCTAAAGGCCATTTTTTCATTTTAAATGCCATTTTCCGTTCCTCCCTATTTGCTGCTGATTTTGACGCCTCAGCAGCAAAATCAGCCCTGTTGCCGTTTCTATTATTTAATTGAACCGCTTGTAATTCCTTTAACAATGTGTTTTTGCATTGCAAAGAAGAAGATTAATAGCGGGATAATACTGATTACAAGTGCTGCTAGTGCTAAATCCCACTGCTTTGTATACTGACCAAAGAAGAAGAATGTCGCAAGCGGAATCGTTCTTAGCTCAGGATCTTGAAGAACAAGAGACGGAAGTAAGAAGTCATTCCAAATCCATAGGCTGTTTAAGATAACTACGGTTACTGTAATTGGTTTTAATAACGGGAACACAATTCTCCAGAATACGCCTAGACGTGAGCATCCGTCGATGATTGCCGCTTCTTCTAGCTCGACTGGAATTCCTTTAATAAATCCGTGGTACAAGAAAATCGTCATACCTGAACCAAAGCCTAAATACATGATCACAATACCCCAGATGCTGTTTAACAGATTTAAGTTTCCTGCTACTTTTACAAGCGGAATCATGATGGATTGAAACGGAATAACCATTGCCGCTACGAATGCCATAAAGATAATGCTGCTGATTTTTTTCTTTGTTCGAACCAGCATGTAAGCTGCCATTGAACAGAAGATGACTAGAACTGCGTTACTGATGACTGTAATGATCAGCGAGTTGCTAAGCACTTTTAGGTAATTCATTTGGTTGAATGCATTAACAAAGTTTTGAAACTGAATCGTTGTCGGCAGCGCCGATGTGTTTGATAAAATTTCTGCAAATGACTTCAGTGAGTTTGAAAGCACGTAATAAAATGGAACCAAGAACACTAGTCCAAGCAGGACTGCTAAAATTTCAACAATAAAGGTTTTGCTCGTATATTTGTTTCCCATCACGATTCAACCTCCTTCTTCTTGGTGTATGTTACTTGAATAATTGTAATTGCTGCTACGACGATGAAGAAAATTAAGGCTTTTGCTTCACCTAGACCGTATCTGTTATTAACAAATGCTTCTGTATAAATGTTAAGCGCTAACATTTCTGTTGATTTAAATGGACCACCGTTTGTTAATGATAAGTTGACATCAAATACTTTGAATGACCATGAAATCGTTAAGAATAAACAAACCGTTACTGCCGGTGCCACCATTGGAATTGTAATGTGACGAAGAATTTGCCATCTGCTTGCTCCGTCAATTTTTGCTGCTTCAATTAGCTCTTGCGGTACGTTTTGCAGTGCTGCTGTGTAAATAAGCATGATATAACCCGCTCCTTGCCATACACTTACAATCACGATGCCCCAAAATGCTGTTTTTGCGTCTCCCAACCAAGGAAGTTCAAAAAGCGAAATTCCCGTGATTTGTCCGATAGATGCAAATCCTTTTACAAAAATGAACTGCCATACAAATCCTAGTAAAAGTCCGCCAATTAAATTCGGCATAAAGAAAACCGTACGTAAAATGTTTCGTGTTTTTAACATTTGAGTAACAAGGATTGCTAACACGAACCCAACCACATTCGTTAAGATAATCGCAACGACCGTATATTTTGTTGTAATCCAAAACGACTGCTGAAACTGCTTATCTTCGGTGAACAAGTACTTAAAGTTATCAAGCCCCACCCAGTTAATCGTACCGTTTACTCCGTTCCAGTCTGTAAATGAGTAATAAATCCCTGTAAAAAATGGTATAAGTACAATCACACAAAACGCTAAAAGTGCGGGCCCTACAAATAGAGCAAATAAACCTACATTTTTCAAATTTTTACGTTTTTTCGTATTAATAGATGGTTCTCTTTTAAGTTCTTGCTCTAAAGGAACATATTCTGTCTCCTGTAATTTACTTTGGCTATTCATCTTACTAGCACCTCCCTATGTCTTATTTTAGCGAAATCAGTTATTTATGAAACCGCTTTAATTGACGAGTAGGGTGTAAAATATTGACCTTTGTGCAACATTTTCTCCCCTGTGCACATTTTACGCATTTTTTAAAGTATGCATGAAAGAAAAGCTAGAAGTGGACGACGTATCTTCTTATCTTATACACTAGAAAAAAGATGTAGTTGGGAGGAACATACGCATGACAGCCAAACGAGCGTTAATTACGGGTGCCAATTCTGGAATGGGGCTGGCCACAACGATTGAACTAGCTAAAAAAGGATTCGAAGTCATTATGGTATGCCGAAATGAAGAAAGAGGAAATACGGCTTTAGAAGAAGCGAAGCGTCAAAGCGGATCGGATTCCATATCTCTTATGACCTGTGACCTAGGTTCTCTTGACAGTATCCGGGCTTTCAGTGAAGACTTTACGTCTCGCTACAGTGTACTTGATGTTCTGATTAATAACGCGGGCGTGGTGACAATCAAGCGTGAAACAACACAAGACGGATTCGAAATGATGCTTGGTGTCAATCATTTGGGTCACTTTTTGTTAACTAATTTACTTTTAGATCTGCTGAAAAAATCTCTGCAAGGACGCATTATAAACGTTGGGTCCGGTGCTCATAAAGCCGGAAAAATAGACTTCAACAACCCTCACTTAACAACGGGATTCGGAATATGGCGAGGATACTCTCAGTCTAAATTAGCGAATAATTTATTTACGGTCCATTTAAGTAAAAAGCTAAAAGATACTTCTGTAACCGTAAACTGCCTACACCCCGGTGCAGTCTCTACCGCCATCGGCGTTAATCGTCAAACAGGTTTTGGAAAAAGCGTTCACGCCATGCTTCGCCCTTTCTTTTTAACACCTCTTCAAGGTGCCGAAACAGCTATTTATTTAGCAGACAGCCCTGAAGTGACGCATATTAGCGGCGCTTATTTTTATAAAAAACGCGTTACGCCCCCTTCTTCAAGAGCAAAAAATGAACGAGTTGCGGAAGAATTCTGGAACTGGAGTGCACGCGAAGTTGGCTTATAATGTAGAATAAAAAAAAGGTCAGCTTTTCAGCTGACCTTTTCGTATTAGAAAAACGTTAGTCCTATAGCAAAAATAAAGCCTGATACAATTAAGGTCGTCACGCAGTAGCCCATTATATCGCGTGCTCCGAGCCCTGCGATAGCTAGTGCGGGCAGTGCCCAAAACGGCTGCGCCATATTCATCCATGCTTCTCCGTAGGCAATGGCCATCGCAGCGACTCCCGGATCTACGCCGAGCTGTTCAGCTGCCGGCATAATAAAAGGTCCTTGTACAACCCAGTGTCCTCCTCCCGACGGAACAAAAAAGTTCACAACGCCAGAACTTAAAAACGCAAGAAACGGAAATGTCGTTTCATTTGAAATCGAGATAAATGCGTTCGTTAGCTTCCCGCCTAATCCCGATAGTTCCATCATGCCTTGAATACCTGCGTAGAATGGAAACTGAATCACAATCCCGGCGGTTCCTTTCGCAGCATTAGAAACGGCATTCATATAGGATAAAGGCGTGCGGTGAAGTAAAATACCCGTTGTAAAAAACAATAAGTTCACTGTGTTAATATCCATTTTAAAACCGTTTGTAGCAAAATAATAAATTAAATATGAATACCCAAGAAGCGCAATCGTCAGACTTAAAAACCTGCTGTTCTCCATGCGTACAGCAAATGTTGGCTTAGAAGAAGTTGTCTCAACAACTGTAGCCGGAGCCATTTCATCTTCCGCCAACAGTCTTGGATCAATTTCTACCACTTCTTTTCCCGTCGGCATCATCAGTCTTGTCATAATAGGAAGGACAATTAATAACCCGAGGGTAATAAATAAGTTGTACCCCGTAAAAATCGTGTCTGACAGCGGAATAAGTCCAGCCGTTTTTTCCATTGGGTTTCCAGGTGTAGCAGCGACAAGAGGAATCGAACCCGACAAGCCTCCGTGCCATGTTAAAAACCCTATGTAAGCACAGGCAATTAAAAACCGGTAATCAGATCCCGGCACGCGTTTCGCTACTTCTTTCGCAAACAGCGCACCTACAATTAAGCCAAACCCCCAGTTAATCATACAGGCCATAGCTGCGCCGAGCGTGACAAGAATTACCCCTTGTGCCGGAGTTTTGGCTAACAGTGCTATGTTCACAAGCCACTTCTTTACAAGCGGCGAGCTCGCAAGCGCATGTCCCGTGACAAGCACTAAGCTCATTTGCATGGCAAATGCTAAAAGGTTCCAAAAGCCACTTCCCCAAAACTGAACCATTTCAATCGGTCCGTGAGGAGTAAAAACAATACCTGATATAAATAAAATCAGCGTCAGGATTAAAGCAAATACAAACGGATCAGGTAAAAAACGCTGCACAAGCGTCGTAAAGAAATTAGATAACGCTTTCATTTTACTCCTCCTTTACAGGAATACTCCTGTGAATAAATGTCGACAAGCATCTTTAATTATACATAATTTGTTGAAAATTGTTAATATTTAGTTTAAATAAAAAACCCTTCTGTTTTTCAGAAGGGTTTTACACACTAAATGTTTGAATAAGAGTTGGTTCTCCGTCAAGTTCAATTTTCTTTTCTTGAAAGGAAATATGTAAGCTTTTATAAATATGTTTCCAAAATGAAATAGCCCGCTTATTGCCTGCAAGCTCAATAATCATATATGTTCCTTTTCGATGAGAGAAAATGTCTTTTACCGTTTTGGAAGCGATGCCCCGCCCTCGGTATTTGTTTAAGATAAAAAAATCATTGATGCAGTAATCTGCTTCTTGCTGAAGTGCGGGCTGTTCAAGAAGTAAAAAAAAGCCCGTCAGCTTATCATCTACTTTAATAAAGTATGGCGAGAGGCCTTCTACTTTCCAAAACAGCGGCAGCTCTTCAAAGTGGAAAGCTCCATCTTCGCGAATATCTAAAGAAGATGTATACGCAGATAAATCGTGGAGATAAAGAGAATACAAATTTTGCAAAACGCCCGCTTGGTCTTTAGGTATTTCTTCAATCGTAAGCATTCTTAGTTCATCCCCTTCTTTTCCTATCATAAGGGTTTTTTGTGAAAGTTTACAGTAAAAATGTTTGAGCAAAGTGAAGATGGATAGTCAAAAAGCTCTTTTTTCATTTTGTAGATGTATGAAACGCAATAAAAAAACGATCATCTCCGGTACTGTACGCTCCGTCTGATAATCGTTTTTTATGTTTTGTTTGCTGATGCTGAAGTTTTTCCTTCTTTGTTTTGGTTTTCCGCGTTTCCATCTCTGCAAATACAAACAGACTGCGGTTTAATTCTGGGTTTCGCTTGCCTTCACGCGTCATTTTTTCACGCATTTTTTTTGCTTTTGACTTTGCCATGTAACTTCCTCCCTATATAAATGATGTATACATATTTTACTGCTTTTTTATAAAATGTCAAGTGGAGAAGCACTGATGTATTGACAGTGCTTCTGTATAGTCAAGACTCTTTATTTTTCAGCATATCATCTAACTTTTGCTCCATACGCTGAAGCCTTTTTTCATTTGCCCCCTGCTTTTGAATCAACCTTTTTAAGCCTATAATAAATGCAATTATTACTCCTGCTATTCCTATCAGGATAAGCATCATAAGAATTTGAAAAATTATATCACCTATATTAACCATAGTTCCACCTTTAATCTATTTTTTTACATTATATCATTTTTTTGGTTATTTTTGTTTTATTTTATAAAAAAAAGCTCTCAATGCTGAGAGCTTCATTTACTATCTTCATCGTAAACTGTCCACTTTTCCTGTTTGATTTGATTGGAAACATCAATTAGTTTATTTTTCACTCGGTCCTTTTCCAGGCCTGTTAAAGGCGTAGGTCGGTAGTCGTTTCGTGCTGTTGTGGAAGAAATACGGAATGGAATGACGTTGATGTCTTTATTCGTCGTTAGCTTTCCATCTTTAATCGTAAATGTCTGCTGAAATACAAATGTATCTTTATCACTTGGATTTTTGTTTCCGCCAAACATAAAGTTTCCTAAGCTATAGACAATAAATTTATTTTTGTACTCTTCAATTCCTTGAACAACATGAGGATGATGACCTAAAATTAAATCTGCTCCGTTATCAATTGTATATTTCGCCAATGCTTGCTGCGCTGTATCAGGAACATAGTGTCGTTCAGACCCCCAGTGGAAATGCACAATGATAATTTTAGCTCCTTTTTCTTTTAAAGACTTAATTCCGTCTTTAATCTGGCTTCTTATTTCTTTGGTGTCATCCCAGCCCGGATATCCAAGCAATCCTACTTTGACTCCTTTTACCGTTGTGATGTATGTATCTTCATAGCCAAAATAGCCTATTCCGCTTTTCTTTAAGTTCTCTCTTGTATCATCATATCCTTGCTGTAAATAATCACGTGTATGATTATTAGCTAAGTTAACGGTTTCAATACTTCCTTGTTTTAAAATATTCACAAAAGAAGGATCACCTTTAAAACGAAATGTTTTACTTGCTTTTTCGGTCGCCTTTGTCAGCGTTGTTTCTAAATTAGCCGTTGTTAAATCATCTTGTTCAAAAATCGACTTTACATTTTGCGTAAAATATGGAAGGCCATTTCTTGCCGCTACGTCATTAAAAGTAGAATCGTAGCTGAAGCTTTCATCATTTCCTAAAGTAAAATCTCCCGCTGCGCTAATTTTAATGGTTGTATTAATGCCCTCTTTTTTTTCTTTTTTTGTCGCTTCTTCTTTAGATTTTACAGCTTCTTCTTTTTTCTGCGGTTCAGAAGATGTTTGTTCTCCTGCTCCTCCGCACGCTCCTAGTAAAAAACACAAACTTCCATAAATAACAGTTTTTTTTAAATACTTATTCATGTAACGTTAAAACCCCTTTTTACGTTTTAATAACTGTGTTTGGACATGGTGTTTAATGTACATTTCGCCAAATACATACAATCTTCCTGTTATATCGGCAAAATAAGTGAAATTTTTATAAAAAAAGGAAATTCCTATCTTCTTTTTGAGTTAAAACAAGAGGTTTTTTTAATACAAGCTCTATGAAGAAAGCTGATGATTTTTGATAAACGTCAAGGAATTTACAAAAATATAGAGGTTTTCAAACATCACCTAAAATAAAAAACCTCCTTTGCTCATGCAAAGAAGGTTTTATCTAAACTTAACAAATCGAATCATTAGATTTAGGGTTTTTGAGTCCAAATATCGGTCGGATAAATAGTGCTAAGCCTGTGCCAAGCATCGCCATAACCATCCATACCCATCCATGAAGACTAAATGAAGCAATGCCGCCAAAGTAAGCGCCGATGTTACAGCCAAAAGCAAGACGCGCACCATACCCCATTAAAAGGCCGCCAACAACAGCTGCTCCCGCAACTCCGGGCTTAATCTTTCCTGGTTTGAACGTCCCTTGCGCCGTCGCTGAAATGAAGGCCCCTAGTATAATCCCAAAGTTTAACACGCTGGTAGAGTCTGCTAGCACACTTTGCGTTAACGCTTCTCCATTTGCACCTTGGAAAAATCCCCAGCTCGATACATCTATCCCGGCTGCCATCATGGCTTTTCCGCCCCATAATGCAAAAGCAGAAGTGATTCCCCAAGGGTTTCCTCTTACAGCAAGCGTCAATGCATTTAATACTGCCAGCACAATCGCTGCTGTGAATAGAGGCCAAGAGCCTCGAATAATCTTTTTCCACCCTTTTGTAGTAGGAAGCTGTTTCATCATAGGCGGATTTTTCTTTTTAGCAATTTGAATCGTAATCCAGTAAATCGCTGCGAACGCGATAAGCTGTATAATCCAAGCTCCAAAATAACCAAGATCTGTCGATTCAGCTAATGAGATAGGGGGAAGCGAAGGTTGCTTTTGCCAAAATGGCAAATGATACGCCCCAAACATAGAACCTACAATAAAGGCTAAAAGTGTTAAAATCATAGAAGAAGAACCTCCGCCTAACGAATACAGCGTCCCTGAGGCACATCCATTTCCTAACTGCATGCCAATTCCAAACATAAACGAACCAACTATCACGCTTACTCCTACAGGTGAGACATATCCTTTTGGCGTTACCCCTGTAAAGCTAAAGCCTGTACTTAAAATAATAGCAAACAATGTTGACGCAATTGCAAGCATAAGCATATGCGCTTGCAAGCCTTGAACATTGCCGACAGATACAAGGCGGCGAAATGCTGATGTAAAGCCAAAACGTGCGTATAGAAGCGTCATCCCTAACGCTAGGCCGATAATAAATAAAACACCTTGCGTCCAATTAGTCGTGAACACAATCGCAAGAAATAAAATAACTGCTGCTATAACCCCTCCTGCAAATAATGGCTTTTGCATAGGACTTAATTCTGTTACAACAGTAGTAGGCTTTGATTTATATGATGAGTGCAACGTTTGCGACACATCATCCACTCCTTTTCTGATAGAAATACTAAGAATTAATATTTATCATCTTATAGCACTTCCCTTCTCCTGTAAACTGTTTAGCAAAATGAAAGTGAATTGTTTATTTTTTGAATTTTCTTACCTTTAGTCATACAGAAAGCAGAAGTTTCTATTCTTCTGCTTTTCGTTGCTAAACGTAAATAGAATGAATCTCTTTTACAGGAGTAGGATGAGGCTTTGCAAAATAATACCCTTGAAACAAATCATATCCCATCTCTATCAGGCATTTTAAATCTTCTTCTGTCTCTACTCCTTCCGCAAGAGCCTTCGCCCCCATTTTATGGGTGATAGCTAACATCTCTTGGGCAACTTTTTTCTGTTTCTCATTTTTACTGACTCCGTTTGTGAATTCAAATGCTAACTTCACCACGTCAGGCTCCACTTCTAAAAGCCTCTTCAGCGTGTTATAACCAACCCCTACGTCATCTAAAGCATATTTAAATCCGTGGGAACGATAATAATTCAAAATGTTTTTTAAATGCTCAATATCTTGAACATCCTCGGTTTCAATCACTTCAAACACTATTTGTTCGGGTTTTATATTCAATTCTTGAATTAACGCAAATGTAGATGCCAAGCAATGCTCGGGATTATATATTGCTGTAGGAATAAAGTTAATAAAAATCAGCTGACGATCAATAATACTAGCATTTTTTACAGCTTCTAAGCGGCAGGCTCGGTCAAGAGCGAAGGTTTTATTTCTTATTTGAGCAGCTTCAAACATTTTAAAAGGCGGTATAATACTTCCGTCTTCTTCTAATCCTCTTGATAAAATTTCGTGGCCAACGATATGCACGCGTTCGTGATCAATCGATACAATGGGCTGATAATATGAGCAAATTCGCTTGTCTTCAATCAGCTCATCAATCCACAAGGCATCTTTCATTTTTTGAAAAACGGTGATTGGCTCCATACCCCGCAGGTTTTCAAACGGGCTCCGCTGCTTGGCTTCTACAGCCCACACATGCCGAGGGTCTAGATGCTGATGAACATAATCCATAAAACTCCAAAAGATATCTTCCCTCATCCAGACCATATCTTCTCCAAGAGTCTTCCATTGGCTTTGAGAAATATTTTTAAAGTATTTTTCCAATTTCTTCACATCGCTTGATTTCTGAAAAGAAACCGTATATCCTGTCCTAATTGGCAGACACGCGTCGCACCCCATAGCTCATCTTATCCCTCATATATCATCAGTTTTTTGTATGTACACATGAATAGTTCTTAGGAACTATACCACTTTCAAGAAACTTACAAACCCTATTTTTCCGCTAAAATAGAATGTATTAAAAAGTTTTGGTAAAATGATAGACGTGTTTTATTGTCTACATCATAAGACGCACCTGATAAAAGGAAGTGAACCATACATGAGCAAAAACCGTTTTACGAAGTGGTTTTTATTTTCTTTAATACTCTTTGCCTTAAGTACTGGAGCAATGTATTATACGCTCTATATATCGTACTGGGCGTGTTCTATTAAGCTGTTTTTAATTGTGGTCCCGCTCTTTACCTTATTATCGGTTGCTTTTGGTTCGTTGGTAATCGTACATGAACGCAAAAGAAAACGTATATTTCATGTGCAAAACGACGGAGGCAGTCCTAAAAGTACGTTTATTCAAGGCTTTTCGGAAGTAGCGGTAGGAGCAGGAGGCATCTTGCTGTGCTTTTTTCTTTTTCTTTATTTTCTAATGGATTATTGAGTACATATAAAAAAGACGAGCAGGCAGCTCGTCTTTTTTTATTTAGATCTTTCTAGAATATCTCGAACGCTTGCATAGTCAAGCTCTTTATAAGTGCCAACACCTGGTTTTACAAAGGTCTTTTCAACAATCGCATCAAACTCACGATCGTCAATATCATAGTCACGCAAGCAGTTCGGGGCTCCTAAGTCATTCCAGAAAGTGCGAAGCGCTTTTGCTCCTTCCATTGCTGTTTCTTCATCGCTTTTTCCTGCTGGATCAATGCCAAATACGTTTACAGCCAATTGTTTTACACGGGAAGGGTCTTCTTTTAGGACGTGCTCCAGCCAGTTAGGGAACAAGATAGCAAGACCGCCTCCGTGGGGAATATCATATACGGCCGACAGAGCATGTTCGATACGGTGAGTAGCCCAGTCTCCCCCGTCCGTTCCGTTTGCTAAGCTTCCGTTAAACGCCGTCGTGCTGATATACATCATCGTTTCACGATACTTATAAGAAGTCAGGTCTTTAAGAAGCTTAGGACCTTCTTGTATAGCCGTTCTTAGTAAAGATTCAATAAAGCCGTCGATCATCGGCGTATTTTCCGTGCGATGAAAATAGTGTTCAAGCGCATGCGACATACTGTCAACAATTCCATAGACGGTTTGATCGCGCGGCACTGAAAATGTGTACGCCGGATCTAAAATAGAAAAGGCGGGAAATACGTGAGAAGACGTCCATCCGAGCTTTTCTTTTGTTTCCCAATTTGTTATAACAGAAGTTGAATTCATTTCAGACCCAGTTGCTGCAAGTGTTAATACCGTTCCAAAAGGAAGCGCACCTGTAATCTCTTTTTTACGTGTAATTAAATCCCATGTATTTCCTTCATACACGGCTCCAGCTGCAATAGCTTTTGTACAATCGATTACACTTCCTCCCCCAACGGCTAAAAGAAAATCAATGTTTTCTTTTTTACATATGTCCACGCCTTTAGCCACCGTAGTCAAACGAGGATTAGGTTCTACACCAGACAGCTCGTGAACAACCGCGTTAATAGACTGAAGTTCAGCTTTCACTTCGTCGTATACGCCATTTCGTTTGATACTTCCTCCTCCGTATACTAACAGAACGTTTACTTGTTTATGATAAGAAGCAAGCTCTTGCGATAGCTTCGTAATTTGATTTTTTCCAAAGTATAATTTTGTAGGATTGTGCTGCAAAAATATATTCATGTTCTACACCTCTAGTTTCATGTTTTATAAAAAGTGTAGCACGAAAACTACTTCATCATTATTGAAGATTCTCTATATCTATTATCAATATTTTTGATAACCTTCTTGAACAAGTGAAATAAATTGTTGAATAGGTGCCGTCAGCCATTTTTTCTTTTTGAATATGAGCTGTGAATAAAGATAAAATTCTTCGTGGTCAAACGGGACTTTAATCAGTTTTCCACTTTCCATCTCTTGTTTTACCGCTATTTCCGGTACAAGAGCAATACCTAAATTATCCGCTACGCACTGTTTAATCGCTTCAAGACTGCTAAACGAGATGACCGATTGCATATGAATACCGCTGCTGCGCATCATCTCTTCTAAAAGCGTGCGATAAGGGCAGCCGCTCTCAGTTAAAATAATGGTCTCTCCCTCAAAATCTTCCATTAGAACGCTGTTTCTTTTACTAAAAGAATGAGAAGACGAAGCAATCATAACCATGTTTTCTTTTCGAATAGGAATCACTTCTAAACTTGAAGATGTTTGAAGGCGATCAAGCAAAACGGCTACATCATACTTTCCGTCAATAATTCCTTGTGTTAAATTTGGACATAAACCCGCTTCTAGCATAATCTTTAGAGAAGGGTGCTGTTTTTTTAATTCACGAATATACGGTGTAATAAAATAGGCGGCCAGCGACTCCACGGTTCCTATTGAAACGGTTCCTCTAGCATCTTCGTTCGTAGTAAGACGCTCTTTTGCTTCATTTAATAACTCGGTTACTTGATTCACATAATAAAGCAATTCTTCACCAGGCTGAGTCAGCTTCATTTTTTGTCCTGTTCGTTCAAATAGTTTTTGACCGTAATGATCCTCTAATTTTTTTATATGAGTGGTAACGCTTGACTGAGCATACCCTAACTCCTCGCCTGTTCGTGTATAGCTCCCCCACTTCGCTACTTCTTTGAATGTATATAAATAGTTAATATCCATATGCTGCTCCTTATGTACTGCTGTTTGGTTTCCGTGTCCATATGTTAAAGCTGTTCTAGTAATTAGAACTTATACGTAAATAGAATCACAGTACAGTATAAGCGAACTCGTTTTGCCAAGCAATTTTATCAACCTTAAAAATTCTTTTTATATTAGGCAATTACGCCGTTTTTTGTTCATAGAATGAAAAACAAACCTATGAAAAGAAAGGGTGTATCTCATGACAGCTTACAAAGAAGTGTTATATAAAGGAAAACGCTTTGTACTGATTCACATATATGATTCAGGATACTGTGAAATCCGACCGATTGATCATGCTTTTAAAGTCGAACTTGTGCGATTAGATGAGATAGAACAATGTGGATAACAATCATGAACGCAGCTAATGCAGCTGCTTTTTTATTTGTATTAAAAACAAGTGGATGAGATAAAAATAGCTGAATTGGCTGGCCTTTTACATAATTTCTTCCTGTATACTTTGTAACTAAGGATATTCGCACTTATTTAGTTTCTATACTTACTCGAGGTGATTACATGAAAAAAGGCTGGCTGGAATGGATATTATTATCCGTGGCGTTAATTTGGGGAGCCAATTATGCAATCGGAAAATTTGGAGTTGCTCATATGTCTTCCATTCAATTTAGCGCACTGCGTTTTATAATGGTGGCTCCTATTCTTTTACTTATTACAGGAATAATAGAGCGAGGCATTCGGATCGAAAAAAAAGACTGGGGACGCTTAATAGCGGTCAGTATAGTAGGCGTTACGCTCTATCAAACGCTGTTTATGGTATCTGTTAAGTATACGACAGCTACAAATGCTTCTTTACTTATTTCGATGTCTCCTATTTTCACAGGAATCCTAGCTATATTATATAAGCATGAAGCTTTTTCGTTTAAAACACAGCTAGGCTCTGTGCTTGCTTTTTTTGGGGCTGCGTTTGTACTGCTGTTTGGTCACTCTAGTCATGCGCTGTCGCAGCTTGCATGGTTCGGAAACATCATGGGGATTGTGGCAGCCATTGCTTGGGGCTGGTACCCGATTTTAGCAAAACCTTTAGTCGTAAAATATTCTGCTTTGCGCGTGACTGCGTGGTCCGCTTTAATCGGCGCTATTCCGCTTACTGTCTACTGTCTTTTCACCTATCAAACACTTGTATGGCCAACAGATATAGGCAGCTGGAGCTCTCTGGCATACTCTGTTTTGTTCGTGACAGTGTACGGGCTGGTGATGTGGTATGTAGGAATTGGAAAAATTGGTTCTACAAAAGTAATGGTTTACATGTATGTTATTCCTTTGTTCGCCGTTGTTTTTGCTGCTGTAACTATTGGAGAGACCATCAATGCTATGCAGCTGCTTGGAGGACTTATTATTTTTAGCGGTTTGTATATTGTCAAAAAAAGCCCTGCTCCTAAAACAGCTCTTAAACTTAAAAAAGCAAACTAACAAGAGTAACGGGTTCGGTTGATTCATGCTAATAACGCTCAGATTTTTTCTGGGCGTTATTCGTATATTATTTTAATGTCCTACTTGAATTAAACGCCCGTTAGTTTGATTAATGAACATTTTTTAGTTTATATTCATGAGTGATTTTATGCTGATTGTATACGCGTTTAAAACCGTTTCGTTCATAAAATAGTTTCGCTTTGTCCGTATCCGTATAGAATCCGAGGCTGTCGTAATAATTCTCTGCATAGTGAATGACTTCTTTTAAAAGTCGCTTGCCTATACCCTTTCTGCACAATTGAGCTGAAACATAAAACCTCCTTACTCTTCCAGCGTTAGCATACTGGCTGTGAGGATTTTCATTAAGGCCGGCTACGCCAATTAATTTGTTTTGTTGACTGTAAATGCTCCACAAGATACATTAGCCTAATGATTCTCATATACCTTCTCTCCGTTCAGCAGATGTCTTGTCTATTTCGATAGAATGCTTGTTATACATTAATCCTGCCATGCCTATTAAAGCCGTTAAAAGTAGCATGAAGCTTGAAAATAGATATACAAACCTTACCCCAAACAGATCGGCTACTGTCCCTACAAATGCTATGGAAAGTATAAACACAGCCTGTACAAGAGTTGATTTTGCCGCTATTACTTTAGGAAGCATCCCATTGCTGCAGGTATTTTGATAAATGGTTTCCTGAGCTACATCTCGAAGCTGATAGGCAGGACCCACCATTATCAAAAGTACTAAAGCTAGATACGGGTTCGTTACTAGACCGTAAAAACCGGTTAAAACAGCATAACCGAGTGAGCCTAAGAACATAAAAAGCAAAAGCCTTCCTTTTACCATAGAAGACATTCGGTACACAATAATTCCTCCAACTATGCTTCCAAAATAATACGCACCGTTTATATATCCCCACCACGCTTCTCCTTTTTCAAGCACTTCTTTCACAAAAGAAAGAGTAATAGCTCCAATCCAAATGGTTCCAAAAAGCGACTCGATAAGGTCCATTATAACGAGGGCTCTGATGCGTTTATGTATCCATAAAAAGCGCCATCCTTCCATTAGTTTTGCCGCTCTTCGCTTTTGTGTTTGTTTATATGTATGGGCTTCTTTTATAAACAGTAAGCAAACAAATGAGAGCGATAGAAGGCCTGCCGTTATAAAGAGAGACTGAGTGGATCCCGTTAAGGACAAAACGAAACCACCAAGCGACCACCCTGCAAACAGAAAAGTTTGATCAATTGTTGAAAGCAAGCTATTCGCCTGCATTCTTTGACTATCATTTACTAAGCTGCGTACAACTGACGTTTTAAAAATGGAAAAAAAGCCGTTAAAAAAAGAAATGATTCCAACAATGATAAAACCCATCGTTAGTACTGTGACTGTAAATTCTTGTGTAAGCAGCACATACAATCCAACAAGCATCCCTATCTGCATCACTTGAACAGACCGCATAATGTGAATGGATTTATACGTATCGGCTAGTAAAGGTACGATAAGGCCGATAAGGAGCCGTGCAAGTAAGCTCGTCATCGTAATCATCGACGCAAGAGCTGTTGAACCGGTGTTTTCCTTTATATAGGAAGTGACAGCCATTGTATAAAGAACAAAACCTACATTTGCGGTTACTTGACTTGCTGCTAAAAGATAAAAACGCTGAGTCAATTCTTTTCTCCTTTCTGTTAGACGTAACATGCAAAAAGATAATTCATTTTGTTAATTTTTCCCTTTTAAACTATAACACTATTTGACGAAATCCAAAACTATCTATAATTTAGTAGATGGAGGTTTTTATGTTTAAATATAGTTTTCTTATTGTTCTTATCGCTTTTTTACTTATTAACTTTAACGGCCAGGAAAATCAAATTGTAGGTGGGAGAATAAAAAAAGAGCGAAGTGAGGTTTTCTTTGGAGAATATGACAGCTTTACAGGTCGCTACTCTCGGAGCATTAAACTCAAAAAAGGCGTAACCTATGCTTTTACGCTATCTAAAAACACTAAAAGTGGAGATCTTTCTCTATATGTAGAAGATCCAAGACGTACACGTTTCTTTGAAATGGCCAATAACTCTCTTTATTTAACACCTGAAAAAACGAAAAGATATCGTATTAACTTTATAGGCTCGGAGCATAAAGGCTCTTTTCAGCTTTACTGGAAAAGCAGCGTTCAAAGGGATAATGAAACATCTGTTTAATGCCATGTGATTTAGACAACGTTTAAACGAGGAGGAATGGTTTATGATGATTAATCAAGCTGTCCTGTACACTCATCTACTGGACGAAATGAAGGATTTTTATGTAAATTCTCTCGATTTCCCTTTAACCGCCGTTTCACCGCGTTCTTTTTCCATCAAAGTTGGTGAAAGTGAGCTAACTTTTAAAGAAACTTCTCTACATACAAAGCCCTTTTACCATTTTGCCTTTAATATTCCAGCAAACCGCTTTATGGAAGCAAAGCAATGGGCTACTCAGAGAGTCTTCCTCAATATGGAAGAGAAGAAAGATGAGATTTATTTTGAAGCGTTTGATGCTCATTCGTTTTATTTTGAAGACCCTGCTCATAATATTGTTGAATACATTTCAAGACATTCAGACTGCCCGCCATCCAACGCTCCTTTTTCTTCTAGATCGCTTTTAAGCATAGGAGAAATCAACTTGACAACTCCTCATGTTCACTCTGTAGGGACACAGCTTATTAACTCCGGTCTCACCGTACGTAACAACAGGCTATTAAACGAGACCTTTAACTTTTTAGGAAGCGGCAGTGCGTTTTTTCTTGTAGGGACGCCTAAAAGAAGGTGGTTTTTTTCGAACCGAGACTCTGAAGTTCATCCATTAATGGTAAAAGTCAACCATTCTCTAACGCTTGCGCTCGACGAAGAAGGAATGTTGAAGATTACGCAAGAATGATTGTTTTTTTAATAAAGCCACGTAACAAGCGAACTTGTTACGTGGCTATTTTTGTTCAAAATTCAGCACATACTCCTCCCTATAGGTTTTGTATATAGTTCTCGATGTCCTTTCTGTTCATCAGCATAAAAACCTTGTAATCCTCATCTTTTTTAAGCTTTTCAAACCGGTTTCTCATCTTTTTTTTCCGTTCTCGATACGTAGTAAGAATAAACGTAAAAAATGACCAATCTACTTTTTCAGGGCATCCTTTTGCCATATCTTCACGCGTTTTTCTTGCATATACGATTCTCCGCTTTATTACTCGGTACACACAAACGATTAGCGGCAGCTCTAAATAAATAACGGTATCTGCACGTTTCACTCGCAGGTCATAGGAATTGCTGTAGTTCCCGTCGATAATCCAGCTGTCTTTTTTTACAATGTGCTCCTGCAATTCTCTAAAGCTATCATTGTCTCTTTCCGTCCAGCCAGGCTGCCAATACAGGCTGTCTAAATGATATACTTCTAGATCAAGCTTTTCCCCTAATTTCTTGGCAAATGTAGACTTTCCTACTCCTGGAGAAACTCCCATTACCAGTACTCTTTTCATCTTATCACCTTACCTTTTTAAGAAATAAAGCTGATTGAAGAGAAGGCAGCTGTTTATAGCTGACTCGGCGCATTCAGTGTACTCGGAGCGAGCTGCTTTATAAAACGACTTCATGTTAGGATTTTTATTTCCATGATTTTCAGGCAACCTATAAATATTCATTATAAATTCCTATATTCCTTCTTGCTTTGTAGTAAATAGGTTGCTTTTATGAATCGTTTCCTTTACCTTAAATGTGAGTATATAAAAGTAAGGTGAAAAAAATGAATGCATCTATGCTAAAGAGATTTTTACGAAACCTCGGTATTTTTGTTTATATTGTCATTGCAGCTATTAATATTTACTTAACAAGAAATGATTTAGGCGATATGCTTACCCGCCTTGTGCTGCTGACTATTTTACTTCCTTTGTTTTTTAGTTTTGTGTATGCGTTAGGAAAATCACATTTTAAAAGACAAGAAGAGCTCGCTGAACAAGAGAAGAAAAAAGAGTAAAAAAAGCCTTTTATCGAGGGGGGTTCCCCTTTTTAAAAGGCTTTTTACTTTTTTTCATATAACTGAACATTAACTACATCAGGATGAACGTGATACTGTTTGGCAACTTGATTTACCATTTGCTGAATTTCTCTTTTCTCATGGGAAGAAAGGTGTTCGCGGGGCGGAAGAATCAGAATTTGAGCTTCCGCATAGTTATTCAGCACCCTAACTTCTTGAAAGCCATGCTGCATCAAAAAAGCTTTTAACGCTTTTTCAAAGTCTGTGCTTTCTTTTTGAACAACTATAGAAGGCTGATCGTAAGAAAATAGCGAAACCTCTTTCTCTTCAGGCTTTGTATACACCGTCCAAGCAGTTATAAGCACTGTGACAGCAATACCCAGATTTAACATCCACCTTTTCATACCACGAACGCTCCTTTTAATTAAGTTTGTTCATGATATGAAAAAATTCGTTCATTCATGCGTTATCTTCCTAGCCAGCCTCCGTCTACAGCAAGTAAGTGCCCATGAATATAGGCAGATGCATCAGATGCTAAAAAGACAACCGCCCCTTTAAAATCATCTGCTTGCCCCCATCTGCCTGCGGGAATACGTTCAATGATTTGTCTGCTGCGCGTTTCATCGTTAATAAGCGCTTCATTCATATCAGTAGCAATATACCCTGGTACAATTCCATTAACATTTACGCCTTTTGCTGCCCATTCATTAGATAAAGCCTTTGTAAGCTGAGCAACTCCGCCTTTTGCTGCAGCATAGGCTGGAACGGTAATACCTCCTTGGTAAGAAAGCAAAGATGCCATATTAATAATTTTTCCACTTCCTTGTTTAAGCATTTGGCGGCCCGCCTGCTGACATAACAACCATACGGTTTTTAAATTAACATTCATAACAGCATCCCAATCTTCTTCTGCAAAGTCTACAGCGGGTGAACGTCTTTGAATGCCCGCATTGTTTACTAAAATATCGAGCTTGCCAAAATAAGCAACAACCGATGAGATCGCTTCGCTTACTTCAGAAGCATTTTCTAGATCACAATTAACAATAAAACATTTTCTTCCGAGACGTTCAATTTCTTCTTTTACTCCAAGAAATTCTTTTGATCGCTGCAGAAGAGCGATATCCGAACCTGCTTCTGCCAAAGCAATCGCCATTGATCTTCCAATTCCTCTTGTTGCTCCCGTAATCGCTGCTACTTTACCATCTAAAGAAAATAAATCTACTGTCATTGTTCATTCCCCTCTCCATTTGGTGCAAATAAAACCTTAAGTGATTCATCAGGCCGCTGCATAAACTCAAACCCTGCTTGAATATCTTCAATCTGCAGTTTATGAGAAATTAAAGAATCTGCTGCTATTTCACCGTTTGCCAGTAAATCAATAGCCGTCTGAAAATCTTCCTTTGTATAACATCTCGTTGTAGTTAATGAAATTTCTTTAAAGTGCATCGCTGCTAAATCTACTTCTGGAGCGTTTTTGTATACGCTCACCACCACAATCTCTCCTTGAATACGGCTTGTTTCAACCATTTGTTTTGCTGTAATTTGATTTCCGGCTACTTCAAATACAACGTCTGCACCGACGTCATTCGTAAGCAAGCACACTTCTTTTACGACGTCTTTTTTCGCTGCATCAATTGGTATTAAGCCAAGTTCTTTCGCTTTAGTTAAGCGATAAGAACTAATATCTGAGATCATTACTTTTTTTGCTCCTGCTCGTTTCGCAATCATCCCGATCAGCAGTCCAATAGGTCCTGCCCCTAAAATGACAGCTTGGTCCCCTACTTTCAACCGCGAGCGTCGTACTGTGTGTACGGCAACCGCTACAGGTTCTGCAAGAGCTGCATGCGCGCTAGAAAGTTTCTCTGGCAAGAGGTGAAGGCGGTTCACTGGAACAGCCACGTACTCCGCGAACCCTCCATCTTGATCAATACCGATTAGTTTTAACTTCTTACAAACATGAAACTGTCCTCTTACACAGGCTTCGCACGTTCTGCAGCTAAGCGTAGGCTCAACTGCTACGCGGTCACCTAAAGAAAATTCCGTTTCCCCTCGGATCTCTTCTATAACTCCGCTGAATTCATGTCCCATAATAAGTGGCGCTTGTGCTCTAGGGTGTTTTCCAAAATAAATCATCATATCCGTTCCGCAAATTCCAGCATGAGATACCTGTACAAGCGCTTCTCCTTCTTTTATAACCGGTTTCGCTTTTTGCTGCATAACGGCTTTTGTTTCTGAAACGTAGACACCTGCTTTCATTTTCCCATCCCCTTTGTATACTTGTCGACAGATCGAAGATAAGAAGATCCAAAAACATTTTGAATCTTTTATCCCTTTTTTTATGCTTCATTCAAAAGTGAAGCTGTTATCGTATTTCGCGTATCTTCAAAGTGACGCTTCACTTCATCTTGAATACGTTCTGTATTTTGAGACTTTAATGCTTTAATCATTTCATGATGCTGCTTTATCAGTGGGAGCACAGCTGCTTTATCATCTTGAAATCTTTTTTCAGTGGTAATTAAAAGAGCAGCTAAAATAATTTCACGGATGCTTTCCCACAACCTTAATATCCGTTTGTGGTCTGCTTCGATAATCACGAGCTCATGAAACCGTAAATCTTGATAAGCAAACTCTACATAGTCATCGTATTTAGCTGCCATGTTCATTTGATCAATGCTTTGCTCAAGCTTTTTAATAAGCGAATCATGGTTGACTTCAGATAGACGTTCTAAGACAAAATGTTCTAAAAGCAGACGAACATCGTACAGCTCGTTTAAATCCCTAGCTGTTAAACCAATAACAACTGCTCCCATTCGCTGTAAATCAATGAGTCCTTCGTTTGAAAGGGTTCGCAGCGCTTCTCTTATAGGAGATCGACTCATTCCAAACTCTGCCGAGAGCTGATTTTCCGATAGTATGGCTCCTTTCTTCAGCTCGCCGCTCATAATTTGAATTCTTAATTTGCTTACAACTTGTTCTCCCAGCGACGCTCCGCGAAGCCATTTTTCCGGGTAGGTTACCTTTTTAATGTGTCATCACTTCCTTAACCAACTTGTATACAAGTATTCAAGATTTAGTATATAGAGAAGTAATCTGATTGTAAACGTTTTCTTTATAGAATGTATATTTTTACAATTCTTTCTTACACTAAGAACTACTGATAAATAAAAGGTGGGCAGATGAATGAATCAAATTATATTATGGGGGATTCTTGTTATTCCATGGTTTTTACTGCTGCTGCTTGATAAACAGCGTGTTAAACGATTTTTTACTGTAGGGTTATTTGCTGCATTAATGATGACAATCGCCTATCAAGTAGCGGAAAAAATGCACTGGTGGACGGTTCAAGAAAACGTATTTTTTCTTACTAGCATGGGAGCAACGATTTATTGCCTTCATATTATGATTACGATCTTTGTCTTTTACCTTACGTATCCTGGGTTTATCTTGTATATAATTGTTAACATTATTTTGGATTTGATTCATGGTTATGTTATTGTTCCTTTTCTCGCTAAAATCGGGCTTTATAATCTGTATGATATCAGTCATTTTGGGCTTTTCCTTGTCATGACTACCGTAGCTATTATCCTTTACTTGTTTCAACGGCTGCTTGACTTTATATTTGAGGAAAGCCCTGCATAAAAAGCCACAGCAAACGCTATGGCTTTTTAATCAATTAAAAAATGGAATAACCGTATCTCCGCGAATCGGTTCAACGGCCGCCTGAAACCGAATTCGCAAACTTTTTGACGTTTCGATGTCAGAGGCATCCATGACGTGAAAATGAATGTGGGGTTCGGATGAATTCCCGGAATTTCCACACCTTCCGAGCAGCGTTCCTTTACGAACCACGTCTCCTTTTTTCACAGAAACCGATCCTTTCTTCAAATGCGCAAGCACACTGTATTCTTTTCCTTCATGCTCAATGATGACGTGGTTTCCTAAAGGATTTTTTTTATTCGTATGTCCAATTTCATTATCTTCTTGACCATCAACTGCTGTGATAACGACTCCTTCAAGCGGCGCTACAACTTTTTTTCCATAGGCATAGTAATCTTCGTTTTTCATTCCATCATTTTTATAGCTTTGCTTTCCTTTTCTCACGACTAAATCATACGCATACCTTTGGTTTTCGACTGGATGGTGATAGTTCAACACCTCATGCTTTCCTCCCCAATAGACAAACCATTCACTTTGAATCGGCATCGTATATTTGTTTGTACTCCATCGCTCTCTCTCTGAAAATGATTCTATAGGAGCAATCACAAGTGCTTGTATAATGTTATGTTCATCAAACATAATGCTGATGGCTTTTGTCTGCGTAGAATTTAACCAAATAAACTGCTCAGCTTGAGGAGTTAAATAGAGATTTGTTTCTAGTCTGTAGAACTGTTCTCCTTGATTAAACAATTTGCTCTGCTCCAAAAATTGCTGAAGTGAAACTTGACGTTTAAATTCTTCGCTTACACAATCATAAAGTTTCTTAAAATCCCCTTGTGCAAATAAAGTTCCAAACTCTTCTCTGATGTTCACTTTTCTCTCTGTATCTATCATTGTAATCCACCCTTTTATATGTATTTCAATTTGTTTGAATTATCTATAAGTAATACGTTTTACGTTGTGAAAAGGTTTCATTTTCCAGTTATTCTATCTCAAAATCTTCTTCTATGCCGTATTTACAATTTTCTCAATCCATTTTATACTTATTTTACAAATATTTGAAAGGAGGTGCAGTACGATGAAAATAACGTTAAATAAGAAAATCAAGCTGTGCCGAGTAAGTGTTTTTGGCGCTTAGATTTTAAGGAGATTTCACAATGAAAGTAGCATTAGTACGTCATTACAAAGTAAACAAAGGGCTTCCAGAAAACCACCGCTTATCCACTGATGAACTAGTGGCTTGGTTTCAGGAATATGATGAATCAGATATTACGTATGGAGAGACTGATTTGAATAATATCGAATGGAAACGCTGTTTTTCAAGCGATATGCCGCGAGCACACAAAACGGCCAAGCATATTTATAAACAAGAGATCACTCTTCTTCCGGAACTTAGAGAAATACCTATGCCTATTATTCCATTAAAATTTAAACTTCCTTTTATCCTCTGGGCAATACTGTTTCGCATGTCCGGACTCATCAACAAACAAGCTCGTAAAGATATGGCTGAGACTAAGAGAAAAGCAGCAGCAGTGCTAGATCGCGCTATTTCCGAGTCAGAAGACGATTTGCTGATTGTCAGCCACGGAGGCATTATGAAGTTTATGCGTAAAGAACTTATAAAACGCGGCTTTAAAGGGCCTCGGTTTGATATTGCTGTTAACGGAAAGCTTTATCTTTTTGAAAAGCAATAGAATGAAACTTACTAGAAAAAGTCGCTGAGACTACTCTCTGCGACTTTTTAATAACCATTTTCTTCAATTGTTAATGCTTCACGCAAAGCGATATCTTTTCGGATATTATGAGCGATTTCACGCGTGATTTCTCCTTTTTCATAAAGTTCTTGCACCGTTTCCCGCTCGGTATGAAACGCTTTATAACATAAATCTCTCGTTGTTTTTTTACGTTTGCTTGAATTATACTCCGTACTCTCTTTTCTAAGTCTTGCCATGGATCTATGGTATTCGCTAATAATAGCAAGTGAAATCATTCGATTTTCTTCGTTCATATTTTCTTTAATGACCTTTATCGCTTCTTCAATCATTTGAATACGTACTTTGTTCACTTTGCGTCTTCTTCGCAAGCTTTGTTTTCTTAACGCCTGCTTATTCGGTGAAAAAATCCGGACTAGTAATAATAAAACTTTTTTAAACCTCATCCAGCTCACCAATAATTTGTACCTTACACGATTGGTTACAGCCATTTCAAGCTTGTGCGTATGTTCCAAACAAATATACGCTGTCTCACGGTCTATTTTTTCCTCTTTTAATAGCTTTTCCACCAATTTCCCCTTGGCCTGAAGAGCCAGCAATCGAATTTCTTCTTCATACTGTTTGTTTTCAGAGGCTTCTAAAGGATGAGTTTTAACGATGATATTATTAATCGTTGTATTATACGTTGAAATTAACGAAAGGGCTGCTCCACGATTTTCCTCGGTCATTTCTCTTTTTAACCGCTGAATAGCAGCTTTGTGCACTTTAATGCGTGCTTTAACCTCTTTTGTATTGCGCTCAGGCTTCTTCGGCGCCTTTTCTGTTTTCGCAATGAGAGGTAAAAGAATACTTGCCGCAACTAGGGTTAACAATATAACGCCTGCTGCTAGAAAAATAATCAGAGAGCGTTCCGGAAAATCACTGCCGTTATCAAGCGTATATGGAATCGAAAACGCTCCGGCTAACGTAACCGCTCCTCGTACACCTGAAACCGTAATAATGCCAATAGATCGAGGCTCAGGTTTTAGATGCTTGTTATTTTTGTAATACCAGCCTACTGACCATGACGCCATCACCCAAATAAATCGTAGTACAAGCAAAAAGACAGTAATAATCAAAATATAAAGAAGCACTTGTCCATTATTAAAGTTTGGATCTTGAATAATTGCTTTCGCCACTTTAGGTATTTGCAGACCAAGCAGCACAAACACCAAGCCATTTAACAAATATAAAATAACCGTCCAAGTACTTTTTGATACTACTTTAAGCTGCTGATTAGGTGATTCCTCTCGGTCGCGCTCAATCGCATGCACAATGCCGCCTGCTACAACTGCCAAGATTCCTGATAAATGAAAATGTTCAGCAATGTAGAAGACAACAAATGGAGTTAGAATTTGTATTAACATATGAATCGTAATATCTTCCATTCCTAAACGTCGAACAAGTACACGCAGTCTGATAATCAAAAAAGCGATAAATGCTCCTACAAACAAACCGCCCAGCGCTACCCAAAGGAACTGAAATGTAGCATCTACTATCGAAAAGACGCCCGTTACGGTAGCAGCTACTGCTACTTGAAACGCTACAAGACCAGAGGCATCATTCATCAGCCCTTCGCCTTCCAGCAAATGCATAATTCGCTTAGGCAGCTTTACTCGGCTCGCCATAGCTCCAACAGCCACTACATCTGTTGGGGACAAAATAGCGGCTAGTGCAAATGCCGCCGGTAACGGAATGGAAGGGATCAGCCAATTGATTAAATATCCCCCTACTGCCACCGTTACAAAAACCAGTCCCAGCGCTAGTAATAAAATAGGTGTACGAAGCTTCCAAAGAGCAGCTCTTGACACGTTTTTCCCATCATTAAATAATAGCGGGGCAATAAATAAAATAAAAAATAAATCAGGCTCTAAATGTACATCTCCACCAAATGGCAAGATAGCAAGCCCTGCTCCCAAAGCTATTTGAACTAATGGAACAGGAATAAATGGTACAAAATGATTAATGATATTAGATAGACCAATCAAAGCCAATAAGACTAATATCGTCAGAAAAAATTCCATGAAAACAATCGACTCCTACTTCTATTTACATCCTTTTAAAGGTATCACGTTATCTCTTTTCATTTATTTTATAGTGTTTAGTTTACGCTTTTTGTGCCAAAAAATGTTGTGGGTTATTAAAAAGTGCTCTTTCTTTTCGGTAAGTTTATTTCTACGGACATTAAGGGAACAGTATACATGATATTCTTTATTTACCATATAAATCAGCTCATCAAACTTTTATAAGGGAGGTGTTCCCTTATCCGTTTCAACGGGGTAAGGAGATAAATTTGGAAACAGTAAATGTCATTTTATTCATCGTATTAATTATATTAACAGCCTTTTTTGTTGCAACGGAGTTTGCCGTCATTAGGGTACGGTCGACTAGAATCGACCAGTTAATTGAAGAAGGAAACCGGAACGCTTTAGCAGCAAAAAAAGTAGTATCAAATTTAGATGGTTATCTTTCAGCCACACAGCTGGGCATTACGGTTACCGCACTGGGTCTAGGCTGGATAGGTGAACCTACGGTAGGTCATTTATTAGAACCGCTTATTGACATGCTTCCTTTTGCTACATCACTTTCGCATGTCGTATCTTTTGTTCTTGCTTTTTCGGTTGTCACATTTTTAAATGTGGTAGCTGGGGAACTTGCGCCCAAAACAGTGGCGATTCAAAAAGCCGAACAAGTGACGCTGTTATTTTCCCGTCCTCTTATTCTTTTTTCTAAGTTACTTTATCCGTTTATTTGGCTTTTAAACCACTCAGCAAGAGGCGTTGTCGGATTATTCGGTCTGAAGCCAGCTTCTGAAAATGAAGTAGCTCATAGTGAAGAAGAACTTAGAATTATTTTATCTGAAAGCTATGAGAGCGGTGAAATTAATCAATCGGAATTTAAGTTCATGAATAATATTTTTGAATTTGATAATCGTACGGCTAAAGAAATCATGGTGCCTCGTACGGAAATTGTTAGCGTATCAGCAGATGAAACGATAGAAGAATTCTTAAAAATGGCTAGAGTAGAGCAATATACTCGCTATCCAGTAGTTGTAGATGGAAACAAAGATCAAGTGGTGGGATTAGTTAATATTAAAGAAATATTAGCGGATTACATAAAAGAAGATGATATTAAACCACGTACCGTGCAAACGTATATGAAACCCATCATTCAAGTCATTGATTCCATCGCCATTTACGACTTATTGCTTAAAATTCAAAAAGACAGAATTCACATGGCCATCTTAATAGACGAGTACGGAGGAACAACAGGGCTTGTAACGGTAGAAGACATTTTAGAAGAAATTGTTGGTGAAATTCGTGATGAATTTGATGATGATGAAATACCGGACGTACACAAAATTAATGAAAATCACTACGTACTCGATGCGAAGGTGTTGATTGAAGAAGTAAATGACTTACTCGGAACAAATATTGAGCAAGAAGACGTTGATACCATTGGCGGCTGGATGCTGACCGAAAAGTTTGATCTTGCTAAAGGTGACAGCATCACAAACGAAAGTTTTTCATTTAAAGTCATTGATATTGAACATCACCATATTAAACGAATCGAAATAACAAAGGAAAAAAGTACGGATAACAGCTGATTATCCGTACTTTTTTTGATGCTCTTTTTTAAATGTCAAGTACTCTTTATTCTCTCGTACCTCCTTCCATTTTTTCATAAAAATAGCCGCCGATTTTGCTTTTTGTTCATCAATTTGCCGTTCATTACGCTCTCCGTCTTTGCTGTATTTCTTTCCGCCTTTGTAGTTCGCGTAGCGCCTGGATCGCGTATATCCCATTTGGAGAAATTTCCGGGCCATGTCCATTCCAACAAAATCGCTTTTTTCTTTGTAGGTTAAAAAAAGCTGATAAATGGCGTCCGCGGATTCCTCAGCAATTTCAGATGTTCGAAAACGCCAATGAGGAAGAATTTCACTTTTATACGGCTCCACAAGGAGAACTCCTTGTTCTCCTTTTCCTACTCTATACTTTTCAGGATGTTTTCTAAAATCGATATGCTCAAAGTCAAGTGAATAATCAAATGCCACGGCTCTCCCCTCCTTTTTGATCTCTACCCCTTACAAATGAATGATAAAACTTTTCTTAAAGAAGTTTTTCACATGCAGATGCGGGTAATAATAGGTGGATAAGTATGACTAACTTTTTTCTCCATGCTAAAAGAAGGCCGAACTTATTAAATCATGATACGGGAGATTTCGTTATGTCAATAAATCTACAGCAAAACCGAATAAAAGCTAATTTTTGGATCACTCCTTCTTTATATGGAATTGTTGCTTTTGTTTTAGCCACTATTAGTACATTTTTAGATCGATATTTAACAGCTCATAAACAATGGTTAAAATTAGTTCCTTCCGTGTTTCTAACGGATAAAGAGCTTGCTCATACTATTTTGAGTTCAGTATCAAATTCCTTATTAACGATGACGACGATTACGTTTTCTTCTGTTTTAGTGGTACTGACTACGTTTGTAGGTCAGTTTTCTCCTAGAACGATTCAAAATTTTAATACAGATGCCAAAACTCAGCGCGTGCTTGGCACTTTTATCGGTGGGTATGTGTACGTGCTTGTACTACTTATTCAAGTTCGAAGCAATCAAGTCAGCAACACTTTCATTGTTCCTTCACTAGCCATTTTGGTAGCTTTCATTTGTCTAGGTATGTTTGTATTTTTAATTCATCATGTTATTAACTGGATTAAAGTCGGCAACCTAATTTCAAACATTGCCAAAAAAACGATGCTAATCATTGAAGAACGACAACTAGAACAGCAAAAATCACCTCAATCAAAAAATGAAGAACAGCTTAATTTTGATAGTGAAAACACGCTGCAAATTAAAAGTAACAAACAAGGATATATTCACTATATTGAATTCAAGCATTTAACTACACTAGCATCTAAATATAACGTTATTGTGAAACTTGAAAAAGCACCCGGTGAGTATGTCGAAGAAGACACACCTCTGCTAAGCGTGATCCATCACGATCAATCATTAGAACACGAAAAATTTCTTCATTGTTTGTTTATTACAAATGATCAAGAATCGATTCAAGATGTGAAGTTAGGGATTCAAAAGCTGAGTGAAATTGCATTAAGAGCTATTTCACCCGCTATTAATGATCCTGAAACAGCCATTAACTGCATTGAACAGCTCACGCAAGTGTTTATTAAACTTGGAAAATGCTATTCTTCTTCTCCTTATTATTACGATGAAGAAGGGTGCATTCGCGTCATGCTAGAAAAACCTTCTTTTATGGATTATTTGTACAAAGCATTCTACCAAATTCGCCATTATGGGAAAGAAGATGTTTCCGTGATGTCTGCTGTCATCAAGGCATTAACCGTAATCGCTGAAACAAATCACTCTGCCATCAAAAACGACGTGTGGGTTTTCTCTTCCTATATCGTAGAAGGGCTGCAAAAAGAAGAGTGGCTTAAAATGGACAAAGAGTTTCTTAATCAGCTGCTCAAAAACTTTGCAAAAGCTTGTGAAAAAAAAGGCGCTTCTATGTTGATAGAATAAAAGTCAAAAAACGCCGCTCATCAACTGAGCGGCGTTTTCTTACGATATAAAGTGCTCTATCTCTTCTCTCTTTTTCACTATTATAAGTTTCTCGTTATATGACGTACGAAGGATATGCAAAATTTCAGGTTTACTTTGCTTTTCGAAATCCGCATTCCACTGAAACATTTTAATGAAAATAGAAAACGTCCGTGCATAATTTGCTTTTTCTATTTTAGCTTTTTGCAGAACATACCTTTTTATAATAAATCATATTCTTTTTAGATAATGGATGTCGAGAAAAATAATAAGGTCAGCTCTATTAAAACTTTCATTCACCCACTATAAGCCTTCTATAATCCATTCTTTTGAAGCTGCAATATGATGTAAACACTTTTTTCTATCCGTTTCACTTCTTCTTTTATCTCCTTCATATGTTCGTTCCCACATAATATTATCAAGTTCGTAGTGAGGAACTTTTAATTCATGGGATAATAAACGGGCAAGAGTTGTTTTTCCACTTCCAACAGATCCAACGATATGTATTTTTTTACATGAAGCGCTTTGAATACCTCATCTCCTCCTACTTCAAACCTGTTTTTTTACACATATTGTATAATTCACGTTCTTTTTCTCTAATGCAAACTAGAACGTTTTATGCTAGTATTTTATGGTACTTGACTGAAAAAAGGAGTGAAATCGCAGTGCCTAAAACCCTTTTTGGAAAACTTACGCTGTTTTGGATTGGACTATTTTTATTGATTACAGGTCTATTTTTTTATTATAAATATACAAACCAAGCGTTTACCGCTGCAGATTTATTCTTTCGCGCCTCTCCTCCTTTAGCTGCTATTGGCTTCCTTTTAAGCGCAGCCGGACTATATGAAGAACGAGGAAAAAACAAGCTAATTCCTCTCGTTGTACTCAGCATTAGTTTTGTCATGCTTTGCCAAGCAGGCTATCATTTTATACATATGCATACTCCCCCGCCGCGTCCCTGACTTTGTCTCATTCTCATTTATAAAAAAGCTCTTCGTTTAGTATATTAAACGAAGAGCTTTACTCTCTATTCAAATAAACGCACAAGCTTTTTTGTGTAGGGATGCCTGTTTTTATCAAATAGCTTTGCACGGTCAAATTGATCGATAACCTCGCCTTGCTGCATAACCATCATGCGACTGCTCATAAATTTCACTGCCGCTAAATCATGCGAAATAAACAAATAAGATAGCTGAAACGTCTCCTGCAAATCTTTTAATAAATTTAAAATTTTTGCCTGTACTGTAACATCAAGACTCGCTGTTGGTTCGTCTAATAGCACCAGAGACGGACCTACGCTAATGGCACGCGCAATCGCTACACGCTGAAGCTGTCCACCGCTGAGTTCATGAGGATAATTCAACGCATATTCTGCGCTAATCCCGACTGTTTCTAACAAATAAAAAGCGAGTTCTTTTTCGTTTCTGCTCACATGAGATAAAAATGAAGGAACGGTTCGCTGCTGCCGTAAAGGCTCGAGCAAAGAATCGATGATTTTTACTTTTGGATTAAAAGAAGCCGCGGGGTTTTGAAATACAACTTGCATGCCTAGACGAGCTTGCTGCAGTTTTTTTCCTTTTAACCGGTGAAGAGGTTTCTCTGCAAACCATACTTCTCCCTGCTGAATCTCTGTTAACCTTAGCACACTTTTTACAAGCGTACTTTTTCCGCTTCCACTTTCTCCAACAATACCTACACATTCTCCTTTATCGATATGCAGGGAAACATTATTTAGCGCTTTAACGTCTTTATACTGTTTCACCAGCTGCGTGACGCGTAATATACTTTTTTCTTTCATATCTCACTCCTATATCAACACTTTTTTCTGCGTATCTAACAATCGATCAGGCGTTTTCTGTAAAGAAGGAATGGCGTTAAACAGTTTTTTTGTATAAAAGTGATGCGGAGCGTGAAACAGAGATTCGATACTGTTTTCTTCCACGCTCTCTCCTGCTAACATAATGGCTGCTCGGTCTGCATATTTCCGCACATGACGCAAATCATGGGTAATAAACAAAATGGCACAGCCTGTTGCTTCTTTCAGCTTATGCAGTAGCTGAAGAACTTCAGCTGCTGACACACTATCTAAAGCCGTGGTTGGTTCATCTGCAATAATCAAGGCAGGCTTCATCACCAGTGCTAAAGCAATCGCTGCTCGCTGAAGCTGTCCTCCGCTCAGCTGAGAAGCATAGCTTTTATACACGCGTTCATTAGGTAAATTCACAGCTTTTAGAGCCTGAAAAATGGCAGCAGTCCTGTCTTTTTTAGCAAGCTTACTATGTGTACGAATCGTTTCATCAAACTGCTTTCCAATTGTTAAAAAAGGAGTAAAGGCGCTTCGATAATCTTGAAAGATATACGAAATATCTTTTCCGAGGATAGGCGCCTCTCCTTTCTGCTTAAAGATAATAGATCCTCCTTTAAGCGTTACACCTGAAGGCAGCAGTCCTCCTATCGAAGCAGCAGTGATACTTTTACCGCTTCCGCTTTCTCCAACGAGCGCCATCCACTGTCCTTGCTCGATTGTAAAAGAAACGTCTTTTACAATTTGTTTTGTTTTATTATGAATGGCTAGATGCTTTATTTCTAAAACGATGACGATCACCTCTTTTACTGATTAACTTGATATTTCCCTCGAATATATTCACCTAAAGCTGTAAACGCCAGCACAAATAAAATAATGGCCACGCCTGGTATCAACATTAACTGCGGAGCATTGTAAAAGTAGGCCCTGCCTTCATTTAACATCGTTCCCCATTCCGGAGTAGGCGGCTGAGTCCCTAGGCCAATATAGGATAATGAAGCCATCATTAAAATAATTTTCCCTATATCCAGCGTAGCAAGAACAAGAATATGTCCTCCCACATGAGGAAGAAAGTGGCGCAGGATTAGAGGCAGTGTTCCCACTCCGTTTAATTTAGCGACCAGCACATATTCTTTTGACTTTTCTTGAAGCACAATACTGCGCACTACCCTTGCATAACCAACCCACTTTACAATAACCATCGCAGCAATTAAGTTAAATAATCCAGGCCCTAACAGTCCGCTTAAGACGATAGCTGCAATATAGTCAGGAAAAGCTAAAAAAGCGTCTACAATTCTCATTAAAAAGCGGTCTATTGTCCCTCCAATATACGCTGAAACTAAGCCAACAGGTACTCCAATCAAAAGAGAAAGAGCTAAGACAAGAAAACTAGTCCCAATTGTGGTCTGAGCTCCAGCTACGATTCGTGAAAAGAGATCTCTGCCTAAGTGATCAGTTCCTAACCAGTGATCACCGGTGGATTTTTGAAGCCGGTCTTGCATATTAACTTGTGTGGGATCCATCGGTGTTAGCTGACTTCCAAACAGACAAAATAAAATAAGCGCAATACCACACACGCTTATCACTACAAAAGGAAGCTGCGGCTTTTTCACGTTTTATCCCCTCCCTTTACATAGAGCTGGGGATTTACATATTTGTAGCTCAAATCCACAAATGAATTAATTAAAACAACAAACAGGCCCATCCACAAAATATACCCTTGAATCACAGGATAATCACGATTCATAATCGCATCAATGACTAATTTTCCAATGCCAGGATAAGCAAAAAGCACTTCAATGATGACCGTTCCTCCAAGCAAACTGCCTAAGCTCGTCCCTAAAATGGTAAGGATGGGCGTTAAGCTATACCGGAACGCGTGGAAAATAAAAATGCGGCTTTCACTGATTCCTCTTGCTCGAGCGGATCGTACAAAATCTTGTTTCAGTCCTTCTAGCAGACTAGCTCTAATCATTCGCATATACACAGCGGACATGGCAAAACCGAGCGTTAAAGAAGGCAGTACAAGATGAGCTGCTGTGCCTGTCCCCATCGAAGGAAGCCATTGAAGACGTACAGAGAACAGCTGTATAAACAAAAGGCCGAGCCAAAAGCTTGGAATAGACGCTCCAATTAAGGAAATACTTCTGCTGAGATAATCAATCCATTTATTCGAGTATAGTGCTGACAGCGTGCCGAGTGGCACAGCTATTAACAGCATCACAACCAAAGATGCAGCCGTCAAGCGCAGCGTAGCCGGAAACTTCTCGGCTAATTCATCGATGACAGGCTCTTTTGTTATATACGAAGACCCTAAATCAAACTGAAAAAAGCGCTTCAGCCACTTTACATATTGAATATATACAGGTTCATTAAACCCTAGCTCTATTCGCAAACTATTTATTTGTTCCTCAGAAACTGCCACGTCATCTACGCGGAGCATTTGCTTAACTGGGTCTCCTGGAGCCAGCTTCATCAAAACAAAGCTGAGAAACGATAGGATAACTAAAAAAATGAGTAATTCTATTATTCTTTTACCAATTAATTTCATATCTATTTCACATCTAAATCCTTTGTTATCACATAGTATTCACTTTTAGTTGTGACCCAATTTTTCACATTGTCTCTATAGGCCACAAAATTATTCGGATGAACAATCGAAGAGTGGAGCGTTTCTTTTTCTACTATTTCTCCGGCTTGTCTTGCTAACTCATTGCGCTGTTTTTGATCAACTGTTTTATTGAGTTTATTGATAATGGAAGTTAATGCTGGTTCATGAAAATGACCTACATTAAATGCTCCTCCCTCCATGTAAAGAGCATTAAAGAAATATCCTGCATCTCCTCGCGGCGCGGTTACTAGACTATATGTAACGATTCCCCAATCATTTTTTGTTGTCATATACTCGTCCATATTTTCCACTTGTTGAATGTCTATTTTTACACCAATCTTTTTTGCTTCTGACTGAAGCATTTGTGACATTAAAGGCAGTTCTGGACGATAAGGGTATGTAACAAGCTTAAAGGAAAGCTGTTTTCCATTTTTTATTGCTTTTCCATCCTTGAGTATATAACCGGCTTTTCCTAAATATGTTTGAGCTTCACTTGGTCCATAGATTTTCGTTTTTTGATCGTTCGAAAAATCTAAACTCTTTAAAAATGGACCATTTGCCGGGGATCCTTGACCTGCAAGCGCTGTATCGACAACATCTTTTGGATTTAATAATACATCAAACGCTTTTCTCACATTTTTATCTTTAAACGCTTCTTGCCTTGAATTATAGAAAAGCATTTGATTTCTCAGGCTCGGCTGTACATCTACTACAATAGAAGAATCTTTTTTTAACGTGTTTAAGCTTTCAATAGCCGGACGGTACACAATATCGGCTTCACCTGATTGCAAAGCGGACGTTCGTGCATTTTCATCATCATTAAATGTTAACACAACTTCATCCAATTTTGGTTCCCCGCCCCAGTATTCTTTGTATTTTTTTACTTTCATTTCATTATCTGGTTTAAACGAAGCTACTTTAAATGGCCCTGTTCCCACGGGTTTACTTTTTGTATCTGGAGCATCTACATCAATAATTGCTGTGTTTGGATGAACAAGTTCAGAAGGCAGCGTGGCAAGCGGCTCTGTTGTTGTAATGGTTAAGATTTGGCCACTGGCTTTCATTTCTTTAATTTTAAGTGCACTTTTCATTGCTTCGCTTTCTTTTATCATTCTTTCTAACGAACGTTTCACGGCTTCAGCATTTAGATCCTTGCCATTTTGAAACGTAATCCCGTCTCTAATCTCAAATACCCAGGTCGTCCCATCATCTTCTGTTTTCCACTTTTTTGAAAGCCACGGTTCAATCTGTAATTGCTCATTAACTTTTACTAACGTTTCGGCAATACCGGCTCGTACAGTTGTATAATTTAACTGTGGATCGAGCGTGTCACTTCGAAAATTCGATACAAAAGTAAGTGATTTCTTTTTACTCTTTTCTTCGGTACTCGCAAAGTTACTCGAACATGCCGCTAGCAGACCTATCGCAGCAAGCGTTAAGCATAGCAAACTTATCCTTTTTCTCATATAAACCCCTCCTTTATTCAAAACTATCTTTCTTTTATGTACGGTCTCTAACTATAACTTCCCCCCTTTAAATCGTAACGATTATTATTATCATAAAAAGTTTAATTTGTTTACCTTACTTTGTCAACAAAGGTTTTTAAAGGATATAGGCGCTCTAGCAGTTGTTTTCACCCTTTATGATGATTAAAATTTATTGATAGCGCATACAAATGAGCATAAAAAAAACAAAGCCTTCTCGAGGCTTTGTTTATGCAGCGTGTTTTTTTCTTTTATATTTCCACATCATATATCGATAACGAATCGTGCAGCCTATACAATATCCCATTAGCGCTACACCAGCAGCAAGAATCACCATTATACTAAATACATAGCCGACAAGCGTATAGCCCATTAAAAATGAAATGAAAGCAACCCCCATACATATCGTTGCAATCCATTGGTTAAAAAGCTGCTGATCCCGGTCTTCCATTTGATAAGAAGAAGCAGGCTTTTTGAGAAGCTTTTTCCCCGACATAATTACGGGATTACGCTTTGTTGCAAGTGTGACTACTCCAACGAGAAAAGGCAAAAGTAAAAGCCACTTTGCCGCAAGTAAAGCGATCAAAACCGTTATAACGATAAAGAGTTGATTAAGCTGAACTAATGGTTTGGGAATGCTCATGGAACTCCTCCTTCTTAAAACCTATTATACAAATTGGTTTACTGATTTAAAAGAAAAAGCACTCCAAATGAGCGATAAGACTCATACAAAAAAGTTACATAATTTCACTAACGTACTTTAAGATCAGTATCGTAAATAAAATCAAGACAACGTATCGTAAAGAACGAATTCGACGTTGAAGAAGACGTTTTACATGCCTTTTATTACGCATATGGGTTCTCCCTTTCGTATATTGAATTGTCTCTAGGCACACTTATATCATACTTTTTCAGAGAACACCAACGTCAGAAAAAATTGCCAAGAACCACAGCTTTATGCGCTTAAAAAGCCTTTTCCAATTACATCTCGTACATCGTGTACAATCACAAATGCTTCATCATCAATTTTTTTAATCAGCTTTTTAAGTTTAATAAGCTCTTGTTTATTAATGACTACATACAAGATTTCTTTTGATTCTTTTGTATAGTTCCCTCGACCGTTTAGAATCGTTACTCCGCGATCAAGCTGTTCATTAATTTGATCCGCTACTTCATTTTTGTTGCTTGAAATAACGGTAACGGCCTTTTTGGCATCAAATCCTTCAATAACAAAGTCAATTACTTTTGTTGTAATATAAAGCATGACGATCGTAAATAGTAGCTTTTCGATTCCAATAATAAAATAAGAAGCCAATACCACTAGTAAATCAACTATTAAAAGTGCATGACTGACTTTCCAGTTTAAAAACTTATTTAGAATTCGAGCAATAATGGCTGAACCTGCTGTTGTTCCACCAACTCGTAAAATCATCCCGATTCCAACGCCTAGCAGTACACCGGCAAAAACCATGCCAATGAGCTCTTCATGAAGATGAAGACCCCAACCTTCAGTTACGTGAAGAAAAATAGATGTAGCGATAATCGTAATCATCGTATAGACGATGGTTTTTTTCTCTAAAAATTTATACCCTACGATAAGCAAGATACCGTTTAAAATAAAGTTAGTGATGCCCGTTGAAAGATGCGTTGTATAATATAAAATAATTGATATACCCGTAACGCCGCCCTCACCTAGTCCTATTGGAATGACGAACATGTTAACTGCAAGTGAAAATACAAACGAACCTATTAATAAAAAGATGACATCTTTTACTGTTTTACTCATCGATTAAACCTCCTCGGCATAAAAATTCACATAAAAAAGCCCCTTCTCCAAAAGAGAAGAGACGCTTATGTTTAGTTTTTATATTACGTATTCTTAAATTGCCATGTATGACTATAATATGTTCACATACGTTTGTCAAACGGAAAGTTTATGCATTATGTGTAACCAAGGCTATGAGTCATTTATCTTTTATGTATACTAGGAATGTTTTAATTTATTTAAACAAAGACGGATGCAGGAATTAGTTGACTCAATTAATTCTTTATCGCCTTTTTTCAATCGAATTTCTAACGCACGTTGAAAATAGTGATGTGCTCTGGAAATAACCCGCTGATCAAGTAAACATTTTCCATAATGCTGATAGACAAAGTCTTCATATATGTGAAGGCCTTGATCTGCTTTTAATTGTTCAATGAGTAGCTGAAACGTTTCATTCGCTTTATCCCACTGTTCTTGCCAGTGATATGTATGTCCAAGTCGGATCGTATTCAAAAATTCACCTATTGTATCAGCATGCCGGTCATATAGATAAATGGCCAGCAGCAAATGTCTTTCACTGCTCGTTAATTCTCCAAGTATGCGCTCATATACACCAATATGTCCATATGTTTTAGCAGCGGCACACTCATCCTCTTCTTCAAGAGCTCGTTTTTTTAAATAGATAATTCCCTGCTTCATTTGGTGTGGGTTAACCGGAACTTCTCGAAGCTGTTCATTAAATCGATAACTCATATTAAACGGAAGATCTCTGATGTTCATGCACGCTCCTTTCATGTGGCACATCAGCAAACATACTTTCATGACCGCTTGCTTATGGTCCATTGGATGTAGGATTCTTTCCATTTTGATACGTTTACGCGATTTACAGGAAAGCTCAGCAAAAGTGCTGAGCTGTTGGTTCTTATTATTTTACTTATATATCCATTTTATCACAAAACATACTACCGTAAAGATGCTCAGGCAGTCTTCATATAAAAAAATGGTTTTTTATCAATAAAAATGGTTTTATGCTCTTGAAAGCCTATACGCTGATACAATTTCTTAGCTTCTACGTTATTATATTCAACGTTTAACGATAAAAACATCTTACGCTTTTTGGCTTCTTGCTTGGCTACATTTAAAAGAGCCGTTCCTATCCCTTTTCCACGATAAGCTTCATCTACACATAGAGAGTCAATATAATAATCTCCATGTTCAGTTTCTATATCAATTTCCCACGCTGGATTATTAAGTTTAGCACGTACAAAACGCTTAACTGGTTCATAAAGCGTTTGTAACATACTTCCTTCGTAGCAAAGCATAAGTCCAACTACCTTCTCCTCGACTTCTGCGACTGTAATATGATGATAGCTATAGCGATTCTTCTCAGACAGAATAAACGCTTTAAGTCTTAAAAGCGCTTCTTCATTCGTTGTAGCCGCCGTATGAGAGCGTGCAATACTGCCAAGCATGTCATAAAGTAATTCCGTTACAGCAGAAGCATCTTCTTTTCTTGCTTTCCTTATTTTCACGATTTTCAAACTCCCTTTATTCTCTTCGCTTGCGTTATTTGTAGCAAACCTTCTTACCTATCTACTTTAACACGAAAAAGAAAAGAAAGAAAAAATTAACTCCTAATCTTCCTTTTATTGTATAATTAATGTATATTTTCAAATGAATGGATGATGACTATGAAAAAACACCGTCAGCAGAAAGATACTACGGTAAGTGGATGGGAAGTTTTAGCAGAAATTCTTTTACAAGTGCCTCAGCTGCTCATATGGCCCCTGCGTCTTCTTATACGGATTGGTCGCTCTTTGTTGGATGGTATTTAGCCACTCCTATACAAATACTTACTTAACTCAAAAAAAAAGAAATTCAGCAGTTACTGAATTTCTTTATTAGTTTTTTGCTTTTTTGTATCCTGCTTCTTGCGCATCTTTTTCGGTACAAAACCAAATGACGTTGTTCATGGTTTGATTGTAGTGCGCCCCAGTTGGCACGTGATAAATTTTAGAGTTCTGATTTCCTTTTATTTTACCTTCACAGCTTTTGGCAGACTGAGTATCCTTTTGTTTAGAAGAGGACTGATTTTTTACAGCATCCGTATTATACCCTTTTTCCTGGGCATAGTTTTCAATGCTCCAGATTCCTTTTTCGCTTTTTCGAGCCTGCTCCTGGATTTTCTTAAATTCATCTACGTACTTTGTGTTAGGAGGAAATACTGCTACGCGGGCTAGCCCTTTTGCTAGCAGCTCTTCATTATACAGCTCATTGTCTATCCATACATACGCAAGTAACCGGCCATATTGATCACGCTCTTGCACATCAAATTCAAGGGTGATTTCCTGTCCTTCTAGCCTTTTTTTTGTGTAAGCAGATGCTTCTGGACCAAAGGGCTGTACGCCTAGTTTGGGATGCTTTGTTTCTGGGGTATCAACAAGAAGTAATCGCACGCGATCTCTCTTTCCGTTCAGCATTTTCACTTTAAGCGTATCACCGTCCACTACTCTTTCTACCGTAGCCGCCTCACCTACTACATCTTCACGATTTGCTTTAGAAGGACTATGATCTTCTTCTTGATCTGATGAACCTTCTACTTGAACTGCTTGTTTTGTATCGGTAGAAGATGTGCTTGAATGACTTGCCTGCTCATCGCTGCATCCAGTAAGAAGCAGCATAAACATCGCAAGCATCGTGCAAATAATTGCTTTTATTTCTTTCAAAACCCGGGTCCTCCTTTAACACGTTCCCTATCTACTATATAAAAGTAAAATGATTTTATAAATAGTGTAAATCACCTAAAAACAAAAACTCGTGAAAATACCTTTCACGAGTTTTTTCGTGCAACTGTTATAAAGATTGGTTACCTGTTTTAAAGTTATCCTTTTAAATAGCATCTATTTTATTTTTATCTCACGAACACATTTTTCGTTTTAATGTATCCAGATTTTTAATCATGAGGATATTTTACACTACAAATACATTTATCGTCTACCGCCTTATAAGAATAAGGAATAGCCGCACAAATAGAATAAATGTGAATATTTCAATATAATAACTGGCTAACATGATTGCTATTTTTTTGTAACATAAATAAGAGCCCTCATTAACAATAGCTAATAGGGCTCTTCAAACCTTTGTTTTTACGATCGAATTTTTTGTTTGCGCATCCACTGGGTAGCGACCCACTTCTCTCCTTTTATAACAGGAGCTCCCCCGTGGAGAGTACGGTCATTAAGTTCAGCGTCACTATAAAAATATTCAAAGTACACGGCCATTCCTTTTGTCGGAGATACGGAAAGACCCAGCTTAGGAAAATAAGTTTCTCCTCCTTCTTCGACATCGTTTAAGTACATAACCAATGTACTAATACGGTTGTTTTTAGATGCTTTACTTGCAGAAGTGAAATAATCGTGATGTGCTTTGTATTCTTGGTCAGGCAAGTATTTTAAAACTTGAAGACCTTCAGCATATTCAATAGATGGTCCCATGATTTTAGAAAGTCGTCTTTCGATTTGATGTACAAGCTCGTTTTCGCTTTCTTCAAAAAACATGCCGCTGCTCGTTCGAATACTGTTTACTTCACGTGCAGCACCAATTTTTGATCGCTGCATTTTACCTTTGGATAGCTGTATAAGTTCGTCACATTCTTCGTTACTTAGGACATTTCCTAAAACTAGAACAAGAGGCTCTTCAAATCGAGCAACAATATCAATCTCTCTGTCTTCTAATTTAATTTTATTCCCTGTATGGTTAAAAATCGTTTGTTCTTTCGTTAGTAAAGATGTATTAGTTAGAATCATCTTTTATCGGCTCCTCGAAATAGCTATTTTCCAATTCTTCACTTCATTATATGTAAACGCTTACTAATAAGAATTATATCATGAATACGAAGTAAATTCTGCTAGTAAAGGAAATAAATAAAAAGAAGCTCGTTATATAACGAACCTCCCTCATTTTTTCTTATAGATTTCACATGTCGTTTAAATGCTTTAACTATCTAAAAAACTCTTTTAATATAGAGTATACGTATCAAAGGCTGCCTAAAATCATCGGTACACAAGTTCTTTTTTACTTAAATCAAGCGTTTGTGCTGTAGAAGCATGAATTTCGTTAAAAAGCGCTGGATTTTCTACCAGTGACAAGCCGTAAGAAGGAATCATTTCTTTTATTTTTGATTCCCATTTCTTCATATGCTGCGGGAAACACTTTTCCAGCACTTCAAGCATGACATGAACGGCAGTCGAAGCACCTGGCGAAGCCCCGAGTAATGCAGCAACGGAACCATCAGCTGAACTCACAACTTCGGTACCGAATTGAAGAGTTCCTTTACCTCCGGCTTCCGTATCTTTGATTACTTGTACACGCTGACCCGCTACGACGATATCCCAGTCTTCGCTTTTTGCGTTTGGAATAAACTCGCGAAGTTCTTCCATACGCTTTTCATCGGACAACAGCACCTGCTGAATCAAGTATTTCGTTAAGCCCATCTCTTTGACGCCTGCTGCTAACATCGTTAAGATATTATTCGGTTTTACAGAATTGATTAAATCCAAATTTGAACCCGCTTTTAAGAACTTTGGTGAAAAGCCGGCAAAAGGTCCAAACAGCAGTGTTTTTTGGCGGTCGATATAGCGTGTATCAAGGTGCGGAACCGACATCGGCGGAGCGCCAACCTTTGCTTTTCCGTACACTTTCCCGTGATGCTGCGCTACAACTTCGGGATTATTGCATACCATAAATAATCCGCTTACCGGAAACCCTCCAATATGTTTGGACTCAGGAATACCCGTTTTTTGGAGTAAAGACAGACTTCCGCCTCCTCCTCCGATAAAAACAAAGTTCGCCGTGTGATATTCCTGTTTGCCGGTATGAATATCATGTACTTTTACTTCCCACGAGCCGTCTGAGGTACGTGTCAGATTTTCAACGCTGTGGTTATAGTTTATTTCTACCCTTTTACTTTTTAAATGTGTAAACAACATACGAGTTAAAGCTCCAAAGTTCACGTCTGTCCCTGAGCCGATTTTGGTTGCCGCAATTGCTTCAGTCGATGCACGGCCTTTCATAACAAGCGGCATCCATTCTTTTAGCTTTTCAGGACGATCTGAATATTCCATCCCTTGAAACAATGGATTATTTGATAGCGCTTCAAAACGTTTTTTCAAAAAGGATACGTTCTTTTCTCCTTGTACGAAACTCATATGAGGGATTGGCATAATAAACTCTTGCGGATGATGAATTAAATTACTGCTTACAAGATACGACCAAAACTGTCTTGAAAGCTGAAACTGTTCATTAATCCGCACTGCTTTCGTAATATCTATAGATCCGTCAGCTTGTTCAGATGTATAGTTCAACTCGCACAGTGCAGCATGGCCAGTCCCTGCGTTATTCCATTCATTCGAGCTTTCTTCTCCTGCATCTGCGAGTTTCTCAAATACTTTGATTTCCCATTCCGGCGCTAACTCTTTTAGTAAAGATCCCAACGTTGCGCTCATCACTCCGGCCCCAATTAAGATAACGTCTGTTTTTTTATATACATTGCTCATCACAATCTTCCTTATCTTTTATATTTTAAAAAAGCACCTTTTAGCAACATGCCTGTTCTACCTGACTCTCTACAGATTAAGTATGTCTGACAAGTTATCTGTCTTACATAATGGGCGTTTTTATACATACCCTTTCATCTTGTCCTTTTTTAACATGCTCAATATCACTTCAGCGGTTTCTTCAACTGCTTTACCTGAGACATTAACAATAGGACAGCCAATGCGCTTCATAATTTTCTCAGCATAGTCCAGCTCTTCAAGGATTCGATCTACATTGGCATAATTGGCTTGAGACGCTAAACCTAAATTTTTTAATCGTTCTTTTCGGATTTCATTGAGCTTATCCGGTGTAATAACTAAACCAATACATTTATTTTTCGGAATAGTAAAAAGTTCATCAGGAGGCGTCACTTCTGGAACTAACGGTATATTCGCTACTTTAAGACTTTTATGAGCTAAATACATAGAAAGTGGCGTCTTAGATGTTCTCGAAACACCAATCAACACTAGATCAGCTCGCTTGATGCCTCTGAAGTCTTGTCCATCATCATATTTAACAGCGAATTCAACTGCTTCTACTCTTCGGAAATAGTTATCGTCTAATTTTCTCGTTAATCTCGGTTGGAGATTAGGTTCTTTATTAAAGGTTTGGCTAAAGGCGCTCATAAGTGGGGTCATTAAATCAATAGCTACAATTCCTTCTTCTTGTGCCTTTTGGTCAAGATACTGTTTTAAAGGTGGGATGACGATAGTATACGCAATGATGGCCTCGTTACACCTTGCTTCAGCAATGATATTATCAATATTTCCCTCATCTTCTACGTAAGAAGTATTTTGAATTTCAATATCTTCTCCACTAAATTGAGTTAAAACTGCTTTTACCATCAGCTCAGCCGTTTCACCTACTGAGTCGGAAACTATATAGACAATTTTTCTTTTATTCACATTAAATCTTCCTATTCTTTGATTTTAATAGTTTAATAACGCTAGTATTTTTTGTTCAACTATCATTTATCAGCTTGCAAGATACATATTTTATGGGTAATGAATGGGCTAATATCCTGGATACTGTGATTATAAACACTTAAAAAACCGAGCGAATCTAGGATTTATGTCATACTAATTATAAAATAAAACTAAATATGTTATACTATTTTCATTAAATGTTATATTAGCATTAAATATACGGAGATACAATCCCTTTTCTCCGCATTTTATAAAAAGTTTGAAGAAAGAAAAAGTTTAGATGTTAAAATGTTTTATGCTTTGGCATGGTGGCACTCATCAGGGCTGAGAGGCGTTTTGCAGCGATAGGTACGAGGATAGTTATATAGTTATGTTGTTTATAGCATGATTTTTAAGTTATAGAAGATTTATTCTTATCTATTCTTTTTAGCTAAGAGTGCTATAACTAAAAATAATGAACGGTTTACTTTCCACCTTATGTATACTAAAAACACCGCCTAAAAGACGATGTTTTGAATAGTTGGTTATAATGCATTGTCATGAAATAGATTAATTTTTATAAAACGGGATTACTTCTAGTAGATTTTTGCAATAAAAATTTAGAAAGATAATGAGATACGCCGTTTTCGTCACAGTTAAATTCCGTTACGTCATCGACAATTTCTTTAATATGATCCGGCGCATTTTTCATCGCTACGGCATAGCTGGCAAACTGAAACATTGGTAAATCATTATTGCTGTCGCCAATTGCTAGAATGTCTTGCTCGGGCAAATTAAAATGTTTTAGCATTTGCTGAATTCCCGTTGCTTTATTTACGTTTGCCACCATCACTTCAACATTGTGTTTAGATGAAGTAGAAGTTGTAAAGTCGATTTCTTTTTTAAGTTCTTCAAGTTCCTCTTTCCATTTATCGATATGCTCGTGCGTTCTTGCAAAGAAATAGAACTTTGAAAATTCACTTCCCTCTACAGAATCTTTCCAGTCAATTTCTTCTTTAATCGCTTGTTTACGAGAAAGCCATTCGTTAATTTCCACACTGTCTGGCTTTGGCTCTCTAATTTCATTTTCCACATAGGACTGATCTTGTTTTAGCGTCACGCGAGGTGTGCCATACGGGAAAAGCTCGTAGTATACCTTGTTCGCTCTTGCTTTTTCAATAATAGTTTCCACCAATTGAAGCGAAAGCGAGTGCTGAAAGACTGACTCTTTTCCTACGTACCCTGCCATACCATTTGACGTGATAAATCCATCCACTTGAAAGCCTTCAGGAACTAACTCTTCTATTTCATCAAACGCTCTTCCCGTAGCAATAAAAACAAAAATTCCCTGTTTTCGTAATTCGTCAATGATTTCTTTTGTTTGAATACTTACTTTGTTGGAGCGATTTAATATCGTGCCGTCCATATCTAAAAAAATTGCTTTAGGTTTTAACAACATATTTATTCCCCCTATTTGTAAAAAGAGTGTACTTGGCAAGTATAAACTTTTCCATTTTCAAACTCAATGAATGTACTTTGCTTTTCTCTTTTATAAAACTACTATAATACTCTCCTTACATCTAAAATTGTACAAGCGCTATAAAGAAAGAATTTTATCTTTGCAATAAGCCTTTATATACTAATAGCCGGCTAGGCTAATTTGATATAAAACTGCATTCACAAAAACGAATTTTTCTTTTAGCCTTTAGAGTATCGTTCAAAAAAGATATAATAAGACTGTTACAGATTAAATACATACAGAGGAGGTCAACATGAACGAACCATCCAATTTTTCTCCTTACCTTATTAAACAAATCAGCGATGCGATCGATGACAATATCAAAGCAAAGTGCATAGACTTTTTATATGATTCTCATTCGTTTTTTTCGAATGAAAAAGATTTTATAGAAGACTACATTTTAAATATATTGCAAGATACGTTTGTTTTAGAGAATAAATTAATAAATCCTAAGGAAATAAGAAATCCCGCTTACAAAAGAAGGCAATCGAATAAGAAAAACTGGCTGCAAACGTTAAAAAAAGATATTAAAGCAGAAAAGCCTAATCCTATTTTTGAAGACATTGAATTGGCCAAAAAAGTGATGGATAAAAAAGTGGATACCGAACACTTAAAAAAGCTGTTTGGCGTGGAAAAACCTGAAGATATTTTAAAGATAAAGTTAAAAGAAGTAGAAGCATGGGCTAAAAGTAAAAAAACAAACATTACTGATTTTCCTTATTTAGATTCAAAAATGAATTATCAAATAGAGAAAGCATTTCACACGGACTTTACTTTTTTAATTGCTGAAATCATACTAGAAAAATACAATGGGAATTTGAGTAACTGGATTGATAAACGATTAAATTCGTGGGTAGAGGCCCCTATCTTCTCAAATGAAAGTCACTCTCTTAAAACCAATATGGAAGTTAAAACAAACTCCCAAGAAGTCGTTTTATATAATGACTATAAAGTTGATGAAGAATATTTCATTCGCACCATTATCCCTGTGAATGATAATCAAACGGTTCTTTCCAAGCGAAATATGGTATTAGATCCAAAAGATTCTCAAATTATCCAGTTTGCTCTTTCACAGCGCGACGAGATGTTTTATAAAGAAAAAACGGTGACGCTTGATTTAGCGGATATCGTTAAAGAAATTTATAATTCAAAAGGTGTAAAAAACTATGAAGCGGTTGAAGCCCGCATTATGAAAATTGCCAGATATCACGTAGAAGGTGTAGCAAAGAAGAAAAATTCCAGAGATACAAAATTTGCGATAAACTTCTTCCAAAAAGCTGTTATTGAAACCGATGAAGTAACGGGCAGACGATATGCAACCATCGTATTTAGCGACGATACGCATCAAGGCTTTTTAAATCAGCAGTTTGTTCAAATTTACAGTGATGTTATTAAAAAGTTTAAAGATAACTCGCTGTCTTCTTTACTGCTGTATGCATTTCAAAAAGAGCGATTAGATTGTTATTTACAAGAGAAGTCTTACACCCATTTTTACCCGTATCAATATTTTGCTTCAAAAGTTCGTTTTCGTTCAAAGAAAATTGATGTCAATCTAAAATTAATTAATGAATCTCTAGCAGAGTTTGTTAGCAATCAAGTACTGATCCAAAGTTATCAGCAAAAACTTCAAGGATTTGAAATCTCTTTTATTCCTCTTCAAAATTATGAAATTCAAGACTATTTTGGAGGAGAACATAGAGAAACATTGGAAGGGTAAATTGTTCCCTTCCTTTTTTATTTGATATTTTGCCACCTTCAGCTTATAAATACAAAATATCCCTCTACTTTTATTTCATAGTTTGGAAGTTTTGTCATTTTTAACGTACTAACCAGAAGCTTTTGCCATTTTTTACGTACCTGTTCGCTTCTTTTGCCGTTTTTAGCGTACTAATTACTACCTTTTGCTGTTTTTGACGTACCACTCTGATTCTTTTGCCATTTTTGACGTACTACATTCATTTTATTTACTCGTAATCACTTATTAATTGTTAATTATTCTCTTTTTTCCGTAAAACAATCCTACCTTTTGCCGTTTTTTACGTACTCCTTCACTAATTTTGCCGTTTTCTGCGTACTAAACGTTGCTTTTCCCTTTGTTATTGCCTTTTCAAACCCCATTTTTTATTTTTTCCGCAGCATATATAAAGCTTTTGCCATTTTTGACGTACCAAACGAAAACTTTTGCTGTTTTTGTCGTACTACTATGTCGTTTTTGCCGTTTTTTACGTACTAAAAATAGCTTTTGCCATTTTTGACGTACTAATAAAACTCATTGTGCTATTTACAACGATCAGAGAAGTAATTTTTTTACCTTTTTTTAGGTGAATCGAGATAACTTTTGCTGTTTTTAGCGTACTACTCTTCACTTTTGCTATTTTTGGCGTACTATACTCAGCCTTTTGCCGTTTTTGACGTACTAAAACGCATAAAGTTTTTTTTGATTTTTACTGATCGTAACAAACACTGTTCTACCGGTGCTTGCTTGCTTTTGCCGTTTTTGGCGTACTAAAAATCCTATACGCTACACCCCTTGATATGACAGCATTCTTTGAACCTTTTGCCGTTTTTAGCGTACTACTCGTTCGTTTGCGATTCTATTTCTTATTGATATAATTTTCACAAGGTATTCTTTGTTATTTTACCCTAATAAATTATTGTTGATATGAAATAGATTGGAGGGATTCTCATGATAAAAAAAGAATTTGCGAAAATTGGAAAACAAATTATTCGCCAATTGTCTAGCACCGTAGAAAAATATAAAGATATTGAAGATCATATGGACCTAGACGCTCATGGGAACCCTACAATCAAAACAGTGGCAGAACATCACCGTTTATCTAAATCTCAAATTTCACAATTAATTTTTTATCACTTCCTTCACGTTGATGAAAGAGGTATTATTTGTGATGTTTCTGAAAAAGAGATTGCAGCCGCTTTGAACTGTACCGTTCGAACAGTTCGCAACAACAATGTAGTATTAGCAGAAACAGAATTAATTTCCTATTCTCGCAGCGGCAAAGGAATCAATATTTGTATTGTTCCCTATCCTCAATATTTTGAAGAACACGGCTTTGGGTTTATGGAATTAGAATATACCCGCTTTGAAGAACTTATTCTAATTGAAAACGTAAATGCCCTTCGCTTAGAGCTGCGCAAAGAATTGGTTTATGACAACGATACGATTAAGCGTCAGTTTAATCCTGCAGAAAACACTTCAAAAATTAGCTTTAATGACTATAAAATTTTTACGCCGAAATATACTCACTACAAAGGTATGATGCAAAAAATAGCTGAAACACAGACGAGCGCATTTAAAACCGTTGTCCAAGGATCTACTATTTTCTTTGTTTTAAAAGACGGAGCTAAAAATGGCAAGATGTCAAAACAAGAAAAGAAAGATCAATACGATGCGGCAATTCGACGTACTATTGAAGAGACTTTTGTAAAATTATCTGGACACAGCACAGATTCTACCGGAATTGTTATGTCTTCATTCCAAAACGAAGACATCGCTGATTTGGTTCAGCTTTCTTTTGAATATGGTATTGAACGAGTAAAGTCTGCCCTTTATTCTCTGATTGAACAGGCCTTCTTCAGCCATGATGCTCAAGTCGTTGAAAATTACGGTGGAAAAATCCGTACGCTCATTCGAAAAGAGCTTTCAAAAAATCTTCAAGATCAAGTCCCTGCCGAACTTACAGCTTCATAAGGGGCTTCTTTGGCATGCCTTTTTTTATTTTCTCTCCTTTCTCTTCTCTTTTTGATACAAATAGTGCAAACAAACACCCTTTTTTGCAGCTATCCAATTCCATTATCCTATCTATATAAACGTAATGAGTTCAAATAAATGATATTTCTTGTGTATAACTACGGAATATTGCTAAAAAAATACCTTCATATTTATCCACAAAAGAAAGAAAACATATTCAATGACTGTTATATCATCCTGTTTATTAACAAAAACATCCCCTCTATTCTTTTATTGACGGTGATTTCCAGATTATTTACTCTTTGATACGACCATATTTATCCACAGTGGAAATAATCCATACTTTTAACAGAAATCTTCATACCCTTGATTTTAAAATCCATCTATTATAGAAGAAAAAACATAGTAAATAAAATAGATTCCATATCTACTACGATAAAAAACATCCTTTGACTAAAGGATGCTGTTCACAAAAAAGGTCTATTTTCCACACAGTTATTTATTGAAAAGCAATTTCCTCTCTAACCCTTGATATCATTGGGTTTTTACAGGATTTTTCTTTCTTTAATATCTGTATATAATGTTTGTTAATAAGATCTATACTAATCTCTGTTATAAGGTTTTATTTAATATTTGTATAAAGAAATGTTTTAAAGATATCTATACCTGAGGATTTTTTCTTTTTCTAAATTAAGGAGTTTTCATTACGTATACCTAATACAAATAAATTAAAATAAAATAAAACAATAATTCAAACGCCTCTTCATAAATTCTAGTAGTATATTTTTAAAAATAAATTATACTATTCAGTAGAGAAAATTTTATAAAGCAAGAAAGGGACTTAGTCATGAAAGACATACAGTGGGTACAGAAAACTTTATTTAATACCGGTAAGTGGATTGACATTAGTGAAGTAATTATAAAGATTATCTTGATTTTCATTATTGCTCAAATCGTTATCAGGTTTGCTCGCAGTGTAATTAATAAAATCTTTGATTTCAGATTTAAAACTAAACTGCTGAGGTACAATGAACGTAAAGAAATAACGCTGAAAAAGCTTTGTCTGAGCATTGTCATGTACGTAGTGTATTTTATTGTACTTATTACGTCTTTAGAGGCAATCGGAATTAATATGAAAGCACTCTTAGCTGGTATTAGCGTAGCAGGATTTATTACAGGCTTAGGTGCACAAAATTTGATTAAAGATATTTTAAACGGTTTTTTTATTCTATTTGAAGATCAATTCTCAGTAGGAGATCACGTATCCATAAATGATACGAAAGGAACTGTTGAAGAAATTGGATTGCGCACGACAAAAATTCGCGGAGTTGATGGAGAGTTTTACTTTTTTGCTAATAGTAACATTACAAAAGTAGCGAACTATACGCTCGGTGAAATTCCCGAAGTACATAAGCCTGAACAAATAAAAACTCGTGAAGAATAGCTTCACGAGTTTTTATTTACGACAGTTGTAAAAAATTGATCGTATGATGTAAGGTGATAATCTGCTTCAATGTCGTCATTTTGAAATGCACATGTTTTGATTCCCAGTTCACGGGCAGGTTTTAAATCAAGCACGCGGTCTCCAATCACTAAATCGAACTGATACTTATCGTGAAGATAGGCATAAGCGCCGCTATCAGGCTTTCGTTTATAGCCATCATCTTTTGTAATAATCTCCGTAAAATAGTGCTCCATATTAAAAAATGCCAGAATATCAAGAGTAGACTGTCTAGATTTATGCGTAACAATTACATTTGTATCCGCAAAGCTCAGTACGTCTTCTACATGAGGAAAAGCAGGCTTATCTTTAGGATTGATTTTCTGTTCGAGCACATGGAAGTGTTTATCAAACAAAGATTTTTCAATATCGAAGTGCTTAATTGCTATGTCAGAAGATATCTTCATTTGTTTTAAAATATCGTCTTCTGAAATCGTTTGATCTGTTAGTAATTCTTTGAATGCTTTTACAATCGTTGGATAGGTATCAAAGATGGTTCCATCAAAGTCCCATAAAATATTCATTTTCACTGTCTCTCCTTTTTTAAAAACGTAACGATTATACCAAATTTTTCATTGCTTGTCAGTGAACCATTTTGTCGTCGTTGCTAATAAAGTAAAAAAACTCGTATAAAACGAGTTTTTTTACTTTATTAGCTGCTGCTGCACCCACTCCCACAGCTGGAGCTTGAACAGCTAGAGCTGCTGCAGTTTGAACTCGAACAGCTGCTACCGCTGTCATGATGGTGATGCCCTCCATCGTGTTGGTGATGGTGGCGATTGTCTTCCCATGGACTTGAACAGCTATAGCCGCTGTAAGAGGCTGTATCTCCCCCATACATCGTTTTTTTATATAGCAGGAGCTCATTCATATGACTTGAAAAGTTGGTGGCTTTGTAGAGAGAATAAAAAACAAAACCTTGAAGAAGAAGTTCGTTTGATACATTTCCTTTTTTAGCCGTTTTTTTTAAATAAGTTGATCCGCCTGCTTTTTTTCTTTTTCGAGCAGCATTGATTTCTTCTTTTAACGTTTGAATCAGGGCTCTCTGCTGTTTTTCCCATTTGCCGTTTCTTAAAAAATAGCGATCTAGTAATTCATCTTCTGACAATCTTTGAAAATCTTGAAGTGTACTTTTATCAAGCGGATGCTGAAAAAATTTCCCCCAAAGCAGTCGGCTGTTGCCCGTTATGTCAAACAAATGAGCATACATCCAATCGAAGAATGCTCGCTTATCCGGCTGTGGTGATGGCGTAGTGTCTACATTTGGCTGGTGATGCAAAAAACGGTCAAAAAAACGGTCTGTAAAACGCCCATAATCCACTGTAAACATGATCATTTCGTGCCACACTTCATCTACTTTTGCACTAAACATCGGTACGTCTTTGATGACTGCATTTAATAAAAAGTAGCGCTTCATCTCAAAAAACGTCCATTCTACTTCATCGTCTTTTGTATTTCGCCCTTGCATACGCTGTTTCACCTGTTGAACATAGGCTTTCGGTAAAGAATCTTCTAGTGAATAAACAATATCTTCAAAACCATTACCCTCATGGATTCCGAGCTCATCTGGAAGCTCCTCTTTATACAAGCGAAACCCCCTTAGCTTTCCAATCCCTTTAATAATCAAAGCTAAAAGAATTACCGCTCCTACTATAATTGCTGTTATCATGTTCTTCCCCCTATACGGTGTCTATATATTCAATATTTTACCACATTCGTAAAATACAAAAAAAGAGCTCAATTAACTTGAGCTCTCGTCATCATCGGGCATCTCGTCTACCTTTTCTACTTTGACTAGACCTTTGGTGCTATATTCAAGATCAAAGTATGCTTTAACGATATCCCCTTTTTTCAAATTGCTTGGAATCGGTTCATTTAAATTTTTATCGGAAAATTTAATGCCCGTTCCTTCTTTTGTTGTTCCACTGTATGTACCATTTTTGATTTTTTCAATAGTAATATAATACACTCGATATTTGTGCGCTTCCTCGTCGCCTTTCGCTTTTTCTTTAACGGTTTCTTGTTCAGGAAGCTTACTCAGTGTTTCTTGGGCCTGTTCAGAAGTCGGCTCTGCTGATCGATTTATGAATTGCATCACAACTAACACTAAACATATAACTACTAAAACTAATAATAATATCTTTTTTGCTGATAAAGACAATGAACTGTGCCTCCTTACACCTTTATGTATATCATGCTGCACACAAGAGATTATACACGATAAAGGATTAGAAATTGGAATAAATTCTATAAAAATAGTAAAAATATGAGAAAGTACCTAGAGTTTTTTGCGCTTTTCTGCACTTTTTTGAGGTAGAAAAGAAATTTGGTACCTTATCCTTAAATTGTAACTGATTTGCTTCATTTTCGAAAAGAGTTTTGCCCATTTTGTCGTAAAAAAGTCATAATAAGAAGGAATATCACACCATATTGTCGAACGTATGTATATACTTATAATGAACTGCCGAACTGCTTTTCTCTACCCTCATTGTTGAGGCAATATGGCAACTGAAACAGCTTGCTGTTAAATTCAGATTACACATCTATACTCAGGAGGTGGAATGCAAAATGATGTTTGCACTTATTGTTGTGGTTGGTATCGTAGCACTTGGCGTAGCTAGCTTCTACGTCATTAAGCGACCTCAAGGCGCTGTTGATCCTGAGGATCGCAAACCGCTTGTTTCTGTAAACGGGCATGTTAAATTTGCAGAAGGAATTAATCAAATTTCCATATCTAAAATTGACATGTACGATCAGCGTCTTGTTATCAATCAAGTAGCTATTATTCCATTTAACCGTATTCAACGAGCAGAATTTTCAAAGGTTGTCAAAAATGAAAAAGGCCTTCACGGAGCTCCTGTTCAACGCTATTTCGGTGAATTAACCATTCATTTCACAGACAAGAACGGGCAAGAAACCTACATTCGCTGTGAAACACCGAAAAAAAATCAATTTCACCTCATCTACCAGTACGATTTAATGAAAAGACAATTAAATAAGCGTCTGGGTCTTGAAGATCTGCAGCCTTACCTTACTCTTCAAGAACCATACGAACTATAAGAGAAAACCTCCCTTTTTCACATATTATTTCACTTCCCTGTACATACTAGAAGCGAAACTGAAAATGGGAGGTCATTCCAATGGATTTCGTCCGTTTTTTGCAATATTTTTGTTCAATCGCCGGCGCTCTATGCTTAGGGTTTACCTACTATCACATGTTCAAGCGTGACGCTCCGGTTAAAAAAGAAGAATCACAGCAAGGTGGAACTGACTAACGTTCACCTTGTTTTTTTATGTGCAGGCATGTGTACTTCGCATTTTGTGGTAGAAAGTTAGATTACTTTAATCATTTGTAAAATCACGGGTGATTTTTCTAAAGGAATATCCTCTGTGTTAATGATAAGAAGTCCTTTTTGGACGCTGTAATTGGAGGAAGGCTGTAACACACCGTTTATGAATAGATTACTGTACGAGTAGCTCTCAGGATCCAATATATGCTGAGTGCCGTATTCTTTTAATGCATCATGATCTGTAAAGATGCGCTTGCTGCCTCCGGCTACCGTATAGTATTCAAAGATGCGAACTTTTTTCGAAAATATATACCTGAATTCCTGCTGGCTCTACCATTTTGGTTGGTTCTCCTATAGTATTAGAAGTTACAAACTTTGCGCCTGCTTCTGATACAGATGTACAAACTTAAAAGTAATAAAGTGAAGGTTATGCTATCTTTTTGTTTTAAAGCGTAATAGCGTGTAAGATATATAAATCTCAGTTTTACAGAGATTTTGCGGTCATGATAAAAGCTTCTGCGGATGTAGCGCAGAAGCTTTTATCATTGTCATTTATTTAATTCAAAACGCCCAATTTCCTTTTCTAAACACAGGCTCGCTTGTACCGTCAGCTTTAATGCCGTCAATATCCATTTCAGCTGAGCCAATCATGAAGTCAACGTGGGTGATGCTGTCGTTTGCTCCGTTTTGTGATAGCTCTTCTTTAGACATCGTTTTTCCACCTTCTAAACAGAAGGAATACGAGCTGCCGATGGCTAAATGGTTGGATGCATTTTCGTCAAACAGCGTGTTGTAGAAAATGATGTTTGACTGAGAGATTGGCGATTGATGCGGTACTAAGGCTACTTCGCCTAAGTATTTGGCACCTTCATCTGTTTCAATTAAGTGCTTTAACGTTTCTTCGCCTTCTTCTGCTTTTACATCCACAATTTTTCCGTTTTCAAATGTTAACGTGAAGTTTTCAATTAAGTTTCCTGCGTAGCTAAGCGGTTTTGTGCTCGTTACTTGACCATTTACCCCGTCTTTTTTCGGAAGTGTGAATACTTCTTCTGTTGGCATATTGGCCATGAACGAGTTGCCGTCTTCATTCACACTGCCTGCCCCAACCCAAATATGTTTGTCAGGAAGCTCAATTGTTAAATCTGTTCCTGGCGCTTTATAGTGAAGCTTAGCAAACCTCTTTTCATTTAAAATGTCTACTTTTGTATGTAATGAAGCATTATGCTCTTCCCATGCGGCCACTGGATCTTCTTGGTCTACGCGCACGGATTTAAAAATAGCTTCCCACAGTTTTTTTTGCTGCTGTTCTTCTGGAACGTCAGGAAATACTTTTGCTGCCCAGTCTTTTGAAGGAACAGCTACAATGGACCAGCTGATTTTATCGGATTGGATTGCTTCACGGAATTTTTTCATTGCTTTTCCGCTTACTTTTTGGAACGCAGCAATACGTTTGCCGTCCACTCCTTTTAATAAGTCAGGACCGCTTGAAATTACAGATAAAACAGCCCCTCCGTTTTTCACAAGCTCTTCTCTTGCTTGAGCTTTCCAAGCAGGAAATTCATTAAATACGGATTCATCCGCTTTTTCATATTTCAAACGAACTAAATGATCGTCATGCCAGTCTACATCAACAGACTTTGCTCCAGCTTCGTACGCTTTTTTCGCAATTTCACGAACAAAATCGGCGGAAGAAATATCGGCATTAATATTTAATACTTGCCCTTTTTGAATGTTTACACCGACTTTTACAGCCAGCTCGGCGTACTTTTCAATATTGCGCTCAAACTGTTCCATAATTTATCTCCTTTACGTATATATTCTAACAACTTCATTGTATCATGAATAAAACGCCAATTAAAAATCCTTGCTTATAGTTTACATAACATAATTACGTTATTTTACAGATTATTATATAGCAAAAGTTTGTTCTCTAAGACTCAGAACAAACTTTTGTCTTTTACAGATTCAGTTTTGTAGCCGAGCCGCTCCGAAATGTTCTTGCCTATATCAACCATGCGTTCTTGAAGATATGTTAAGCGCTCATTTGTCATACGCATCGTAGCACCAGAAATGCTGACTGCAGCAACGACTTGACCAAGGTGATCAAAAATAGGCGCTGCAATGCAGGTAATGCCGTATTCATTTTCTTCTAAATCCAGCGCATATCCCTTTTGTTTCACTTCTGAAAGTTCTCGAAGAAAGCTTTCTTCATCTGTAATGGTGTGATCGGTATGAGCTGGTAAGCCTTTTCTTTCAAGAATGCTTGTTACCGTGTTAAGCGGTAAAAAAGCTAGGATAGCTTTACCAACGGAGGTACAATGCATTGGTGCTCTTTTCCCCACTTTTGAATGCATACGCAGCGTCTGATTTCCTTCTAATTTTTCAATATACACTACTTCACCTTGATCGTAGACAACAAGATGAATAACTTCATTTGTTTCACTTTCAAGTTCTTGCAAAAATGGCTTTGCTTCTGTCCGTAAATCAATAGAATCTAAAAGCTTTGAACTTACTTCTAAAAACTTATACCCAAGCTTGTACCGCCCGCTTTCTTGATCTTGTTCAATATACCCATACTGAGCAAGAGTAGTTAGAATACGGTATACGGAGCTTTTATTAATGTCCATTTGCTTTGCAATTTCTGTGACTCCTACCCCTTCTCTTTCCATGCTGACAATTGTGACAATATCCAATGCCCGGCTTACAGACTTAACCATATTTTCTCTCTCCATTTTTCCTCTCTCCTCTATGTGTCATTTTGCTGCCGGGCATTTTTTTTATCACTCTTATACGTTTACACGTTCTTTCTCTGCAACAAATAGATTTTGGAGAGTTCCAATTTCTCGGATGGTGCATTCAATAACATCGTTTGCGCTCACCAGTTCCGCGCCGACCGGACTTCCTGTTAAAACCACATCTCCCGGCTTAAGGGTCATAACAGTAGATAGGTAAGCGATCATTTCTCCAACAGAAATAATCATTAAATCTGTCGAGCTGTTTTGTTTTTCAACGCCATTTAAAAACGCTTTTACGTGAATTGACTTAAAATCAAGCTCTGTTTCGATTACGGGTCCAAGAGGCGTAAACGAATCAAAGGATTTTCCAATGGTCCAGTGCCCGTCTTCATGAAAATAATCCGGAGCCGTTACATCGTTTCCAATTGTATACCCAAATATATAATCCAGTACGTCTTCTTTTGCGATGTTCTTTGCTTCTTTTCCAACAACAACCGCAAGCTCGGATTCAAACTTAACGTGCTTAATAGCAGCTGGAATAACAATGTCTTCGTTTGGACCAATCACAGAAGATGTGGGCTTAAAAAAGAAGACTGGAATAGAAGGCATTTCTTTTGGAAGCTCCGCTTTTGCGGCTGCATAATTTGCGCCTATTCCAATAATTTGGTTCGGCTCTAAAGGAGCCAAAAGCTTTACTTCATTTACTGAAAAAGTCTGTCCTGTATAGTTCCATTTCTCAAATATATTTCCTTCAATAACGCTGATCGCATCCTCTTTTAGTACACCTGTATGACGGCTATCTTGTACAGCGAACCTTACAAATTTCATGACATAACTCCTTTTCCCATTTGCTTTGTTTTAATAAGGATCGTAGGTAGTCAGGTTCTTAAGATGTAAGTACAGCCTGCCATCTCTATGCTGACAGGCCGTTTTTTTTACTGTTTTATAGCTGCTTTTGCCTTTGCTTCGATACGGCGGCGGTGTAAAATGGGCTCCGTATAGCCGTTTGGCTGATCATAGCCTTGAAATACTAAATCGCAGGCTGCCTGAAAAGCAATGGATGTGCTGTAGTTCGATGACATTGGCTGATACAGAGGATCATTTTCATTTTGTTGATCCACTACTTTTGCCATTCGCTTTAGCGTTTCCGTTACTTGTTCTTTTGTACAAATTCCATGATGAAGCCAGTTGGCTACGTGCTGACTGGAAATACGAAGCGTTGCCCGGTCTTCCATTAGCCCGACGTTATTAATATCCGGTACTTTTGAGCACCCTACTCCTTGGTCAACCCATCTTACTACATAGCCAAGTATTCCTTGAGCGTTGTTGTCTAGCTCCTGCTGGATTTCATCTTTGCTCCAATTTGGTTTTTCTGCCACAGGAATTTGCAAAATATCATCTCGTAGATCGGTAGACTGAGTAAGCAATTCATTTTGAACATCTCTTACATCAATTTGATGGTAGTGAAGAGCATGGAGCGTCGCTGCAGTTGGTGAAGGTACCCATGCCGTATTCGCTCCTGCTTTTAAATGCCCCACTTTTTGCTTAAGCATTTCGGCCATCATATCCGGCATTGCCCACATGCCTTTTCCGATTTGAGCGCGGCCCTGAAACCCGCTTGCTAAACCTACATTTACATTAGACTGCTCGTAGCCTTGAAGCCATTTAGACGTTTTCATATCATTTTTACGGATAACAGCGCCTGCTTCCATAGAAGTGTGAATTTCATCACCTGTTCGATCCAAGAATCCAGTATTAATAAACGCCACTCGGTCTTTTACTTCTTTGATGCACGCTTTTAGATTAAGCGTTGTGCGGCGCTCTTCATCCATTACGCCGATTTTAATTGTATGACGCTCAAGCCCTAGCATATCTTCAATTGAATTAAATAACGTGTTGGCAAAAGCTACTTCTTTGGAGCCGTGCATTTTCGGTTTAACGATATAGATAGAGCTCTTTTTAGAATTTTGATACGTACCGTTTTTAAGCAAGGTGTGTTTGGCAATTAAACTAGTAATCACGCTGTCTAAAATACCTTCATAGATTTCGTTGCCATTTCGATCTAAAACAGCGCTGTTTGTCATCAAATGTCCAACGTTTCGAACAAACATAAGCGAACGGCCAGACAGTGAAATCTTTTTCTTGTCCGGAGAAATATAGGTACGGTCTGGATTTAAACGCCGTGTCATGTTTTGACTTCCTTTTTTAAAAGTAGACGTCAAATCACCTTTCATTAATCCTAGCCAGTTGCGGTAAACATCTACTTTATCTTCTGCGTCTACTGCCGCTACTGAATCTTCACAGTCCATAATCGTCGTGAGAGCTGCTTCCATTAAAATATCTTTTACACCCGCATCGTCTGTTTTACCAATCGAATCCGTACGATCAATTTGAACTTCAAAATGCAGGCCGTTGTTTTTGAATAAAAGAGCATCAGGGTTTTCTTCTTCTCCTTGATACCCTACAAATTTCTCTTCTTCCTTTAATTCGGTTAAACTGCCATCGTTTAATTGAGCGACAAGCTTTCCATTTTCAAAGCTGTATTGAACCACTTTTGCATGAGAAGACTGAACGAGCGGAACAACTTCATCAAGAAAATTCTTCGCAAACGCGATAACTTTCTCTCCTCGAATTGGATTATAAGAACTCGTGTGCGAAGCTCCATTTTCTTCACTGATTGCATCAGTGCCGTAAAGAGCATCATAGAGACTTCCCCAACGTGCATTAGCAGCGTTGATAGCATACCGAGCGTTATTTACTGGTACAACAAGCTGCGGTCCTGCCTGATAGGCAATTTCGCTGTCTACTCCTTCTGTACCAATAAGGAAATCTTCTGTCTTGTCTTCTAAATAGCCAATTCTCGTTAAAAACGATTTGTATTCGTTAAAGTCACCGTCAGGATTTTCTTGATGCCACGCATTAATTTGAGCTTGCAGCTGATCACGCTTTTCTAACAAACGTTTATTTACGGGTGTTAACTCGGTTACTAACGCTTCAAAATCAGACCAAAAATTTTCTGTACTTAGGCCGCTGCCCGGAAGAGCTTCCTCATTGATAAATTGATAGAGAACTGGAGCTACTTTCAGATTTCCAACTTGTTTATAGTTTGTCACCGTCTGTTTCCTCCTCTTACTCTTTTACATTTTTAAATTTGGACACGCTTTCATTTCTTTTTGCCAAAAATGGTTAAGACGAACATATGCGGTTCTGTTTCTTATTACGAAACAGCGTTTTATTTTTGTTAAAAAAATCATATCATCGAGCGAATATATTTTCAATAATTTTCTAAAAATATTCTATTTTTTTCATTTCTTTTTTGACTTCAGCGCAGCGGCTCGGACTTGGAAACAGCTTTCCTGCATTTAATAGATTTTTAGGATTAAATACTTCTCGTATATTCGTTTGTGCTTGAATTTCCTCTTCATTGAAAACAAATCGCATTTCTTCTTTTTTTTCAATGCCCACGCCATGTTCGCCGGTAATCGTTCCTCCTGATTCTGCACATACTTGCAAACATGCGCTTCCGGCGGCGAGTGCTTTTTCAGTTTCCCCGGACTTTCTAGCATCAAATAATACAAGCGGATGCAAGTTCCCGTCTCCGGCGTGAAAAATATTGGCAATGCGAAGGCCAGATTCTTCGCTAATTTTGTTAATTCGCTTCAGCACTTGAGGCAGTTTACTTCTTGGAATAACGCCGTCTTGTACGAGATAGTCAGGGGATATAGCTCCCATCGCTCCAAATCCTGTTTTACGATTTGCCCACCACCTCGCGCGTTCTTCTTCACTTTCAGCTACTTTCACTTCACGTACGTTTTGTTTTTTACATACGTGTAAAATACGAAGGATTTGCTCTTCGATACCGGCTGAAATGCCGTCTACTTCAATTAATAAAAGAGCTTCAATATCTCTAGGGTGTCCGACTGGAAACGCAGCAGCTTCCACTCCTTCAATGGCGGTTTTATCCATCATTTCAAGCGCAGCAGGTACAATGCCGGCTGATATAATGTCCGATACCGCTTGGCTGCCGTCTTCTATGCGGTCGAAATAGGCAAGAACCGTTTGTTTTGCTTCGGGGTTTTTCAAAATGCGTACCGTAATTTTTGTAACGATTCCTAACGTCCCTTCTGATCCTGTTAAAAGCCCTAATAAATCATATCCCGGTTCATCTGGAATACCTTGCTTGCCAAGCTTAATCACATCTCCATTTGGAAGCACCACCTCTAGCCCTAAAATATGGTTGGTAGTTACTCCATATTTAAGACAGTGTGCCCCTCCTGCGTTTTCCGCTACATTTCCACCAATGGTGCAGCAATATTGACTCGAAGGATCCGGTGCATAATAATATCCTTTTTCAGAGATTGAATTGGTTAATTTAAGATTAATAAATCCCGGCTCTACAACGGCACGCCTGTTTTCATAGTCGACGCTAAGAAGGCGCTTCATTTTCACTAAACTAATAACCACTTCGTTATTAAGAGGAATCGCTCCCCCGCTCAGTCCTGTCCCTGCTCCTCTTGCGAGAAAAGGCAAATCATGTTCATTGCAGTATTTAACAATGCTAGAAACTTCTTTCGTATTTTGAGGAAATAACACCGCTTTAGGCAAATGTCTATGAATGGTAAATCCATCGCAGTCGTACGCAAGCAAATCTTCTTTATGATGCAAAATAGAATGAGCATCTACTAGTTGAGAAAGATTTTTTACGTGAAGATCTTTTATTCTATTTTCCTTCAACACGATGTGCTTCCTCCTCTTCTTTTTGATAGGCCCACTCCAAAAGCTGTACCGTGTGAACAATTTGCTGACTTCGTCCATATTTTTTCACTCCTACTGCCATCTGCAGCATGCATCCCGGGTTTCCCATTGAAATCATTTCTACGTCATGAGGCACATGTTCCATTTTACTTTGAAGCACAGCTCCCGCCATATCAGGATTTGTTAAATTATAAATTCCTGCACTTCCACAGCATCGGTCTGCATTAGCCATATGAACCATTTCCACTCCCGGAATAGAAAGCAAAATATCTCTTGGTTCTTCTCTAACTCCTTGACCATGAGCTAAATGGCAAGCGTCGTGATACGTAATACGCTTATGCAGCTTTGTCTGCGGGGCTCGATATCCCGTATCGTGAAGGTATTTTGAAATATCCTGGACTTTTTCAGCAAAGACTTCAGCTTTTTCAAGCCACTCTTGCTCTTCTTCTCTAAATAGTTCAGGATACTCTTTCAACATGCAGCCGCATCCTGCAGCGTTTACAATAACAGTGTCCGCATGCTGAAACGCCTCTATATTTTTTTTTGCAAGCTGTCTTCCCATGTCTCGGTCTCCTGCATGAACGTGCAAAGCACCACAGCACGTTTGAGATGGAGGAATAACGACGTCGTTTCCATTTCTTCGTAATACATTAAGAGTCGCTTCATTAATATCACTGAACATGACGTCCATGATGCAGCCAGTTAAAAAAGCAACTTCTGCTTTTCTTTCGGCTTTTGCTTTTAGAACGCGTTTCTTTTTATATTTTTTTCGCACAGAACAGGTAATTTTAGGCATTACATCTTCCATTTCCGCTAGATGTCTCGGCATCATATTTAACATGCCTGTTGTGCGCATCATTTTTTGCATTCCGCTTTTTTGGTACAGCTTCAATAAGCTTCCTGCAGCTTCTAAGCGATGAGAGTGAGGAAAAAGTTCTTTTAGAAAAAACTTGCTGATCATGCCTTTCCATCCCGTCAAAGGCATTGCCTGGCGAATTTGGCCGCGAGCTTCTTCAATGAGTCCGCCAACGTCTACATTTGCAGGGCAAGCAGTTGTACAGGCCCGGCAATCCAAACAGGCAAACACAGGGTCTGTAAACTGCTCATTCACGCTTATTTTTCCTTCTGCTACCGATTTGATAAGATGCACGCGTCCTCTTGGTGAATGCTGTTCTTGCCCCGTTATTTCATAAGTAGGACAAGACTCCAAGCACATTCCGCAGTGTACACAATCCGCCCATTTTTTTTCGTCTGGCGCGTCTTTCCACAAATAATTGCTAACGCTTTGACATGGAGCATCTTTGATATCCGCTTTCGCTGAATTCACTTAGATTCCTCCTATAAATCGTTTATAGTTAAGCACGTTTTTAGCGTCCATCTTTGCTTTAATTCCTGCTAGTAACGGAAAATGAGAAGGTTCTTCTCCCCATACATTTACTTTTTGGCGCAGTATAAAAGGCAAATGGTTAACGACCACATATCCTCCGTACGTTTTGGCAGTTTCAGTAAATGAAGTAATAACGGAAAGAATGGCATCTTCTGAGCCTTTTATGTAGACCGAACAAAGACCATGTCCAGCTCCTCCATGTGCTTTTATCAGCATTGGACGGGACGTTTTTAATGCAGTACTTTTGTTTATTACATCGAGTACATTCATATTTGGTACGCCAATTTTTAGCGCGGCTTCCTTTTCCTCTTCGGAAGAACAACATGCACCATTTGGACTAATGTTACTAAAAAATCCCCAAAATACTTCGGCTTCTTTTTCATGCAGCACTTTTAAAATCGTATCAGGCGGCTGAATACTTTTGATGTAATTCTCTTGATAATGAACGGAACTTTCCACATCTTCAAAGCTGATTACAAGTGTAAACAGATGCTGCCCTATTACATCTTCAGCTAGAGAAGGGTTTAATAATTCCAAAGCAACGGGCTCTATCATGGAATCTAAGACTTTGCTAACAAACGCATGAATTTCTTCGATATTGCCTGTTGAAAAAGAAATAAAGACAATGCTTTGATACTTGGGCAGCGGACGCAGCTTTAACGTTATTTCCGATATAACGCCGAGTGTTCCCATTGAACCAATAAACAGCTTATTCATATCATAGCCAGCCACGTTCTTGACGACTTTTCCCCCTGAACGAACAATGGTTCCATCTGAATATACGACTCTCATACCGATTACTGCATCTCGAGCCGATCCATAAGACAAGCGCTTTGGACCACTTTCATTCGCTGCAATAACTCCGCCGATTGTAGCGTAGTCTCCTAGAGCTGGGTCAAGTGAAACTTGCTGATTGTGCGTTTTTAAATACGTTTGGAGCTCTCCAAACGGCGTACCAGCTTTTACAGTAACCGTCATATCACCTACTGTATGTTCAACAATTCCGCTGTATTCAGTCAGCGAAAGCAAAAGGTCTGCTGTATCTATAAGTCCCCCAAACCCTTTTTTTGTACCGTTCCCTTCAATGAAGACTTTTTTTCCGTGTTCCGTCGCATACTTTAAAACGGCTGCTATTTCTTGTTCTGAAGTTGGCTTAATATGCAGGGACCCGTTATTTCCAAGGAAGTGATTCATATGCTGTTCTTCAAGTGTGGAAGGATAAGATAAAATGGATTTTAAATGACTTGGAAGCTTCAACGTACTCAATAAATTGACTCCTCTCGTTTTGTAATAGCAAACAACGTTTCACTAATAACATAAAGAAGTGCCATATATAATACGACTAAAAGTAGTAGATTAATAAGAAGGATAATTAGTAGAATAGATGAAAAGATATATTTTAAGCGCTTACAATCATTAAATCACCTATTCTTGGGATTTTCAACCAGTATTTTCTTCTTATCACCAAAAAAATGTCCGTTCTTTTGAAAAAAAGTTTCTTTTAGTACTTGCCTATCCTAAAAGGATTAGAATATAATGTAAGCGAATTCATTTTTACATAAGTCATCAGATGACCTTATCATCGTAGTTTTAATGGTTTCGTTTTACTAAAGTTATCGTTCACTAATTTGAAAATGAGGTGTTAGTTATGACATGGACACAGCAGTTCACTCCTGTAGGAAACAGCGTCATTTGGTCTTCATTAATCGCTTTGATTCCTATTCTTTACTTCTTTTGGGCTCTGGCTATTAAACGAATGAAAGGTTATATGGCTGGAGTTACAACTTTACTGGTCGCACTTGCCGTTGCAATATTTGCTTATAAAATGCCGGCTAGCATGGCTTTTATGTCAGCCAGTCAAGGAGCCGTATACGGTATACTGCCGATTGGATGGATTATCATTACGTCCGTTTTTCTTTACAAACTAACCGTAAAAACCGGTCAGTTTGATATTATTCGTACCTCTGTCGTATCTATTACAGAAGATCGCAGACTTCAAGCTTTATTGGTTGCTTTTTCGTTTGGGGCTTTTCTTGAAGGGGCCGCTGGTTTCGGTGCACCTGTTGCTATCTCAGCAGCTCTGCTGGTAGGTTTAGGTTTTAATCCGCTGTATGCTGCTGGCTTATGTTTATTAGCAAACACAGCACCCGTTGCTTTTGGTGCAATCGGTATTCCTATCACGGCTATGGAAGGTCCTACTGGAGTAGCGGCAATGGAAATCTCTAAAATGGTAGGCCGCCAGCTTCCTTTTATTTCTGTATTTATTCCGCTGTATTTGGTTTTTGTAATGGCAGGATTTAAGAAAACAGTAGAAGTACTCCCTGCTATTCTAGTATCCGGCGTCTCTTTTGCCCTTACCCAGTTTGTCAGCTCTAACTTTTTAGGACCTGAACTTCCCGATATTTTATCGGCACTCGTTTCACTTTTTGCACTCGCTATTTTCTTAAAATTCTGGAAACCGAAAACAACGTTTCGCTTTCAATCTGAAAAAGCAGCACATGAAGTAGCTTCCGCTTCAGCTGAGCCAAGAGAAACTCAAGATCACCCCGCATTCACGGGGGCTCAAATTGCAAAGGCGTGGTCACCTTTTTTAATTTTAACGATCTTTATTTCTATATGGGGAATTCCTCAAATTAAAAACGCTTTGACAGGACATTATGAAGGAGCTAACGCTTTTTTGAGCGCTATCAATTCCATCGGACATTATTTAACGTTTATGCCAGAAGTACCTTGGTTAAATAATTTAATTTTAAATGGAAATGGAGAACCGATTGCGGCAGTGTATAAGTTAGAATTACTGGGCGCTGCCGGCACAGCTATCCTGTTGTCTGCTGTTGTCACAAAATTTATCGTCAACATCTCTTGGAAAGACTGGTTCATTACGTTTAACGAGACGTGCAAAGAATTAGCGTTGCCGCTGCTTACCATTATGTCTGTTGTGGCATTTGCTTACGTGACAAATGCGTCTGGAATGAGTACAACCTTAGGACTGCTGTTAGCTAAAACAGGCGCGTTATTTCCCTTTTTCTCTCCTGTACTCGGCTGGCTTGGTGTTTTTATTACAGGATCAGATACATCAGCCAACTTATTGTTCGGCAACTTGCAAAAAATCACGGCTACGTCTATTGGAATGGATCCGCTTCTTGCGCTTGCAGCAAACTCTTCTGGTGGAGTAACCGGTAAAATGATTTCACCGCAGTCCATCGCCGTTGCCTGTGCTGCGGTCGGGTTGGCTGGAAAAGAGTCTGATTTGCTTCGTTTCACGGTGAAGCACAGCTTATTTTTACTGCTGATTGTCTGCGTATTAACATTTTTACAATCTAATGTATTATCGTGGATGATTCCTTAATCAAAAAAAGCTTCCGTATCTAGAGGTACCCCTCTGAACGGAAGCTTTTTTTCTTTTAGTTAAGATCGATTAATGGCATATACAACAAATAAAACTATATCTAGCAAAATCATTACAACGCCGACAAGCAGCCAGATGTTTCCTTGAGTCTTTTTCTCACCTTCTTGCATTTCAAACGCTCGAATAGCAAATACAATTCCAAGGGTAAACACAAGAAAAAACAGCTGACGGTAATCGAAGAACGACAGTACAGCAAAAATTAAAGTGAAAAACACCATAATCATTTCTAAAATCAGATAAGGCTGCTTTTGACATGCTAATAATAGTTTCATTTCTTGACCTACTTTCATCCCGTTTTTAATAGCGTTATTTTACTATTAATTTTAAATGAGATGTTAGTGTTTGGAGCACTGTTCACTGTTTTGTAACAAAAAAGCGTACGTTAGTTAAACGCACGCTTCTTTTTTATTCATTTACATTTGGATTCATTGGATTATCCATCCCTGTTTTATCTTGAATTTTTTTATAGATAAAATACGTGTAGACGGCAATTAAAATGGAGAATGCCCACGTAACAGCCTGACGGAATACAATCATGTTCCCGTACCCTTCTACTCCGTACTTTTGAATCAATACGTATTTTACAATTGCTAAAAATACATAGCGGCCTGCGAACAGTACTGTAAGCCAGTTCATCATTTTGAATAAATCAGGCTGGTGGAAGAGTTTTAGAGAGTCTTCTCGCTTATAGCCCATTAAGTAAGCCGTATCTACAAAAAAGTACAAACCAATTGGCTTTTTTATCACAATGGTAAAAAGGACAACTACAGCCAGTCCAATCATAAAGTATACTTGATTGTTTAACATCGTTGCTGCGTTCCCTGAAATTAAATCAATAATGGTACGTGCCAGCAGCGTAATGACAATAAACAATCCTGTTACGTTAAACTGGCGATCTTTAATAAATGTATAAATGGTATACACAAATGCTGGTGCTGTTGAAAGCAAAATGGCATAGTAATCACCAATAATGTCTTTTCCTTGGTTCCATATTAGGTAAGGAATAGCGATATAAAAAAGTAAATCAAACCATACTCGTTTTGTACTGTTCATATATAACTCCTTTAAAAACGTTGTTCCTGCTATTATATGGGATACTACGCAAGAAAAAAAGGCTTTTACCTGGAATGTTATGAAATTTTAATTATTTGATGTTTAGATCCAGAGCGACAGGGAAAACGATTTCTAGAAAGACTTCAAGAATCATAAACATCCAAACACTTGAGCAGCAATACATGTGCCACAAGTGAAAAATGCTGAAAGGATTGATTCATTATCGCACTTCACCTAACGTACACGTCAGAAATGGAAAAGGCCATGCAGCTTTCTCACGGCGTGGGGTATGCTGAATATAGCCGTAAACTAGACAAACGTCTACAGGTGGAAAAAGAACGAGAAAAAGATTATCAGGCTAGCAAAGATATACTGCGTGATATTAACCAGCATCGATAATAAAAAGCCGCTCGCTACTTTTGGTAGCAAGCGGCTTTTTATTTACAAATGAACCAAAATTATACATAATAAGGAAGTGCGTGTACCAAAGAAAGGAACTTGCTTATTATGATGGAAAAATTACTGATTATTTGTGTGTTTGTAGGCATTATCCATATGATTGAAACACTAGCCTACTCTGTGAGACTTGCGGGCTTAAAAACTGGAAAACTAGTCGTGGCTTTATCTCTTTTTAATATTATTGTCATTGTGTCAAGAACAGCTAATATGGTGCAAGCTCCGCTGACCGGCAAATTAGGAGATGCGGTCCAGTCTAAAGAAGATTTGCCCGTTCTGCTTCATCAGCTTCAAACTATCTTGCTCGCGGCTTCTATTGGTACAATCGCAGGTGCTCTTTTAATTCCTAGCTTTGTATCAATTTTCTCCCGAATGATTTCACATTTAGAAGTAGCGGGATCTGTACCCAAAATGATGAAAAACATTACTTCCATACATACGCTGGAAAAAGCAAAAAAACACGTGAAGCGTCCTAGGTGGATTATGCTGTCTCAGCTGCGAATAGGCGGAGTGCCCAAGCGGTTGCTTCTTTTAAATTTAATGGCTACGACCATTTATACAGTAGGTGTTCTTTCCACTCTTTATGCTTCTACGCTCGAGCCTACTCTTTCTAAATCAATTTTGATGTCTTCTGGTCTTATTAACGGACTAGCGATGATTACCCTTGCTGTGTTTGTAGATCCGCAAGTAGCCATTTTAACTGAAAAGGTAATGAAAGGTGAATCCACTAAGCAATCTATGAATAAAATGGTTGGTACACTCGTCATCTCTCGTTTGTGCGGGACAGTATGTGCCCAAATTCTCTTAGTACCTGCTGCTCTTTATATTGCATGGATTTGCAAATTAATCCCTTAGAAAAAAGACTTCGTTAAAGAAGTCTTTTTATACATATTCCACTTTTTTGTATCTATGAACAGCAGCGATTAAAAGAAAAAAACTGCTCATTAACGTAACAACTACGGTATAGGTGACACTTTGTGACCAGTGCAATTGTTCAAGCAGACGAGCGGCGTATTGTGCCAGCGCTGCAGGACTCCACTTTAATTGATTCGTAAACAAAGTACTCAAAAATGAAAGTAACGCAATGATCAAAATGCTTACTCCAGCAATTCCTCCGCTTTGTAAAAGAAATGTTCCGGCTGTCACTAAAACGGACAGAATAAAAATTAGCCACAGGCTGTATAAAAGAAAGCTAACTATCATATGAGTCCAATCCACATGTGAAAATAAAAGATTTGTATAATACCACGCTGCTATATAGCTTATAAACATTGAGCCAATAACCAGTACGATTTGCGCAGCCCATTTACTCATAATGTATTGAATGACGCTCACCGGTCTCATCATAACAAGTACAGCCGCATGATTTTGTCGTTCATTTGAAATCATATTCATGCTTGCTAGTACAATCAGTAAAGTTCCTATTGTGCTATATTGTGAAAGGACACCTTGCATTACTTCTTGACCGGTGGGCGTAGGAAGTTGAATAATTGCTCCTTTTGGTAAATTCCCTGCCATGTTAATGATTTGTGGCATATAATAATTCATTAAAGGCTGTGTGATGCCTAGTAAAATTAGAGAGATTGGCAGCCATATTCCTTTGCCGTTCGCAAATAATTCATGCAGTTCCTTTTTAAATAAGACTCCAAATATGTTCATTTGTTCATCACCTCTAGATACACATCTTCGAGAGAATGCTGTTTTCGTTCAAATAAAACAAGGTTTGCTTGTTGATCAACAAGCAGTTGAAGCAGTTGCTGCTGCTGAGATGTATCTTTTACACTTACAGTGGCTTTATAAGGAGAATGAAACAGCACCTGTTCACTTGGCAGACTGCTAAGTGATCCAGGGAGCCTTTCTTCTGTTTCAATCATAAAAGCAGGAGCCGTAAACTCTTGGCGCAGCGAACTCTTTGTTCCATTCCATTTCATACGTCCGTTTTTAATCATAATAATGTTATCGCATATTTGTTCTGCATCATGCAAAATGTGAGTTGAAAAAAGGATGGTCGTATCTTTTTTTAATGTTTCGATAATCATTAGGACATCTTTTCTGCCTTCAGGATCCAAAGCCGAAACCGGTTCATCTAGAATTAGCAGTTCAGGTTTATGTAACAAGGCTTGCGCCAAGCCTAAACGTTGTTTCATTCCTCCAGAAAAGCCAGCAATTTTCTGCTTTTCCTTTCCTTTTAAACCTACAGTTTCAAGTACTTCATCTATTCGGTGGGAAAGCACAGTTTTTGAAATGTTAGATAAAAGACCTAAAAAAGTTAAATACTGCTGAGGCGTCATCCAATTAAAAAACGTAGGATGCTGTGGCAGAAAGCCAATAAATGATCGTACGTCTTGATGCTGTTTATCTTCAAAAGAAATTTTCCCTTTATTAGGTGCAGTAAGACCTGCAATCATATGCAAAGTAGTCGTCTTACCTGCACCATTAGGGCCTAACAACGCTGCACATTTTCCTTTGTCGAGATTAAATGAAAGGTTATTCACAACAGTTATATTACGATACGCTTTTGTCAATCTTTCTACTTGCATAAACATCTTAGCTCCACCTCACTGTTTTTTACGTCCTAAAACAAAATATAAAACCGGGCCAACTGTACTTACACATAAAATGATGAGTCCCCATAACCATTTTGGCCCGTTTGTCTCTTCTTGCTTTATGCAGCTTATCAATGCTGGAATCATTAAAAGCAATTGTAAGAATAGAATTGGAGCAATTAACAACCAGTTAATGTCCTTCATTTACATCCCCCTTTTTCTTCGTGCTGGCAGCCAAATAATAAAAAACCAATAAAACAGCGTTGGCATTGGAATTTGAATCAGTCCCCATATTCCCCAAAACCATGGATGAGCGCCGCGTTTTTTTGCATTGATAAAAAGTAGAAAGCTTTGAAGAAGGAGAAATGGTGAAATAAACAGCACAAGAATCCATTTTTCATTCATTATAAAAACATCTCCTTTTTTCGTTTATAGTGAAAAACGATAAAAGAAATAGGAGCAACAATGATCCCAATCACTTCAATGGCGATAAATAAGGCAGGTATTTGTAAAATAGCAGTTGCCATTACCGTTAAAATAACAAGTGCTGTTAATGTAAATAAGCATAACTCTTTCCGGAAAGCTTTTTTCTGCTTTTGTTTTTGGATGAGAAGCTGTTCTTGAATGACATGAAGAGAAATACGTTCATGACTTGCTAAACTCTCTAGCTGCTCCCAATCTTTTTCTAAAGAATGTAAGGACTGATTGTCATTTTCTTCTCTCATTCTTTCCACTCCTTTCTCAGTATGTTTACTCCTTTATTTACTCTTGATTTGACCGTTCCTGCTCGCATATTCAGCATATGGGCAATCTCATCGTATGTATATCCGTAATAATGTCGAAGCAAGACAGGAATTCGAAAGCGCGAATCGAGTTCATTAAAATCGGAAAACATCTCGCTCCACTCCACTCCTTTGTATTTAGCTTTCCATTGAAGCTGGTGCGATAAAGACTGCTTTATTCGCTGGAGGCTGCTTTTTTCACGTTTTTGCTTACGCAAATAATCCATGTACAGTCTTGAAGCAATGGATATCATCCAAGTCGAAAACTTTGCTTCATTTTTGTATGAAGAAAGATTCACGTAACACTTCATCATTGCTTCCTGACACAATTCACTGCATAAGTCCTCATCTAATGTCAGCTTTAAAAGGTATTTATATAAAAATGAATGATAGCGCTGAAATAATAATGAAAAGGCATCATCATCACCTTGTAATGCTTTTTGGACAAGGATGAAATCATCTTGTTCCAAAGCGGTCACCCCTCCTTTTTGTTTCATCACCTATATGACGCTTGAGCGATTGAAATCGTTCATTTTTTATATAAAAAAAACGCCCCGCAGGACGTTTTTATTTAGTACGAAGCATTTTTAATCCTTCTTCATCTTCTTCTAATGAATAGACTTCATCGTTTTTAGCAAATAAAACACCGTGGAAGATTTGAAGATCATCATCACAGGCCTCGCAAAATTCCTTTTCGCCTTCGTTCCAAAAGCTAAAGAGCGCTAGTTCATCACTTCGCACGCTTGCGTATTTTTGATGAAATTCATAAATCATCATCGCGTAGTAGCGAAGCGCTTCTTCTTTTTTTTCAAATTCAATGGTTTCAATAATATCTTTTTCCCAGCCTTCTAAAAACAGCCAAGGTTCACAATCACTTTTTATTTTATGAACTCTCCATTTATCTGTCATGATAGAACATCTCCTTACTTACAGCTTACTTCTAAAATTTCTCTTTTCCTTATTATTCAGCAAAAATAACTTTGAATCAAGTAAAACGGAAAAAAACGCCTATTTTCAGGAAATAGACGCTAACAATGTGGCTTAATCTGAACTTCTTTTTTATATTAATAATAGCTCCTTAAACTATAAGGAACTAAACTGCCCGTATAATACTGGGTAATGGGAGGAAAAACGCCTGCTGAAGGCGTGATTTTCCCCCACCAAGAAGGTTTTTTGCCTCACCAGTTGTCCATCGCTCCATCAGGTGAAACGACAAATCCAATTGGACGTGCAAACGAAGGCATAAAATACGGATAGAACGAATACTGAAAAGGCGTGTAGAAAGAAGAGTAAAACATCTCTTTCCTTAGCCGTTTCCGAAGCCGCTTTGATCAGAACCATCGGGATCGAGCGTATTTGTATTAGAAAGTCCTGAATTTGTATTTACACAAATTCCTGTATTTGAAGACCCTGAACCTTGTGCAGTTTTACTGTTACTTTTTGGAGAAACATAGTACGTATCGCCAAACGTAACGACTCCTCCTGTAACATTTGGAATCACTACATGATTAATAACAATCGGCATTATCCTCACCCTTTTTATTTTCATCGTGATGTAATATATGAACAATTTATCAAAAGGGTTATACATTAATGGATATAAATAAAAAATCCCCCTGCAGAGCGGGGTATTTTTACGATTTTACCTCTTTTTTGGAATGACTTAATTCATCTCGCAGAATATCAAAATCTCGTTCTGCTACTTCTTCAATTTTAGTATACAATTCATTCTCTGTTAGAAGTCCTTTTTCTTCAAGTATTTCGACAAGAGCCTTAAACTTTATTCTAGATAAAAGCATTTCGTTTACCGTGCTCTCTGTTGGCTGTTCATTTTTCACTTGTTCTTTTGCTTTAACAGGTTCTTGCTGCAGCTTCACCCTGAAAACAATATTCGTATGATCTGTAATTTCAGGTGACTGATAAAATGTGCTATGCGAAATGTTTTTTAGTGTTAGCGTTTCTTTTGTCTCCATATTTGTTACTTCAAAATACGGATCCTCAAAAAATGCATCATATTTATCATAAGCTGCTTTGCCTACAACCGAAAAAGAAAAGTTTAGCCTTTTCAACTCTTCACCTGTATTCGCATCAGTAATCATTTTTTCTTCAAACATATCAACGTGAAAATTTACGTTATTAATCATTAGTTGTGTCAATTCAATCGCCTCCTTCTTTATTAATACGACACGGGGTGACAAGTTCCCTGTTTTTTTATATAAAAAAACATCTCCCAAAAATGGGGATGTTTTTCAAGGAGCTAGAAAAATGCTCTTTTTTTAGCTCTACAATTCTTCTTCTGCTTTGTCATATTTGCGTTCGTGCGCCGTATCTTCTTCGTTATCACGAATGGTTTTTTGGAGCACAAAAGCAGACATTGTTAAGTATAAAGTTCCAACGGCATAATAACCTTTTACCGGTAATGATGCATCTAAGGTATAAATTCCTATAAACATAGCTAATAGTGCTGTAATAAAAGCTGTCCATGCTAAAAATGTAAAAGCTGCTGTATTACGCTTTTTCATCGTATGACCTCCTCTTTTCCTTTTTCTGTTAAGCGTGGCTTTCATTTTACATTGTAAAATAATTGTTGCCATGGGTATTTATAGTCAGTTACCCTTTTAATCAGAACAAGAAACGGAAGAATTCGGGTCTTACTTCCCATTTTTATCATAAAGATTTTTTCGAAATGATTAGATATATGGAATTTCTCTTTAAAAGTATGTTCATTCGTTTTCATTAAGAAAAGCTCCAAGTAATTATTGCAATAAAAAAATCATCGCCGAGACGATGATTTTTTGTTTAGCCTTCAAAGTATTCTTTATAAAAGCCGCCGACTTGGCCAGTGTTATCAACAACAAAATAAAACTCTTCTGTGTCGTTTTTCACATCATATGTTTTTCCTGCTGTTAAGACATTTTCAACCACGAATTTTTTTGCATCTGTATGTATGCATTTTACTTGTTTAATTGTTGGACGATCGTTCCATTCTAAATGAATCATGTATGTACACTCCTTTGTTTTCATTCAAGATTCATTTTATCTTACTTGAAGTAAAAAAGAAACGGAGCGAATTTAAAAATTAAAAAATTCGCTCATGCACTTTTTTTTTGGCAACTGTTGCTTGTACAAACTGTGCCGTTTGTGCAACAATTGTGTCTTTATCAAAATCCATCGACGCAACATGGTAAGAGTTTCGAAGCATGTGCTGTCTTTTTTCTGCTGATTGAATATGGTTTAAGATATAAGCTGAATTCTCAGGCGGTACTACGTTATCAACTGTTGATGTTAGTACTAAAGCAGGGCACGTTACATAAGATAAGCGTTCTTTTGTTTCGTCCATTAAAGAAAGCAGCTCACGCATAGAGCGCACGGGTACTTTATCGTACGTAATTTCATGTACGTTTGGATCTTTAATATCAGGATGCTCTTCTTTTAAATAACGAGGAGTATGACGAGAGCGATAAGGCTCCATTGAAGGAATGGACGTCATAGCCGGATTGATTGCAATAACTCCGTCAAGGTCTAATCCTTGGCTTGCTGTATGAAAGGTAAGAGTGCCTCCCATGGACTGACCTAAGATAAATACATGACGGCATTCTTGCTTCAAACGCTGATACCCAGTTAAAAAGTCTTGCTTCCATTCCTGGTACGTTGTTTGTTCAATATCATAGTAGTGAGTACCGTGTCCCGTTAGTCGCAAACCGTACACAGTAAAACCTTTTTCAGCTAATTCTTTTCCGATATATTCCATACTTTGAGGAGTCCCCATAAATCCATGAGAAACAAGTATACCAATGTCGTTGCCTTTATAATAAAAAGATTCTGCGCCTTGAATTACGTCATAACGTTCCATTTTCTTCACCCTTTATCACAAATTTTCTGACTAAATGAACTATCTTTATAATACACCTATAATTCCTATAAGTCAACTGGGGTATTTGTTTTTTTTACGATTTAAAAAGAACGAAGCAAGAATTATCTCTTGCTTCGTTCTTTTTGGATATGTGGAAATACTAGCTCAGCAAACGTATATGCTTCTTCTAGATGCGGGTAGCCTGATAAAATAAATGTATCAATTCCTAGCTCTTTGTACTCTTTTAACCGATCCGCTACAATTTCAGGACTTCCAACAAGAGCAGTGCCAGCACCTTCTCGTGCCAAGCCAATTCCCGCCCATAGATTCGGAGCAATCTCCAGTGCACCTCTATCTTTTGTGCCGCTGTGCAAACTTGACTGTGTTTTTTGGGCAGTGGAGTCAAATGAGGCAAACTTATCTTGAAACGCTTTGATCGTATCATCATTAACATGTTTAATTAATTTATCTGCAGATTCCCACGCTTCGTCTTCCGATTCTCTTACAATAACGTGCAGGCGAATACCAAAGCGAATGTCCCTGCCTTCGTTTGCAGCTTTTTCTTTCATCTCATCAATTTTTGTTTTAATCACCGCAGGCGGTTCTCCCCATAACAAATATACATCTGCATGCTTTGCTCCTACGTCTTTTCCTGCTGGAGAAGACCCGCCAAAGTACAGCGGAGGATACGGTTTTTGGATAGGAGGCGATGGAATGTACGCGCCTGTTACATCAACATGCTCTCCTTTATAATCCACTTTTTTTCCTTCCATTACATCTCGCCAAATCGTTAAAAATTCATCTGTTAACTCATAGCGTTTATCGTGGCTTAAATAGTTACCGTACGTTGCTTGCTCCACGGGATCACCTCCCGTCACAATATTTAACATAAGTCGGCCGTTTGACATTTGATCAAATGTCGAAGCCATCCGTGCTGAAAGTGTTGGAGACATTACACCCGGGCGAAGTGCAATTAAAAACTTCAGTCGATTCGTAACGGAAGCAAGTGCCGATGCAATCACCCATGAATCTTCACAATTTGAACCAGTGGGCAACAAAGCGCCGTCATATCCTAGATAATCCAGTCCATATGCGATTTGCTTTAAGTAGTGAATGTCGCTTGTTCTACTTCCTTCGGTTGTGCCTAGATAATGTCCGTCGCCTGCTGTAGGGAAAAACCATAAGATGTTCATTTCTATTTCCTCCTAAATATTCTCGTATTCTATATAAAGCGTTTTCATATTGTTTATTTAATTTTTGTCCGCTAATTATAGAGATGCATTTTTATAGTAGCGTATGTAATACGACTCTTTTTAATTATTAAATTAGTAAAATCATAATACCTCTTTAACCTATATGTCAAGTATGAATTGAAATAAAAAAAACAAGAATTAAAAGTAATTCTTGTTTGCTTTATTTCCTCATACGTGAAGCCATCGCGTTAGCAAGGGTTGATTTTGTTGATATATTTTCAAACGATAAACCTAAATGAGAAGCGGTAATCGCAATTTCAGGACGTACCCCAGAGATAGTTGATTCTACACCTATTAATTTTAATGCATCAATCAGCTGGAAAATCTGATGAGCAACCATCGTATCAACAATAACTACTCCTGAAATATCAATATAAAGGTGATTCACTTGCTGTTCAGCGCAGCGAGTTAACGTATTTTCTAAAATTCGGCGAGCTCTTGCTGTGTCGATATCCCCAACAAGCGGAAGAATCGCAATATGATCGCTTAATGGAATAACTGGCGAGCTCAGCTCATTGATCAGCTCTTTGTGTGCTTCAAGCAACCTCTTTGAATGCTGATGGTGCTCTTCTATAAATTTATAAACGGTGATATCAAACACGCGTACAATCAATTCGTTCCATTCGTCTAGTTCTTCTTGCGTAATATCTTGCTCGTACTCTTCTACAAATTGATTTAAATACGTTAAATACTGTTTTCTAACTCGGAAAAATTCTCGAATAATATAATGAATAGGCGTTCTTACATGCTCTCCGTCTTCCGCAATCTTTAAAATCCACGTTTCAAATGAATCAAAAAATTCTTTTTCACTTTTTATAAATACATCGGCTATGTATAAATGGAATTCATTATTTTGATCTTTTAATACTGAAATGACTTCCGGATGAGTAGATGCATAAACTGATTCTGGGTCATTGTCTTCAATGCTTTCATACCATTCTTCCGTGAGTTGATCCGCATGTTTTAAAAAAAACATTCGAAGTGCTTCATTTTTATTCAAAACGATTCCCCTTTCCATACCAGCTACTACTATCATTATAATTCAACTTTTTCACCCTTACTAGTTTTATAAAAAGAGAAGAAAGAAAATTATTCTTTTAAATACGTGTAGTTTATGATTTTATGCTACATTGAAAATAGTTATAAAAACACAAAGGAGTTTTCAAATGATACGAACGTTAGCTCTTACGAACGATGACAAACTTGTGAAGCATATACAATTAGATCAGATTCACGATCCCTCTATTCAGTACTATTGGATTGACTTTAACTGCCCTTCTGAAGAAGAAGCGCTGCTGCTTCAATCATCCTTTCACTTTCATCCGTTAGCGATTGAAGATTGCTTTCATTTTCTGCAGCGCCCAAAACTCGATTATTATGAAGGATACAGTTTTTTTGTCCTTCATTCGTTAAATCGTCAAACGTTAGAAGCTGAAGAAGTTGACCTTTTTATCGGCGAAAATTATATGGTTACTTTTCATTTTCACCCGTCAGCTGCAATTGATAAAGTATGGGAAAAGCTGCTTCATACACCTTCGATTCAAGAAAAAGGGATAAGCTATCTTGCGTATTCTGTGATGGATAAAGTGGTAGATGAATATTTCCCCACTGTATATCAGATTGAAGATGAGCTGAATGATATAGAAAACAGAGATGCAAAAAAATCCATCTCTGTTTTAATGGAAGATGTATTCAAACTTCGAAGTGATTTGCTAAAAATCAGAAGAACCATTTTGCCTATGCGCGACTTATTGTACCGTGTTATAAATTCTGAACGCCTAGATGTTCATCCGGAACAAAAAAGGTATTTTAAAGATGTCTATGACCACTTATTAAAATTAGCCGATATGATTGAATCAAATCGGGAAATGACGTCTGATATGCGCGATAATTATCTTTCTCTTAATTCAAACCGGATGAATTCAATCATGATGACACTGACTGTTATTTCATCTATCTTTATTCCCCTTACCTTTATCGTTGGCGTATACGGAATGAATTTTGAAAATATGCCTGAGCTAAAGTGGCATTATGGCTATTTCTTTGTGCTTGGCTTCATGGGACTGATAACGCTGGGGTTAATTTTATGGTTCAAGCGAAAAGGCTGGTTTAATACTGATAAAGAGGAGAAAGATTGAGACATAAAGAAATCAATCCAATGTAAAGACGAATGTAAAGACGAACAAATTGGATAAGTAAGCTAGTGCTGTCAATTTCCGCACAAGACTTCGCTTTCCGGGAGCGGCCAATGAGCCCCCTCTTCGCTTAGACTCCTGCGGGATCTCACCTGTTCCGCTTTTCCCGCAGGAGTCTTTGCCTTGCCCTCCAATTAACAGCTATTACATACGGTAAATCTACGTTCACCATGCTCATTAAAAAATCCGAACGAGTTGAATTCTCCGTTAAGAATCTCGATTGATCGTTCGGATCTTCCTTCACCGAAAATACGTCTGTCCCAGCTTCTTTTCTATGGGAAGGTAACTAGTTATTTCCCGAAAATATTCATAAAATAACGTGCTTACGTTTCCTTTTTTGAAAAAGTTTCATAAGATAGTGAAAATAATGCTCAAAAAGGAGGCTGAAGTAGTGGATATTAAAGGCAAACACTTGCTAATGGATGCGTTCGAATGCGATGAAGGGATATTAAACGACCCCTCACTCTTAAGGAGAATTCTTGTTGAAGCTGCACTAGATGCAGAGATGGAAGTTTTGCACTGTTATTTTCACCAGTTTACGCCCCAAGGCATTACAGGCATTCTCGTATTAGCTACCTCTCACTTGTCTATTCATACGTGGCCGGAGGAAAACTACGCTTCATTAGATTTTTATACGTGCGGAGACAAAAAAATAATTGAAATTGGTTATGCGTTGCTGAAGCAATTAGCTTCAAAAAAAGCTGTTGTGTATTCGATTTCTCGCGGAATTCAATACGCCGAAACTCCAACAAAAAATCGTCAGCATGCTGAAAACACTCGTCTTCTCAATCGTGGAGATGACTCAGATCACGTTAGTCTAAAGCAACTCTTATCAGGCCAGCATGACATTTTGTTTCATCAAAAAAACCGTATTCAAGATATTCAGCTGATTAAAGCATCGGATATTCGAATGTATTTGGATGAACAGCTGCAATTTAGTTCATTGGATGAACATGCGTACCATGAAGCTCTTGTACACCCTATCTTTGCAGCTTCCTTACGTCCTCACCGCATTCTTATTCTAGGCGGTGGAGATGGTTTAGCTTTACGAGAAGTCCTTAAATATAAAGAAGTTAAAGAAATAGACCTTGTGGAAATAGATGCTGACGTTGTAAATGCTGCGATGAATGTAGAAGAATTAAAGAAGTTAAATCAACGCTCATTTGAAGATTCTCGTGTCACCGTTCATATTCAAGATGCTGTTGACTACCTCTCTTTGAATTCAGCGTGTTATGACATCATCATTATTGACTTTCCTGATCCTACTAACAAAAAAATAAGTGCTCTTTATACAAAAGAATTTTACGCACTTCTCCATCGTTCACTATCGCGCAGCGGCTTGGTCGTATGTCAGTCAAATTCTCCTAGAGACACACCTATCGTTTTTTGGAGCATTAATAAGACGATGAAAGCTTCTCAATTTTATACGTTGAGCTACCACACCATTATTCCTTCTTTTGGAGATTGGGGTTTTCACATCGGCTCGAAAACACCTTTGTCTGCCCCTATACTCTCTACTGATGTTTCATCTACTACGCTGCCGTCAGACTTTACTAAGTTAATGCGTTTTTCTCCCCATTCTCTTTCCAAAAAACAGTTTGCAGTTGTGAACTCTGCTGAGCACTTGGTTCTGCATAAAATATTTAAAAAAGAAGGCTTATATTTGTAAAAAAGGAAAGCTTGGCTTATACATTCCTTTTCTTTTGACATACTAAAACAGTCTCGTCACCACTGTGCAATAGAAAGGATTGTTATGAGAAAAATTTCGATTTTTGTTATCTTAGTGCTAACTGTTATTTTCCCTTCCCCCGCTTTTAGCCAAGTGAAAGTGCCTGTCTTGATTTACCATTCTATTGATGCCTACACAGGTCACGGGGAAAAAGAACTGTATGTGACGCCTGAAAATTTTGAGAAACAACTTCTTTATCTTAAAAAGCAAGGATATACGCCGCTAACATTTGAAAAATGGCAGGAACTAAAGCATGTGAAAAAACCTATATTTATTACATTTGACGATGGATATAAAAATAATCTTACTATCTTGCCCATTTTTCAAAGAGCAGCCAGCCCTCAATTTCATCCAGCGGCTACAATTTTTGTGATTTCAGATTTTATCGGCCGTCCCAACCGTTTGTCGCCAGCGGATTTAAAAAAATTTGTTGATTCAGGATTTTTTTCTATTCAGTCTCATACCGCTACTCATCCGGATTTAACTAAGACGAAACATTTATCCTACGAGCTAGCTGATTCAAAACGAAAAATTGAAGCCATTACGAGCCAGCCCGTTATTGCTCTTGCTTACCCTTACGGAAAGTTCAATAGCCGCGTAGTGGAAGAAACAAAAAAGAATTATACATTTGGCCTTTCAACGATTCCAAAATCTTTCACTGAGAGCGGACAAAAAAATGAAAACTATCTTATTCCCCGTCTTTACGTCACGTATTCTACAACGATTGAAGATTTTGCTAAGCTATTAAAAGAAAGCTAAAAACCCTTTTCTTTTAAGGAAAGGGTTTTTAGAATTTTGTTATTTCTAGTCCTCGCTCTTGCTGCCATTCAGCATAAAAAACTTCGCTGTATTTTTTAATTTTCTTGATTGCAAGCTGTTTTTTCAACCATTTTTCATCTACGTTTGCTTCTTTCAAATTACCAGGCACTACTTTTCCATCCATGATTAAAGCAATAGGTAAATTGGTTTGAGAATAAGGGATGTTTAAATCATTTTTCGTAGGAGGGCCGAATTCGTGTTTAGGAGCGACGCTCACCTCTCCATTTGTTTCTAAAATGACGTATTCTGCTTCATACAGTGAAAAATACCCTTGCTGTCTCATTAGATGCTGAAGCTGATTCAAGTCCAAGTTGTTTTTCTTAAGCTCTTTATAAAGGATTTTCCCTTTATAAATAATCATTGAAGGCTTTCCTTCAAGAATCCCTCTAAATCCTGTAAAGGTTTGAGATAGCTTTGTCACTGCGTAGATCAGAAGCCCCCAAATCAAAACGCTATAAAGAATTTCAGTTAACTCTACTCCTTTTTCAAGAGCTGCGTCCCCCACAATATTTCCCAGGACAAGCGTGGTAATAAAGTCAAACGGGGTGATTTGAGCAAACTGCGTCTTACCTAAAAGCTTTAGCATAATAAATAGCGCTAAAAATCCACATATCAGTTCAATCGCAATATCTTTATACATCGATACCCTCCTCTATAGCAAGCATGTTATAGTATCAGTTTGTATCATATGTGAGAGTGATAAACCTGACTTTTCATTTTTCTTTCCTTCTTTCTCCAGTTATAGAACTTTTGATTAAGCTTTTTTCTTACTTGCATAGGTTTCTAACGTTGCATATTGATTAAAAATGGATGCGGCTGCTTTTTTCCCTACATATCTAAGGTGCCATGGTTCGTATTTATAGCCGGTAACCTGTTCTTCACCTTCAGGGTATCGAATAATGAATCCGTATTGATACGCATTTTTTGAAAGCCAATGAGCCTCTGATGTAGCAGCGAAGCAGTCTGCGGCAGCACACATTCCGCTTCCTCCCGTGACATCGATTGCTAGTCCCGTTTCGTGTTCACTTGTTCCAGGGTAGGCGCTATAGGTGCGTGCTTGTTCTTCTCCGTCTCGCTTTGCGTAAAATGCAAAAAGCTCTTTTTGACGCTCGTGAGATCGATAACCGGATACACCAAGTAAGCTGATTCCCTCTTTTTCAGCATCTCGGAAAAGTTCTTCAAGCGCTTGTGCTGCAGGCTTTCTAAGCATTCGTTTTTCTGTTTTTTCATTGAAGATAAACGGAACGTCCGCATAGACTAAATCGGAAGGCTGATAGGATTTAGGAAGCTGATGCTTTTTATTAACTAAAGCTGTAACCGATTCTGGATTGGCTATTACCACTGTTTCGTCTACATTAGGTTTCGTTAAAGATGGAGAAGCTGATGAGCTTTCTAGTTTTTGAGCCTGTCCATTTTTTGTGAATTCTCTGACAGGCTTTGATGAAGAATTGCTTGTTCCGCACCCTGCTATCATCAGCGTAAAAGCTAAAGAACAAATAAATAAAAAGTATTTCATGATGTCTTACTCCTTTCAAACAGCTTTTGATGCGCTACAAAAGCCTATACAGAAAGGATAAAATATAAATGTTTCTGTCTGTTATTCAGTTGTTTCAAACTTGTAAACACTCTTAAAAAAATTCAAGGTGTTAAAAAATAGAAATAGACTGCCTAAGCAGTCTATTTCAAAAAGATAATATACGTATGAACTTGATTTTGCGTAAAGCTCGATGCAACTAGTTTATTTCCTGATTGACTCCAAGCAAGCTGATCAGCGGCATAGTCTAAATTTACGTTTAGGTGTGTAACATCTCCTGTTAATCCATCTGCTATGAATATCCCTTTATCTCTCTCTTTTTCAGAAATAAAGTTATAGGCTAATTTCGAACCGTCGGGAGACCAGCTTACGCCAAAAATTTGAGTGGACAGAGCAAGCTGAAAGGCCTCTGATCCTTTTAAATCTGTGATAGACAACGTTCTCGTTTGGGCATCTTTTTGCTGAACGAGTGCTAATTGTTTTCCGTTTGGAGACGGGATAATAGAAATCACATTATCTCGGATTTTTTCAGGGTTCGTCTGTTCGTTATGAAGAAAAAAAAGCTGGTTGTTTACACCAATATAATAAATGCCACCTATTCCTTTAACTGCATCTAAGATTCGATCGTCTCTGTTCAACAGAGGTTCTGCTTCTCCTTTTACATTTGCTTTAGAAAGCTTTCCTTCCATTGTAATAAACATTACTTCTGAATTATTAAGCCACTCTCCGCTTGATGGATAGAGAAGAACATTCTTTATTTTAACCGTTTTTTTTGTTTGAAGGTTCATTATATAACCAAATGTATCTTCGCCTTTTGCTACTTTATAAAAAAGATATTCACCATTCGGAGAAAGCTTCGCCGCATGTTGAATTTCATTGCTTGGATGCAACACAAAAGTAGACTTATTTTTTAGATTATAAGTAGCTAGATTCTGTGCATATACCTCTTTGGAACCGAAATCGTGCGAACGAAATTGTTTATTTTCTTTACTAACAATCATTGTGTTTTCATTTAAAAATTGAAACGCCCTTATGCCGTTAATATCCTGAACATCTTTCACTTCTATTTTTCCATCTTTATCTACTTGGTCCAATACAGTAATTTTCTTGTCGGGTTTTTCAACGGTTTCTCTATAGCTTTCTTTTTGTCCGCATGATGTTAAAATAAGAAAAGTGCTTGCTATACATATCATTAATCTATACCGTTTCAATAACGGTTCACTCCCTTTAGCTAACTCATTTCTCTGTTTTCAAAGGAAACGACACTTTGAAAATCGTCCATTTAGAGTCAGAATGATGCAGCCTGATAACGCCTTTTTGTTTTTCAGTTAAATCTTTGGCTAATGCTAAGCCAAGGCCTGTACCTCCGGATAAACGCGACCGATCTTTATTTACGGTGAAAAATGGTTGAAATAATTTCTCTTCTGCTTCGGGTGGAATCCCTATTCCGGTGTTAGCTACATCTACAATAATAGAATTCTCTAAAGTATAAGACGTTACTTCCACTTTTCCGCCTGGTTCATTATATTTAATAGCATTGTCAATTAAATTGATAAAAATGTGTATTAAGCTTTCACGATCAGCCCAAACAACTGCTTCTTTTATATTTGTATGAAGAGTCAAATCAAATTTAGCTGCTTTTCCTTTCATACGATCGCATATGTCTTCTAGAAGCCGCTTCAATTCAACTTGCTCTGGCCGCTGCTCGAAATCATATTTCTCAAGCGCTGAAAGTTTTAAGATTTTATCTACCATTTCATGAAGGCGATTCGTTTCTTTACGAATATTTTGCACGCCGTCTTCCATAAGCTGAGGATCATCTCGATACATATCAAGTAAGTCAACATAAGCTTTGATCGATGTTAAAGGCGTCTTAAATTCGTGGCTGATGTTACCGATAAACTGCTTTTGCTGCTGTTCAAGAGACTGCAGTTTCGAAATAGCAAACTCAAGCTTTCTTTTTTCTTCATTCATTTGATCGATATTTTTTTCAATCGACGTACTCATAAAAAACAAGCCTTGACTGAGCTCCCCGAGTTCATCGCGCCGTTTGAACGGCAGGTCGGTTAAATAACGACCTTTTCGAATCTGCTGTGAAGTTTTTTGAAGGCTAGCAATAAGCGAAGCAATACGGTAAAAATAAGCGTAGCCAATTAAAAAAGCTGCTGCTGCTGCAATCGTTCCCCAAGTACGAAATAAGTGCCTAATATCAGCTATAAACTGCTGATTATTTTTTAGGGAATGGTCAAAACGAATGGCTCCAATCAATTGATTATCGATTGACACAGGTGCGAAGTAAATAAGGGAAGAACCCGAGATTTGATAGGCTATTTTTCCTTTCAAAGCATAGCTAAGCGTATCAGAAACATCCACATCTTTTTGGCCGATGGGAATAGAGCTTCCTGCTTCCTGTCCTTTTTGATTATATAGGACTGTTTGCATTCCGCTTTGTGATGCAATCGAAGATGCAAGGCGCTGTCCTTTTTGCTGAAGAAAAGAATCTGTATTCAGAGACGGGTCACCGGTTACATAACTTTGATGAATCGTCTGCTCGGCTGCTTTGCTTTTTTGAATAAGTTCACTTTCTAGCTGATCACGCTGATTTGTCTCAATTCCTTTTAACACAAGTACGCTCAGTACGGTTACTGTTAAAATAATTAAAAAAGCAAGAACGAGTCCCATCTTAGCTTTTAGGCTGATTTTCATTCATTGATCCCTGCTGTCGCTTTATATCCAACCCCATATACCGTTTGAAGCAAATAAGGCTCTGCTTCTCCTACTTTTTTTCGAAGGCGCTGCATGTGAATGTCTACCGTACGTGTACCGCCTGCATAATCCATTCCCCAGACAAGATCTAGTAAATCTTCTCGTGTGTACACTCTCTCTAAATTGGCAAGTAATAAAGCAATAAGATCAAACTCCTTTGGTGTAAGCTTAACTAACTCATTGGCAACATGTAACGTGCGCTGAATTAAGTTCACCTTCACTTTTCCCACCGTGATTTCTCCCACAGCTTCAGGAGCTTCATTTTTTTTCATTCGCCGAACAAGTGCTTTAGCTCTAGCTACAAGTTCTCTTACGTCAAAAGGCTTGGTCATGTAATCATCTGCGCCTAACTCTAAGCCTAGAACTTTATCGACGATATCATTTTTAACTGTTAACAAGATAATCCCCATTCCTCTTCGATTCTCAAGTTTTCGGCATACTTCATAGCCGGTTAATTTCGGCATCATCACATCCAATATCATCACGTCAGGTTGAAAGCTTTTTACTTTTTCAAGTGCTTCTTCACCGTCAGATGCTGTTTCTACAATATATCCTTCGCGCTTGAAAGCATAGGATACCGCTGTAGCAATACTTTTTTCATCATCAACTACTAAAATCTTTTTATTCAATGTATCACGTACTTTCATTTGATATTTCTATTCGTCTATCTTATCAAACAGCTTTCCCAAAAACATCTCCAAGTTGTTTCGAGATTGTAAACAAAAATAAAAACACCATATAAGATGGCGTTTTTTTAGATCTAATATTCATTTGTAAAAGGAAGGATTTTATGCGTATTCAAATATTGATGAAGCAGATCTATACGCTGCTCGCTGCTAATAAAACCAATGTATCCGTCCGGTCTAATAACGTACAGAGCATCTTTTTGAAGCCCTGCTTTCTTCAAGTAAGGGTTCCAAGAAAACTCGTGCAAGGAGAAGTCTTTTTCTTGCATGCTCTTTTTTAGCTTCTTTGCTGCTGTTCCATAGACATGTATTTGCCAGTTTAAAGACTGTAAAGATTCAAAATTCCCTTCTACATAAGGTAATCGATCACCACTTTGCACATTTGTCCCTTGCCCGCTGCTTAGGTCACTATTTCGATACTTAATGCGGATTTGAGATAAAATCGTAAATGCTTTGTGACGGGGATAAGAGAAACGAAATAAAAAGGATAGTACAGGCGGAAAGATATGCTTCCTAAAAAACTGACTCGTTTTATCTCGTGCCACCATTCGTTTAAAAGCGCGATCAGTTGTATTTACAAGCAGCTCTGCAAAAGGCAACCTTTCTTCTTCGTATGTATCTAATATGGAAAGTGCCGCTTTGTGTTGAAGGACAGCTGCTAATTTCCATGAAAGGTTGATTGCATCTCCAATTCCTGTGTTCATTCCTTGTCCGCCTGCAGGACTATGAATATGGGCTGCATCTCCACTTAGAAAAATACGCCCCTGTCGGAAACGATTTGCTACTCTGTGATGGATATGATATGTCGAGAACCAATTTATACCCTCAATCTGAACACCAAATGTTCGTTGAATAAAAGCGTGAATGTTTTCAGCTTTTACATCGTTTTGATCTCTAAAAGCTGAAGGAATAATGCCGATCATTCGATACGTTCCTTTACTTCTAACAGGCATACAAATCAAAAATTCTTCATTGCTAAAGGAAATACTGATTTTTTGATCCTTCATCACTTCACCGGAGCCGTGAACATCCATCACATAAAAATGCTGTTTATATTTTTCTCCTTTAAACTCTATCTTCATTTGCTTGCGAACGGTACTGTGTGCTCCGTCACATCCACAAATATACTTAAAATAAGCGGTTTCCTCTTGCTGGGCTTTTAATAAAGTTTTTACCCCTTCTCCGTGTTCAGCTAGAGATAGTAACTCCGTCCTCCATTCTACTTCGATTCCAAAATTTTTTAATTTTCCAAGCAAAAACCGCTCGTGGTCGTCCTGTGGAAATGTAAGAACAAAAGGAAAAGGACTTAATCCTTCTCCTAAAGAACCTAGATGAACTTTTGCTTTTATTTTATTCTTCACTCGGATGTATAAATCTTCCATCTTAATCCCGCTGTCTATGACTTCATCTGCAAAACCGAACTGCTGATAAAATTCAAGTGTTCGCGGTAAAATAGCCATTGCCCGGGAGGCTTGCCCAGGTCCGTCGCTTCTATCAATAATTCGAAAAGGAATGTTATGTCTGGCTAAATTGTAGGCCATAACGAGGCCAGTAGGGCCGGCACCAACGATTAGGATTTGTGGATTCATCATCATCTCTCCTTTTCATTCAGTTACAGTATCTTTTATATTGAGCGAGACTTCTCTTTTTTTACAGAAGATGCAGGTAAAGCAGAAGCAAACAGAGCACACAAACTTATTAAAGAGATAAGAGCTAGAGCAGATACAGAAGGATTCCATGTCAGATGTTCTCCAAAGAAAAATAGTTCTCTTACGCCATCTACCATAAATCTCATTGGCAGCCATGGATAAATCAACTCTCTATAAAAATCAGGCATAATTTCTGGGGCTATTGAAAGCAAAGGTGCGCCAAAAAATAGAACAATAACAAAAATCGGAAGTCCCTTTAGTCCTAGCCATGAAAGTACGGCTGATATCAAGGTGAAAAAACTGAAGTAAGCAATAGCTAAGAATAGTGCTGTATCCAAAAATGAAGGAACGCTTATTCCAACTACTTCAGCCAGCCACGCTAGCCCGAAACCTGCAGCTAAAGCAAGTATAACCCCGATGATTACGAATCCTACTTGGTTAACGATTTTCTCTTTACGAGAAGAAAACGTGATTTTTTGAATGCTGAGGAAGATCATTGCAGCACCGGCTATACTTGCCATCCACAGCGGCTGAAATAATGAAACGGGGGCATTTCCGTTGACACTATGAGTCCCTGTTTCGTTTACGTTTATCACTGTCTTTTGAATCGGTGCAGCGAGTGCTAATGCTTGGTTTGCACTTAGTTGCGTTCCGTTTTGTTCAAATCTTTTCACTAGCTGCAAGCGCATATTTTCATTCATCTTATCAACTGCCCCGTTTAGCACCTGACTTGCTAGGATTGAAGCAGCTGTATTCATTCCTTGATTCACTAATAATTTAACAGCAGGTGCATCAGGCTTAGCCGTCTGAAGAGTCGCCTGTTTTTTTGTGAAATCTTTTGGAATGATAAGCGCCCCGTAGTATTGTTGATTATTTAACCCTTTTTCAACTTCTTTAGTATTTGAGACAAAGATCCATTTAACCGAAGACTGTTCGGTACTTGCCTGTTTCATATTTTGTTTCATTTGATTTCCTATATTTACATTACCCTTTGCTGGAACTGTCATTCCTTCGTCAGCATTTACGAATGCGATTGGCAAATTCTTAGGTGCTGAGCTTGCCGAAGGAATTAAGGTTAGAATAAAGATAAAAATAACAGCTACTACTATAATTGGTGAAAAATATATAAGCTTTTGATTCCCTAATTTCATATAGATCTCTCCTTTTTGTTTTAAGGATATACACGTTAACGAAAAGATAATGTACATGATGTTGATTAGGGGTCACTATGTAAATTATAATGAATTTACATGTATTCTCAATATGCAATAATAGCGGGAATGTCGATTACTTAACACAAAGCATATAACTGTTCATTATTAAAGAAAAAGTAGGTGTTTAAAAGCCGTGGGGAATTCAAAAACAGATCGCAGAATTATTCGAACGAAAAGATTTATCCGAGATGCTTTGACAGAATTAATGGAAGAGAAAGGGTTTGAAGGTGTAACGGTCAGGGATTTGACGAAAAAAGCGGATATTAATCGCGGAACTTTTTATTTACACTACCAAGATAAATACGATTTGCTTGAAAAAAGCGAAAATGAAGTTATTCAAGAAGTAAAAGAATTTATCAAAAAGGCAAATCCCAATGAGATGGTGTCTGCTAATTTAAAAGAACAGCCTTTGCCGTTTATTATTACACTTTTTGAATATATTCAAGAAAATGCACGTTTTATGCAGGTTATGCTTGGTCCAAAAGGCAACCCTGGCTTTCATCTTAAAATTAAAGAAGTTATGAAAACCAATATGCTCGAAAAATTAGAGCTCATTGATAATAAAACGCCTCCGCTTGTTCCACTTGAACATTTAATATCTTACGTAACGTCAGCGCATCTTGGAGTTATTCAGCACTGGTTAGAACAAGGTATGAAGCAGTCACCGGGAGAAATGGCCCTGACACTCGCTAGCATGACTTTTTTGGGTCCTGCTTATGTTGCAGGCATTAAACGAACATAAAAGAACCTGCTATTCTCTAAGAAAATAGCAGGTTCTTTTTATTAACCTTCTAGTAATAAAGATTCTGGATCTTCTAATAGTTCTTTAACAGTAGCTAGGAAGCTTACGGCTTCTTTGCCGTCAACGATACGGTGATCGTAAGAAAGTGCAATGTACATCATCGGACGATTTTCGATACGCTCTTCATCAATTGCTACCGGACGAAGCTGAACTTTATGCATTCCTAAAATACCAACTTGAGGCCCGTTTAAAATTGGTGTAGACATTAATGAACCGAATACGCCGCCGTTTGTAATTGTGAACGTTCCACCTTGTAAATCTTTTAATGCTAATTTGTTGTCGCGCGCTTTTTTCGCTAAATCAACGATAGATCCTTCGATACCAGCGAATGTTTTGCGGTCAGCATCACGTACAACTGGAACAACAAGACCGTCTGGAGCTGACACAGCAATACCGATATCATAGAATTTCTTAATTAATAACTCGTTTCCTTGAATTTCAGCATTTAATAATGGATACTTTTTAAGTGCTGCTACTACTGCTTTTGTAAAGAATGACATAAAGCCAAGTCTTACGTCGTGCTGTTCAAAGAATTTGTCTTTGCGTCGTTTGCGAAGAGCCATAACAGCAGTCATGTCTACTTCGTTAAACGTTGTTAGCATAGCCGCTGTTTGCTGAACTTCAACGAGACGTTTGGCAATTGTTTGACGACGACGTGACATACGTTCGCGTTCAACAGGTTTGTCGCTATTTTCACTTGCCGCTGGAGACGGAGATACCGGGTTAGCTGGCTTACTTGCTTGTGCCTGCTGCTTTTGCTCATTTGATTTTTGGTCTGCATACGAATCAATATCATGTTTGCGCACACGGCCAAGAGGATCAGTAGTTGGCACTTGATCTAGCTTAATCCCGCGTTCTCTTGCTGCTTTGCGGGCTGCAGGAGAAGCAATTAGCCATTGTTTTTGATTTCCTTGCTGAGGCGCTTCAGCTGCTGGCGCTACTTCTTCAACAGTTTTTTGCTGTGCTGGAGCCGCTTCTTGCTTTGGTGCTTCCTCTGCTTGTTTTTCTTCAGCTTTTGGTGCTGCTGGTGCTGAAGCTCCTTCTTTCGCTTCAAGACGTGCAATTGTTTCACCAACTTGCACTGTGTCTCCTTCGCCAGCAAGAAGTTCCGTTAACACACCAGAGTCTTCAGCTGTAATTTCAACGTTAACTTTATCTGTTTCAAGTTCAACGATATAATCGCCTTTTTCAACGAAATCTCCTACTTGTTTTAGCCACTGTGCAACTGTTCCTTCAGAAATTGATTCTGCTAATTCCGGTACTTTAATCTCTCCCATGGTTCATTCCCCTTCCTTATCGTGTAACAACGTCGTTAGCAATTTCATTTTTAGTTAATGCATCTTGTAAAATACGTTCTTGTTCTTGTCTGTGAACTGTTGGATCTCCTTCAGCTGGACTTGAGCGTCTTGTGCGGCCGATGTAGTCAACCGTAGCTCCTTCTGGTGCTACTTCACGCAGTCGATCTTCTACATAGTTCCATGCGCCCATGTTTTCGGGCTCTTCTTGTAACCAGACAATCTCTTTTAAATTTTTATAGCGAGCAAAGATTTCAGCAATTACGCGTCTTGGGAACGGATAAATTTGTTCTAGACGAAGGACGTGTAGCCAATCTTTATCATCTTCTGCTTTGTTCAAGCGTTCCGTTAATTCACTGCTGATTTTTCCGCTGCACAGAACGATTCGTTCAACTGCATCTTCTTTTTTGCCTAATCCAGGCTGTTCTACTACTAAGCGGAAAGAGCCTTTTGTAAACTCTTCAAGGTTTGACACACTAAAAGCATTACGAAGCAAACTTTTTGGTGTCATAACTACTAGCGGTCTTACTTCTTCGCGCTGTAAAATGGCAGCTTGTCGTCGAAGTAAGTGGAAATATTGCGCAGCGCTTGTTACGTTTGCGATTGTCCAGTTGTTTTCTCCAGCTAGCTGTAAATAACGTTCTAGACGAGCGCTTGAGTGTTCTGGCCCTTGACCTTCATGGCCGTGTGGCAGCAATAAGACCATTCCAGATTTTTGTCCCCACTTAGCACGGCCCGCGGCAATAAACTGGTCAATAATAACTTGACCTGCATTGGCAAAATCACCGAACTGTGCTTCCCAAAGAACAAGCGTTTCAGGAGCAAATACATTATAGCCGTATTCAAATCCAAGCACGGATCCTTCAGATAATGGACTGTTACGGATATCAAAGGAAGCGCTTACGTTCTTCATTGCGTGTAGTGGTGAGTAAACATCCCCTGTCTTATGATCATGAAGAACAAGATGTCTATGTGCAAATGTACCACGTTCAGAGTCCTGGCCTGTAATACGAATTGGCGTGCCGTCTCTTAAAATCGTAGCAAATGCAAATGCTTCACCCAATGACCAATCTACGCTTTCATTTTCTTCAAACGCTTTGGCACGTTTAGATAAGATGCGATCAAGTTTTGGAAATACGTTAAATCCTTCAGGGTATTTCACCAGCTCTTGATTTACTTCAAACAGCTCTTCTTTTGTAACCGATGTATCAATATCTGAAATTCCTTTGAAGACTGCTTGTGGCATTTCCATAATTCTATGTTGCTTTTCAGCTTTTGGCGGTACTTTCTCATAAGCTGCTTTTAACTTCGCTTGTAACTCTTCATTAATTTGATCTGCTTGGCCGCTTTGAATCACGTTTTGTTCTTCAAGCTGCTTTGCATACATAGCACGAACGGTTGGACGTTTTGTCACAATTTCATACATCTTCGGCTGCGTTACAGACGGTTCATCCATTTCATTGTGGCCAAATCGACGGTATCCAATTAAATCAATCAAGAAATCTTTGTTAAAGCGTCTGCGATACTCATAAGCAAAATAAGCAGCAGCTAAACAGGCTTCCGGATCATCCGCATTTACGTGAACAATTGGAATTTCAAACCCTTTGGCTAAGTCACTTGCATATTTCGTTGAACGAGAATCGACGCTTTCTGTTGTAAACCCAATCATGTTGTTAGCAATAATGTGGATTGTTCCACCTGTTTGATAACCAGTCAATTGATTTAAGTTCAGCGTTTCTTGTACAATACCTTCACCAGGGAACGCAGCATCTCCGTGAATTAAAATCGCGAACGATTTTTTTACATCTTGTTTTGGGTATCCATTCACATCACGCTCATCTTGAGCCGCTCTTGTAAACCCTTCCACAACCGGATTAACAAACTCCAAGTGACTAGGGTTGCTAGCCAATGTCAAACGAGCTCGAACTGTGTTCTCTGCTTTAATTTGTTTGTCAGCACCCAGGTGATATTTTACGTCTCCCGTCCAGCCGTAGTTGATACCGATTGAACCTTCTGAAGGAACTAATTCCTTGTTAGGTGCATGCTGGAATTCTGCAAAAATCATTTCATACGGCTTGCCTAATACGTGTGCCAATACATTTAAGCGTCCACGATGAGCCATACCGATATTAACCGTTTTTGGGCTTGTTTCCACTGAGCGTGCAATCAGTTCATCTACAAGTGGAATTAACATATCTACGCCTTCAATAGAAAAACGTTTTTGTCCGACAAATGTACGGTGTAAAAATTGTTCAAAGCCTTCTACTTCTGTTAAACGCTTTAATACAGAAGTTCTTTTCTCATTTGAAAGAGGTTGGAAAATAGCACCTGACTCGACCATATCAGTCAGCCACTTATTCTCTTCCATGTTATGTACGTGATGGAATTCAAACGCAATGGTTTTTGTGTAGACATCTGTTAAATAGTTAATTGCGTCTAAACCATTTTTGACGTGTGATGGCGCATTTGTACATAAAATATCAACCGGAATTGATTTCAAATCTTCTTGCGTTAAATTGTAATCTTCCAAGTGAAGCAAGACAGGATCTTTCTTCTCGCTTTCAAGAGGTTTAATTGATGCGTATAGATGACCATAAGCACGGATGTTTTCCGCTAGCTTAATAGCCGATGCAATTTTAGATGTGTTAGCTGAAGGTGCAGCCTGTGCGTATTCAGCTTGCTGAACCTGCTCGCTTTCGTTTAATGGAGGAGCACCCCAATAATCAAATAATTCTTTTAACTCTGGATCTACTAGATCTGACTGCTCTTCATATAACTCATACTGTTCTAATACATAGCCATAGTTCGGACCCAAAAATCCTTGCCAAGGCTCCCCTCTATTCGACGTTTCGTTACCCATGATAAAACCCCCAACGAGTTATAATAATTGTCGTACTCAACAATCTTTCCATTTTGAATGTCGATTACCTTATCGTCTGACATCTTTACAACGAGTGATAAATCTCACTGCGTGTGTATCTGATATCTGCTTATATTTTACCACTCTTTTACTCGTCAATCAAAATGAAATCGCTATATTTCTTTAATTTTTTTTACTTTTTTAATAGTCTTACTACTTTTTGAAAGCGTTTTATAAGTAAAGCTGATTAAAGGTCGAATCAGGTGTTAATTAATTGTTATTGACCTAGCTTTTGGCAAAATTAAATTGCTTGAAATATATTTTATGACTATTAAAAAAAAGAAGCAGCGTTTTGCTTCTTTTTTAAAACTCATCTACGATTTTTTCAACGTCTTCAAAATAACCATCATCTACTTCTGTAAGCTTGTTGCTTTTCGCCGCTTCGAGTAAATGAGTGAACCAAGTTAGTTCTACTTTCAAATGCATAATCGTGCGCATAATGATCGACAGATTTGCAATGGAATGATCCACCTTTTTAACTCGGTACAAATTTTGCATTTTTTCTAAATAAGCTGCCGTTTCCTCAATCTTTTTTTCTAAAGAAGAAGCCACTTTTTCTTGATCGACGTAAGAAGTAAATGAAAGCGCAGCATAAACTGGTCTATGCATATGCTCTTTTTTTAATAGCTGTTCAAAATAAAGGCGCTCAAATTCTTCTCTTCCTGTATCCGTGATAGAATAAACGGTCTTTTCAGGTCTGTTCGTCTCTCGAATCACATCGACTACTTTCACCAGCTGATTTTTTTCAAGCGTATCAAAAGCATAATATAAAGAGCCGCTTGCCAGTTTAATATAGTGCTTCATTTGTCTTTCATTAATGGTTTGCTGAATTTCATAAGGGTGCTTGTTTCCTTCCATTAATAAACCCAATATGACTAATTTAACACTCATAACACTTTTCACCTCTTGACATGCATCTTATTTAGTAAAAAAGCACGAAAATCTTCGTGCTTTTTCTATTTTTGAGCTGCAGGTTCCTTAGCTTCTACCCGCTTTTTAGGAGGAACTTCCACTCGTTCATTTCCCATTAAAAAGACAGTAATAATAGCTACTGCAATTGGAATAAGAGCAAGCATAAATGCATACGTGATCGATGTAGACATAGCATCAACAATCTTATCTAATATTTGAGGCGGAATGCTGTTTCGGGCACTTGATTGAAAAACTGCACTCGGATCTCCTATTTGAGAAAATGCTCCTTGTGATCCATTTCCCATACCTTGAAAATTGCGCTGCAGCTCATTTGTAAATGTATTGCTTTGAATCGTTCCAAAAATCGTAACTCCCAGCGTCATTCCTAAAGAACGCGCAAATGAGTTCGTTGAGTTGGCAGAACCTCTAAACTGTGGATCCAGCTTATGCGTTGACGAAGTTGGTAAAAGAGAAAAGCTAAATCCTACGCCAAACCCAGTCAAAATCATGAATACCGTCAGCATCCAACGAGGTGTATCAGGTTCCATTGTTCCTAATAAAAACATTCCTACTGCAAATGAAAAAACAGACATAACCATTAAATTTCGGAAGCTTGTTTTTGTAAGAAAAATCCCGCCGATCGCACTTCCTGCTACCGACCCTAACATCATTGGAGTTAAAATTAAACCTGCATTTGTAGCAGAGCCTCCATAAACAGCTTGAACGAAAATAGGAATAAATACCGTTAAAATAATAAACGTTGCTCCGTATAAGAAAGCGAGAATTTGTGATGTTGCAAATAAACGGCGTTTGAACATCCAAAACGAAATAATCGGCTCTTGCGCCCGTTTTTCTACAAAAAAGAAGAATGATAGCGCCACAGCAAAGATAACGAAAAGAGATAAAATTTGTGGAGAAGACCACTCATACTCTTTTCCTCCAAGCTCAAGAGCAAACATTAAACTGACTACTGAAATTACAAGAGTGGCTGCACCAGCCCAGTCAATTTTTTGCTTTTTATGACTTTTTGACTCTTTATAAAAGCGTACGATAAAAAATAATGACAAAAGTCCAATCGGCACGTTCACATAAAACACCCAGTGCCAGCTGATATATTCTGTAATGTAGGCACCAAGAAGCGGGCCAAATACGCTTGCTGAGCCAAAAACAGCACCTAGTAACCCAGTCATTTTCCCGCGCTTTTCGGGAGGGAAAATATCAAATACAATGGTAAAAGCAATCGGAAGAAGCGCTCCTCCTCCAATCCCTTGAATCGCCCGGTAGATACTTAGCTGCACAATGCTTTGCGCTAGGCCACACAATGCAGATCCAAGTAAAAATACCGTCAATCCAAAAATAAAAAACCGTTTACGGCCGTACATATCAGACAGTTTACCAAATATCGGCATACCTGCCATCACGGCAACCATATAGGCGGACGTAACCCAAACAAACTTATCTAACCCACCTAGATCAGAAATGATTTTCCCCATAGCCGTTGCTACGATGGTATTATCCATGGCTGACATAAAAATACCGAGCAGCAATCCTGCTACGATAAAACGAATATGTTTTTCCGATGAAACCATTTCAGTTCCTCCTTTCGCATCATCTTTCTTGATGAACAGAAATGATAATTACTTAAATTATTATATTCAAATTTGAGTATTTTACAATCTTAAATGTGCTATTTTTTAGAAATAAACATAAAAAAAGCGTAATGAACTCATTACGCTTTTACTGTGAGCCGAGGCTCTAATTCAATTTCAACATTTCCTTGGATGGCTCTTGAAATCATACAGGATGTTTCTGCTTTTTTTATAAGTCGACTGATTTTTTCTTCTTGAGCCATAAGTTCAGGTGTGATGATAACGTGAGGTTTGTGAATAATTTTTTCGTATGTGAATACACCATTCGTCACGTCCACAACAGCTTCTGATTCCATCGTTAAAGCTTCCTGACGGATTCCGCTTCTTTCGAGCATCGCCGCAAGCGTGATAATATAGCAAGTGGCTGCTGCTCCTAGCAGCATTTCATCTGGATTTGTTCCTACTCCTGGCCCGTCCATTTCTGGCGGAATAGAAATTTGTGTTTTTAATTGTCCTGATTCAATTGTACCTACTTCATTTCGACCTCCTGGCCAATTTGCTTGCAGGTGAAAATGGTGTTTTGCCATAGTTTATCCTTCTTCCTTCTATATAATGATGTGTACCTAGCGTACCCTTTTTATGTATAAAATAAAAATGTTCTGCTTGTAACAGCAAAAAGACTGCTAAGCAGCGCAGTCTTTGTTTTCTCTTAACTTAAAGGTACTTTCTTTTCGCTTTCAACGAAAGCTTTGATTAATGATGGCAGCCAGTCCTGCAGATTTGTAAATGAATATCCCCAAAAGCTAGCTTTTTCATTGCTCATTGTCCAAGAATGATCTACTCCGTACGGAGAACTATTTTCGTCTGTTAAACGAGAGGTTGTTTTTGCTGTTTTACCCGCTGCTTGTTCAATATATGAAAATAAATTTTTGAGTGAAATGGTACCATTTGAACAAGCATTAATCGGCCCTTTTAGCTTCTGCTCTGCACACCAGACTAAAAATTCACCGGCTTCTTCCTGTGAAATAAAGTTCATTTCTGCTTCGATAGCCGGTACACCAATTTCTTCTTCATGCATAATTTTTTCTACGTGAAAACGTAAACGATCCGTATAATCATCTTTTCCCATTACAATTGGAAAACGGACAGCCGTTACCGTAAACGGTGCTTTTTGAAAAAATACCGCTTCAGCTTGGCGTTTTCCTTCTTGGTAGGAAATATTTTCACGGCGTGTATATGAAATAGGATACTTGTATGGGTCAAAATCTTCTTCATAACACGTTTTTTCTAAAGAACCGTATACTGAAAGAGTCGAGGTGAGTACATAGTGACTCGTACTATGACGAAAAGCTTCAACAGCCACAGCTGCGCCGTGTGAAGAATAGCATATTTGATCGAAGATAACATCCCATTTTCTTCCTCGTGTTGTTTCGATTACAGAATCTTTTTCTACACGATCAAGAAAAATCCGTTCAACTCGGTCGCCGAAATCATCTGGTGTTTTACCTCGCGTTGCTAACGTAACCTTAACTCCTTTAGAGAGCAATGTCTGGACTAAATTTTTTCCAAAAAAACGAGTTCCACCTAACACAAGTGCTGTTTTCATCTTTTTCTCCACCTTTCGTATTTGATATGGGTAACCATACCATTATTATCCAACTTTTTTGTTCATAAAGCTATGAATCTTTCCGCTTATTTTTTTATATTCGCCCCTATTTTTTCGCCACTGTCGTGTTAAGATGTACATATCTAACAAAAAGGAGCGACAGTGATGAATCCTTCTCCACTTCCCCTTAACGAACGCCTTGATGTTCTTGATATTATTCGGGGTATTGCTTTGCTAGGCATTTTCTTAGTAAATATCCCTGCTTTTGCTTATCCGATATTTATTTTTCAAATGTACGATATTCCTTATGAATATAAAGGAATCGATGCTTGTATTGATTTATTCCTGCTGCTGTTTGTTCAAGGAAAGTTTTTTACGATTTTTTCTTTTTTATTTGGACTTGGATGCGGAATCTTTTTGCGTAGAGCTGAAGAAAAGCATTACTTTGCCGCTGCTTTATGGTCAAGAAGAATGGCTTCTTTGCTATTAATCGGACTTTTTCATCTTGTCTTTTTCTGGTATGGAGACATTTTGCATGTGTATGCTATTGGCGGTTTTTTATTGTTGTTTTTTTATAATCAAAAAACCAAGACGATTTTGCTGTGGGCAATAGGCTTGCTATGCTTTTTTTATCTTTTGGCTTGCATGCAGTTTTTTATTCCAGCCCACGTCTTGCAGGAGGCTCAGTTGGAGTATAAGGTTTTACATGAACATGCCTTAGTCCAATATTTATCCACCTACAGGCAAGCAGACTATTTATCTTGGCTGTTTTATCGTTTGAATGTTGAAGTGGTACCTATGCTATTAAATCTACCGTTTTCTATCTTTCCCGTATTTTCTATGTTTTTATTTGGCTTATATACTGCTAAAAAAGAATTAGTACATAGTATCGAACAAAATCGTTCCTTTTTTAAGAAAATTCAGTTAATAACAGGTGCAGCAGGTTTTACTTTAACTATCATTCTCGCTATCTTAAAACTAGAAATTTTAAAATATGGACTCTATCAGCAGTCGGCTATTCACCTTTTTACAAGTTTGAGCGGCATTTTTCTATGTTTTTTTTATCTTACCACCTTACTGTTATTCCTGCAATTTTCTCCTTACGCTTCGATGCTGGGTCTTTTTAAGTATAGTGGAACAATGGCATTAACAACTTACCTTAGCCAAACTTTAATTTGCCTGTGGATGGTTAGAGACTTTGGTTTATACGGAGCTCTTACCTTAACAGAAAGCACGATTATTTGTCTCATTATATATACACTCCAGCTTTTTTTTAATAAGTGGTGGCTTTATTATTTCTATTACGGTCCGTGTGAATGGTTATGGCGGAGCTTTACATACCGATCTTTCCCGCCTCTCAGACGGAATAGAAAAGCTTCAGCTTAACAGCAAATCGGCCTTCAAATTTGAAAGCCGATTTGTCTCCTTTACTGCAAAGGAGGTATGGTTATTCGTTTAATTCCATTTGTCTCAAACTCTCGTATATACTCCATTTCTCGATGAAAAATTTGCATAAAAACTTCATTTTTTATTTCTTTAATGGGTCCTATTTGTTCTATCACATCTCGTTTAGCCATGCGATAGGCTAGCGCTTCCCAAAACACTTCGTTATCGTATTCTCCAATAATATCTTGAAGAGAATCTTCATGTTCTTCTGTAAACATAACCTCACTGTTTAGCGTGTGAAAAGGTCCTTTTTCAAGGAAAGGCTCTGCATGAGAAAACATTTGTTTTTCTACATCCGTATATTCTTGTGCATGCTCATCTTCCACTCCAGAACATGCTGTGACCATCCAGTTACCTAAATAAATTAAGTCAAGCAGTTGAAAAAAGTGCGTTTCAGATAGTTGAAGTTCAATTTCGTTTTTTACAGGAGCTTTTGACATAAGCGCGGATCTCTCCTTTAATTTTGAGGGTAGTTGCTACTAAATAAAATAGCTAAAAGGGTTAGTATGCAGGCTAGCAAGAAAACTGAAGAAATGGCTTCACCTCTTTTCTGTAGTGTAAAAATAGAGGTACTGACATCCAAAGGAGTGAATACGAAGGGTGTAAACTTATCATAATCGAAATAAAGACAAGATACAAGACTTTTTTACTAAATTTTCTGACTATTTTTCGTCATAAATACCTATTTTTGTTTTGTTTATACTAGAAAGGCCCGAAAAATGCGTGCCGAGCTGCTCAAAATAAAAAAGCGCTGAACCAGGCGCTTTAACGGTGTAAAAAAATAGATAAACCAATAAAAAAAGCAGCTAAAATAAAATCAAAAATCCATTGCCACTTCTCACGTTTTAACAATACATGCTCTACCCCTGATAACAGCGAACTTATACTAACCAAAACAAAAATAAAGCTTAATTGGTTAAACGAAAATTTAGTGACAAAATTTGATACAAGTATGACTGCTACGGTGATGAACAGTGCCATTTGACTTATAAGTACCCATTTAATTCTCTGTTTATATCCGTCTTTTAAAGCTTGTAATAAATCGTTGCTGATCACTCTCGCTAAACCCCTTTTTATTCCTATCGTTAAAAGTAAGAACGCAGCAAAAACGTTTCTCTGCATCTTAACTACTTAGCAAAACTAGCTATTAAATTGAAACATAAATATCAACTTGACTGTACTCAGGATCAATACAGCGTTCATCATATAATTCAAAATCTATTTTATAGGCACGATGATTTTTTTTAGCCCACTCGCGAATATAAGCCCAAGCCTCTACGACTACCTGTCTAGCTGGCCCAACAGCTGTTGTAAACACCATGTATTCACCTTCTGGGATGATGAACTCTCTCATATCATCTTTCAGTTCGCCGCCGGGTAAAACTTCATATCCGAGAGCAAATGTAAAATCCATTTTTTGATCATATTCAAATTCTGTATAAAGAGCAAATGTATTACCATTTACTTTATTGGCAATTTTATTAGCTAACTGTTGTTTATAAAAAGTCTGCCAGTGCTCGGGAATAAGACCTGTGCCCGTTTCTTCCACAGGTTCATCTGTTCGAATAGGCACTCCTACAACAGTAAATTCATTTACCTTGACTACTTTTTGACTTACAACTAAGTCAGTCAACATATTGAGCCCCCTTAATTCTTCTTTTTCTGTAGTTACAATGAGGGAAATACTTCTTAATATGCATTTTATTTGTATTCAAAGAAAACGTCAACCTTTTATACAAATCCCTTAACGAAGGGGCTGAAGATCATTCTTCTAAACTATAAAAAAACGATTCTATTTTCTTTGTACACATCATACCTATAAGATACCCCTAATTTACAATAGAGTGAGGTAAAAAAATGAAGATCATTGAACTTGCCGAATTCATTAAAACAAGTAAAAAAACAACTAAACTTGCTCTTTCCTCTTCTACAGTACAGTATACATTAGAAACAGATGATTTGAAAATTGAATTAAAAACAGGCGGCACGAATAAGCGAATCGTGTTTTTTCGCATCTTTTTAAAAGGAACATACAAGGATTGGATTTGTTATCACCGGAACGAACATCATATTTACGAATTGTATCAAAATATTTCTTTATCCCCTCAACTGCAAAGGCAGCTTTTGTACGCTATTGCATCATAAAAAGAGCTGGCTTAGTTAGCCAGCTCTTTTTATTTATGCTGTAGCTTTGTAAATGAATGTTTGTGCGGCTTTACATGTAATTTTCCCTTTGTCCATTGAATTCCTCTATATAAATAGTACGAGCACCAAAAAACTGCTGGAACGATGAGTACGTAGGCAACGACACTATTCGTAAAGAAAGAAGAATCTATAGAACGAAGCAATCGATAGGTCTCATTTAATATACATATATGCACTACATAAATGCCAACTGAATTTTTCCCAACCTTTGAAAAAAATGAGTTTTTGCCAAGACTTGGACTGCTCAATACGAATAAAAACAATGATGCCGATAAAAAAATCGTAGAAATAAAGTAGTCTCCGGGCTTGCTATGCTGGATATTAACCAACCAGTAACGCTCGACGATCTCTAACGCTGAAAACACAAAAAAGCTGGCTAAATAAATCATTGGCCTTGCGTTTAATACTGACAGAATTTGCTTACCATAAAGGGCAAACATAGCTCCTAATACTGTATAGAATAAACCAAAGAACAGGGCATCCCTCGTTTGAAAAGAAAGTGGAAAAAATAAAGAATAAGACTGCCCAAATAACCCAGTTACATATAATACGGTGCTGATAAACATTAATAAGCCAATCTTTTTCCATCGTTGAAATAAGAAAACGATGACAACAGCCCAAATTAATGCAATCAAGTACCAAAGCTGAAAACCGCTTGTGTCACTTCCATAATAAAAAATATCTTTGAATGTGATGGATGATGTTAAATAATCAGCTACTGCATCTTTTCGTTCTGCTAATGTTCCGTGGTTCTGAAATAAGCGCAGAACTACACCAAACAATAAATAAAAGATGAACCAACATGCATAAAGCTTTGAAATATTCCACGTGTATTTTTTTAAGTATGCAGAAGGCTTTGGATGCTTTTGTATTTTATTCATAAACAAATAACCTGATACAATAAAGAAAAAAGGAACCGCGAATCGTGCAAATGTGTCAACAATGACATCTAGCACATTTTCCTGGTTCCCTAAAAAGAAATCGTCATGTGATGGATTAACATGAATACAAACCACAAACACTGTAGCAAAAAACTTAATAAAATCAATTGAATAATTACGTTCCATCTTGTTGTCAGCTCCTTAAAATAAACTCGAGCTCTATTTTAGCATAATTATCCAAACAGGAAAGAGATTTTGGTAAAATTAACCTTATAGTCATGGAAAAAATTTCTTAACTTCCAATATTCTAGTCTTGTTTACTTGTATGATGTCTTTCAACATTCCAAATAAATGATTCTAAAGAACTACAAAATAAAAAAACAGATTACGCGTAACCTGTTTTTTAAATTAACATTTTCCATGCAAACTTATTATCTTGTTTAATGTCGACTTCTTTTTCATGCAAAGCCTGCACATGTTGTTTAATCTGTTTCAGAAACAGCATTACTTCCCCGCTTGACACGGCAGCTGAGTTGAGAGATAACGAATGTTTTTTAGCAATTTTTAATTCCTCGGTTTCCACTGAAATACTCACGTGGCGAAATAAGTGCCAAGGGTAGTAAACTGTTTTAAAAGATTTTGAGAAATAAATTCCTTTAGAACAAACGGTAATCCCTTCGGTTTTTTGAAGAGGATATGTATTTAAATGAGCTACAATTTTTTCTTTAGCAGGTAAGTAGAGCCTGTTTCGCATCTCTTTTTCAACTTCTTCACATAGCTGTCCTTCTACCGACAACACATCTTTTGGATCAGGGGTTTGATGAATTTGAAAAGATGAACAAATAGAAGTTAATTCTTTTGAGGATACACACGGATATATATAGTCTTGACACATATATTCATGGGAATGAGTGCGAATAAATTTCTTGATTTTTTTTAATAGAGATACTAGCTTTCTAGCTGAGTAATCGTTTTGATTGACTTGAAATTTCTCTACGTCATTAAAACAAATCATTTCTTCTTTTCGAATGGTAATGGATTGAATGTTAGCGAACTCTTCCCATAACATTTTTCCTTTTTTTATCCCTCTGCTTTTCCAGTAAATCCCCTTATTTGTAAGGCAAATTCCCCTTTTATCTAGGCCTGCTATAAAAGAGCTGTGTAAATACGCGATAATTTTTTCTTGAGGCTGAAACTGAAAGTATTTGCTAGCCATTTTTTTGTAGAAACTAGGTATTTGCAGTACATAAAATTGACTTTCTCTATAGATTAAGCATAAGTCAGTCAAATAATTAGTTTTCAGCGTCGCCACGCTCTCACTTCCTTTTTGAGTGTAAATAACCGTACCCATTTTTTTCTATTACTTTATAAACGTTTTTTAACAAAAAAAGTTTCAACTTTTTTTGTTTTTTATAAAAAAGCTTTAAATTGAAGCATTTCTTTTATCTACGAGGTTATCTAATTACTCACTTATTCAATAATCTTATTTTAAACGTTCCCTACTTAATTAAGAAACTAAACCAGATAATAGCAATGCTTGCCTGCTTTATCCAAATCATCCATTGTTTTTTAAGCTAAATAAGCTTCTTTTATTTTTTCATTATGAATTAATTCCGTCCCTTTTCCTTGTAGAATAATTTCTCCAGTTTGAATCACATAGCCTCGGTGCGCGATTTGCAGCGATTGATAAGCGTTTTGTTCAACGAGTAAAATCGTCATGCCGTTTTTATTTAACTCCATAATGATTTCGAATATTTGTTCTACAATGATAGGAGCAAGCCCCATAGAAGGTTCATCTAGCATAAGCATAGTAGGGTTCATCATAAGCGTTCGCCCAATGGCTAGTACATGAAACAAAAAGCATGTCACCCTACGAAAACATGCTTTGCACCTATTTAACCTAAAAAAGAGGCTGGGACATAACGAAATGAATCCAATCTAAAGGCTAACACATGAGATACGTGAGCTGAACTGCTTGTGACACCGCCATTGATTTCTGCGCAAGACTTCGCTTTGCGCGGGCAGTCGCTGATCCTCCTCGTCGCTTGCGCTCCTATGGGGTCTCGTCTGTTCCGCTTTTCCTACAGGAGTCTTCGCCTTTCTTTCCAATCAGCTGCTAGAAGGAACGAAACAGATGTATGTTTAACATAACAAAGAAAACGAACCGTTAATCAAACATGTTGACTAACGGTTCGTTTTTCACTTTGGCTAACATACTTTTGTCCAAGCCTCTTTTATGTGACCCTTTGTTTTCTACTTCTCCCCGACTTTAACTATTATTTCGTAATGCCTGTGATCCCTCTTCCCCTGTTCGGATCTTAATCGCATTTTTTAATTCATAGATAAATATTTTCCCATCTCCAGGCTGACCTGTATTTAGTACTTTTCTTGCTTTATCAACAACGTCAGATACTGGAACTTCGCACACCACAATTTCTACTTTAATTCGTGCGTGCATATTGTCTTGTTTTTTAACGCCTCTATAAAGTTCCGTAATGCCTTTTTGCAACCCGCATCCCAGCGCATCTGTAACTGTGATACCGCTAACGCCAATTTTCGCTAGTTCTTGCTTAAGCTCTTCAAACTTTGAAGGGCGTGTAATAATTTCAATTTTTGTTAAAACATCACTCACTGTGCCCACCCCTTTTACATATTCGATTCGTGATACGCTCTTTCACCGTGCAGCGTAATATCAAGCCCAAGCGTTTCTTCTTCTTGTGTCGCACGCAGAGATACGATTAATCCAACCACTTTAACAATAATGAATGTAGCAATGCCGACAAATAGATACGTTGCTACGATAGCCACCAGCTGTTTCCAAAGTAGACTTGGATCTCCGTAGAATAAACCATTCGCACCGGCGTCATTTACAGAAGTTGTGGCAAATAAACCTGTTGCGATACCTCCCCACGTTCCCCCAATACCGTGAAGACCAAATGCATCTAACGCATCGTCGTAACCGATTTTCTTTTTAAGTGAGAAGATACCCCAGAAACAAACCGCTCCGCCGATAAAACCAATTACAATAGAAGCAAACGGTGTAACGAATCCACAAGCTGGTGTGATAGCTACAAGTCCAGCAATTGCTCCCGAAACGGCTCCAAGCAGCGTAGGTTTTTTATTGATAATCCACTCTACTACAAGCCAGCCGATAATTCCTGTTGCTGCCGCTGTATTCGTGTTAATAAAAGCCGTCATTGCAACGCTGTTAATAGTTAAAGAACTTCCAACGTTAAAACCAAACCACCCGAACCAAATCAGCATTCCGCCTAAAAGAGTTAACGGTAAATTGTGAGGTGCTGCGGCATCGGCATTTTTTCGTTTTCCAACAACAAGAGCTAGAATTAATCCTGCTACACCTGACGAAATGTGAACGACGTTTCCTCCGGCAAAGTCAATAGCTCCTAGTTCACGAAGCCATCCGCCAACTCCCCAAACCCAGTGTGCAACTGGTGCATATACAAATAATGACCATAGGATAGCAAATAAGATAAATGCTGAAAACTTCATGCGCTCTGCAAAAGCCCCAGAGATAATAGCTACTGTTAGTACAGCAAATGTCAGCTGAAACATCATAAACATATTATGCGGGATCGTAGCACTGTAGTCCCCGTTTGGAGTGAACCCGACTCCTTTTAATCCCACCCAGTCCAAGTTACCAATAAAAGCATTGCCACCGGTCGAAAAAGCTAACGAATAGCCTGCTACTATCCAAAGAACGGATATAACAGCTAAGGAACCTACGCTATACATCGCGGTACTTAACATGTTTTTACTTCGAACCATGCCCCCGTAAAACAATGCAATAGCTGGTGTCATAATCCAAACCAATAATGCTGAAAAAAACATAAATACTGAATCGCCCATTTGCATGATGATTTCCCCCTTAAGTACGAATAAATAACCCCTAAATCTAATGTTAGATTATATAACATCTTTTGTTATGTTTACTATCATATTTGATTTATATGTATTTAGCAACTACTTTTTGCAAATTTATTCAGAAAATTTTTGTTTTTTATACTGTTTTCTTTTTCTTATGTATTCTTCTATGTACGCATAAGCTGAATTATTTTTCATTTGTGTTAGAGTTTCTGACATAAAAAAATCCTCTTCTTGAAGTAGAAGAGGATTTTTCTTTACAAATACATATATACACCAGGCCCCAGAGGAATACCGAATACAGCAAAAATAAGCAACATAACAATCCAAATCCCTAAAAAAGCTAGAGTATAAGGAAGCATAAGTGAAATAATTGTGCCCAGTCCTGCCTTAGGCTCGTATTCTTTCATAAAGGCTAAAATAACAATCATATATGGATTTAAAGGAGTGATTACATTTGTGGAAGAATCCGCTATTCGGTATGCCGCTTGAATAAATCCAGGGTTGTAGCCTAACAGCATGAACAATGGAATAAAAATAGGTGCTTCTAGTGCCCATTGAGCGGAGCCGCTAAAAATAAGAAGGCTTAGAACAACAGTTAAAAATACAAAACCAACCACAACTGGAAGTCCAGTTAGATTTAGTGCTTTTAATGCATCCGCTCCTTCTACTGCAATCCACGTTCCAATATTAGTCCAATTAAAGTAAGCGATAAATTGAGCAGCCGCAAAAATAAGGACAATATAGCTAGCCATATCTTTCATCGAATCAGTCATATAAGCAGGTACATCTCTAGAACTTTTGATTTTCCCTACTGTTATTCCGTAAACAGAGCCAACTACTACAAAAAACAGCAGCGTGATCGGAATGATACCATCTAAAAAAGGAGATGGAACAATTCCACCGTCTTCATTTCGTAGAGGAGAGTTGGGCCAAAATAAGAAAACAGCTAGTACAGCGACATAAATACATTTAGCAACGATACTGTTTTTTAACCCTTTTGCTTCTGCCTCACTAATTTCACCAAAATCATTGCGTTTTTTTCCTTTATAATTGCCCAGCCTAGGTTCTACAATCTTTTCGGTGACGATCGCTCCTATAACGGTCAAAACAAATACAGAAGCCGCCATGAAATACCAGTTTGCTGCAGGACCGACAGCAGCGCTTGGGTCAATTGTTTTAGCAGCTTCAGTAGAAATGCCTGATAACAATCCGTCGGTTCCGGATATAATAAGATTCGCTGTAAAGCCTGATCCAACCCCAGCAAATCCTGCTGCTAATCCAGCAAGCGGGTGCCTTCCTACTGTATAAAAAATCATTGCGGCAAGCGGAGGCACGATGACAAAAGCAGCATCTGCCGCTAAGTTGGCCATAATTCCTGTAAAAATGATGGCGTATGTAATAAGAGCTTTTGGAGCATTTAAAATCGTTTTCTTTATGGCCACTTCAAGCAGACCTACTTTTTCTGCAAGTCCGACTCCAAGCATCATAGCAAGTACAAGTCCTAGGGGCTTAAATTCAGTGAAATTGGTCAGCATGGATGTTAAGATATACTGAATGCCTTCGTGCGACAACAAACTTTTAATTGGAAGAGTCTTATTAGTACCGGGATGGACCACCGTTACTCCGATACTATTAATAGCAACAGATGCTACTACGATAATAAGCGCTAGACATACAAACAAAATAAAAGGATCAGGTAGTTTGTTTCCGATTGCTTCTACTCTTCCTAATAGTTTGTCTAGAAAAGTTGTTGGATATGATTTTTGCTCTGTCTGCAAATTAGGTTGTGCCATGCTTTCTCTCCTTTTTCGTTTAGATTCTTTTTAGGTTTTTCCTTTTAATTACCAAAAAGACTATTAGTACATAATAATCTGAATATTTATATTATTCAAGTATTATTTTTAAGGAATTTTTATTTATCTATTAAAACTAATAGCATTTAGATAAATAGAAAGGCAGAAGATATCTTTTTAATCGACAATCAAAAATAACAAAAAGCTCTCCGTTTAAGGAGAGCTTTTTGTTATTTCGCTATACTAGACGGAGCAGACTCTTTTCCTGACTCATTAACAGCTGTTACATAGTAACGAGCTTGAGATGCGTCGGAGTCAGCAAAGCTTTTTCGCTCAAATTCCGACACGCTGCCAATATGGACAAATGTTCCGCCTGGATTCTTTTTATAAATTCGGTAGCCGATAATATTACCTTCTCGTACCGCGTACCACGTAAGCAAATTACCGCTCATCTTTACATGTGTAGGAGGTTGTGGTGCATTTGCTTCACGCTCCAATTCTTTTGCTTGGTCAGCTTTTAGTTCTGTATAGACAATTAACCTCTCTTGATGGGTTCCTTCCGCACGGTCAAACGTGCCTGTGCACGTAATTAAATTTAAATTACGTTTGTTGCTGTACCCAAAAATTTCGTTTAGAGGTGCCTTATCTCGCGGATAGCTTTTTATACGTTTAACAACAAAAGTAAGCGTGGTCCCCTGTGCATCTCTGACGGTAATTTCATCGTCTTTTTTTAAGTTTTTTAGGTTATAAAAGACTGCAGGGCCGGTTTTACTGTCTACGTGTCCTGCTAATACAGCATTTCCTTTTACGCCAGGTTTAGCTCCTTGTTCAAACCAGGCAACTCCATTTTCTGTAGATGGAGCTGCCATTTCACCGCTGTCTAATACTCCTACTTGTTCAATTGAAGCCTCCACATGAACAGCAGGAATGGACATTTTTTCAGGGATGATTCCTTTAAATTCTTTGTTTAACTGTTTGGCTTCTGTTTTATGCTTTTTTAGTACAGCAAATTCCTCTTCAAGCGTTACCCGGCTTTTTAGATCCTTTGATTGTGCTTCTTTTTCTTTTTGCTTAGCTGCATTCTGTTGCTTTGTTTCTTTTGCTTCTACCATTTGTTCTTTAAAATATAGTCCCCCGCTAACAAGCAGGACTAAACTTAATATACAGTAGGCGAGAACAATCGCTTTTTTCACATCGTCACCTCATTTCACAGCTGTTTATAAAAAAGAAGAGAGAACAACCTCTCTTCTTTTTTTTCAGGACTCTTGACTTGTAAATCATAAGGAAAAGGAGAAAAAATATTATTTGCTTACTGGTTTCTTGCGTAAAATCACTCCAGCTGTTAACACAGCTAACGAACCTAGTGCAATATAGATCGCTGTTAGTGGGTTCATCGTTGATTCAGATGCCCCGCCCATACCTGTTTTCGGCATATCTGTTGGCATAGCTGTTTCAGCAAACTTATCGGGGTTTTGTTTTACGATTGCTTCACCTAAAGCTTGGCCAACACCAAACATTAATTTATACCCTTCACGATACGTATCATAACTTCCGGCGTAGTCACCGGATGCATATTGTTCAAATGTTTTAATAACCGTATCCTCGTGTGCTTTTATAGCTGCCTGTGCGTCTGCAGTTGGAAGGTTTCCATCTGTTGCTGTTCCTAAGAATGTACCAAATTCTTGCGCGAATTTATGGAGCTTATCTTTTGCGGCTTTTTCTCCTGCTTCATCGCCTTTTACTTGTGCACTTACTAATTCAGCTTGGGCATTGATGTGATCTCCTTGCCAAATTTTTTCGAATTGCGCAGCTCCTTCATCGCCATATACTGAGCCGATTGCAGCCTTAAAATCTGCTGTGTTGGCATTTTCTAACCAGCTAACATAGTCGTAATCTTTTGAACCGTTAAACCCTTTTTCCATACCCATTGTTGCTAGAGCAAAATGTTCTGCTGCTAAGCTGTTTAATGAAGAACGTAAATCTGCTGCTGGTGTATCTACTTTTGTATTGTCGAATTTATCAGGCATTTGCGTTACGATTGCATTTGACAGCGCTTTACTAATTGCGAACATTTGCTGATATCCTTCGCGGTATGTCTTCGCGGCTGCATCATAGTCACCTTCTACATAATCTTCAAACGTTTCTTTTACTTGATCTTCGTGCACGCGAAGCGCTTCTTTTGCTGCATCTTCAGGTAGTTTACCTTCCGTAGCAGTGCTTAAAAATTTAGCAAATTCATTCACGAATTGATCTACTTCTTTATCTACTTCCGCCATGGCTTCTTTGTCGTTTTCTTTTGTTGCTTTTACAAAATCATCTGTGTAATTGTTATGTTCTCTGAAAATTCGTTCAAACTCAGCCGCTCCTTTATCACCATAGACAGAAGCAATGGCTGGCTCCATGTCGACGGCATTTTGATCCAATGCTTTGAACGCAGCGTCAGCATCTTTAGAACCGTCATAAGCTGTTGTCATAGCGGCAACGGCAAGCGTAAAGTGTTCAGATAATAGGTAATCTAAGTTCGCTCGTAGATCTGAAGCTTTTGTTACTGCCGTTGGTTTTGCTTCCTCCGCATTTGCAATAGTCGGCATCAATAGTGAAGCTCCTAGTACAGGGATCATTAATTTTTTACTTAATTTCATCATTTTCCACTCTCCTCATTTTTAGTTGATGTACGCCTCTTTTTTCATTCTTACTACATCTTAAATCATTAAATGGATTGAACATTTTGAATATTCTATATATTAAACTTTCATGTTCCCTCACATTTAATGATCCTTTTTAGGAAGTATTCTCTTTCTATTTACTAAACGATTGCTGAGTGACGTTGGATCACTCTTTTAAAAAATTTTTTAAAATGTCATTTTCGTGAAGAATTCCTTCCCTTTCTACTTACCTAACGAACGCCTTCTTCAGCTAGATCACTTTTTTTAAAAAAGTTTTTAACCGCCTTTTCTTAAGAAGTACTTCCTTTTCTATTTACCTAACGAACACCTTATTCAGTTGGATCACTTTTTGAATAAATATTTTAAATTTAACAGAAAAAGAAATTGAGACATAACAAGATAAATTCAATTTAAAGACGAACAAATGGGATAAATGAGTTAGTATGAATTACTTTTAACACCCCTGTTGATTTCCGTTCAAGACTTCGCTTTCTGCAGGCAGCCGCTGAGCCTTCTCGTCGTTTGCACCCCGCGGGGTTTTCCTGCAGGAGTCTTCGCCTTTCCCTCCAATCAACAGCTAGAAAGCACTATATATATGAAACCTGCGCAATAAAAAAATCCGAACGAGTTGGATTCTCTATCAAGAATCTCAATTCATCGTTCGGATTTTCTTTCATCTAAATTACTTTTGTCTGAGCCTCTTTTTATCTTTACTTATTTAAAAAATTCCACATCACGTCGTTTACTTCTTGAGGCATTTCATGCTGAGGGGCATGAGATGCTTCAGCTAATCGATGAACAGATATGTTTGGTACATATTCTTCAATACCATCTAAGTTTTCAGGCATAAAAGTAGGATCTTGATTTCCCCAAATAATTTGTACCGGGATGTGTAACACTTCTTCTTCTAACGGAAACAAAGATTTTCTTTGAAGGTCTTCTTCTGTGAAAATCTTTAAGTTGCGGTAATAACTTAGCATGGACAGCACAGAGCCATTTTCCCAAGAGTTCATGTATGCTTGAACATCATCAGCTGTTAGATATCCTTTTTTTACACCTGGCTCAATCACAAGCTTACGCAAACCTGAGAAATTATCTCGTTCCATATAGTCCTGTGCTTCTTGTTTTTGAAACCATTTCATATATTCACTTGCTTTTTGCTGATTTTCATTTGTTCTAAGCTCACGCATAAATGTATAAGGGTGCGGACCGTTAAAAGCAATTAATTTTTGTACATATTCAGGGTAGCGATAAGCAAATGTCCAGCCGATTCCTGCTCCCCAGTCGTGTACAACTAGCGTGCAGGAGCTATATCCTAAACCTTCAATCACTTGGCGGATATCTTCTACTAATACATCAATTTCGTATGATTCCAGTCCGCTTGGCTTTTCAGATAGATTATATCCTCTTAAATCCAAAGCAACTGTGTGGAAATTATCGGAAAATTCATCTAACTGGTTTCGCCAAATATGCGAAAAGTCAGGAAACCCATGAAGAAATAGCATAAGCTCTCCTTCTCCCTTGCTTATGTAGTGCAAATTAACGCCATTTACGTTTATATACTGTTTACTCATTGTTCATTTCCTCCTTTATAAGTAGCTGTAGAGCAGTATAACGCTGCAAAAAATGAACGTCAATTCATTTGCCTCATTCACTTCTTTTTAGTTCCTTTTATGAATATAGTTAATTATTTAGAGTGGATCTTTTTGAAGGAGTGATTAACAATGGCTCATATCTATTCAAAGGGCTGGTTTGTTCAGCAGTTAAAAGCGGCCAATATCTCTAAAATCGATGGAAGAAAGCTAGAAAGTTATAAAACCTACATTCTTCGTAATTTACATGCTGAGCTTATAGAACAAGGTAAAATCAACGGCTAAAAGAGGTTGAGACATAACGAAATGAATCCCATCCCATCTAAAGATGAACAAATGGGATATATGAGCTGAACTGTTTGAGACACCGCAGCTGATTTCCGTGCAAGACTTCGCTTTCCGCGGGCGGCCGCTGAGCCTCGTCGCTTTCGCTCCTGCGGGGTCTCACCTGTTCCGCTTTTCCCGCAGGAGTCTTCGTCAACAGCTAGAAAGATTTACACACATGAAATCTACGTTTGTCCTAACAAAAAAACGAACCACTAATCAAAAGTCTTGATCAATGGTTCGTTTTACATTTCGTCTAAAATATTTTTGTCCCAGCCTCTTTTTTTACAGCGATTGCTCAATAAAAGATAATACGCGCTTTACATATTCTTTTTTGTATATATGATAATTTTGAACGTGTTCTGCTTTATCAGTTTTCCAGAAGTGAAAAGCATCCGGGTGCGTTTTAGCCATTTTTTCACTTTCAGTGTAAGGAATTTTTGTATCTCCTGTGCTGTGTATAAATAAAATTGGTCGAGGGTAAATATGCTCGACTGCTTTAATAGGACTAGCTTCAGCAGGATTTGCATCTGCAATAACAGGAAGAATAGCAATTGTTAGCGGTGTAAACGGAAAGTTTGGTAAATGAGACCATACAGATAGATTTTCTTTTAAATAAGAGGTTAAATCACTAAAAGGACTATCGGCTACGACCGCTTTTACGTCGTCCTCTTGAGAAGCTGCTAATAAAGAAGTAGCTGCTCCCATTGAAATGCCGTAGAGCACAATTGGTTCTTTTGTTGTTTCTTTCATTTTCTGAATAACGCCTAATAAATCGAGCTGTTCTTTTACACCAATCGTTGTTTGATTTCCTTCTGAGTCTCCTGAATCTCTAAAGTCAAACATGACTACTCGATATCCCGCTTTTACAAATTCCTTACTCAGCGGCAGAAAGCCAGCTCCTTGTGCTTCACGGTTATTTCCGTATCCATGTGACATAATAATGGTCGCTTTTGGCTGTTCCGTTGGTTCAATCATCCATCCTTTTAAATGGGTTATTCCGTCTTTGCTCAAAAATACTTGATTGCTATAGTGCATGCCGTAATCACCAGGATTTTTCACAGCAGGATTTTTATCTAGTTTTGTCAGGCTTATGCCTACATAAAGAGAAATTGCCGTACAAAGTACAAAACAAAGAATAACAAAGGATGTCAGGCTGATCCATATTGTTTTTTTCTTTTTTCCTGTATTTGGCTGTCGATTTAGAACTGGAGTCAAGCTCGTTCCTCCTTTTTATCTAAGATCATCTTTCCTATTCTTATTGCTGCTTCCCTTTCTCCATTTTAAAGCTAGCACATCTATTTTATGAATAAAATTCGTTTTATTTTCCACATATTTTTCTGGTTCAAAGCGATAGCGATGCGCTAGTTCTATTTTCAACGTTTCGTATTCTTTTGCTGTATAAGGGTGAGTTCGCAGATAATCCCGAAACCATATATGCCGATTAATTTCTGGATGACCTTTTTCATAAATATGAACATGGTGCGTTCTTTCATTTCCGCCTTTTTGGAAGTATCGTCTTCCTTTTATGCCGTTTTCACCTTTCGCTTCGTAACCAAGCTGCTCCATCCTCTGATTATATGTATCTACTTTCTTTATATCTTTCACTTCAATAAGTAAATCAATAATCGGTTTTGCGCTTAAGCCGGGAACAGCAGTGCTTCCGATATGATGAACCTCTAAAACTTGAGCTGACATTATAGTTGTTAAGGTGGCAGCTTCTTTTGAAAATTCCTTTTCCCACGCGATATTATAGGGTGTCAGCTGAATTTCTCTTACGGACTCCATCTCCAATTCCTCCTCTTGCAACGAAAAAACTGCTTATTATAGAATAGCCTATAATAAGCAGTTTTTCATCATTTAACATGTTATTAAGTTTTATCTAGCAAACGCCTGCTTCGCTAAATTAACAATCGTCATATCATCCATTGGAGGGTTGTGAAGCCCAGCACGCACGTCTCTATAATAGCGCTGCAGCGGATTACTGCGCTGCAAGCTTCTCGCCCCCACTATGCGCATTGCTTTGTCGACAATCGTACAGGCACTATTGGTCACTACGTGTTTGACAGCTGCTAACTCTCCTGCTAATGCTGCTCGGTCGCTGGTTTCATCCCATTTACTTGCCACGCTGTACATAAAGTGACGCGCTTGCATAAGTTCAAGTTCCATCTCTCCTACTAAACGCTGCACATTTGGCAGCTTGCTAATCGTTCCTTCAATACTATTAGGCGAATATTCTGTAGCAAATGCGACAGCATAATCTCTTGCTGCGATGGCTGTACCCATGTAGCAAGCTGGTATATGAAGCAGCCAGCCGCTTGGCTCATTCTTTTTAAAACCACCGAGGCGTTCAACAAGAAAGTCGTGTTTAATATCGACGTTTTCTAGCACAAGATCATGACTTCCTGTTCCGCGCATTGCAATCATATCCCATGTTTCTTCTATTAAAAGTCCGCTTGTTTCACGAGGAATTAAAAATAAGCCGATCTCTTCTTCACCTTCAATGCTTGCTTTTACCAAAAAATAATTTAACACTGGAGACATCGTGGTGAATGTTTTTCGGCCATTGATTCGCCAGCCTTCTTTTGTTTTTACGGCTGTCGTTTCCGGTTTTCCTCCTCGAGTAGGACTTCCCGTCTTCGGTTCAGTTGCAGCGGTGTTAATAAGTGCACCTTTTTCTATTTCTTTAAAAATAAAATCGAGCATTTGCTGATTCCAAGGCTGTTTTTCACGCAAGTCCATTGTAATCCCCATATGCCATCCAATACTAAGAGCCGTAGAAGCATCTCCTTGAGCAATTAATTCTTGAAATAATAAAAAATCATAAAGGCGTAATTCATTTCCGCCATATTTGCTTTCGAGAGAAAGACGTGTATAGCCCGCTTCTTTTAACTCTTGAATATTTTCAAAGGGAAACGTACCTTCTTCATCTATTTTAAAAGCTCGTTTCTTAAATTTTTCGACTAGAGGCAGCAATTTTTCATACGTAGACTCTTGATTTTTATTTACAAATGAAACACTCATTTGCTTCATCTCCTTTTTATATGACAGAGTGTCCCTATCGGATTAATATATAGTTCTTATCATAGCATACCTCACCTTTTCTGTGCATGTTTGGTGTGTTTATCTTTCTTGTTGAATCTATTCTTTTTCCAATTTAACGGTCTGTTTTACCTACACATTCCATACATTTAATGAAATAAAAAGAAAGGAATGGTGTGAATGAATCAATGTCCAAAATGCGGGGCCAGTGCAAGCACAGACCAATTATTTTGCAATAACTGCGGCTTTTCTTTCACCGTGTCGCCAGCTGCAGCCAAGCATAAAAAGAGCTGGTATATTGGCGGGGGTATTGCGCTTATACTTCTTTTAACTTTTGTATTTTATTTCTTTTTCTCTGGCTCAGAAGAAAAGACGGCTGACCGCTTTATTGAGGCATTAGAATCGAAAGATACAGCTGTGTTAAGAGAGTTATTAGACTCTTCGCAGTCTACTATAGTTATTAATGACACATCTATTCAAGCTCTGTTAGACGCAACTTCCGATGGTTCTATTTTACGAGACGTTGAAAATGATTTAAAAAATAAATCGAGCATTTACTTTACAATAAAAGAACAGAAACATTCACTACTCTTCAAAAAACAGTACGTGGTTGTGCCGTCATCATATTATATCTCCCTCACCACGCCAGAGGATGCAACGGTTATAGTCAATGATACAAAACAATCGATATCCAAGAATCAAACGCAAAAAATGGGGCCTTTTATGATTGGAAATTACCCGCTTACGGCTTCTTATGAAAGCTCTTATGGAAAACTTACAGACCAAACCACTGTAAATTTTCACCGACAAAAAGAAGAAAATATATCTGTGGTATTTAAAGGCGCTTACGTTACAATCTCATCGAATAGAGATGACGCTGTTTTATTCGTAAATGGAAAAAGCACGGGACTGCAGGTGAATAGCTCATCACAAATAGGGCCTGTTGCCACGGATGGAAGCGTCACTGTTCATGCAGAAGTGCAAAAAGACGGCACAACGTTCAAAAGCAGTCCCTACACTATTCAAAGTGAAGAAAGTATTATGTTAAATATACAAACGCCGCCCGTCGAAAAGGAAAAAACCGTCATAAAAGAACGAGAAGTGATCGTGCCTGGGCCGCGCTCTTATGCTACTTCAAGCTCTTATATTCTTCCTGGTTCGGATTCTTACAAATTAAGCTATAGTGATATTAGCAGTTTGAGCTCGAGTGAACTAAGGCTAGCTCGAAATGAAATCTATGCGCGGCATGGGTATGTATTTAAATCGAAAGATCTTCAAGCCTATTTTTATGAAAAGTCATGGTATACGCCTGATTCATCATTTAGAGATTCCTACTTATCAAGTGTTGAAAAATACAACGTTGATTTTATTAAATCATATGAGTAAGGTGGCCTCCCCTTTTGCATAGGGGAGTTTTTTAATTGAAGAGAGTGCTTACTCCAACGTTTTTTTACATACCATAATCCCTATATACGTTAATAAATTTCTTATAGCCTTCTTTATTCTTTTCACTGTAAAATAAAAGTAGATGTACATAAACTTAATACACACATAAGGAGAGATGGAGAATGAATGGAATTGGACGACTTCCACAAAAGCTTAATGGCCATTTGATTTTAGAAAATATTCAAGAAACCATGATCATTGCGGATAAAGACTATCGTGTGCAGTGGATGAATGCAAGAGCAATTGAAACACTCCAGCCAGTACTTCCAATCTACCAGTTATCTCATATCGAAGAGTTAATTGGAAAGCATATGGACTTCTTTCATTCCAATTCTGAAGAAGCGGAAAAATTACTCACCTCTCTTCATACAACCTACCGAACGCGTATAACGATTGGCAGTCAATACGTAGCAGAAGCTGTGATTCACCCTATTGATACAAAAGACGGCGAGCGTTATGGCTACTTGCTTATGCTATTAGACTTTACAGATCAAGCCGAAGCAGAGCTTGAAAAAGAACGGTTAATTGAGGATTTGTCCACACCTTTATTAAAAATATGGGACGAGGTTTTAGCTGTGCCTATTACCGGTAAGATGGATATAGAACGTGGTAAGAAGCTAACTGAAACGGTATTGGAGGCAGTTGTAAAAGAACAGGCGCGCTATTTGCTTATTGATCTATCTTCCCTTCATTCGTTAGATGAAGAACACGGTTATTATATTAACACGCTTCACGATGCTTTGCGTTTGATTGGTACGACTTGCCTTATTGTTGGTCTTTCTTCAAAAATGGCTCTTTCGCTTGTAGATTCTCAGTTTAATTGGCGAACATTTTCCACTGTCCAACAAAGCATCTCTTACATTTTAGAAAAAAAGAATTATCGTATTGCACCCATTTCATAAGCCCATCATATCATTAAGTAATCCTCTCTCAATCGCTTTTTCCTTCAATCGGAAAAGGCGATTTTAGTTATGAGGAATTGTGAACGTTTAGGCACTTATCATCATAGGATACATTAATCAACCATAGAAAAGGGTGAGAGCGTATGCCAAGTGTTATTAACATTTATAATTTAAAGATCAACAGTATCTCAAGCAACGGTTCTGTCAACATTGGCGAAGCACTCCATAACAGTCACACGGCTCATTCAAAATCCACTGGTACGAACTCTTCTTATGGCGATGTCTCACCTGCTTCCTCGAAAATGCGGAACATTTATATCGATCCTGATACAAATGACCAAACAGATATTGCAAACGTTGATCATGTCAATGGTTATCAGCAGTGATATAGGGCAATGCTTGTCAACAGCATGACGACAAACGGTGAATACATTCTCTCTGAACGCAATAGACTGTTGGAGTAGAATGAATAAAAACAGTAAGGAGTCTCTTTATGCTTCTTCAAATTAACGTTTTTAATATCGTAACAAACGGTGTCACGCAAAACGCAAATATTGATTTTGGTTCCACCATTCAAAACAGTCACACGGCGAACTCAAAGTTTAACGGCGCGAATTTCTCTTTAGGTAACTTCTCTCCTACTTGCTCTCAAATGAATACGGGCGTGTTAGATCCTGATGTAAGTGATCAAGATCAAATTGCAAACCCTTCAGCTCCAATTGGAAATCAAATTTAGCTTTAACAATTTTGTTATTTTACTTGGCACATTACAAGGAGGTGTGTAAATATGTTTCCATTTGGAAAGTCTCCTTTTAAAGGAATGATGGAAAATATCCCAAAAGGAATGGCATCTAAAGACATGGATAAGTATATTCAGCAAATGATTTCTTCTACCATGTCCCATTCTTTTCCAGATTTTATGCAAGGAAATGAATTCTTTAAGCAAGCCCAAGACATGATGAAAGAACAGCAGGATATGGGAACTGAAGGTCATGGACAAAAGCCAAGAAGATTTGATTCAAACGTCATCAATACATTAGATGAATGCATTGTGCAGCTAAAAATCCCTAACCGCGATATTGTATCAAGCATTAAAGTCTATCATACGCCATATGTGTGTACGATTGAAGGAATAGATGGAGAAGAATCCTTCAAAGAAGAAATTCAGCTTCCTTGTTCGGTTCGCAAAAAAGGCACACGCGCCATCTATCGTTCCGGAGTGTTGGAAATCCGGATGCCTAAACATATTAATATTCCTATGTCTCAAATAGACGTCCACGATTTAGATTAAAGTGGACGTTTTTTTCTGTTTTCATGCATACATATAAAATAGAAAGCTGCAAAAGGCCTTGTTTTATTTTTTTAAAGAAGGTGACAAATATGAATCACGGAAAATTTAAAAAGTGGGCAGAAACGTTACAAGAAGAAAACCATACGAAATTTTGGGAAAAGATTTTTGATGATGATCATGAAGAAAAGAATGATACGGAAGCAGATGCTTCTCCCCAAATTGTAAATGAATATCGAGATTATCCTTTAATTGATGTATATGAATGGGCAAATCAACTGTTAGTTGTAATTGAAATACCCGGTGCTAAACGAACAGACGTCGAATTGACCATGCACGAAAATACTTTACACATATCCGGTTCATCTCTTTTAACCGTGAAGGATGCAAATGTTCTTCACAAAGAAAGACGTGAAGGAACGTTTCAACGATCAATTATTCTTCCACCTGCTGTAGAGGAAGCGCCGTGTCACGCATCATTTAAAGATGGTCTTTTGCATGTGAAATTTGATTTGTAATTTATTGTGCAGAACTATACGTAGCATGAAAGGCAGGGAATTTCATGTTTTCTAAGTGGTTTAAACAATCGCCTAAAATTGAAACAGTCCGCAAAATAAATCCGTCTTCCCTTCCAACCAAAAAAAAAGCAAGTCCCATAGACCAACGTTCTAATCAAAAGCGGAAAGAATTACCCAAAAAGATGAAAACTAAAAAACAGTCTAATCTAAAGAACCCTTCTCAGCAGCCAAAGAAGTTGTCTAGCCAAACGGAGCCTAAGACATCTGCTGAAGCTGAAGTCACAAAACCTGCTCTTTCGTCAGATTCAGCGCTGAACCTGCAGGGAATTATTGATCAAGTGACGCGTTTAACCGACGCGATCCCTAAAATAGAAGAGCTTCATCAGCAATTACATGAATCAGCTCACCTTATTCAATCACTGTCTCAACTGCACGAGCAAACAGCTCATTTACTCTCGGCTATGCAGTCAGCTCCTAATTTCGAAGACATTCAAAATCAGCTCTCTGCGTTAAAGGAAGAATCTTCTAATACCGCCTTATATGAGATGGTGAAAACTCTTGACAAAAAGATTGATGAAGTAACTCAGCCAAAGCAGTCCATTGTTGTTGAAAAAATCATGGTCGAAAAAGTATTGTTAGACAAAATTGATCTTAGTAATAATTTCGGCCAGCTAGGCATTAAAGATTTGACGGGTCACTTAAACATCGGCACCACTTACAGCGCTGACTCTGATCAAGTAGATGAAGAAGTCAAAGACTTGTTTTCTGTTAAGCTAAAAGAAAAAAAGATTGATGAACATACAACTGAAACAACGATGAGTTCAGGAGGTGAACCAGAAAAATCTGATGATCACTCCGAAGAATAAAAAATGACCGCTACTGCTTATTTAAAGCAATTGTCGGTCATTTTTGTTTCCATAAATAGTTGTAATTCTTTTTGGAGGCGTTCCATTAAGAACTCTGAAATTTCTTCTTGATTTTCTTCTTTATGATGAGATGATGCTACAGCAATACGTCCTGTTTTCCCTAAGAAAGCCCGGTACTCAATTACCTTCATCGCTGCATGAAGTAAGTTCGCGTCCGAAAGCGGTGTATTTGTTAGTAGAACAATATTCATTTCATTCTCTTTTTGTCCATGTGTCAGCACAGCCAGCCACGAGTAACCTTTATCGTCTTTTAAGCGAACTTCATGACTGGATAAAGACGCAGATTTCCACGCCGCGTTAGCACTGCTTTGCTGTTGAACAATTTCTTGACACCAGTCTAGGCCTGTTTCATTTGAACCCAGTGAAAGAGTTCTCAAAGGACGAACAAAGGATAAACATAGGTTGCCCGGTTCCTTTTGTAACTGATATAACTCATGAAAGTCCGTCTCTGGATATTGATACGGCGGTACAAAAGCAATTTGCCGCTTGTTCACAGCGGGATGGTGAAATACATGCAAATCAACCCCATATACTCTTTTTAACGTAGCTGCATCCTGAAAGATGGCATCCATCCCCGTTTCTTCTACTCTTCCATCTTTCAGTAACACAGCATTATCTGCAAACAGCGAGGCGATGTTGAGATCATGCAAAATGGCCAGAACCGTTAAGCTCATTTCCTGCTGTAACGTTTTTAACAGCTGAAGCAGTTCCATTGTATGTTTTACATCTAAGTGATTCGTTGGTTCATCAAGAAGTAAGTAGTCAGGTTCTTGCGCCAGTGCTTTAGCCAGTAAAACCCGCTGTTTTTCTCCACCGCTTAGCGATTGAAAAGTATGATTTCTATAGTGCCAGACGTTTGTTAATTTCATCACGCTTTCCACCACTTCTTCATCCTGTGCTGATACAGTGCTAAACAATCCTTTTGCCTGATAAGGGTAACGTCCAAGTGAAACAATTTCTTGAACCGTAAATTCTAGCCCAATTTGATTTTCTTGCGTCATGACTGCAACTTTTTGCGCCAGCTGTTTTGGTGAATAAGCCTTCACTGACTTTCCTTCTACCTTCACTTCTCCTGATTGAATGGTTAATACATTCATAATCAAGCGAATAAGCGTTGTTTTCCCGCTTCCATTTGGTCCTAGTAAAGCGACAAAAGAACCTTTGTCTACGGTGAACGTGATGTCACGAACGGTCGGCTGCTGCCTATCGTATCCTCCTGTCACATTATATAGTTCAATCATGATATTCCTCTTTTCCGCATACGTTCTTTTACAAGGAGCAGGGTAAAGATTGGCGAACCAATTAAGGCGGTTACGACTCCAATCGGCAGTTCACGAGGTTCTAATATCGTTCGTGCCAATAAATCTGCTAAAACCAAATAACTTCCTCCAATTAAAATAGAAAGCGGCAGTACATGCTTATGATTAGCTCCCGCTACGAGACGCACTACGTGGGGGATAACTAAGCCAACAAATCCAATTGCCCCAGATACTGATACCGCAGCCCCTGTTAATACGGATGCACCTATTAAAATCATTCTTTTTTTCTTCTTTACGTCTATTCCCATAAACTGAGCGGATTGATCGCCAAATGCTAAGCCGTTCAGCTCTTTTACATGTAACAACAGCATAATTGTACCAATCAAAAAGAACGGCCCTAAAATTTGAATATGAGACCACCCTCTCATTGATACGCTTCCCATTAGCCAATATAAAACCTGTCTTACATCTTCTTCGGGAGAAAGAGCCACAATTAATGAAATAAGCGCGCTCATAAAGGATGATAAAATAATCCCCGCTAAGATGATGGTTTCATTGGCCAAATTGCCGCTTGCGAGTTTCGTAATACCAAAAACTAAAAGAAGAGTAATAAAACCAGATACAATGCCGACTACAGGCAGCGTGAAGATAGACAAACCAAAAATACTCCAATGAAAATAAATTGCCATGACAGAGCCAAGAGTTGCACCTGAGGAAACCCCAATCGTATAAGGATCAGCAAGAGAGTTTCTTAATAGTCCTTGAAAGGCAGCCCCTGCTATTGAAAGCGAAGCTCCTACTAAAAATGCCACCAGTACTCTTGGAAAACGAATTTGCCAAATGATTAAATCCATGTTTTCGGGACCGTGATATAAGGATAGCCCGGTAAGGTGGCCAATAATAATTTTGATTGTATCTCCTACGGTTAACGAAACTGTACCAATAAATACGCCCATAATTACCGAAGTACATACAATAAATAAACTGACTATGTATAAAATAGATGCTTTGTTAAAAAAAATACGTTTAAAAATCAATACGTTCAGCTCCTCTAGGAAACGAGGCGTGATGTTTTATATTACATTAACCATTCATTTTCCTGTCCATAAACCATGCTTCCACCATGCATTAAGTTGGAAACAATCATCTTTTATTTGTTACGAGTGCTAGACTGTTGAACTAGGCAACGTAGAATAGCGTACTAAAGTTCTCGGTAAAAAAACAAGCGAAAGCCTCTACAAGCTATACTTTTTGTGTTTGCTCCGGGCTTTTATAGTTGTCTATTAACTGATACAGCTTTTCCATATCTACGGCTTCTCTCACATATGCTGCTGCTTTTGAAAAAGATTCCTCTTTTTGCAGGCGACTGTTGAATGTGTCCGTAATAGGCGGCAATTTTTTATGTTTACGAATTTGATTAAGCAAAGCTCTGCGCAAAGCATCATTATGAAACACATCATGAACATACGTGCCAATGACGTTGTCTTTAACCGTTCCTTCTTTTTCATGCTCTACCACTGCAAAAGCTTCCGTGGTGCTCTTAGAAATCGTCTTTCCCATATGAATTTCGTAGCCTTCAATCGAAACTCTTTCACTTTCTAGCTGGACATACCCAGCAACTCTTTCTGTTTTTTTGCTGGTTGTCATAACCGTTTCCACTGGAAGCAAGCCCAGCCCTTTAATGGATTCAATCCGAGATTCTACTGCATCAGGGTCTGTAATTGTCTCCCCTAGCATTTGATATCCTCCGCAGATGCCAATGACGTGAACGTTCGTTGTGTTCAATACTTGATTAATGGCTAGAGCCAGGCCGCTTTCTTGTAAAAACTGCGCATCTTCAATCGTATTTTTGCTTCCTGGTAAAACAATTAAATCAGGCGTACCTAATTGCGACGGCTTGGTTACAAGCCTCACGTGACAGTCTTCTTCTAAGCTTAAAGGATCGATGTCTGTAAAATTTGAGATGCGCGGGTACGAGATGACCGCAATATCAATTTCTTTTAACGGATTCACAAGCGTTGAGTAATTTCTAAGTGATAACGAATCTTCCGCATCAATTTCCACGTTGTTCATATAAGGAATAACTCCTAGAACCGGAACACCCGTGTATTCTTCAAACCACTTCAAACCTGGTTTTAAAAGTTCTAAATCTCCTCGGAATTTATTAATTAACACCCCGATAACTCTAGACTTGTGTTCATCTGGAAGCAATTGAAGAGTACCCACTAGGCTCGCGAAAACGCCACCTTTATCAATATCTCCTACTAGCACAACAGGCGCTTCTGCTATTTTTGCAACACGCATATTTACGAGTTCCCGATCGTTCAAATTGACTTCGGCAGGACTTCCAGCGCCTTCAATCACAATTCGATCATAATGATTGGCAAGCTCTTTATAAGCTTCCGTGATAACGTTCAAACCTTCATTAAAAAATTCTTGCCGATACTGAAAAGCAAACATATTACGTAGCGGTTTTCCGTGAACGACAATTTGAGATTCATGATCACGAGTTGGTTTAATTAAAATAGGGTTCATATTGGTTGTTGCCTCTACTCCAGCCGCTTCTGCTTGAATTCCTTGCGCTCTGCCAATTTCTTTTCCATCCATTGTAATGTATGAATTAAGCGCCATATTTTGCGATTTAAACGGTGCAGTTTGATAGCCGTCTTCTTTAAAAATACGGCAAAATGCTGTAGCAATCATGCTTTTTCCAGCGTCTGAGTGCGTTCCTTGAATCATAAGCGGTTTTCCTTTTTTCACTTTTTCCACTCCCTACCACATAAAAAAACCTTAACTGTAAAAGTCAAGGTTTGGTCATGCGCTCATTAACACATTGTCTTGACTTATTTCTCCCACCGAAAAATAAGGGGTTTTTAAAAGCAGGTCTCCTGGCTTATGCTTCGTTTTACTTCTGCACCCTTCCTAGTTTGACTAGTGGGTCTTTGCAGGTTCATCCACATTTACAGTAGCGGGGGCTGCACCGGATTTACACCGATTTCCCTATTATCCTCCTTAGAGGCACTTTTAAAATCATTTATTCTTTATTGTAACGAATTTTATAACCATTCACAATAACGATTTTCTTCTATTATTATATATTACTGTGTTTATACTTATTTGGGTCTCGTATGCTATAATAACAATTATTTTCCAAACATCTTATGAAATAGCTAGGAAGGTGCTCACAGTTGAAGAAAAAAATGATTTATACCTTTATTGGTTCTCTTGTTCTTTATATAGCAATTATATCTTTTTGTATGTATCAAACTGCTCACAAGCCTGTTCCACAAAACGCAGATTATGTGCTCGTTTTAGGTTCTAAAGTAGATGGGGACCAAATGTCTCCTAGTTTAAAAGAACGAGTAAAGACGGCTTTATCTTATTTACAAGCACATCAACAAACAAAAGTTATCGTAACGGGCGGAAAAGGATCCGATGAAGAAATTTCTGAAGCAGAGGCAGCCTATCGTTTTCTGCGGAAAGAAGGAATTAAAAAGAATCGAATTATAAAAGAAAATCAGTCAACTTCTACTTTTGAGAATTTTACTTTTACTAAACAGAAAGTCGATATTCAACACAAAAAAGTCGTCCTTGTTAGCAATGATTTTCATTTATTTCGCGCCTCTATTATTGCTAAACGTCAAGGTTTTGACGTTTATCCTTTAGGTGCAAAGACACCAAATTCAATTAAACTTCAAGCCTACTTTCGTGAGTATGCTGCTATCTTAAAAACGTGGCTGTTTGATAAATAAATAGAGTACACCCCTGTACAAATAAAAAACACGGCATGAATTCATGCCGCGTTTTTTTATTAATCATCTGTATCGATAACTGCTTTTGGTAAACCTGTGTATTTCGCCCAGTAGAAAATACCGAGTGAAACAAGAGCAATTAAAATTAAGTCAAGCGGGTTGCTTAGCACACCTTGTCCTCCACCAAATGAACCTAGGTAAGAGATAACAAGCATAATAATATAATAAGCAACTAGCCACCAAGCAGATTTAAGCTGCTGTGCAAATTTTACAACGTCAGTTGGTACGTATTTCTTAAACGCTACGTAGATAACAACCATTAGCAGCTGTGATCCTAGCAGCCAAGAAATTGTCGTCCATCCTGACCAATATACGATGTATGAACAGAAAATAAATGAAACAGGAGCAATAACGCTCATGCCTTTTAATTTAAAAGGTTTTTTAAGGTCTTTTGCATTTACTCTGAATGCAGCAGCTGAAATTGGCGCAATCGCATAAGACAGAATAAGTGCCACTGAACATACGTTTACTAGCGCTTCCCAAGAAGGAAATGGCAGTGTCCAGAATACGGACATTCCAAATGATAGCCATAGTGACGCACGTGGAATTCCTGTTTTCTTATCTACTTTTGAGAAACGTTTAAATAATGTTCCATTACGAGACCAAGCATAAACTAAACGAGAAGTTGTATTCATGAAGATGTTCCCGTTACCGCCTGGTGATAAAATAGCATCAAAAATAACAAGCGTTACTAACCAGCCAAGGCCTAAAATAAGTGCAATATCTTTAAATGGTAAAGAGAATTGCTCTTGAATTGTTCCCCATCCTCCTGATAGCATATCAGCCGGGATGTTACCAATGAACAATACTTGCAGTGCTGTGTAAATAATCGCTGAAAGTACAATACAGATAATGAGCGCGATTGGAATATTACGCTGCGGGTTTTTAACTTCACTGGCTACAGAAACAATAGGGTGAAGTCCTAGGTAAGCAAACATAACGCCACCTGTTGAAATGGCTGCTTGGATACCATTAAAACCAAACGGAGCAAAATCGCCAGTTGTAAAGTTAGCTGATTTAAAGTGATAAGCCAACACGACGATAATTGTAAGAGGAACCGCATATTTGAACACAGATATAATAACATTTGACTTAGCAAATGCTTTTACACTTACGTAGTTAATGATAAAAAATAGCGTTAATAACGCGAACTGAAATAACCAGCCGACTGTAGTAGGCGATTCAGAACCATGTTTAGTTAGACCAGGAAGCCAAAAAGCAACATACTGACGTACAGCCGTTACCTCGATAGCGATCAAACTAGTGTAAGCAATAATGGTAATGAATGAAATTAAGTAACCCACTAAATGACCATGTGAGTAAACCGGATAACGGATAATTCCACCGGTACGCGGCAGCGCTGCTCCAAGTTCAGCATACACTAAACCGATAAGTAAAATAATGACTCCGCCAATCAGCCACGAAAAACTTCCGGCTGGCCCAGCCTTTGACGCTACGTTACTAACCGCAAATAACCAGGCGGAACCAAAAATAGCTCCCATCCCAATTAACGTTAGGTCAAGTAACGATATTGATTTTTTAAATTTTCCTTGATTTCCTTGATCAGACATAAAATCCTCCTTTAAAATTCCCACTCCACATATCTACGCCCTTGCGTCCGATATGGGATTCTTTACATCATCCTCCTCTTACTAAGACCTCACAAGTGGATATGTTAACAAATATTCTCTAAAAAACCAAGTTAAAAACTTTATTTTTTTGTAAAACATCGTTGAATTGCTTATGTATAGCGCATAAATTCCACAGAAGATTTGAGGACTACTCCTCCTATTTAACCGCATTTTTCTTAGGTTAAACATAAAAGAATATTCAAACTATTTACCAAAAAAAGAGGCTGAGACATAACGAAGCCAACCGCTAGAAGCAGCTACTACATACGCAACACCTACGCTTGCCATACCAATGAAAAAATCCGAACGATGAATCGTTCGGATTTTGCTTCAACTAAAATAATTTTGTCCGTACCTCTTATTTTGCTTATTTAAATACTTTTACACGTTCAGTTAGCGGTTGAAATTCTTTTTCTCCCGCAGGTGACACAGGATTACCAAATGGCATTTGGGCAATTAATTTCCATGAGCTTGGAATATTCCAAGCTGCTTTTACTTCATCGTCAATCAATGGATTGTAATGCTGTAATGTTGCTCCTAGGCCTTCGAGCTCAAGCGCTGTCCAAATCACATGCTGCAGCATGCCTGATGATTGGTTAGACCAAACCGGGAAATTTTCGCTGTAAGATGCGAACTGCTTTTGCAGCCCTTCAACTACTTCTTGATCTTCAAAGAAAAGAACGGTTCCATAGCCGCTTCCGAATAAGTTCATTTTTTGATCCGTATCTGAAAAATTTTCAGCTGGAACAATTTTACGAAGCGTTTCTCTCGTAATATCCCACACTTTATCATGCTGTTCGCCAAATAAAACGACTACGCGTGCGCTTTGGGAATTAAATGCTGATGGAGTATGTTTCACCGCAAAGTTAATAATTTCTTCAATTTTTTCTTCTGACATTTTTACATTTTTATCAATTGCATAAATAGAACGTCGGTTTTTAATTGCTTCATAAAAATCTTTTCCAACCTGTTGTTGATCACTTGATTTATCAAATAATTTATCTAAAAAACCCATTTTCCACACTCCTAATTGTTTGTTTTTTAAGCTTAAATTGCATGTTTATACCCTTCCCCCTGATAAAAGGAGATAAACAAGATATAATGAATTCTTATATCTCTAATTCAAGATATTAAACTAAAAAAATATTAATTGAAATTTAATTACTTTATGTAACTTACTTTACAATGATTATTTTGTTCTGTCAAGAAAAAATTATTATCTTTTTCTTTTCATGATTATATGAAAAAAGACTGCTAAATACGGCAGTCTTTTTTCGTAGATGCTTAATGTTCATAAATCATCTTTCGCGTCATTCCCCCGTCTACTACGAGGTTAGCTCCTGTTACAAAATCATTTTCAACGTTTGTTAAATACATACACGCTCTTGAGATATCGGCTGGCGTTCCCACCCGATTAGACGGATGCTGCGTATGATCGATTTCACGAAGGCCATCGTAGTCAGATGCTTCAATCCATCCTGGAGAAATAGCATTTACTGTAATGTTGTCATCACCAAGTGAAATGGCAAGTGCGTGAGTTAAAGCCACGATTCCTCCTTTTGTAGCAGCATAGGCTTCTGTGTGAGGTTCAGACATTGTAGCTCTCGTAGAAGCTAAGTTTACAATGGAGCCTCCGCTTTCGTTTTTTCTCATCACCTTAGCTGCTTCGCGAGAGCATAGAAACACGCTGCGCAGGTTCGTATTGATAATGTCATCCCATTCATCAATGGTTAGCTCATACGGTGATTTCCAGCGGGAAACGCCTGCATTATTAATCAAAATATGTATCGTTCCATACGTACTGACCGTTTTTTCAACGAGATTTAAAATGTCGCCTTCTTTTCGGACGTCTGTTTTCACAAAAATGGCTTCTCCGCCTTGTCTTTGAATAGCTTCTGCGTGACGCTCTCCTTCGGTTTCGTCCACATCTGCCAATACCACTTTTGCTCCTTGTTTCGCGTATGAGCGGGATACATCTTTACCTATTCCGTTCGCAGCTCCGGTAACAACAACAACTAAATCTTTAAATGACATATCATCTCCTCCTTATACGCTTTATTCACTTTTTTCTTCGTCTTTAAACAAGTGATCCGTGACGAAAAGAGCAAACGTTTCAGCCGTTAACTTGCATCCAGAAGCTTTTGGGTGACCTCCTCCTCCAAGGTGCCCAACAATTTCTGCTAAGTTGATTTCGTCTTTTACTGCACGGAACCCAATCTTTTGGCGTCCCATGTCCACCATAACGGAAAAGTCGATATCTTCGTTTTCTAGACACAGTGCATTTCCTAGCTCAGACTGATATGTATCTGCGAATACAATCCCTGCGTTGTACGCTGTGTTATCAATTTCAACCCTTTCTTTTATGATTTGTTTTTGTTTATCATAAATGTATTTTTCAATCTTTTTTTCTTCTGCTTCTAGTAAAATTTCGTGTTTGTCCGTAAACGTAAATTCTTGATTTTCAGTATGGTACGATTCACGAAGCGTTTCTAGAATGGTTTCTTTAAATTCTTCATGCGGGATTAGATAATATAGGTGATTAAGGCGCTTTGCTTTCAAGTTATTTTCATGGAACCAGTCCCACGTATCGAATAAGCGCACAAGTTCTACGTACTCATCAAGCAACGCCGTTTTTTGGAGCATGTTGTTGCGCACTAAGTAGTCGTAGAAAAGAGATGTAGCTGCCGTCTTTTTACCGTTTTCGTCTTCTGCAATAACATGAACCCAATCATATTTCTCAGCTAGTGGAAGAGCAGAGATATGATGGTCAATAAGAGTGATTTTTTGGCCTTTTTTTACCAGTTCATTTAATTTTTCCGCTACTTCCTCATTCACGCTAATATCCGTTATGTATAAAGCCGTGTCTCCATCGTTTTCTTCTTCAATAAAATGTGTCACTGTGTCATTGATGCGGCCAATGCTTACCGTGCTGTAATCAAAGTTATCATCGCCAAACGCTAACCGACCCAATAGTGCCGGACTTACCCCGTCTAAATCGTTATGTGAAATTAATTTTATTTTTGTCATTAATCAAAACTCCTTTATTTTCAGTCGCCTTAGTATATGTACCGGCTTGTATATTATAGCAATTTCAGCATAAAAATGCTGTTATTTACTTTGAAGTGAAGTCAACGTTCAGACTTAGACTTACCTGTATCAAAAGAGAGTGAGACATAACTACATCGATTCAATCAACAGCTAGAAGCAACTACACACATGAAACCTACGCTCACCGATACCAATGAAAAAATCCGAACGAATGTGATTCTTTATCAAGAATCTCGATTCATCGTTCGGATTTTCTTTTAAATAACCTACTTTTGTTCTAGTCTCTTTCCTCTTATTCTAAATTGCTGTGCTGCTTAAACGCCTGTTCATGATCCGTGTGATTCAAATTCCCGTATTCTAAACAAATGGTATCAAATACAACGTGAGCACATTGATCAAATAACGAGCCCAAAGGCTGAATGGAAGCTGCTTCATTTTCACTTCGATATTTGGTTGCAGCGGGAATGTGCAGCAGCTCGTCAGTATGAGCAGTTAATGGTGATTCTGTACTAGCTGAAATGCCGATAACTGAACATCCTACTTCTTTGGCTTTTTTAGCTACACTCACCACTTGCTGTGTTTTTCCTGAACCAGATACGGCCACCAACACGTCACCTGCTGCAATCGAAGGAGTAATAGTCTCCCCCACAACGTATACTGTGGCACCTAAATGCATCAGTCTCATCGCAAATGATTTGCCCATTAACCCAGAGCGGCCTTCGCCTATAACAAAAATTCGTTTCGCTTGGTAAAGTGAAAGCGCTACTTCTTCTATTTGAGGCTCTTTTATGTGATTCATTACGGTCGTAATTTCGTGTAAAATCGTTTGTGTTTTTGTCATTATACGTTCCCCCTGCTCATAAATAAGTCTTGAAATTTAGCAGATGCCTTTGCCACATCCGCACTTTTTGTAATCGCTGATCCAATAATCGCAACGTCTGCCTTCATTTGAAGTAATGATGCTGCTGAGGCTGGATTAATTCCTCCTGCTACTGCTATTTGGGCATCTGAATGAAAATATTGCCGCAAATTTATTTGACTCAGCGATTTTCCTTCTTTTTCTTGCTCGTCTTTGCTGATATGATGGCAAAAAATAGCGTTTCTATAAATACCCACTTGCTTTTGCAAGCTGTTTGACGTGTTTAATAAATCAACCATCATTTTTTTATTCCATTTTTCGCTGACATTTGCGCAAGTATCTATCGTAGGTAAAGGTGATACACCCATGACTGTTGCTATATCTGCACCTGCTTGATAGCACATTGTAAACTCATACTCTGCGTTATCAATCGTTTTGATATCTGCTACAATCGTCTTGTGCGGAAATGCCTGTTTGATTTTATAAATGCTTTCAATTCCATACTCTTTTATAAGAGATGTACCTACTTCAATCCAATCAACAGAGGGTTCTGCCATCTTGGCAAGGATAATAGCTTCTTCAATTGTGACGCGATCTAATGCTAATTGTATCTTCATATTTTTTCTCCTCACTTTTTACTAAACCGGTTTAGTAACTACGTAAAAAAAACCAATATTTTGATGAGCTAAAAAGAGCACGCCATAGGCGCTCTTTTTAGCTTAATGCGACAAAGTTGTTTCTCGAATAATTAATTCACACTCATACTGGTATTCTTCATAAGCTATCTTTTCTTTCAAAATTTGTTTAATAAGTAAATCTGCTGCTTTTGTTCCCATATCAAAAGCGGGCTGCGAAATCGTCGTAACAGCAGGCGTTGCTACATCTGCGTAAGGAATATTATCATAAACAATTAAAGATAAATCATTTGGGATATTAAATCCGTGTTGTTTAATAAATTTCTGCACTTCAATGAATACTAAATCGTTTCCAGCAAGCAGCGCTGTGGGCGGATTATCGGATGCAAATAGCTTCTCAAGCGCTTTTTGCATGTCCGCTTTTTTGCAGTTGATAATCATGGATTCATTTACAGGCATATTGGCTAATGTTAACGCTTCTTTGTACCCTTCTACACGTTCAATCCGGGGTGTAATAGTTAATGGTTCTGTAATAATCGCTATATGCTTATGTCCCAGCTCGAGGAGATGCAAAATAGCCTGTTTTGTGGCTTCTTGGTTGTTCGCCACTACGGATGGAATTTTTCCTTTTACATCGTGAATTTTGCGATCCATAATAACAACTGGATATTCTTCTTTGATCATCTGCTCATAAAGAGAAGTATTGGCTCCCGTTGGAAATAAAATAAGGCCATCTACTTGCTTTGCTTTTAACATATTAATATATTTCTTTTCTTTATCAGGGTCATCATCTGCGTTACAGATGATGGCATGTATATCTTGTGAATGGCAATAGTCTTCAATTGCACGAATGACTTCAGTAGAAAATCTGTGCATAATATTCGCGACAATAATCCCAATCATTGACGTTCGCTTTTGTTTTAAGCTCCTTGCTAGATAGTTGGGCTGATAGCCGAGTGTATCAATCGCTTCTTTAATTTTCTTTCGTGTTTCTTCGCCCATATATTCATACCGTTTGTTAATGTATTGTGATACGGTGCTTTTGGAGACATTTGCTGCTTTTGCAACGTCCAGCATAGTAACTTTTTGCATCATAATCCGCCCTTTTCATTCAATCCCTAAAATTATGCTACTCCTAGTGTAAACGAAAAAAACGAAAAAGGAAAAGCCTTCTTGCTAGCAGAAGGCTTTATTTATTAAGCGTACGCAAGCCTAGCTTCTTGAATTTCATTAGTAAAACGCTTCGCTTCCTTTGTTACTTGACGTAAGTATTCAGGAGTTGGAAGCTGCTTTCCATCCACTAATGTGCTTCCTGCCCCAATAGCAGCTGCTCCAGCTTTAATATAAGCGCCCGCATTTTCAGCCGTAACGCCGCCCGTTGGCATTAATGGAATATGAGGAAGCGGTCCTGCTATATTTTTAAAATAAGCGGGGCCTACTACGCTTGCCGGGAAGACTTTAATCATATCTGCACCGCATTCATAGGCTGTTAGTATTTCAGTTGGTGTAAAAGCGCCCGGAACGCTAATGACACCGTATCTTTTAGCCGTTTTAATTGTTCGTTCATTAACCGTAGGAGAAAAAATAAATGACGCTCCCGCCATAATAGCAATTCGTGCTGTTTCTTCGTCTAGAACAGTTCCTGCTCCAATAAACATCGAGTCGTCAAATTCATTTTTTAACTCTTTAATAACCTCTACAGCAGCAGGGTTTTCCATTGTAATTTCTAGGTTTGTTACTCCGCCTTCTTTTAATGCGTAGGCAAGCGGAATAATTCGCTCAGCACTTGCTCCTCGAATGACCGCTACAATACCGCTACTTGTAATTTTCTCAATATGCATCTCAATTCTCCTTTTTTATCGTTACATTAAGCCGTTGTTTCGACTGGCTTTACACTTTGAACTTCTCTTGGCTTTTTCGTTGCGACAATGGTTAAAACTGCCGCAAGGAATAATGATCCAGCCATAAAGATATAGGAAGCGCCAAATCCTCCTGTTGATCCATTTAAAAATCCTACAATGTAAGAACCGGCAAATGAACCAAGTGCGCCCATGCTATTAATTAAAGCCATTGCTCCTCCGGCAACATTACGCGGTAAAATTTCAGGAATAATTGCAAAGAACGGTCCGTACGGAGCGTACATCGTTCCTCCGGCGATAACGAGTAAAGTAAAAGAAAGCCAGAAGTTGCTTGTGCCAACTAAATAAGATCCGTAAAAAGCAAACGCTCCTACTAATAAGAACGGCCATACAAATGCGCTTCGTTTTAAAAACTTATCTGACAGATATGAAACCGTTAACATTAATACAACTGCTAATACGTAAGGAACGGACGCTAACCAACCTGTTTTCACTATACTCATGTTAGGCGCTGCTTTAATAATAGACGGAAGCCACATAACAAATCCGTAGACACCGATACTCCATAAAGCATATTGAATGCTTAATAAAATGACAGTACGATTTTTGAAAGCTTCTTTATAGCCTTTAACAGGTTTGATTCCTTCTTGTTCTTTTTGCAGCGCATCGTGTAAATCTGCTTTTTCTTTTTTCGACAGCCATCCTGCATCTTTTGGCTCATCATTTACTAGTTTCCACCATAAAAATGCCCAAATAACAGCTGGAAAACCTTCTAAAATAAACATCCATCTCCAGCCAAACGATTCTAGCAAATACCCAGAAACAATAGACATCCAAAGAACGGTTGCCGGGTTTCCTAAAATTAAAAACGTGTTGGCTCTAGAACGTTCTGCTTTTGTAAACCAGTGGCTTAAAAATACCAGCATAGCAGGCATAACGGCACTTTCAACTACTCCTAAAGCAAATCGAATAACAAACAAAAATCCGACGTGGCTTACCATACCCGTAGCTGTAGCAAGTGCTCCCCATAAAATCAGAGACCAAAAAATCAGCTTTTTGGCGCTTTTATTTTCAGCATAGTGAGCGCCTGGAATCTGGAAAAAGAAATAACCTAAGAAAAAGAGCGACCCTAATAAAGACGAAATACCTGGCGTAATATGAAGATCTTCTGCCAGCCCTGCCGCTGCTCCAAACCCATAGTTTGCACGGTCTAAATATGCAAGGCTATACGTAATAAATACGATAGGAATTAATCGAAGCCATCTTTTTTTTGCTAGCTGCTGTTTCATTATCACTTCACTCCTTGTTTTTGGGATTCCATATATCTTTGCAACTGCTGTTCAGTTGGATATCCGTCGTTATCTCCAGGACTTTGTACAGCTAATGCCCCAATAGCATTTGCTCTCCTTACAGACTGAGTAAGAGAATCATTTTGAAGAAGTCCGCTTAATAGTCCTACTGCAAAACCGTCTCCTGCTCCAACTGTATCCACTATTTGTTTCACTTTTATTCCTTCAACCATCCCTTGCTCTTTAGCCGTCTTAAAAAAGGCTCCTTGTTCACCTAGTTTAATAACGACAAGCTCTACACCTGCATCTAAATAGTAAGAAGCAATGTCTTCTGGATTTTCGTAGCCGGTTAAGATTTTTCCTTCTTCAATACCCGGCAGAACGTAGTTTGCTTGTTTAGCAGCTTCATTGATTGTAACAACCATTTCTTCTTGCGATTTCCAAAGAGTGGGTCTCAGGTTTGGGTCAAAGGAAACCGTTCTTCCAGCTGTTTTCATCGATGTAAGTGCATGTAGAGCAAAATCGCGCATACTTGCTGACACAGCAAGCGGTATGCCTGTCATGTGCATATGTTTTGCCGCTAAAAAATAGGTTTGATTAAAATCGCTGGAGTGCAAGTGACTGGCTGCTGAATTTTTTCGGAAGTAACAAACTTCCGGATCTCCCACTTCCACTTTTGATTTAATTTGAAAGCCTGTTGCATGTTCGCTGTCTACTAGTACACAATCGGTGTTGACATATTCCTCTTGTAGACGTTTCATAATAAACGTACCGAAAGGATCGTTGCCGACTTTGCTCACCCAGCCTGCGCGCAGACCGAGACGAGCGAGACCAATTGCTACATTTGTTTCTGCTCCGGCCAGTTCTTTCGTATAATGCTTAATCTCATGCAGCGGTCCCGGCTGTTCTGCCATGAACATCGCCATTGCTTCTCCGAAGGTAATAACGTCTAATGAATTCATTGAACTTCCTCCTGTTCTGCTGCTTGCACCGATGAAATGAAGCCGGGAATTTGTTCCGGTTCATCGATTGGAAACTCTAAAGCTTTAAAAATCGAATGAGAAAACCCTTTCAAAATATCTTTCCACATTTCATTTGAATCGTTCGATATAGCGGTTGTCACTAGCTTTCCGCTGCTTTTTATGACGTGTTTAATATGAATATAGCCCACAAATGACCTTAGCATTTTGATTGCTTCCTGGGGTTGTTCATGTACATAAAGCCAATTACCAATATCAAACGTCATGGAAACAGGAACTTCGTAAGCGTTATCAAAAAATGCATGCAGAGATGCTATGTTGCCTCCGTGACTGGTTTGATCGTTCTCTACAAATAGACGTAAAGCTGGAAATGCTTCTAATAGCTGCTGTAAATCTGCCATAGGCGATTGGGGCTGATAAAAACCAAGAGAAACTTTTACCCACTGAGCGCCAAGTGATACGGCTTCTTCAAGAATAGCTTTTAATTCTTGTGTGTTTAACTCTCCATTTTCTTTCCACAGTTCAATTGGAGCCGAATATACTGTAAAAAGCGGATATGTTTTTAATTCTTCGGCAATAAGCTCAATCTCTTGATCTACTTTTTTCATTAACTCTCTTCGAATTTCCACTCCATGTACTTGCTGCTCATATATTTTCCCAATCATGGTGTGCTGAAAGCCTGTTGTTTCGAATGCATTTAACGGGATAATGATACTATTCATAAATCGACCTACCTTTCTTATTATACTAACTAACCACTTACTAAACCGGTTTAGTAAATCGATTTATCTAAATTATAAGACTATTGAAAGCGCTTTTCAAGCTTTTTTTATAAATTATAAAAAAAAGAAACAACACAGCTTTATGCCGTGTTGTTTCTTAGTGATCATCTGTGCTTTTTACTAGATTGCGATCTTGCTGGTAAATATCATAAATCAAAAAGCTAAAGCCATAGTACAAGACCATGATGACAACTGACTTCGTCATGATAAATAAAGCGCCTAGCCCGATACCAACTAACAGCGTCTGGACACTTAAACGGTCACGCTGGAAAGCTAGCTGTGATAGGAAATAACCAATACCAATTAAGACGGCCAATACCCATGTGTTTTCAATGGCTAATATATAGTGACTATATAAATAAAAGCTAGGAAAATAAACGGTGCTTTCTACGAAGCTGGAGATACCGCTGTATGCAAGCCACCACTTTTGCTCTCTTTCCGTTTTAGGAACGGTTGCCTCAATTGACGTGGGCATTTCCTGTTCCACAAAAACCGTTTCTCCATGATCTTTCATCCATTGAAGCATAATGGAAAGAATGATAAAGCCTGCAAAGATTAAAAGCAGCAAATATTCAATCCACGCTGGATACGGAGCCGTGCGGTGAATCGTATCGAGATATACTCCCTGTAATCCTAACATAGAAATTGGAACCCTATGGTATACCATCACCGCAATATAAAATAGTAAAATTAGCACATAAAAAAAGAACTGTTCTTTGTAGTAGCGAATTTTTTTGCCTTCTGAAGCAATTCGCTTAACAGTCACACTTTCCAAGTACGGACGGATAATGCTTATGATAATAATAAGACACGTAAATACAATCATATAGTTATGTAATCACCTTTTCAACTTCGTTATGTAACATATTTTTTCATTTTTTCCATCCGTAATAACAGCAGGTTAACAGCCTCTGCACTTTCTTATAGTACCAAAAAACTAAACTTTTTGACAATCCTGATTTATCAATTAGGACGATGAAATAAGCATAGCTACATTGATGCCGCTAATCGTGACCATAGGAGACCCTCCTCCAGGGTGAGTCGTTCCTCCTACAAAATATAAGTTTTTAACATCTTTTGAGACGTTGCTTGGGCGAAGAAAACTATCCATTTTCCGGTTTGAACTCACGCCGTACAAAGCACCTTTAAATGCACCAAACGTTTGTTCAATTTCATATGGAGTAACAATTCGTTCATGTACAAGCGAAGACTCGATATCTAAACCAAACTGAGAAAGCTTGCGATAGACAACTTCTCTATAAGCTTTCATTTCTTCTTGATTCTCTTCTTTCACAGCAGGAGCATTCACTAAAATAAATAGATTATCGCCCGGAGCTACCGTGTTATCGGTATATGAAGAATTACAAATGTAAATGGTGGGATCGGTTGGAAGCGTTTTTTGCTGAAATAGCTCATAGAATTCCTGTTTATAATCCTGAGAAAAATACACTTGATGATGAATCAGCTGAGAAAAGCGCTTCTTAACAGCTGCCATGATCACATAAGCTGATATGGAAGGCTCAAATTCAGCTGCTTTTTTGTTTTTAAAATGAGGTCTATCCTGTTCTTTTACGAGTGCCGGATAGGCCTTTAGCAAGTCGCCGTTCACAATAACAATATCCGCGTCTATCTTTTCTTCTCCATTTACTTCTACTCCGACAGCCCGTTTATTTTTTACGATTATTTCAGTAACGCTGCAGTTTGTATACAGCTTTCCTCCAGCTTTTTGGAACACATGTCCCAGCCCTTTTGCAATTCTAGGATTTCCTCCTTTTACATAGTACACCCCATCATTCATTTCTAAATGTCCAATCAATGAAAACGTAGCGGGTGATGTATAAGGTGAAGATCCGATATAGGTTGCATATCGATTAAATGCATTTCGAATGTTTTCGTTTCGAAAAAAACGCTGATGAAACGTGTCTACTGTTTCAAACGGCCTTACTTGCAGCAATGCTTTTAATAAAGAAGGGTTTGTGTAATCTTTCCACGATGAAAATGTCCGGTAGAAAAATTGGCTTTTTGCAATGTCGTATATTCTTTTTACTTCTTTCAAATAGGCAGGGTATTGCTCCGCAGCAAAGGGATCGAGACGTTCAAGCTGCTGAATCATTTTTCTTTCATCTATAGACATGGAAAATTGGGAGCCGTCGGTGAAGAAGTTATTCGTATGATGCGTTAGTTTGACAAGAGGCATATAGTCTTCTGGACGTTCACCCGTTTGCTCAAATAACCACTGAAAAACTTCGGGCATTGTAATGGTATTAGGCCCAAAATCAAAAGAATATTCTCCTAGCTGCACAGGCATCATTTTTCCGCCTACATGCTCATTTTTTTCCACAATTGTGACATCGAATCCCTTTGTTTGAAGAAGAACTCCTGCAGCTAATCCGCCTAATCCTGCTCCAACTATTAGTACTTTTTTCATTGATAATGCCTTCCTTTCCATTCATATCCCTGCTTTTTTCGTTCACGCTTCATGGAATGATTCATCAGCAGCATCAGCACAATTGCCGACGCGGGCATCGTACAAAATAAAAGCCCTTTTTGCTGAGCCGACCGGTCAATTAAAAACCGCTGAAAAAGCATAATACAAAAAGGCAGAATCCAAAGCATGTTGCCTGTGAATATTCCTGCTATAAAAAAAGGAAGCGGCAGCACGTAGTAACAGGCAAAAAAAACGCTTAGTACCCAAACTGCTTTAGCGGAGCGGCCCAGACCTACAAAGATGTTTTTAGCAAAACCATTCCATACTTCTTCCGTTGTTTCATACATATAACAGCTAACATGAGAGGTAATATTTGCTAAAATGACGCGGTGTTCCTTTTGCTTAAAAAGCTGGGCTAGGTGGACATCTTCTACTAGTGAAGATTTGACGGTTTCATGTCCTCCTACGGCCTCGTAAGCTTCTTTTTTTATAAACATAAAAGCACCGTGAGCCGCGGAAGCTTTGCTCATCTTGTTACGATTAGCTACGACAACCGGTAAATAACTAAAAACAACCACATGCTGAAGCGGAACAACCAATGCTTCTAACCACGTTTTTACGGGAAAACGAGGGAAACCTGTTAAAAGAGCGGCTTTTGTCGCTTGTGCTGTGGCTAAAGTATGTTCTAGTGTACGTTCTTTTAGTTCTACATCTGCGTCTACAAACAATAAATAATCTCCATTTGCAGCTTGCGACAGCTGGTGACAGGCATGAACTTTTCCGACCCAGCCCTCTCCCAGCTCTTTTCCTTCTATGATGGTAAACCTCGGATCGCCGTGAATTTCTTTCAACAGCTGTGGTCGTGTTTGATCTGTGGACTGATCGTCTAGTATGACACATTCTAGATTGCTGTACGTTAATCCTTTAATAGAGGAAATGATTCGCTTTACATTTCGTTCTTCATTTCGCATTGGAATCAAAATAGAAATGAGAGGCTGAGGTGTTTTGGAATCCGGCTCGTATCTTTTTAATTTAGGCATTGCTTGAATATTTACAATGGTTAAAAGCAGCATAAAAATAAATAAGAGCATATAGTAAATCATTCTTTCACCTTCGCTTTCCACCACGTTAACCATTCACTAAGCGTCTTTTTTCCTTTTAATAAAACCGTAAATTCCTCATCGTTTTCTTGAATTATTTTCTGTTTTTGATGATCGATCTGAGCAGCGACTGCACCGCCTAGCGTGTTGGTTATCTCTTCTCTTGCCTTAGCTGAGTCGTAAAAAACAGCTTGCCCTATCCAGATAAAAAGCTCCGGTCGCTGATCATGGCGAAACGTATAATAATACGTAATGGGAATAACTTCAACGTCAGAATGCTTTTTTAGAAGAAAAGCAGGTCCTTCAGAAAAAGTTAACGGTCTTTTTTCAAGATGCTCTTCTTTTCCTTGGGGAAAAATAAGCACCGCTTTTTTCTCTTCTAACAGCTTACTGGCAAACCTTAATGATTCCGCCGTATGCTTCGGCGACGCTGCATTTACTGAAAAAGCTCCGATTCGTTGAAAAAAAGGAAAATCCTTCATTCCTTGTTCGGACATCATAGCGTATAGATCTGTTTTTAATACCGCGTTATTTAAATAAAATGTCACTAAACCGTCCCACCAGCTGGAATGATTAGCAATTAATAAAATTTTTTTATCTTTTGGGAGCCCTTCTATATGTAAATGAATACGATAAAATTGCTTTTTAAGCTGATATGTGACAAACAGTTGAAAAAATCGCTCAAATCTTGAGTTTTTCTTCGGGTAAATCATAAGCGAGTCTCCTTTTTATACACAATATAAAGAATAAGAAAAGGAATCATCGTCAGCCATACGACAAGCCATAGGCCATTTGCTAACGCTACAATTACAAACATCATGACAACTGCACTATACAAAAATACCATTCTTTTTTCCCACACCGGATTTTCCTCTTTAGGAGACTTAGCTAAAAAGAAATATACGACCAGCTGAATGAAGAAAGACAATAAAAACCAGCCGGAGAAATTTGATAAAGGAATATTATAATAAAAGCTGTGCCCTTCCCACACCCAATATTGTTTAACAACATAGGCAACCGGATCAATAGCCAAATCCATAATAACAGCAAAAAGCGAACTAATGACTGCATAGGCAATTCCATGGACAATAAACGGCAGCTCCATACGTTTCATAATTCCTAAAGCTAGTATTCTGCTTGTAATCACAACCATAAACCAAGCCGAACCAATGGTCAGAGGAACACCTAAAATTTTGGCGCCAAAATCTTTTTCATAATCGTAGGATCCAAATAAAAATCCATACTTAACACCTAGACTTTCGATATAAATAGATGCGCCTGTCACAAATATCGCAACGAGCAGTGCCCGCCTTACTCCATAAGCTTTAGTTAGATAAATAAGAGCAAGAAGACTGCTCAAGTGTAAAAAGACCGCGTTTGCCCATTCTAACCATGAAGGCAGCAAATCGAAGGAAAGCAAGACGACTCCGCATACGTACCAGATAAGAAAAAAACGATAAATACCATTTGTGATCATCCTCTATCCACCTTCTCTCCAGCTTCTTTTTGTCAAAGTGCTATTATATAAGCTCGTACCCATTCTCTCCATTTTCAATGTGCTCTTTTTTATGAGTAGTCCGCCCTCTCTTAAAATTATGTAAAAACAGCCACTGTTAGTACGTTCCCTAAATAAGAGACTTTATTACTTATTTATAAACAAAAATAAAATAAACGTCCATTAAAATCTACGGATGTATAGATTGTAATGACGTTTATTTTTTCTTATGTATATACACTTCTAATAGCGTTTTGACAATGAGTCCGACAACAAGTCCAGGTATAACAGACAGCATAGGAAGCCAAATTGGTCCTATAAAAACACCGTTGATGGTTGTTACTGAAGAATACATAATGCCTACTGTAACAAAATAAGCACAGGAGACAAAAGGAATAAATGTAAATCTCGATGCGCCGTTTTCTGCTTCTTTAACAGCATCCCAAATTGCAAAAAAATACAAACATGGATAAAACATTAACCACTGCATGTTCATTACTTCTAGGGACTGCCTTGTTTCTCCTAAAAAGCTTAAGCGAATGCCTTCATTAAAATTTGCGCCCATATTAATGAGAAATTCAAGTACAATAAACAAAATTCCTTTTATATGTTTTTTGTTTAGTAATTGTCCAAAGCCCGGCAACGCAATGCTCCATAAAAGAGCTTCTAGTCTAGTCACGTTCTGTCCTAACATTTTGACGTATAAAAGAACTCCACAGCATGATATCAGTAGAAATTTTGTCCATAGTTATCAACCTCACAATAATTTACTCATAGTTTTTGTAAATGTAAAATTTTTATACTACATCTCCTTTAATATTTGTAACTTATTGTAAATTGATAAATAGTTTAGCTATTCGACCAGACATTTTTGTTTAGAATTTTCTGTTTATTAAAACAAAATCGTACGATATACTAGTGTTATACGTACGAAAGGATGAGAAAGCTGACATGGAAACAAGTTTTTTTTCAATTTTAATACTAGGGTTTCTTTTAGGAATCAAGCATGCTCTAGAACCAGATCATATTATCGCTGTATCAACCATTGCTTCAAAAAGTAAAAAACTGTGGCGTTCTTCGCTTGCAGGAGTATACTGGGGGATTGGCCATACGCTTACGCTGTTTATTTTTGGCATGATTTTAATGGTGTTAAAAAGCAGTATTTCTGAACGTATGAGCATGTCACTTGAATTTTTAGTGGGCATTATGCTCGTTTGCCTCGGTTTCACATCGTTTCTGTCTTACAAAAAACAAGTACATACGCATCACGAAAAAACGTCTTACTTAAAGTCATTGGGCATTGGCTTTGTTCATGGACTGGCCGGAAGCGCAGCGATGGTTGTATTAACGATGAGCACCGTTACTCACGTATGGCAAGGTGCTCTGTACATTATCATTTTTGGAATCGGCACTTGTCTTGGCATGCTGTTATTTACCACGGTCATTGGAATTCCATTCGTTACAACTAAAAAACAAGTGACGTTAAACCGCTGCTTAATGCAGGTAACAGGCGCTGTCAGCATTATATTTGGCCTTTATTATATGTATAATTTAGGTGTAAGCGACGGATTATTTAGTCTGTGGTTCTAAAAGCGAATGAGACATAACGAAAACAATTCAATCTAAAGATGAACAAGTAGGATAAATGATCAGGACTGCCTGTTCCACAGCTGTTGATTTCTGTGCAAGACGCCGCTTTGCCCTTTAATCAACGGGTAGAAGGAGCTACATACAGGAAACCTTCGTTCACCCTACCAATAAAAAATCCGAACGAATTTGATTCTCCATTAAGAATCCAGCTCGTTCGGATTTTCTTTCAACTAACATATTTTTGTCCCAGCCTCTTTAATACTTACGCAAAAGTGATACTTCAGCTTTTAGTAAATGCTGTCGGAACAACCTGTATACTTTAGCGATTATGTCTTCAACTTCTTGTGTACTAGCAGCTAATATTCGAATAGCACATCCAGGGATCGGAAGTGCGGAAGCTCCTACTTTACAGCCTGCCTCTTCGCACAGGTGATGTACTTTCGCTGTAAATGCGTCGTCTGCGTTTGGATGAACAATGATAATCGATCCAAAATGAGTATACCCTTCCATTTTCATCATGCCGCGCAAATGGCTTTCTGGCTTCAAGTATAAGTGATCGTATACCTTCAGCTGCTCGTTTACATACAGTTTAAGCTTGGAACGCATAGAGGTATATTGAAACAGCTGCCCGTCCGGCGACCACCCCGGGGTGATGCTGTCACACATAAACAAAGCAGCGTTTTGTGCCATACGAACCGTTATTTCTTGGACAAATGCAGCATTTTCATACAAAATAAGCGGGTCTGGTATATATTCCATGATTGCTTGTTCTTCAAGGGTTATACACGTTTCTTGTAAAACAGCTTTGTTCGGTGTTTTGTACACCTTTGTCGCAGATTGAGTAGTAGCCGTCAGCTGGGCATTTTTCTCTACCGTTATCATCGTTTTATACTTGTCTCCGCTTACGTATCCTCCGCCTACGTGAAGCATATAAACAAAAGGGGATTCAGGAGTCATGTAAATAGGTCTGGCAACTTTGAAAGCACCGTAATGGTACGTATCTTTAATAACGGTTCGCTCACTGTTTCTTTCTGCTCGAAGCTCTAAATAACCCGTGTAGCTCATGATTCAAGGCCGATTAAAAAGGCCTCTTTTTTAATCCATTCTATCACTCGGTCGAGCCCTTTATCTTCTTTTAAATTGGTGAAAACAAAAGGCTTGTGCCCTCTTGCTTGGATTGTATCTTTTTCCATTACTTCTAAACTGGCTCCTACATACGGGGCTAAATCTGTTTTGTTGATAATGAATAAATCAGATTTAATCATTCCTTGACCGCCTTTACGCGGGATTTTTTCCCCTTGTGCTACGTCGATGATATAAATCGAAAAATCAACGAGCTCTGGGCTAAACGTTGCGGCTAAATTATCTCCTCCGCTTTCTACAAAAATAAGTTCAACATCGGGGTGGCGTTCCACTAACTCATCGATCGCAGCAAAGTTCATAGATGCATCTTCTCGAATGGCCGTATGAGGACATCCTCCTGTTTCTACTCCTACGATACGATTTTCTGGCAAAATACTGTTTTTTACTAGAAATTGCGCGTCTTCTTTTGTGTAAATATCGTTTGTAACGACTGCCATGCTTAGCTGTCCTTCTAGTGCACGCGTTAATCGTTCTACTAACATTGTTTTCCCTGCACCAACAGGTCCACCAATTCCAATTTTAATTGCATTCATTTTTACGCCTTCATTGTTAGAAGGCTTTCCCTCCTTTTTTATGACATGAACAATCGAACATGCAACTGTTCATGCTGCATTTGAGCAATTTCTAACCCTGGTGTCACCGCACCAAATTCCTCTTGATCTGCTTGTAAAATATGCTGAAGTGCTTGCTGCAGCAGCGGCTGAAAAAGAAAGAGCGTTTTTTGCCCATCGGTTTGCCCGATCGGTATGCCGCGAACAGCATTTTGAATTAACGAAGAAATACTAGCGTACAAGTGACTTAAAATTGCCTCTTCTTTTGTAATGTTTAACTGCAGGCTGGCTAATGCAAATACAACAGCAGGATGTCCATACGCCTTCTTTGCTTTTACCTCACTCATATACTTTTCTAAATAAGAACCTTGAAATAACTCTAAGCAAAGTTTTAACATGCGCTGGCCCACGCGTCTCGTCCCTTCTCTTGTTTCTTTTGACAAAGCAAGAGCGTATAATTCATGATCCACTCTCATAATTTCGTTAAACTGGTCATGATTCGCATACTCATAAGCCAGTCTGCATGCTAAGCCGTCCGTATACGTCAGCTGAACATCAAGGTATGTACGAAGCGCTTCTTGAAAGGTTTCTGTGTTGTAAATTTGATCTCGCTGAATATACGTTTCAAAGCCAAACGAATGTGAAAATGCACCGGATGGAAAATTTGAATCACATAGTTGAATCAGCGAAAGCAATGAATTAGTCATGACTGTGTCCGATATGCTTAAAAGCTTGTTTTACTTTTCTTTTTTCGCGCTTATAGGGAATATCAAGCTGCTGAAGCAATTCTTCGACTAAATAATCGTACTGTACGAGCATGTCTCCACCTTCAAACTGTGCTGGCAAATGCCGGTTGCCAAGCTGATGAGCGATTTCTCCCATTTGCTGAATATTAATCGGCTGAATGGTTAAAATATCGTCTGCCACCACCTGAACAACAATCATATTGCTTTCATCCATAAACAGCACGTCGCCATCAGTGAGCTCGCGATTTTCTTTTAGACGAATTCCTAGTTCCTTACCGTGATCTGTTACAACGCGCTGAACGCGTTTTACTAAGTGATCACTTTCGATATATACCTTTTCTATATGCGGAGCCCGTTTTTCTAATGTTGCCATATTTCCGATAATTTTTTCGATTACCATTTCTTTCACCTCAAAATAAAAAGTATCGCTGCGCCATAGGCACAACTTCTGCTGCTTCACATGTAATCATTTGTCCATCTACTTTTACTTCGTACGTTTGGGGATCAACTTCAATTTTAGGCATTTCCCCATTTAACTTCATATCTGTTTTTTTTAATTGACGAATATTTTTGACCGGTTTAAGCAGCTTTTGCAACCCAAGTTTCTCGCCTACTTTGTTCTCGTACGCTGCTTTTGACACAAATGTAAGAGATGTTTTAGCTCTTGCTTTTCCATAAGAAGCAAACATCGGACGGTATAAAACCGGCTGTGGAGTTGGAATTGAAGCATTAGGATCTCCCATTAAGCTGTGTGCAATCAAACCGCCTTTTACAATCAAGTCAGGCTTTATTCCAAAAAAAGCTGGCTCCCATAGGACTAAGTCAGCCATTTTCCCTGTTTCTACTGATCCTACATATTCGGAAATTCCATGAGCAATAGCTGGATTAATCGTATATTTAGCTACATAGCGTTTGACACGTGCGTTATCGCCAGCTTCGCTGTCACCATCAAGTTTCCCTCGCTGCTTTTTCATTTTGTCAGCTGTTTGCCACGTTCTTGTAATTACTTCGCCTACACGTCCCATTGCTTGAGAATCTGAAGAAATCATACTGAATACACCTAAATCGTGTAAAATATCTTCAGCTGCAATCGTTTCTTTGCGAATGCGAGAATCAGCAAAAGCGATGTCTTCTGGTACAGAGGGATCAAGATGATGACATACCATGAGCATATCTAAATGTTCTTCAAGTGTGTTGACAGTATAGGGCCTTGTTGGATTAGTTGATGATGGAAGCACGTTTGGAAAGCTTGCCATTTCCATAATATCAGGTGCATGTCCGCCTCCAGCTCCTTCAGTATGATAGGTATGAATGACTCGATCGCCAATCGCTGCAATCGTATCTTCGACAAAGCCGCCTTCATTTAAAGTATCTGTATGAATCGCAATTTGAACATCGTACCCGTCTGCTACCTGTAAGCTTGTGTCAATGGCAGATGCTGTGGTTCCCCAGTCTTCATGAAGCTTTAGTCCAATCGCTCCAGCTTCAATTTGCTCAATTAAAGGCTCTTTGGCACTTGCATTCCCTTTTCCTAAAAAGCCAATATTCATTGGGAATGCTTCAGCAGCTTCAAGCATTCGTTCAATATGCCAAGCTCCGGGTGTACAAGTTGTCGCTTTTGTTCCTGTAGCCGGTCCCGTTCCTCCTCCAATCATTGTTGTCACGCCAGAGGCAAGAGCAGTTTCAATTTGCTGCGGACAAATGAAATGAATATGTGCATCAATACCGCCGGCGGTTACAATTTTCCCTTCTGCTGCAATCACTTCTGTACTCGCACCAATGATGATGTCTACTTCATCCATCAGCAGGGGATTGCCCGCTTTTCCGATGGTTTGAATGATTCCATCTTTTATTCCAATATCTGCTTTATATATGCCTGTATAATCAAGAATAATTGCATTTGTCAACACTAAGTCCGCTGCTTCGCTTCGTGTTGCAAGAGGATGCTGCCCCATTCCGTCACGAATGACTTTTCCTCCGCCGAACTTTACTTCATCTCCGTACGTTGTAAAATCTTTTTCAATTTCAATAAATAGCTCTGTGTCTGCTAAACGAACAGCATCTCCAAGGGTTGGTCCAAACATATCTGCATACTGACGTCGCGACATTTGAAAACTCATCTTATGCATCTTCCTTTCTATCAGAAAGCGATCTGTTTGTTTTATTGTTAAGACCGTAGATTTCTCTTGTTCCGGAGAAAGCAACGAGATCCACTTCTTTTGCATCACCTGGTTCAAAACGAACGGCTGTGCCGGCCGGAATATTTAAATGATAGCCAAGCGAAGCTTCGCGTGGGAACTCGAGCGCAGCATTCACTTCAAAAAAATGAAAGTGTGACCCTACTTGAACAGGTCGATCGCCTCTGTTGATTACAGTCACGCTAATTGATTTCTTTCCGTTATTGCATGTGATTGGGTCTTTTTTTAAGAAATATTCTCCTGGAATCATATCTTCCCCTCCTCTTAACGAATTGGATCGTGCACAGTGACGAGCTTGGTTCCGTCTGGAAAGGTAGCTTCCACTTGAATATCATGAATCATTTCCGGAATACCTTCCATTACATCTTCTCGTTTTAAAATCTTGGTCCCTTCTCGCATTAGCTGTGCTACCGTCTTGCCATCACGAGCTCCTTCCATAATTTCATATGTAATAATAGCTACTGCTTCGGGATAATTAAGTTTTAATCCTCTTGTCTGACGGCGTCTTGCTAAGTCTGCAGCTACGACAATCATTAATTTTTCTTGTTCTCTCGACGTAAGTTTCAATGAAAGCTTCCTTTCTGCTAATCTATTTTCTTATTAACATCAAATGTGATATTTTATAACGCAAATGCTTAACTAATTATAGTAAATTTTCTGACAAAAAACAAAGGATTTATCTCTTCCGATAAAAAAAGATGAGCATATTTGCTCACCTTTTACTCTTCTGAAATCGCTTGTGTTTTCCATTTCTGCAGATGTTTCCAGCCCAAACCTTTAGCTAGCTGACGTTTTGCATAGTCTACTCCTTTTTCAATAGAAGCTTCATAGCCAAATAAATAATAGCGCAAGCCAGCGTTTAATACTACTTGATTATAGACGTAAGTCAGTTCGGAAGAAGATTCACCCTCCAGAATGCGCGTCACATATTCCGCTTGTTTTTCAACGCTTATTTTCTTTTCAAAGTGATCTTCTGCCACAAACAGTCCGTATTCTTTTGGATTGACAATAAACGACTCCAATTCTCCTTCTGAGATAGTAAAAACGAAGCTGCTTCTATGTACAGGTACATCTTCAGATCCTTCTATACCTTGCACCACGTATACATGTTTAAACGGGAGCGAAGCAAAAATGGGCACAATTTTGTTAATGGCTGTGCGGTGAAAAGCGCCCATCATTAAAGAAGAAGCATTTGATAAATTTAATAGTTTTTCAACCGTATTAATTAGTGTTCTTACGCCAATTTCATGACGAACTTGTTTGATGCGGCTAAGAGGATAAGAGATTGTTTCGGTATTTACAAAGCCAATTTTTAACGTTTCAAATGCATGACCGATGTCTTCAATCGTTTGAGCTTGCGAGATCTGTAATGAATGAAGGACATCTTCAATCGTTGTTCCAAACTTTGGAGGAAGCGCTTCTGTACAGTGTAAAAAAGCTGGCACACCTCTTTCAGCTAATAAAATCGATACAGGAATGGTCGCAAAAAATGAATTTCTCCCTGCATAAGGGCTTGCAAAATCAATTGATTTATCTTTTAACGGCTGAGACAGCGGTATTTCTTTTGTTTTGTCACGAAAAGCATGAACGAATCCCAATAATTCATCTGCATTTTCAGTTTTAATACGTTCCGCAATAAAAAAAGCAGCTATCTGAGCATCCGTAGCTTGTCCAGAAGCGATTAAGCGAGCTGCTTCTTTTGCTTGTTCATACGTTAAGTCAGTTGATCCTCTTTTTCCGCGCGCTATTTCTTTAATAAATTGCTGCATATCGTACACTTCCTTTTTAACTGAATATTTGTACATTGTATCACATATTTTCTTTGTTCCTTAGATTATCTTCTATCAGGTACGCAAACTGCTAAAAAATATGAAATTAAAGGAAAAGTACTAGTTCTTTTATAATCTAATATAGTATAATCTATCTGCTATACTATTATTTGGATATTTGGGGGACTTTACAAATGAAAAAAGAGAAACTACTTGTACCATTTATAGCAGCATCCGTTTTAGTAGGAGCATCGGTGACAACGCCTGTTTTTAGTCACTCTGCTTATGCTGCTTCTTCTGTCAGCGTTTATCAAAAAGACGTTAATTCGCTAGCAGATTATTACGCACCATTTTATAAAACAGTGGAAAAAAAGCTAAAAGAAATTGAAGGAATAAAAGATGACGAAAAAGCGTTAGCCGCATATGATCAGCTTGCAGATCAAATTGACCAGTTTCTAACAAAGACTGATAAAAATTACGCGATGAATCATCTTAATTCAGAAGCTGATCAGCTTCAAGGGTATTTATATGACAGCTTAATTGCTCTTTACAATTACATTGTGGATCTTGAAGACTATGCGTACGGAGATGTAAGTGACGCAGAATTTAATAAGATCTCTGCAAATTTTGAAAAAGAAATCAACGCATACAATACGCAATTTCAGCAAAAAGCGAAGAGCTATAAAACGAAGCGAAAAGTAACGTTTAACGCAAATATGAGTTATTTGCTTGATGAAGATATTCAACCTTCACCAACAGCTCCATCTACACCCGCTGATAGCAATGGCACCTACACGGTGAAAAAAGGAGACACGCTGACAGCAGTCGCTAAAAAGTACGGCATGACGGTAGCTGAATTAAAAAAATTAAACAATTTAAAAACAGATGCGCTAAAAGTCGGACAAGTGCTGAAAGTGAAAAGTGCAAGCGCACCTTCGCCGGCTCCAGCACCTCAAACTTCTGTTAGTGCAAAACAGCAGCAAATTGTATCGTATGCTAAAACGCTAATTGGAAAGCCATATAAATATGGAGGTACGACACCAAAAGGTTTTGATGTATCAGGGTACACACAGTATGTATATAAAAACGCGGGTTCAAATATTTCTATCCCCCGTACAGTAGCAGATCAGTATAAAAGCGGCACGGACGTAAAGCAAAACAGCCTGCAGGCTGGAGATTTAGTTTTCTTTAAAAACGGCAAATCCGTTTCAGTCGTAGGAATTTACCTAGACAAACAAGAATTCATTTATGTCAGCAGCAAAGGCGTTAAAACGCAATCACTTTCAACAGCGTACTGGAAAAACAGCTATGCGGGCGCAAAGCGTATTATAAAGTAAAAAGAGGTGCCATAAGGCACCTCTTTTGCTTTACTAGCTATGTATTTCTATACTAGACTAGCAATTTTATAAAGAACTTCTTAGTTCATAACCGTGATTTTAACAGATTTTCTTCCGAACTGTTGAGCATCACCTTCAGAAGGAACGAATACATCAATTCGATTGCCTTTAATTGCTCCACCTGTATCGGCAGCTACAGCTTCACCATAGCCTTCTACATAAACTTTCGAACCTAATGGAATAACACTAGGGTCAACAGCGATTACTTTTTGATTTGGATTTGCTTTTAAATCCACTCCTGTAGCAGTTGTACCGCTACATCCAGCACAATTAGCCGTATAGGCAGTTGCTTCAACTGTCATTGATTTGCCGCTGGCTTGTTGTGACGATTCAGCAGGTTGTTGTTGTTTTTGAGCTTGTTCAGCTTGAGCTTGCTGCTGCTCTTTTTGAGC
>NZ_JAQMYN010000009.1:0-156917 GCF_028369225.1 Priestia sp. AB
TTTATCTTATCAGTTTATCTCTTTTTTGTCAACAACTTTTTTTAAGAAGTTTTTTCAAGTTTTTGATAAATTTAGTATCGCTCATTGGCGACGTATATAAATTTACCACGGATATTTTAAAGCGTCAATAGATTTTTTAAAATAAATCGTGTTTTTTTAGAAAAACCTTTTATCCAAGCTATAAAGTCATATGTCAGGGTATCTACACGTCATAACCGCACCGTATCAGATACCCTTTATCCTCTCTATCATTTCGCCACATAGTGTCTATGGTACAAACTCTTTCCTTTGGTTTCTACTTTTTTTACCATAATGATATCTTTTTCAATTAAAAACTCAAGAAGTATTCCTAAATCAATAGCATAAGGGCGTATTTCGGGATGATGAACCAGTTCATTAAACGTCCATTCCTGCTTTTCACTTTTCATAATATGAACAAGATGCTTGGCACCTAATTCAGTTTTTTTATTTACTAGAAATTCACTCGCTAAGAAAAGCAGCTCTAAACGCTTGCTAACCTCTTCTTGGCTAATAATTAGCTCTTCATAAAGACGATGAATTTCAGGTTCTATTTTTTTCACTTGGTTCCATACTGTCACTTCTGGGTGAAATCCATTTTCCAACACAGACAGTCGTGCTAAATGATGAAGAGCATGAATGACATGATTGAATGCATCTAAATAATGATTAGACGCATAAAAGTCTTTTCCTTCTTTAAATCGGCGAATCAACTTAGCAAACTCGACACCTATTCTCTTTGTCCGATCTTCTCTAGGAAAATCAATTAAGCGTTTCTTTAAGTTTTCCATATATTCGTTCCGATCAAATAGCACTTTACCATTTAAGATCCAATCAATAATACGGCGGTTCGTCCCATTCATAATCCATTCACTCATTTGCTGTTCAGAAGCCATATAAAGTGCCGCACGCTCATTTTCATATTCGTATTGTTTAATAAAAAGAGAAGTTTCTGTAGTTTTGGTCACAATAAATAAGATAGCATCCAAATTATCCGTCACTGGAGATTCTGATTTCTTTTTTTCAATCAGTAAAATACCTAGTGTCTCTTTATTGCTAGCTCTTTCTTGATATATTGGCCGTAAAACATCTTCCATTTTGAGCTCTCCTAACTGTAATAAACAAATATTTTTCAAAATTTTAAAGGCTATGGACTAAGATTTCTTTTTTTATTATATACGATGTATAACGGATATCCCACTCAGAATTATGGAAATCATTCAGAAAGCTCAAAAACCAACGATAATTTTCCGAAGATTCAATTTTTATTACCATTCATTATCTCACTCTATGATATATTGGTAACAGGGGGGATACTGATGGGGATAAAGTATTCAAATAAAATTAACAAGATTCGCACGTTTGCACTCAGTCTGATCTTTGTTGGTTTCATTGTTATGTATGGGGGAATTTTCTTTCGATCTTCAGTCTGGCTAATGACTATTTTTATGCTTTTGGGTTTGCTGTGCATCGTAGCTAGTACCGGCGTTTATTTCTGGATTGGCATGCTTTCTACAAAAGCGGTTCAAGTAACCTGCCCTACATGTCAAAAGCAAACCAAAATGCTAGGGCGCGTAGATATGTGTATGTATTGCAATGAGCCGCTTACGCTTGACCAGTCTCTTGAAGGAAAACAATTCGACGAAAAGTATAATAGAAAAAAACAAAAAGAAAGCTGATAGTATCACTACTATCAGCTTATTAATGCGCTTTTTTAGCCGTACAATCAGGACACGTTCCGTAAATTTCCATTCGGTGGTGACTAATATCAAAGTCAGTAATATGAGCAGCCAGCTTTTCTACTTCGTCTAAACCAGGATAATGAAAATCCACAATTTTTCCGCAGCTTTCGCAAATCACATGGTAATGCTCTGTTGTAACATAATCAAACCGGCTTGATGCATCACCGTATGTTAGTTCCTTTACAATACCTACTTCGCGAAATACTCTTAAATTATTGTAAACGGTCGCTACACTCATATTTGGAAACTTACCTTCCAGCGCTTTATAAATATCATCTGCTGTTGGATGTGTCATTGAATTGATTAAATACTCTAAAATAGCATGACGTTGTGGTGTGATACGAACGCCAGTACCTTTTAACGTTTCAAGGGCTTCTTGTAAATGATTTGACACGTCATGCACCCCTCTTCTGTAAGTATTATTACTTTATAATTCTTATAATTAGTCTACATGTTTTACCCACGTTTTGTCAACTTGATGCCTATTCCTATTTTATGTAATAAGTAGAAACTTTTCATATATTTTATGCAAAAAAAGAAGTGTGGAAATCAATCCACACTTTTAAATATATTAACATCTGAGGAGGTATGCCCTACACTGATATTGTATGTTCAAAGACTAAAACTGCTCTAGTTATCTGCCTGTTTTTATGTCATTTTTTCTTTAATAAATGATAAAGCTTCTTCCACATGTCCTTTCACTCGAACCTTGCGATATTCTTTTACGAGCATTCCTTCTTTATTAATGATAAAAGTGGAGCGTTCAATGCCCATATATTCTTTTCCAAAGTTTTTTTTCAGTGTCCATACTCCATACTCTTCAGCTACGCTGTGATCTTCGTCAGCTAAAAGTAAGAATGGAAGGCCGTGCTTATCAATAAACTTATGGTGTTTGTCGATTGGATCCGGACTCACTCCTAGAATCACCGCATCTAGCTCTTCAAAATTTTCATGCTGATCTCTGAAATCACAGGCTTCTGTTGTACAGCCTGGCGTCATATCTTTCGGATAAAAATACAGCACAACGTTTTTGCCTTTCATCGACGCTAGTGATACTTGCTCTCCATTTGTAGACATCAATACAAAATCGGGTGCTTTTTCTCCAACTACAGCTGTCATATTTATCTTCTCCTTTACGCTTTTCATTTTCTTTGAATAGCGTACCCAATATTAGATAAGATGACAAGTTTAAGTGCGGGTAACAGTTCGCATCACAAAGATTGCAGGCATAATATAGCCGATAAACGCTTCAAAAGTTGCAAATAATTTCCCAATTCCAACCGGATACATATCTCCGTATCCTACTGAAAATAACGTTGCTGCGCTGAAATACATGCTGTTAAACAGGGTATAAAAATAATGACCTTCATGTTCAAACCCTCCGCTTAATACTGGAATACTCCCCATCTCACACACTGTATAAATAAGGCTAAATCCCAATAAAACTGTAATATATGAATAAAACAAGACAAAGAAATGACCAATTGAGAAAAAATGAAATTCTCCAAGTTCTTTTTCAAAGAGAAACTTCATACTACCAATTACAAAAACGATGATAACGAGGATTAGAAAAATAACCATCATTCTACTCCTTTAATTTATACTCTATTACCACTATACGCGCGTTCTTGTCCATTCATTACTACTCCGAAGCCACGAAAAAGAGCAGACATTTAATTGCCTGCTCCTCTGTATTTTTTGACTCCTGTATTCCATAAGAAGATAGAGATCGTAAAAAAGATGATTCCCATAACTGGGGTTAAAAATGCATACCCGTACCATTCAGCCCTTCCTAGAAAATAAGCAGCTGGATATACGCCTACAAATGCAAAAGGAAGAATCCACGTTAAAACATAGCGGATGACATTATTGTAAATATCTACCGGGTACCTTCCGTAGTTTCCAATATTATAAATAGTAGGCATAATAGAGGTTCTTGCATCCGACCAGAAGCCTATACTTGCTAAGGCGATGAAAATTCCTGCGTATACAAGCGCTCCTCCTAAAATAAATAATAGAAAAATAAAAACATCATACCACTGGAAATGAAGATGTAAAGAAGACGCAGCGTAAGCCATTACGGCAATCCCAGTGACACCACCAAACAATGATTCTAGCTCCATTCGCTCCAAAATAACTTGAAACAAACTATAAATCGGCCGCGTTAAAATTCGGTCCATTTCTCCTTTAACAATGTAGCGCTCATTGAAATCCCAAATGTTAAAGAAAGACGAAAAAATAGCAAAAGGAACTAAAAAGAAACCATAAATAAAGATAATTTCCTCTCGTGACCATCCGTGCAGCGACTGAGTATGACCAAATACAACTAAAATAAAAATTAAGTTAACCGTTTGAAATAATAAGTCCGATATGATTTCAACTACCATGTCGGTACGATACTGAAGCCGTGTTTTCATATATTGACCGATGTACTGAAAGAAAATCGAAAAATAAAACATTTTCATAGACTACCCTCCTTGAATAACCATTTTTTTCTTCGCTATGTTCCACAAACATGCAATAGGGATGAATAGAAGTCCTGACCAAACTGCTTGTGTGATAAGAGCATTTATTACTTCCTGCCCTTTAAATCCATTTGTGAAAATCATGCTCGGAATATAACTAATGGCTTGAAAAGGGAAATAACTCATAATATGTTGCGCCCAGAAAGGATAGAAGCTGATGGGCAGAAGAAGTCCTGAAAACAAATCAATAACAACGCGCTTCGCTCGAATGAGTCCATCATTGTTAAAGAGAAAGAAAGTCGTAATACCCGTTAATAAATTAATTTGTGTATTGATAATGAAACTAAAAATTAAAGACAGTCCAAAATAAAGCCATGTTGCTGCATTTGCTGAGAACTGTACTGGAAATAAAAACGCGACAATAATCATGCCGGGCACTGAGAAAAACAGCAGCCGAAAAATCCCTTCTCCCAGTCCTTGCATCGTTTTCATACCAAGGTAGCTATAAGGCTTAATTAACTCTACAGCCACTTTGCCATCTTTAATTTCCGTTGCCATTTCACGGTCAATGTTATTAAAGTAAAAGGCTCTTGCCATCCATGAAACAGCTACATACGTTGTCATTTGAGTAATGGATAAACCTTGAATATTCTCTTTTCCTCCATAAATAGCGGACCATAAAAAATAGTAAGCACCAATATTAATTGCATAAATCAATATTCCGCTGTAATAATTCGTCCGATACGCTAGCATCATTAAAAAACGAATGCGTATCATCTCTATATATTTATCCATTCACAACACCTTCTTCATAAATGTTGCGAATAATTTCTTCCGTCGAAATTTCTTCAATGTTAATATCGCTGATTTCATGCTTTGCCACCACTTTAGCAATCAGCTGCGACATTAAGTCGCCTTTATTTTGAAGCTGTGCTGTCCACAAATATTTTTGATCACCTTCAATCCAGTTAACAGGCATTCCTTGCGTCAATAGCTTCAACTGCTCTTTATTTGGCGCAGTTCCGAATTCAAACGTAACCTGCTTAAGGTCGCCCCAGTTCGAACGCAACTTTTGTAGCGATCCGTCATAAATAATACTGCCTTCATCCAGCATTACAACGCGTTCACATAAAGCTTCAATATCTGCTAAATCATGTGTTGTAAGCAAAATTGTCGTGTTGTATTTTTCATTAATTTCTTTTAAAAATTGACGGATTTTTAATTTAACTAGTACATCTAAACCAATCGTCGGTTCATCTAAAAATAGAAGCGGCGGATTATGAATAAGAGCAGCAGCCAGCTCACAGCGCATTCTTTGACCTAAAGAAAGCTTTCGCACTGGCTTATCTAGCAGCGGCCCGATATCTAACGTTTGAATAACGTGCTCCATGTGAGCGTTATAATCTTCATCTGACACTTTGTATACTTTTTTTAACAGGCGAAAAGATTCTTGTACGGCAATATCCCACCACAGCTGAGAGCGTTGACCAAAAACAACACCAATCGTTTGGGCAAACTTTTCTCTTTCCTTATGGGGATTCATTCCATTTACGGTAATGTCGCCTGAAGTAGGAGTTAAGATTCCTGTCAGCATTTTGATTGTGGTCGATTTCCCCGCTCCGTTTTCTCCTATATACCCTACCATTTCCCCTTGTTTTACGGTAAACGATATATCGTTCACAGCTTTCATGACTCTATAATTACGGGTAAATAGATCCCGGAATGCCCCTTTAAGGCCAGAGCGGCTAGAATAGGCTTTAAATTCTTTCCGAAGTTGATTCACCTCAATAGCATTTTTCATTGTATTCCCTCCGTTACGTCGACGTATTAGTGGTTTCTTTTATTGTTTCCGGCGCCCTTGCTAGCAACTCCTCCAAGAGACCAGGAACTATTTTCTAGCAGTTAGCTCACAAATTTCTATCATACACGTTCTCGAATGTTTTTCAAGAAACAAATAAGTTTGATAGAATAAAGAAGTTGAACTTTTCATTAGGAGGCATACTATGCAATTTACAAAATCAGAACAATTACACGCTGAAGCGCTCGAGCATATTGTAGGCGGCGTTAACAGCCCTTCACGTTCATATAAAGCCGTAGGAGGCGGAGCGCCTGTTGCAATGGAGAAGGCAAGCGGAGCTTATTTCTGGGACGTTGATGGAAATAAATATATTGACTATTTAGCAGCTTACGGTCCTATTATTACGGGACACGCTCATCCTCATATCACGAAAGCTATTACAAAAGCAGCTGAAACCGGTGTTCTTTACGGTACGCCAACTGCTCATGAAGTCACATTTGCTAAAATGCTCAAAGAAGCGATGCCCGCATTAGATAAAGTGCGCTTCGTCAACTCTGGAACAGAAGCCGTTATGACAACGATCCGTGTAGCACGCGCTTATACTGGACGCGATAAAATTATTAAATTTGCAGGTTGCTACCACGGCCATTCTGACCTTGTATTAGTAGCAGCTGGATCTGGTCCTTCTACACTCGGCACTCCTGACTCTGCTGGTGTACCAAAAAGTATCGCTAACGAAGTCATCACAGTTCCTTTTAACGACATCGAGCCTTACAAGGAAGCAGTAGAAAAATGGGGCGATCAGATTGCAGCTGTTTTAGTAGAACCAATCGTTGGAAACTTCGGAATTGTTGAGCCGGAACCTGGCTTTTTAGAACAAGTTAATGAATTAACTCACGAAGCTGGAGCACTTGTTATTTACGATGAAGTTATTACAGCGTTTCGCTTTATGTACGGTGGAGCTCAAGATTTACTTGGTGTAAAACCTGATCTCACTGCATTTGGAAAAATCATCGGCGGCGGCCTTCCAATCGGAGCCTACGGCGGTAAAAAAGAAATCATGGAAAAAGTGGCGCCGCTTGGACCCGCTTATCAAGCAGGTACAATGGCAGGAAACCCAGCTTCTATTCTTTCTGGGATTGCTTGCCTAGAAGTACTAAAGCAAGAAGGTGTTTATGAACAGTTGGATAAGCTAGGGGCAATGCTCGAAGAAGGTATTTTAAAACATGCTCGTACATATAACATGCCTATTACTATCAATCGATTAAAAGGCGCTCTTACTGTCTATTTTACAACCGAAACGGTCAAAAACTATGAACAAGCAGAAAATACAGACGGCGAATTATTCGCACGCTTCTTTAAACTAATGCTCCACCAAGGTGTCAACTTAGCTCCTTCGAAATATGAAGCATGGTTCCTTACTACAGCTCATACAGAACAAGATATTACCGACACATTAGAAGCAGTCGAAAAAGCATTTAAACAATTAAGTGAAGAACGTTAATTGTTATTCTAAAGAGGCCGAAATAAAAGGATTTTAGACGAAGTGAAAAACGAACCATTGATCAAGATGTTTGATTAGTGGTTCGTTTTTTTTTGTTATGGTAAACGTAGGTTTCGTGTATGGAGGTCTTTCTAGCAGTTGATTGAAGAGCAAGTCGAAGACTACTGCGGAAATCAACTGCTGTGTCACAAGCGGTTCAGTTCATGTATCCCATTTGTTCGTCTTTAGATTGGATTTATTTCGTTATGTCTCGACCTCTTTTTCGTTTTACCTTCGGGTTTCCTTATAGAACATTCCCACCTTTCATAACCATTTCTTACGCGTCATCTCCTTTTTTTCAGCCTGTCGAAAAATCCCGAGAAATACCCTTATTTTTCTGCTTGTTTTCTCTTGATATCCATTCTTAAACCTTGTATAGTATGTTATTGTTTATATTATTTCCAACAGGTTATGTAATAAAGAAGGATTGATTTTTGCAATTTATCATTTGTTTTGGGGAACATTCTTCATAACGAAAAAACTTTTTTACAGAAAGGAACTACGAACGCACATGAAACTTGGTGCCCGCATCTTAAAAACGGGAATTGCCATTACACTTTCATTGTTATTAGGTGAATTTCTAAGTTTACCATCTCCAATATTTGCGGCAATTGCGGCAGTTTTTGCAATTCAACCGTCTATTTACAGATCTTATTTAACAATATTGGAGCAAATACAGGCGAATGTGATTGGAGCTGCTTCTGCAGTTTGTTTTGGACTTATTTTTGGTACCCATCCCATCATTATTGGTTTTACCGCTGTTGTTGTCATTGCAGTCAACTTAAAATTACGTATTAATAATACAATTGGGCTTGCGCTTGTGACAGTAATTGCAATCATGGAAAATCCAGGAGATAATTTCGTTGAATATGCACTTATACGCTTTGGTACAGTGTTACTTGGGGTATTCTCAGCATTTATTGTCAATCTTATTTTTATTCCGCCAAAGTATGAAACAAGATTGTATTATAAAATTGTAAGCACAACGGAAGAAATTATTAAATGGATTCGCATGAATCTTTATCACGCATCTGAGCACACATTGTTAAAAGAAGACATTGAAAAAATGAAAGACAATGTGGCTAAAATGAATCAAATCTTTGATTTTTACAAAGAAGAACGCACTTATTCAACCAAAAAACGTTTTGTTAAGTCACGCAAGCTCGTTTTATTTCGTCAAATGATTACCGTAACAACACGAGCTCTTACAACCTTGAAACTACTTCACCGAGTGGAAAATGATCTTCAAGTCATGCCGCAGCAATTTCAAGATTTAATCAAATCTGAAGTTGAGTGCCTGTTAATGTATCATGAGCAAGTATTATTAAAATTCATTGGGAAATTACGCGTACAGCCAACCACTACTGTACCAAACGAAGCCTGCGTTGGAAAACGAGCTTTAATCGATAAATTTATGCAGTACAAAATATACGATAATGATGAAGAGAATAAGGTTATTTATCATATCTTCCCTTTAATTTCTGTCATCATTGAGTATAGTGAAGAGTTAGAGCATCTTGATAAGCTGATTGATACGTTCCAAAACTATCACAAGGATGCTAACTCATTTGATATTAATCATCAGCGACAAGAAGATTAAAAACACCACCTATTGTTAGACAATAGGTGGTGTTTTTAAATTGTATCAAGCTGCTGAACGTTAAAGAGCTGATAGTAATGACCTTTTTTCTTAATTAACTCCTCATGAGAACCTCGTTCGACTACTCTTCCATTTTCTAAAAGTACAATTTCATCAACATGAGTAATTGTAGATAAACGATGGGCTACAATGAAAGTCGTACGGTCTTTTGCTAGTTCAGCTAATGCTTCTTGAATATAGTGCTCACTTTCCAAATCTAGAGCTGAAGTGGCTTCATCAAAAATAAGAATAGCTGGATTTTTTAAAAATACGCGCGAAATGGAAATACGCTGCTTCTGTCCTCCTGATAGCTTCATTCCCCGCTCTCCCACTTTTGTATCATATCCTTCGGGCAAATTCATAATAAAATCGTGGGCATTTGCGGCTTTTGCCGCAGCAATTACTTCTTTATCTGTCGCTCCTGGCTTTCCAAGCAGTATATTGTTTTTAACCGTGTCACTAAACAACACCGTATCCTGCAGGACGATTCCAATCTTATCTCGCAGGCTGCGTACTTTATAGGTTTTGATATCAATGTCATCAATGAGAATTTTACCCTCTGTCACATCATAAAAGCGCGGAATTAAGCTGATAAGCGTGGATTTCCCTCCTCCGCTCATTCCAACAAACGCAACGGATTTTCCTTTTTCTACATCTAAATTAATATCATGAATCACAGGTTTTTCTTCTTCTTCATAAGCAAATGAAACGTGCTCAAACTGCACCTTTCCATGAAGCTCAGTACATTCTTTTGCATCTTTCTTGTCTGTAATATCGTATTCTTCATCAATGAACTCAAACACCCGGTCCATAGATGCAACAGACTGCGTGAGCGTAGTCGATGAATTGACCAAGCGGCGGAGCGGATTATACAAGCGGTCAATATAGGCCACAAATGCTACCATCGTTCCTACGCTAAGACTTTCTGTGATGACTTGATATCCAGCAAATGTAATCACGATTAAAGGTGCCAAATCGGTAATGGTATTCACTACTGCAAATGTTTTTGCATTCCAATTCGTATGATTGATTGCTTTTTGTAGAAAATTTGAATTTTGCTTATCAAATTGCTTCTGCTCATGAGGCTCAATAGCAAAGCTGCGAATAACAGAGATCCCTTGAACCCTTTCATGTAAATGCCCCTGCACTTCCGCTAAAGCCTGCGAACGGACTCTTGTTAAATGGCGAAGACGACTGTAAAAATATTTTACAGAGAACGCATAAACCGGCAGCAAAATAATCGATACCAGTGTTAAAGGTACATTCATCGTAAACATAATCACAATGGCTATTACAATCGTCATCATATCAAGCCATACGTTCATTAAACCTGTGATAACAAAGTTTTTTGTTTGCTCTACATCATTAATGACTCGTGAAATCACTTCACCCGCTCGCGTATTTGCATAATAACGCAAGCTAAGCTTTTGAATATGGCTAAACAGCTGATCCCGTATATCATATAGTACTTTGCTGGATACCCACTGAGCATAATACTGCCTGTAATATTCAATGGGAGGTCTTAACACTAAAAATACAACAAACGAAATCCCCATAATCGTCACCATTTTATGAACTTTTTCAGAGGAGGACATGCCATGTCCATTTACGATATCGTCCAACACATATTTCAAAAGCAGCGGAATTAATAAAGGAATAGCAAATTTAATAATACCAATTAATACAGTACCGACAATTTGCCATTTGTATGGCTGTACAAACTTCATGTAGCGTCTTATACTTCCCATAAAATCTCCCCTTTCTATCTATGAGGGCAAGCTTTCTTAGTATATGTACACGCGTCGATTTTTTAGTGCTTTTATCTCTTCTAAAAGATGGTGAGCATAACGCCAAAAAGAACATTATATCAAACAGTCAGCTTTAGACGGCCTAACATAATGTTCTCTAGATCATTCATCAAGAATGCCGATATGTTAAAAAGCGCTCATACCAAATGTCAATGAAATCTGGAGCAAACGGGCCTTTTCGCTGTCGAATCCAACCTTTTAACTCCTCAACGTGATTATGTAAAATACGGTCAATCACTTCTGGATAATTCATTTCTTTTCGATGCTTCTCATATTCATCTTCATCAAGAAGGGTGTATGTCATATCTGGATAGACTTTGATATCTAAATCATAATCAATATATTTGAGCGCTTCATTGTCATCATAAATGAACGGCGAACTGATATTGCAGTAATAATAAATTCCATCTTCACGGATCATCCCAATGACATTAAACCACTGCTGAGCATGAAAATAACAAATTGCAGGCTCTCTTGTGACCCATGTTCGTCCATCTGATTCTGTAACGACCGTGCGATCATTTCCTCCAATCACTAAGTTATTGGTTGCTTTTAATACGGTTGTCCGATCCCACACGCGATGAATATGTCCATTATGCTTGTAGCTGTGTATTTGAATTGTTTCTCCTTCCACCGGAATTCCCATCTCCAATACCTACTTTCATTTTAGCACTTAAAAAAATTCATATAACGTCTCCATTTGTCTTATGTTTATTATAACGGTTTCTCTCTCATTTTAACACAAATGTGCTAACCTTCTTGAGTTCAAAAAAGTCACTCCCCCTACTTTTCCTTTGCTTGGCAGCCTTAAAAAAGAGAGGAAGTGACCCATCAATGTTCATTAAGCAAGTGTAGAGCAAGCCCCTTCACTTTTATATGTACGAATAATGTCTTCGGTTTGTGCTTCAAACGTCAATTGAATCTCTTTTAATTTTAGCTTCATTTCACTAATTTCATCTTGCACAGAATGCAGTTTTGCTTCTTCATGAAGTTTTATTAGTTCACCTTCAATTTCCTGACAGCGCTCAATCTCAGACTGCAAAAACAGAAGTTGATCCATGGTCTCCAATTGTTGAGTCACTAGCTGATCAAATTTTTTCATACGATAGCTCCTCCCTATTTGCTTTAACCATACACGCGGCACTTCTGTTAACATTCTGTTTAGGTGATCCAGATTCCTTTGACGAGCTGTGTAAAGTTTCAAGAAGTTTTGTCATACTTTGTTGCTTTTTATATAAGAAAAAGCGAACTTAACATCGCCGTATGAAAGACGTTAAGTTCGCTTTTGATATTAACCTTGGTATTTACCAGAGTTTTGGTTTTTCTTTGCTTCAGCTTGTGCGTTTTGTTGTCTCACTTCTTGAGCACTTGTTTCGCTAGCAAATTCAGTACCGAAGTTGTTTTTAGATGCTTGAGCATTTTGGCTTTTGTTTGCCGCTGCTTGAGCATTTTGTTGTTTCACTTCTTGTACATTTGTTTCGCTACCAAATTCAGTACCGAAATTGTTTTTAGATGCTTGAGCATTTTGTTGTTTCACGTGTTGTGTGCTTGTACCAGATGCTGTTTTGTTTGTTTGTTTTGCCATTGTAATCACCTCCACGAAAATTAATATGCCCGGGAGGTAAATAGGGTATGCAAACTTTTTTCAGTATTTTAAGGTGCAAGCAAAAAACACATTTACCTTACATTAAAAGTGAACGCCCTCCGTCAATAATAAGCGTTTGACCGCAAATCATATTTGCTTGATCGGACACTAAGAACATAACTGCATCTACCATGTCTTTTGGCTCCACCATACGACCAGCTGGAGTATGCTTGCGCGCATCATCTAGAAGCTCATCGCGATTTGGGAAATGTTTTAATGCTTCTGTATCCACAGCCCCTCCAGATACAGCATTTACCACAATATTCTTTGGAGCCAGCTCCACTGCTAAATAGCGGGTCAACGCTTCTACAGCAGCTTTTGACACGCCTACTGTTGTATAATTTTCTAAATAGCGAATAGACCCAAGCGAACTGATGGTAACAATCTTTCCTCCCCCTACTTTTTCCATACGTTTAGCCGCTTCTTGTGCACAGAATAAATATCCTTTACTATTGATGTCCATTGTCCAATTCCAGTGAGTTTCTTCTAATTCCATAATAGGACGTAAAACCCCTGAAGCCGCATTACTTACAAATACGTCTAAGCGACCGAATGCTTCATCAATTTGCTCAAACATTTCTTTAATTTTTTCTACTTTTCCTACGTTTGCTTTAACAACTAATGCTTCTCTGCCTAATGCTTTGATTTCTTCCGCTACTTCCTGAGCTGCACTTTTGCTTCGTGCATAGTTTAATACAATATCGTATCCTTCTTTAGCCAGACGTAAGGCAATCTCTTTACCAATACCTCTGCTGCTTCCCGTTACTAGTGCTACCTTTTGTGACATGATGTCATCTCCCTTATGTATCATATTATCTTTACATTGTACTGATTTTATCGCATAAGAAACAAGTAATATAGGGAAAATAGATAAAACTTGATAAAATGAACGAGGTGAATAGAATGTATGTAGGTAGAGACATGACGGCTCTTTCAATGATTTCTAAAAGCGAGTGGAAAGACAGCGAGCTTGCGTTTTTCCATCACTCTTTACAGCAAATGACGCCGTATTTAAATGCTGAAGGACAAAGTATTCATCAGCAAATTATTAAAGAAATTGAAGCACGGGGCGGGTTACAGCGCCACGAAGCAGATTATACACACGGCACGCATGTTTCATATGATTAAATAAAAGAAGCGCGGAGTTTATCCACGCTTCTTTTATTTAACAAGTAAATATTCTTTTAAGATTTTTTGATGGGAAACAGGAAATGCATATTGTTCTAAATCTTTTTCAGAAACTACTTTCAAGTTTTTTAATGCACTGATATCACTTACCAGCTCTGCTTCATATACTGTGACGTTCCAGACGATATGAGAAAACACGTGCTGAATTGTGGTAAACGGCGCATTAATTTTAATATCAGCTCCGTACTCATTTTGAATAAATGCCTGAAGCTGCTGATGATCTGGCGCTATACTAAGATCTACTTCTATATTTGGAAATTCCCATAGGTTAGCTAAAAGTCCTTTGCTTGGACGTTTATGAATCAGATAATTTCCATCCTCTTCTCTAATCACCGCTGCAGCAAGCTGAAGAGCACGCGGCGCTTTTTTCTTTGATTTAACAGGAAGCTCATTCTGCACTCCTTCTTCAAACGCGCGGCAGTGTTCGCGAACTGGACATAACAAACAGGAAGGAGAAGTTGGTGTACAGACAATGGCACCCAGTTCCATCATGCCTTGATTGAAATAGGAAGGATTATCTTTTGAAATAATTTCATGCACGATATCTTCAAACAGCTTTCTTGTTTTCGGTTTTGCAATATCATCCCAAACGGATAAAATGCGCGATAGCACACGCATGACATTTCCATCTACAGCAGGTTGCGGCACTCCGTATGCAATACTTAAAATAGCTCCTGTTGTATAAGGGCCTACTCCTTTTAGTTTAGAGATTTCTGCTGGCGTATTCGGAACTTCTCCCCCGTATTGTTCGTGAACTTCTCGAACGGCGGTTTGTAAATTACGGGCACGGGAATAATAGCCTAATCCTTCCCACGCTTTTAACACATCATCTTCATTTGCATAAGCTAAATCTTTAATAGTGGGAAATTTGCTAATAAAATTATTAAAATACGGAATGACCGTATCTACTCTCGTTTGTTGAAGCATAATTTCAGATACCCACACTTTATAAGGGTCCTGATCTTGACGCCAAGGTAGAATGCGTTGTTCCTGCTCAAACCAAGAGATTAAGTCATCTTGAAATGCTCGAATATCGAAATTTTGTACAATATCTTTACTTTGTTTCACGTCATAGCCTCCGAGGTATTAACTATACATATACAATGTGTTGCTTTTTGAATCTTAGTAACTTTATGATAACCTTATAACAACTACAAATATGAATAGTAAAATGAATTGTTCAAATAATGAATAAAAACAGCTAATTTGCTGCGTTAGTAATAAAGCGAGATTTTTCGCCCTGAATCCAGCTTCCATGCTGAATTAGGATAATCTAAGATTGTCATTTTACAAAGGAGGAGTTCGCTCTGGATACTGGTACACACATTGCAATGGGAATCGCTTTAGGCGGCCTTGCAACATTAGACCCCACTGTATCTGCGAATACAGCCACAATGGATGCTGTAATGATTGGCGTAATGGCCGGGTCATTAGCACCTGATTTAGACACTGTTTTAAAGTTGCGAAACAATGCACAGTATATCCGCAATCACCGTGGAATTACACACTCTATCCCGGCTGTTATTTTATGGCCTTTGCTTATCGTGCTCATTCTTTCGCTTCTGCTGCCAGGAGCTAACTTGCTGCATCTATGGATGTGGACCTTTGCAGGCGTCATTATTCATGTTTTTGTTGATATCTTTAATGCTTATGGCACGCAAGCTTTACGGCCTTTCACAAATAAATGGATTGCGCTTGGCGTAATCAACACGTTTGATTATGTGATTTTCTCAGCTCACGTACTCGCGATTTTAATCTGGTTTATTGGAGCAGAGCCAGGACCAACATTTATTACGCTGTATGTGTTATTGGCATTTTACTATGGATTGCGCTTTTATATGCGCCACCAAATTGCCAAGAAGCTTCGAAAACAGTTTCCTGATGTTATCAAGCTCAATATCTCTCCTACAATGCGTTTCACTCACTGGCACTTAGCTGTGACGACCGAAAAGTATTTTCATGTAGGAAGAGCAATCGGAGAAGAAATTTTTATTTATGATACGTTTGATAAAATTCCAATTCCCGAATCAGCCGTAATTGAAGTAGCAAAAAAAGATGAAAATTTATCTGCTTTTCTTTCATTTTCACCTATTTATAGATGGGAACTGGATGAATATAACGACCACATTGAAGTGCGCTTTATTGATTTACGCTACCGCAGCAAAGACTACTATCCATTTGTAGCCGTAGTCCAGCTTGATTACGATTTAAATATCATTTGTTCGTACACAGGTTGGATTTTCAGTGAGAAAAAATTGCGTAAAAAGCTTGATTATCTCCCGCACTAATCATAACAAGAACAAATATGAAACCCAAAAACGAACCGTCTGCTCAAGACGGTTCGTTTTTATTTAATGTTTTAAATAGTCATCGTTATTTAATAAATGCTGATATTTAGGGTTTTTAACCGCGATTTCATGAAGTTTGTCTCCGTAGCTGTTGATATACATCGTAACAACCTTTTCCGTCGCTTCTTTCCCTTTATAATCATATCCTGCTTTTGCGTAAGATGATTCAAAATCTTCCCAGAAAAGCTCGACCCACGTGCGTGCTTGAGCATATGAGAGCGAACTGTTTTTATTTAAGAGCTGATTCGTTAATCTTTCAAATATATCGTTCATAAGAACACCTCGATTACCAAAATTCTTTATGAGTATGTTTGCACTTTTAACTTACACTATAAATGCGGAGTTATTCACTCCCTCATGTACTATATCATAACCGCAACGCTTTCTGTTGTAAAAGGAGAGGTATCGATGCGCAATAAAGCAAAAGATTTTACAAACCAACATCATACTAAGCTTGAAGGCGAACCTCGAGCAAAAGCTGAGTACGCTTCAAAACGTGCAAATGGAACAATTAACACGCACCCTCAAGAACGTATGCATGCTTCTAATGAGCGCGAAGAATAACCGCTTGTTTTGTTTATTTGTTTAAAAATAAAGTAAATATAGAAATCAAACAAGCAGCACACTTCGTGCTGCTTGTTCGTCCCTTTATTTTTTCAACATGGAAATAGGCAATGCCTCTTCGTTTTGCGGCGAGCCAAGTCTAAACCCCCACGCAAAAACTCCGTTCATATAATCAATTTTAAAATACGAACCCGGATCTCCTTGAATTTCATATACTTCCCCTGCTTTAAACGTTTCGGGATCCAATAAATACGACCTAGCCATTGTTACTTTTCTTTCTAATACTGCATACTCATTGACCATGCCAAGCTGCTCAGCTTTTCGTGCTTTTTCTTGAAGAGACCCAATTTCTTGTTGAAGTTCATACGTCGTCATATCACTGTAACGTTTTTCAGACATGCTGTTTTCCCCCTTGTTTGCTTTCATTTTATTATAACAAAAGGTATAACTAAAGGGAGACTATGAAAAGGGAGTTTTGGGAATGAAAACAGTACTAATCACGGGCGGTGCGACGGGTCTTGGAAAAGAACTCGCTAAACTTTACGCAAAAGACTACAACGTCATTCTAGCTGGACGCAATCAACATAAATTAAAAGAGGCGCAGCATGAGCTAGGAGACAACGTATATACGATGTCTGTAGATATTACAAAGTATGAAGAAGTAGGAAAATCTGTAGAAAAACTGCTGATGCAGCATTCAGTAGATATCCTTATCAACAATGCAGGCATTGGACATTTTGGTCCTTTGACGGATTATACAAAACAAGCCATCGATGAAGTCATTGATACAAATGTAAAAGGAACTATTTTTTTAACACAAGCGCTTATTCCTCATCTCTTAACGAGACCTGAACCTAAAGTGATGAATATCATTTCAACTGCAGGACTTCGCGGGAAAGCTAATGAAAGCGTCTATGTAGCAAGTAAGTTTGGCGTAAGGGGATTTACAGAAAGTTTAAAAGTGGAGTATCAAGATACCAACCTTCATGTGATTGCAGCTTACATGGGAGGCATGAATACTCCTTTTTGGGATCACAACAACCACATTAAAGATAAAAGCCGATTACGCTCGGCTTCCGAAATCGCTGAGATTATTTATAAACAGCAGAATGACTCAGAAGATATTTTGTTTTAAAAAGATTGAAACATAACTGCATCAATTTAATCTAAAGATAAACACATTGTATAAATGTTCTTATAGTAATTGCTTATGACACGGCGGTTGATTTCCGTGCAGGACTTCGCTTTCCGCAGGAGTCTTCGTCTTGCCCTCCAATCAACCGCTAGAAGCAGCTAAATACATGAAGTTTACGTTTACCATCACAATAAAAAATCCGAACGAGTTGGATTCTCCATCAAGAATCTCGATTCATCGTTCGGATTTCTCTTCAACTAACATACTTTTGTCCCGCCTTTATTCCTCTTCAATGGAATCTAGAAATGATTGAATTTGGTCAATAGAGAATCCTTTTCTATAAAGAGCCTGCTTCATTTTTTGCTGATATTCCCAGCCTTCATACTTTGAAAAACGACGATGAGCTTTCATTCCTTGGTATTGCAGAGCTTCCCATGCCTCATCGCTTTCTTTTTCTGTATTCGTGCGCTGAAATGCTTCTTGAATAATAGAAAATGAATAGCCCTTCACTGCCAATGCTTGTTCCATTTTTTGTTTCATCATTACTTGAGATAATTTTTTATATTTCCCTTTTAACTTTTCAATTAATTTCACAGCAGTTTGAATTTGCTGTTCTTCGGGGTATTCACATAAACTAAGGGTAATAATGGAATCAGAAATTCCCTTTTCTTTTAATTCTCTTTGAATCACATTTGGTCCTTTTGATGTCGTGTTCATTTGAGTTAACACGAATGCTTTTGCAAACTCTTCATCATTTAAATAACGGTGGCTGACTAATTTCTGAATAACTTGTTGAATAATAGTAGAGTTAATTTCTTTTTTCTTTAAATAATCATGTACCTCTTTTTCAGAGCGCATTCGATAAGATAAGTAAGTGATCGCTAAATTATAAGCTTTTTTCTCATCATCTGCGTACTGAATTTCCGTTAATTCAAATTCATCAAGCTCACGACCTTTTTTCAAGTTATATTTGATGAGGACATTTTCGTCAACACCAAAGCCAAACTCTTCACCTTTACCATAATCTAAATACACATTATAACGTTCACCGCTATTCTTTTGCGTTGTGATCTTTGTGACAACAGGCATACACCTTCACCTCATATTTCTTATTAAATTAATGGCTGAAGAACCGCCAAACGTATCATACACATTTTTATTTATCTCAACAAAGGAGGAAGTTCGTATGAAAATTGTTATTGCTGGAGGAACTGGATTCGTAGGTAAAGCTTTAACAAAACATTTTTTAACACAAAAACATTATGTATATATTTTAACACGCAATGCAGATAAAGCTGCAAGAGATCCGAAACTTAAATATGTAGAGTGGATGCAAGAAAACAGCCAACCTGAAGAGCATGTAGAAGGAGCAGACGTTTTTATCAATTTAGCTGGCGTTTCACTTAACAGCGGCCGCTGGACGGACGAGCGCAAAAAAGCCATTGTGGAAAGTCGCCTTTCTTCTACTCAAGAAATCCTTCGTATTATGGCTGCCTTACCCGAAAAACCGTCCCTTTATGTAAATGCAAGCGCAGTTGGTTATTACGGGACATCAACTACAGAAACGTTCACAGAAGCTTCCCCATCCATCGGCACCGATTTTTTAGCTGAAACGGTAAAAAAATGGGAAAATGAAGCGCTAAAAGCGACGGAACTCAATATTCGTACTGTTTTAACAAGGTTCGGCGTTATATTAGGCAAAGATGGCGGGGCACTCCCTTCTACTGCCCTTCCTTATAAATTATTTGCGGGGGGAACAGTTGGTTCGGGAGAGCAGTGGATGTCTTGGGTGCATCTTCAAGACGTCGTCAAAATTATTGATTATTGTATTCATACCGAACAAATAGAAGGACCTGTTAACGTAACTGCCCCAAACCCCGTTCAAATGAAAGAGTTTGGAAAGACGATTGGCAAAGTGTTAAATCGCCCTCACTGGATGCCCGTACCTAGCTTTGGCTTTCAGATGCTGATGGGAGAAATGAGTATGATTATTTTGAAAGGACAGCGTGTTTTACCTGAAAAATTGATTCAACAGAATTACATTTTTACATATACTGTATTAGAAGATGCATTGCGAGATTTACTCTAGTTATTTTCTGATATTTACCTAAAACAGATGACTAAGCTGCCGATAGATAGGAGCATCCTTTATGAAAACCATTCTCTTGAAAAATGCAACGCTCTATCCTATTACGTCAAAACCTATTTATAATAATGATGTGCTCATTCAAGATGGAAAAATTGTTTTGATTGGGTCAAACTTGCAGCCTCCTCTTCAAGTAGAAGTCATTGACTGCAAACAGCGCTATTTATTCCCTGGATTTATTGATGTTCATACACATCTAGGACTATATGATGAAGGAACCGGCTGGGCCGGAAATGATGCTAACGAAACAATCGAGCCTATGACTCCCCATATCCGAGCTTTTGACAGCGTACATCCTTTAGATCCTGGGTTTAAAGATGCCATTGAAGCGGGTATTACGTCTGTACACATTATGCCTGGAAGTGCAAATGTGATCGGAGGTACAACGTCCGTTATTAAAACAGCCGGAACAAGTATTTCTCAAATGTTGATTCAAGAGACAGCTGGACTTAAGATTGCGCTAGGAGAAAATCCAAAACGAATCCACAGCCATGGCAACAAGGAATCCATTACACGAATGGGTATTATGGGGATGCTGAGAGAAGCCTTTTATCATGCAAAAAGCAGTGACAATAAAGATGATTTGCGAATCAAACCACTCATTCAAGCACTGAATAGAGAGATTCCCGTTCGAATTCATGCTCACCGAGCCGATGATATTCTATCAGCTCTGCGCTTGGCAGATGAATTTAATTTAGACGTTCGTATTGAACACTGTACAGAAGGTCACTTAATTGCTAAAGAGCTAGGCGGAAGAAACTTAAAAGTAAGCGTAGGACCAACTTTAACACGCCGCTCAAAGGTTGAACTGAAGAATAAAACATGGAAAACCTATCAAGCTCTCTGCAATGAAGGAGTAGAAGTTTCTATTACAACAGACCATCCTTATACGCCCATTCAGTACCTAAATATTTGTGCATCCATTGCCGTACGTGAAGGGCTCGAAGAACAAAAAGCATTAGAAGGCATCACGATTGCTGCTGCTCGAAATCTTCGTATTGATCAGCGAATCGGCAGTATCGAAGCAGGAAAAGACGCTGATTTAGTGCTATGGAGCCATCATCCCTTTCACTACTTAGCAAAGCCCCTTTTCACCATGATAGATGGTAAAATATTATTTAAAAAAAATTAACATTTTACCTATTTTCTTTTTTTATTTTTTTTAGTATGATACGTTTAGAAGCATGTGAATTTCACAAAAGCATAAACATCACACGTTGACTTTTTATGTTTGTTGACTTGTAATGGGAAGGCAAATGGTGCGCCACCAGGTAACTGGTTCTAGTGGGTTCGATTCCCACCCCGAAATTTTTTTAATTATTAAAAAATTTCGAGGGTGGGGACTTGATTGGAGTCTGTATATACCCTCGATCAGGAGGGAAAAGTTATGTTAAAAAAACGTGACCTAAATGACTGTCAATCTCTATACGAACTCATGGTACATCCTGATGTCTTCCCTTTTGTTCGTCATAAAGCCCATTCCTATGAAGAATTTTTATTTGTGACTAAACAAACGATGGAAGCAGAAGATCATGGAGAAATTATTTCTCGCACGATTTTAGACGAATGGGGTAACCCTATCGGCACCATTAATTTATTTGATGTACAGGACCAAGCTGGTTTTTTAGGCACTTGGCTTGGCAAACCGTTTCATGGAAAAGGATATAATCAAATTGCAAAAGAAGCGTTCTTTAATGAACTGTTCTTTGAGTTAAATATAGAGCGAATTTTTATGCGAATTCGTAAAATCAATATCAGGTCTATTAAGGCTGCAGAAAAACTGCCTTATGCAGTACTTGCAAATGAAACACACAAAGCTTTATACGATGAAATTAATCAACATGAAGACGTATATGATTTATACGAAATTCCAAAAGACTTGTATACATTATACTACTTGCGTCACGAACAAGACGTTCAAGAAGATCACCAGCTTAAAGAAGCGTAAGAGTCTCTCCGTGTAACGGAGAGCTTTTTTTATGATTAAAAACGAGAGATTCTGGAAAAAATAAGTAGCATGATCGAAAAACGTTAATTGGAGGTTTTTTTATGTCTGAAAAAAAACGAAAAGAAAACGCAAAAAATACGTTAAGTAGCGCTCAAGAAATCTATTACGGCCGCGAGTTTAAAAAAGCAGACCGTGCAGGCGGCTACACGAAAAAATAAGTGAGGCAAAACATCTCTATCCAACGCTTGATCATCTTAACGTCCTTTCTGTACAGTTTGTATCGGAAGGACGTTTTTATATTATGTAGACATAATAATACGAAGATTTTATAGATGTTATTGAAGTTTTTTTACTACTCTACTATATCCACAAAGTTTACCCACAATTATGTGGATAATGTGCATAACTTTATTGGATATGCATATTACCGCTTTCATAACTTGATATAACAGTGGGTAATTTTTATGTAAATTTTCTGAAAAAATGTGAATTGTGTGGATAAAATTGTGAATATCCTATATAATTCAGCAGTTAACTTCTTGTTAACCTGTGGATATCTTCTTTAGTACTTTCATTTATTTTAATACCATCAAGGCTTTCGATATATTATAAGTATAATAATAAAAAGTAGGGGAAACTTCCCCTACCTTTTTATTATTGGAAACAATATATCCACACTTGTTCCTTTATCTAACTGACTAGAAAACGTCATCTGCGCGTGGTGAGCTTTAATAATCCGATAGCTGACCATCAGTCCTAAACCTGTACCTTTTTCTTTTGTACTATAAAAAGGCTCACCTATCTTCGTTAACCGTTCAGGAGGAATACCCTGTCCTTCATCAGCAAGCTGCAGCCAAAGGTGGTTTTCTTTTACTTTAATCGTAATATGAATAGCGCCTCCTTCAGGCATTGCTTCGATAGAATTTTTAATAATATTAATAAATACTTGTTTTAACTGATTTTTATCTCCATACACCTTTGGTAACTGGTCGTCCCTTTCAAATATGAAAGCTACTTCATTTTCTACTGCTTCAGGTTCAAGAAGTGAGCACACTTCTTGAACAAGCGCTTGCATATTCAAAGATTCAACCTTCATTACCTGAGGTTTTCCTAACATCAAAAATTCTTCTACGATTCCATTCATTCGTTCTAATTCAGTTTCCATGATATCTATATACAAAGCATCTTTAGGATGTTGTTCTTTTAATAAGTGAACAAAACCTTTTAAAGAAGTTAAAGGATTTTTGATTTCATGAGCCACTCCAGCTGCAAGTTCTCCTACCACGGCAAGCTTCTCAGAAGTTCTAAGCTTCTCTTCTGCCTTTTTACGCTCCGTAATATCTGTCGATACACACAGCATTTGAATCACTTCCTGTTTTTCATTCATAATAGGAAGTTTTGCTGTTTCGACCCAGCGCCGGTTTCCTTTCGAATCTTTAAACTGTTCTTCTAATACCATCCCTTTTTGGGTACAGTTTGAAAACGCCCCTTTATATAAAAGATCTGATTGAAGGTTGAACTGATATTTATCAATTGATCGTCCAATTAAGTCATCAGATTTTTCACCTAAGAGCATCGCAAAAGATTCATTAACGAGAATGAATTCCCTTTTTTGATTGATAGCATAAATATAGCTTGGATTAATGTCAATAACTTGTCTTAAAAACGTTTTTTGTTCCTGCAGCTGATTTTCTTTTTGCTGTAAATTCGCTTTAGAATGGCGGATATAGCTAATCATTTCATTAAACTGTTTAGATAAAATACCGATTTCGCCCCGCTCAATTTCTCGTTCCGGAATTTTTTGATTAAAATTCCCGCGCGCTACTTGTCCCGCCAATTCATATAGTTTATGAATTGGATTCACAATTTGCCTTGCATATAACGCAGTAAAAAAAGAAAGCAGTAAAATCGTAACACCTGAAACGATCCAAAGCGTTTTTTCAAACATTTCATAAGGCCTGTAAATGTCTTCAACGGGTAATTCAGCGACAATTCCCCAATCTAAAACAGGAATATATTCGAAAGACGCAAAGAAATACTTACCTTCGGTGTTCACCACGCGCTGATATCCTGATTTATGATTCATCGTTTTCTGAACGATTTCGTTTTTCTTAGCATTTTCACCGATTCTCTGTTTCTCTGGGTGGGAAATAATTCTACCATTGCGGTCTACAATAAATGTATAGCCGTTCTCTCCTATATCGAACGTTTGAAAGATGGATTGAAAACTTTTATTTTCTTCAATTCGCAGCGCTAAATTTACGACCTTTTTTACATTTTGCTGCCCATCCAAAATAGGAATCGCCATCACTACAATGTAGTGCTTTGTATCTGCTGAAACGACATCGCTTAAATATATTTTTTTGGTTCGCAGCGCTTCTTGAAAATATTTTCTTTTACTTAAGTTCACATGTTTCATATTCTTTAAATCGTTCGGGTAATAATGCTCAACATACCCATTTACATTAAAAATGGTTCCGCTATCGATATACGGTGAAATATTAACTATTTTCTGCAATTCTTTGTCTATTTCTTGTTCATCATCCGATAAAAAAATAGGATCTTGCTGTACCTCGTCTCCTAGGCTCCAAATATCTTTAATGACGACGTTAATTTGCTCTTTCATTCTCTTGACGGTTTTATCAGTTACCTGCCGATATTGATCTTGAGAAATATTAGGCAGCATCACTCTTGAAACAATAAACATTAGCGTCAGTACGGTACAAATAAGAAGCACATTAATCGTGAAGATTTTCCAAAACGTATGAGATTTAAACCATTTCATGTTTGTTCACCTTAATCTAATGAAGTCTACCTCCATTGTACTGCAAAATGAAAGCTTTTCCATATAAATGACGGAATTCCATCTTTAGACACAGAAGAAAAGCAATTTGTTCTACATTCCTATCAGAAAACTACGAGCTTTCTCACTGTGTTTTCTGTTAGAACAAATTTTTAGTTTTCTTCTATAAACTTTGCTTCCTGCATTTTATTCATGCAGTAGAAATCAATTATTTATCCTCCACTAAAAAGACCTCATCACGAAGTGATGAAGTCAGAAATTTACTATATTCTTTTATAAAAAATTATGTTTGTTCCCTGCTGATTTTCTAGCCTTTAAAGATTTATTTTCTTTTTCCTTCTAGTCCAGTAAAAAATAAATAAGAGAATAAACCAAACGGGTGTCAACAATAAGGCTGGGCGCGTCGCGTCAGAAAACAGCATAATAACAAGAATCACCGCAAACAAAGCTAACACAACATAGTTTATGAATGGTGTTAACGGTGCTTTGAATGCTGATGCTGCATGCAGATGCGGACACTTCTTTTTATACCTTAGATGGCAAATGAGAATGATACTCCACACCCAAATAAAACAAATAGCGCTAATGGTCGTGACAATGCCGAAAGCTTGGTCTGGTATAAGTTTGCTTAAAAGAGCTCCCGCTGAGATGACCAGCGTAGATACAAACAATCCGTTGCTTGGTACGTGGTTTTTGTTCAGTTTTGCAAACTTAGATGGCCCTTGGTCATTTTTACTTAAATTATATAAGATACGGCTTGTTGAAAACATTCCGCTATTACAGGCAGAAGCGGCTGAAGTTAGTACAACAAAATTAATAATTCCAGCAGCAAGCGGAATTCCGACTAAACTAAAGGTTTTAACAAATGGGCTTTCTGCTGCATTTAATTCCATCCACGGATTAATAAACAACAGAACGATAAGCGCTCCAACATAGAAAAATAAGATTCGCAGAGGAATTTTATTAATGGCCGATGGAATATTTTTTTGGGGGTTTGATGTTTCTGCTGCCGATACCCCTACCAATTCAACCCCAACGTATGCGAATATAACCATTTGGAATGAAAGTAAGAAACCTGAAACCCCATTTGGAAACAGCCCTCCATGATTCCAAAGGTTTTGAACAGTAACGGATCCCGCGTCTGTTTTAAATCCCATTACCAGCAAAATAACGCCAATAATAATTAATGCAAGAATCGTAATAACCTTTATTAAAGCAAACCAAAACTCTAATTCTCCAAATAATTTTACGGTTAATAAGTTAAGACCTAATAAAATGATTACACAAATAAGTGCGGGAATCCACTGAGGAATATTGAACCAATATTTCACATATACGCCAACTGCAATGACATCAGCCATAGCTGTCATAATCCAGCAAAACCAGTAGGTCCATCCCGTTACAAATGACGCCCATGGTCCAAGATACTCTTCAGCAATATCAGTTAACGATTGATAACCTGCTTTAGACAGCAGTAGTTCTCCTAGCGCTCTCATCACAAAGAAAAGCGCAATACCAACAATTAAATAAGCAAAGATGATAGAGGGACCTGCAAGCTGTATTGCTTTACCAGAACCTAAAAACAAGCCCGTACCGATGGTTCCCCCAATCGCAATTAGCTGAACATGACGATTGGATAAATCCCTCTTTAATTCTCGTTGTTCCAACTCTAACTCCTCCTAACAATAAAACCTTTGATGCGATCGTGCGGACTACAAATAAAGTCCAATAAAAAAAGAGATTGGATGCGCTCCAATCTCATGGTCATAAGAATAACAAATATTAAGGTACATGCTACCAATTAGTAACATGCCAAATAAATATCCGGTACTCTTCTGTCCTTTTGCCTGAGATTGTGAACCCTTCGGCGTCGCGAAACTATCGCGATCTCTCCAGAAGCTGCTCCTGCTATAGTGTGATCCATAGCAATCATAGCTTTCTACGTATTCAATTTTTCAATCAATAGAATGACTGTCGAATAGTTGTTTATTCTAATACCAGTTGGATGCTTTGTCAACAGGAAAGATTACTTTCATTTATTTACCTTCTTCGAAAGAAGGTAATTGAACAGTTTCAATCGTCAACTTAGCATCCTTTTCCTCACGCTACCTGAGTCCTTGCGGGAACCTGAACACATTAAACGGATCATACTTTTTGTTGACTCTTTCTAATCTCTCTGCATTGTCTCCAAAATACTCACGCTCGTAGTTTCTAAGGTTGCTGATAGGAAAATTCACATAGGAACCTACCGTAATACTTTTAATATATTGAAATCGCTTATAAAGCCACTCTCTGTTGACTCTTGCAAATACATCTTCTGTCCATACAGACTGAACCCCTATAATATATCTGGCGCCCCTATAGAAAAAAGCCGTTTCTCTTTTACCAACACTGCGGATTTCTCCTCCTAGTGCATAAAAAGAAATCGCCGCATAAACAGAACCTTCTGCTGGACGCTGGATAAGATCTGTAAGATTTTCAAGCTCACCACGTGAATAGCTTCTGTGCACAAATCGTCCCGTTGACTTAAATTTTTCAGACGGAGGATAGGTTGCTTCTATTTTTTTTACAGCTTCAAGAAAAGATAATGATTCCAGCTCTACTCGAAACCCTTCTACTTTTGGAAAAGGCTGCAAAATCTTCCGGGCTCTTTCTGGGGAGCCGTAAAAGAAACCGTTCGCAAATATGCCTAACCCTTCTCCTTCAGCATTATAAAAGCTTGCAACTAGCGTCATACGTTTGTCCAGTTCAGGCAGCCAGTTTTGCCATATATTCATCACTTGCGCCTGCTTCTCTTTTGTAGTACCTACATAAAAGAATCGAACGAGCGTCACAGAGCTGTTCGTTGGCTTTGGAAGCTGAAACTTCATGCTCACCACAACGCCAAAGTTACCGCCACCGGATAGTTTATCTTAAAGGCATTAACCCTCTTATGTAATTTCTCTTTAGCGATGTAACACTTTCCAAGACTAGACTTTATGGGAATTTCATCTCACTATACTAAGATATTTTTTACACTAAAAGAACAGATGAAGAGTACAGCTCAAAAAAAAAGAGCAGAATCTAATCTGCCCTTTACTCTTTTTCTATTCATTTTTTTAACGTCAAACTCACCACATTCTCCACGTGCGCGGTATGAGGAAACATATCAACAGGCTGAATGTAATCAACATGATAAGCCTTCGACAGCTGCTGCACATCTTTCGCTAATGTGGATGGATTACAAGATACGTAAACCACTTTCTTTGGCTTTACTTGTAAAATCGTTTTTAGAAGCTTGTCATCACAGCCTGTTCGCGGCGGGTCAACAACGATAACGTCTGGCTTCCAGCCTTCTTTTACCCACTGCGGCATCCATTTTTCAGCTGGACCCGTCACATATGTGGCATGTTCAAATCCATGATCTTTGGCATTTTTTCGCGCGTCTACAATGGATTCTTCAATCGTGTCCATTCCGCGAATTTCTTTGGCATCTTTAGCAAGCCATAAGCCAATTGTCCCTACTCCGCAGTAAGCATCTACAATTTTTTCACTGCCTGTTAGCGCAGCTGCTTTTTTCACCTCGTCATACAGCTTCACTGTTTGAAGAGGATTCAACTGGAAAAATGCACGCGCTGAAAGTTCGAATGAAATATCGCCTAACGTTTCTTGAATCACCGATTTTCCAGATAGCGTAAACGTTTCGTCTCCAAAGATAAGCGATGTTTTTTGACCGTTTACGTTTTGTACGAGCGATTTCACTTCCGGTAGACGGCGCTTAATTTCTTTAATCAGCAGCTCTTTTTTCGGAATTTCTTGTTTGGCCGTAATCAAGACAACTTGCACTTCACCCGTTTCAAATCCTACTCGAGATACGATGGTACGTACAATACCACGGCGTTTGCGCTCATTGTAGATAGGAATTTGAAGATCTTGTAAAATTCGTTTTATTTCTTTTGTCACGTGATTTGTGGCTCTATGCTGAATCGGACAGTTTTCAATGTCAATCAGTCGATGAGAATTCAGTCCGTACAAACCAGCGATAACTTTTTGTTTATCCACACCTACTTGGAACTGTGATTTATTACGATAGCCCCAAGGATCTTCCATGCCAATTGTTTGGCGTGTTTTTTCCTCTACTTTTTTTAATGAACTGTGACGTTCGAACGCTTGCAGAACAATATCGCGCTTAGATTCTAGCTGACCTTCATAGGATAAGTGCTGAAGCTGACAGCCTCCGCACTGCTCGTAAATAGGACAGGGTGCTTCTACGCGGTGAGGAGATTTTTTGCGAATTCGCTTAATTTTCCCTTCGGCAAACTTTTGCTGAACATTTGTTGCTTCTACAACCACTTCTTCATTTGGTAAGGCTCCTGGTACAAAAACGACTTGGCGCTTAAAATATCCTACGCCTTCTCCATTAATACCAAGTCTTTTTATCGTCAACGGAAATGTTTGTCCTTTTTGAACTTTCATTTCAGTTTTTGGTTTATTCATGAGACCAACTCCGATTAGTTTAAATTCTTTATATAGTTATTAACGGTCTTTAGCTGCTTAAAACCTATTAGACCGTATCGCTTTAAAAAAGACATCAACGCATATTATAACACTTCAACAGCAAAAAACCGACAGGAGAAACATTCCCGTCGGTTTTTATCTTTATTTCTTTTTAGAAGGACTTTTCTTCGTTTGTTTGCGTTCGTTCATTAAATCATCAATGCTTTTAAACGTATAGCCCTGCTTTTTTAAATCCACAATCGCTTGATCTAACGCATCTGCGTTATCCTTTGAAACGGTATGCAGAAGCATGATCGCACCTGGATGTATTTGAGCCATCATATTGTCGTATGAGTAGCGCCAGCCTTTTTGTTCATTCACTTTCCAGTCAACGAATGCAAGTGACCAAAATACGTTTGTATAGCCCTCTTGCTTTGAAAGAGCTAGCGTTCGTTCGCTGAATACCCCTCTAGGTGAGCGAAGGTATTTCATTTCATCACGACCCGTAATATTCTTGTATTCATCTTTTACTTTTTGCAATTCCTCTTTAAAACGTGCGTCATCCACTTGAGTTAAGTCAGGGTGATGCCACGAATGATTCCCGACAATATGCCCTTCTTTTACCATTCGCTTAATAAGTTTAGGCTCTTCTTTTAAATAGTGTCCTGTTACAAAGAACGTGGCAGGAACTTTTCTTTTTTTGAGAACGTCTAATACCTGCGGTGTATAACCATTTTCATAACCGTTATCAAACGTTAAGTAAATATTTTTTTTATTTGTATCTCCAAGGTAAAAAGCATCATACTTAGCAAGAATTTGTTCATAAGCTGTACCTGCAGATGCGGGCTTGTGATTTTTACTTTTTTGAAATCCCCAGCTGATCGGAGTGTTTGGATACATTTGTGCTTCAACAGATGCTATGCCTGTTGACATCACGAATAAAAAAACGAGAAAAAAGGTGAACCGGCGCATAAGAAGCTCCTTTCGGAAGTCATTTTACGCTTAGTATCTACTCAATTTTCTCGTTCATGAACGTTACTTTTTACCATACGCTCCGGACGTATGATTATTTAAATACCGGTTCTTTAAATTGCTCAAGCTTTTCAAATGAAGACTTGTCTACATCTGCATGCAAGCTGTTTCCATGTGAATCCATCGTCACTACAGCTGTAAAGCCTTCTACTTTTAAATGCCACATTGCTTCAGGAATACCAAACTGCATCAAATCAACGCCTTCTACGCTCTTGATACAATCAGCATAGTACTGTGCAGCTCCTCCGATCGCATTTAAGTATACACCGCCATGCTCTTGAAGAGCAGCAAGCGTTTTAGGACCCATACCGCCTTTACCGATAACCGCGCGGATACCAAATTTCTTCATAATATCCCCTTGGTAAGGTTCTTCACGGATACTTGTTGTTGGTCCTGCAGCGGTTACGTGCCATTTTTCGTCTTCGTCCTTTAACATAACCGGACCACAGTGATAAATGATTTGTCCATTTAAATCAATTGGTGCATCGTGATCTGTTAAATGTTTATGGATAGCATCGCGTCCTGTATACATCATACCGTTGATGCGCACCACGTCACCAACTTTTAATTCACGAATTTGCTCTTCTGTAATAGGTGCTTGTAATACAACTTCTTTTGTTTCATCCGCATTTTGTTTCTCTTCGGCGCCTGCATTTTTATTAAAATCTACTTCTTCGCCTTCTTGATACAGCCACTCTTGAACACTTCCTGTATCAGCGTTGATTTTAATACCTAAGCGACGGTAAGCCCAGCAGTTATAGGCAACTGACACATAGAAGCTAGCAGGGATACGATTGATTACACCGACTTTACAGCCAAGTAATGTCGTTTCTCCACCGAAGCCCATCGTACCGATTCCTAACTTATTGGCATTTTCCATAATATACTCTTCTAATTCTTTCAGCTGAGCGTTTGGATTTTCGTCATCTAAGTTTCGGAACAGCTGCTCTTTTGCTAATTCATAGCCTGTTGTACGGTCGCCACCGATTCCAACACCAATGACGCCGGCACTACAGCCTTGACCTTGTGCTTGATACACAGAGTGCATCACACATTTACGAATGCCGTCTAAATCACGGCCAGCTCTACCTAAACCTTCTACTTCACAAGGCAGGCTGTACTGAATGTTTTTATTTTCACAGCCGCCGCCTTTTAGAATAAGACGCGCATCAATATAGTCATTTCCCCACTGTTCAAACTTAATAACCGGCGTGCCGCCGCCTAAATTATTACCGCTGTTTTCTCCCGTTAACGAATCTACGGAGTTAGGGCGAAGCTTTCCGTGCTTTGTTGCTTCTTCAATTGCCCAATAAATCGCTTCTTTAATTTGAAGCTGATTCACTCCTACAGGGGTTTTAATTTTAAATGTTGGCATACCCGTATCTTGACAAATTGGCGATAAATTATCATCCGCCATCTTAATATTATTGGTAATGGTCGCTAAAGACATTGCTGCACGCGTTCCTGCATTTTCACGCGCTTTTGCCTTTGCGATAGCACGTCGAACGTCTTTTGGCAATTTTGTAGATGTTTCAACAATTAAATCGTACATGCTTTGTTTTAAAGCTTCAATCATCACTTAATTCCTCCCATATCCCGCTAATGTATGTATTTATCTATCTGTCGTACAACTTTCAAAATTTATTATACTCCTTCAAAAATTGTTTCGAAAGACCTTTATAGGAGGATTTCCACTTCAAGCAAAAAAGCGCTAGTTTTTCTAGCGCTTTTTTCTTTGTTCATTCTTTATCTTTTTTAAACTGCTCACATTTTGCTTCGAGGTCATCAATCATCGTAATCAAACGGTCAATGTCTTCTAGGTCTGTGTTTTCAGGCTCCATAGAGTCTAATACGTGTACAAACATATTTAAACGATCTTTTAAATAACGTACTTGTGAATCTTTATCTCGAACGGCGTTTCCCATTTTAAACCCTCCTGATATAGCTTTTCATTCGTATTTCCTTATATCCTAACGAATACTTTCATATTTGACAACTAAAAGCAATAAAATCCATAATAGTCACTGGTGTCCGTTTTGAATGAGACGTATAATTTAGTCTAGCAGGACGGACCGTGAGATGTTTTCATCATCATTTCACTTTACGGAAAAATAAAAGGAGTTTTTTTATGGCCACTTTACAACGAATTACCCCGGAGTTCGATCCGTGGGAAGCGTATTTAGATATGAAACAATATGGCAAACCGACGCTTACAAACGTTGAATTCACCACAACGACGCTTTGTAATATGCGATGTGAGCATTGCGCAGTTGGATATACGCTGCAGCCAAAAGACCCAAAAGCACTGCCGCTTGATTTAATTTTAAAACGCCTCGATGAAATTCCAACTCTTCGAGCGTTAAGCATTACGGGCGGAGAGCCGATGATGTCTCTATCTTCTGTGAAAAATTATGTGGTGCCTTTATTAAAGTATGCACATGAACGAGGTGTCCGTACACAGATTAATTCAAATTTAACATTAGATCTTGCTCGTTACGAACAAATCATTCCTTATTTAGATGTTTTACATATTTCTCACAACTGGGGAACGATGGACGATTTTGTGGAAGCTGGCTTTGCAATGATGGAGCGAAAGCCTACTTATGAGCAGCGCGCCAAATATTTCGATCGTATGATTGAAAACAGCCGCGCGCTTGTAAAAGCGGGTGTAACCGTATCAGCTGAAACGATGTTAAATAAACGTACGCTTCCTCACATGGAAAAGATTCATCGTCAAATTGTTGATGAAATGCTTTGTCAGCGTCACGAAGTACACCCTATGTATCCAAGTGACTTTGCTAGCACTCTAGAAACATTATCTCTTCCTGAAATGCGTAAAGCTATTCATCACCTTCTTGATATTCGAGATGAAAATGTGTGGATGTTATTCGGCACGCTGCCGTTTTATGCATGCAGTAATAATGAGGAAGACTTATCGCTTTTACAGCGCTTGTATAGCAGTAAAAATGTAACCGTTCGAAACGATCCAGACGGGCGCTCTCGCCTAAATGTAAATATTTTCGACGGAGATATTATCGTAACGGACTTTGGTGATACGCCTCCTCTTGGCAACATTCAAGATACAAAGCTTACAGACGCTTTTGATATGTGGCAGCAAAGCACGATTTCTAAAGAACTTAGCTGTCATTGTTCAGCAGTGTCTTGTTTAGGACCTAATATTTTGGTGAAAAACAGCTATTATCAAGATACTGATTTTAGCAAACTCCAAGCGAGCATTACAAAATAACAAAAAAAGAGATTCCATCGTGGGAATCTCTTTTTTGTTATCTCGGCTGGTTATAAGCTCCAAAGCTTAAGGAAACATAATCTTGTACTGGAATCCATGCTCCAATTCCTTGAGACGTTACATTTCTCACCACAATTGAGCGCTTGCTGCCTTTTACTGTAACATACACTTCTCCATATGTTACTTTTCCCTTTTCACTTACAGCAGGCGTATACGCATACAGATAACCTACTTTTTTAGAAGCTACGTTATAGACCTGGTCTTTTTTCGTTCCGGCACCTACAAACGTTTGAAATGATAAAGTGAGCTTTGTTTTTTTAGCTGCTTCAATTAGCATCATTTGTTTAACATGATCAGGCTGAGGCACTTTTGCTGTTAATCCGCCTTTTACATGACTTTGATTTTCCTGACTGTACATCATTTTGTACTGAGTTTTTCCTGCTCTGTTATCATAATGATTTGTATTGATTCGCTGGTGTTGCCAGTTAACGTTTGTTTCTGTTGATTCGTAATTTAATGGCCACTGTCCTAAAAAGACGGTTGCTCTAAAACCAATTGCCCATGGAGTTTTAGAAATGTTTGATTCATTTAATATACGAATTAAATCAGGGTTTTCAATTTTTACATTTGATGTTTCAATGAGCTCTTTTGTAAACTCACTCGGCTGCAAATATGGCGTATCTTGACTAGCATTTGGATACGTATTTTCTTTTGAAATATTTAAAGCTGAAGAAGGCACGTTGATGGTAGGCTGAGCTGTTTTCGCAATAGCGATCTTCGTTGAACATGAAAATGAAATAATGATGGTAAACACAAATAAAAGCAATTTACGTAACATCTAGAAACTCCTTTCAACATCGTTAATGAATGCAACCATAGTTTTTTCAAACATCTCCTGTTTTATCCTGAATACCAAAAGGGAAATTCTTCTATTCACTTACACAAAAAGAATCCGAACGATTAATCGTTCGGATTCTTCCTTCAACTAAAACATGTTTGTCTCAGCCTCTTCTTTTTTAAATAAGATAAAAACCAATTCCCATAATAATATAAGCACCTAAAAGAGTTGCACCTTCGAACCAGTTTGTATCTCCGTCATTAGAAATAGCAATAGTTAAAAATACGGCCGTTACCATCGCAATCAACTCAGGCCAAGTAAAGACAAGAGACATTTGGTTTTCGAACATCAGCGAAACTAACACTAATATTGGTGCTACAAACATCGCGACTTGTAAAGTGGATCCCACAGCAATTTCAACAGCTACACCCATGCGGTTTTTAACGGCCATAATAATAGCCGAAGCGTGCTCTGCTGCGTTTCCAACAATCGCTACAATGATGACCCCGATGAACAGCTCACTCCACCCAAAACTTTCCGATACAATTTCGATTGTACTAACCAAGCTTTCGGATACGTAAGCTACAGCTAACGTAGATAAAAATAGAACAGTAATCGCTTTCCACATTGACCATTCTGGCTCCTCATGTTCTTCCACTTCTTCACTTTTATGCTGATACACCCCTCGGTGCGTTACCAGCTTAAAAAATAACGCCGCTAAGTACAAGATGATGAGAATAATGGATATCCCCACACTCAGGGACATGGTCTTCGCTTCGTCCATTTCGCTAGCAAACACTTCAGGAATAACAAACGCAACGATAACGGCAAAGATCAATAATCCAGAATTATGTCTTGCATCATAGACATTAAATTCTTGACGCTTAAATTTTAATCCCCCGATGAAGAATGAAAGACCGCCTACAAGAAGAAGATTTCCTAATACAGAACCGGTTAACGATGCAAGCACCACCGCTGTAAGACCTTCTTTTAGAGCAAAAATAGAAATAATTAATTCTACAGCGTTACCAAACGTAGCGTTTAATAGTCCGCCTATTCGAGGACCAGCTACAACAGCTAAACTCTCTGTTGCTCTCCCCATAAAAGCTGCGAGGGCAATGATTGTTAAACAGTAAATAATAAACATAAGAACATCTGACCAGTGCATCATGTGCCCAATAACAGATAGCGGCATCCCAAGAATAACCGCTATAAGAAAAATCCGATTGATCATCGATATGTACACCTACCTTATTCATTTTTTGACAACAAAATCAATCATATCAAATTAATGGAATTTGTATAGACTCACCGTCAATGTTAGTATTTTTAACCTATTTTTATAAATGATAAACCCTTAATTGATTTTTGATTAAGATAGTTAAAAATCAGCCAAACTACCAAGGGTGAAAAGATATAATAAGGAGTGAAAAAATGAGCAATAATGATGTAAAAAATCAAATTTTATCCGTACTGGATGACTATACAATTGGAACGTTAGCTACAATTCAAGATGGAAAGCCTTATTCACGCTTTATGATGTTTTTTCATGAAGATCTTGTGCTCTACACCGCCACCAATAAAGATACCCATAAAGTCGAAGAACTAGAAAAAAACCCTTATGTTCATATTTTGTTAGGCCATGATGGGCAAGGTTGGAGTGATCCGTATGTAGAGGTAGAAGCCAAAGTAAATGTAGAAACAAACGAAGAATTAAAAAAGAAATTTTGGAATAAAAAGTTAAAAGAGTGGATTAAAAGTCCAGATGACCCAAATTATTTGCTTCTTCAGCTGACTCCTGAACGCATGCGCTATTTTGATAAAGCCGGCAGCAAACCGAAGGACATATGAGATTGAGATGTAGCTAAGTCCATCCATCTAAAGACGAGCAAATGGGTGCAAAGAGCTGCACCGCTTGTAATAACACCATAAAAAATCCGAACGAGTTTGATTCATCGTTCGGATCTTCTTCAGCTAAAATACTTTTGTCCCAACCTCATTTAATTTCGAAGGTTTCTGTCACTTCAATGCTGTCAATAACCGACTGTAGCATCGAACAATTTTTTCGTGCTAGCTCAATTGATTTTTCAATTTTGTCTAATGGAAGCTCTTCTCCTGTAATGATATAGTGCAAATGAATTTTTTCGATTCGTCCCGCTTTTTCATCATTTCGCGTCACACCAGCTTGGATGCGTAAATCAGAAAAAGCAATTCTTTTTTTCTCTAGAATCTTTCTTAACACGCCTCCGCTGCAAACAGCAATGGACGATACCATTAGCTGATACGGACGAAAGCCATACTCTTCATCTCCGGCGATATGTAGCTCTCCATAAGGAAAATTTGTTGTAAATCCCGCCTCTTTTTTCATGTTAAATTCCATTTCCTTCACTCCTTTACTTCATTATAAACCGCTTTTTATATAACCAACTACTCTCAATGCGGATACTTGTTACACGGTCACCATAAAAAGATCCGAACGAATTTGATTCTCCATCAAGAATCTCGATTCATCGTTCGGATCTTCCTACAGCTAAAATACTTTTGTCTCAGTCTTTTTTATGACTCTGTGTTAAATTAATTTTCCGGCGCGAATATCATTTGTCATTCCTTCGTAAGGCGCTTGAGCGATAACTTCCTCATTGTTCGCTCCGACATTTTTGATAAATGTAATGTCAGCAAATTCGGGTACAATGTATTTAGGATATGTTTCGTATTTTTCACGGGATTCATGCATTAAATCAAGATGGTCATTTTGATAGCACACGGTAATTTCAGGATGTTCATGTACCCATTTTGGGAAGAAAATAATGCCGTGCATCCGTTTTTCATGAGGCATAAAGTTCAAAGATACATCTGTTCCAGTCGGTTCAGTCCACGATACTTTATATACACCTTCTGTTAATTTCACAATATCTACTTTCTGGTCGCGAACCCATCGTCCTGCCACCATTCCGCTATGAATACGGTAATCGATTGTATTTTCGTTTTTGATATAAATTTCATATTCCCATCCGTTTTCGTATGTGTAAATCATATGATTTCCAATAAATTTTTCCATTTTTATATCGCTCCTTTGATTTATAACACTTTGTATATGTCTGACACCACGCGATCTAAGTGTCTCACAGCAGTGCCTAGAAAAACGCAGTTGTGTAAGCGTTTATATTTTGCACTTCCTGTATGGCCAATGACACTCGTTGTACCGACATTGATTGTGAATGTCGCTATTTTCTTAAGCACTGTTTGTATTCTAGCGATCGACGTTTACTTGTAAATTAAAACATGTAACTATTTACATGTTTTATTCTACTTTCCTTATAAAAAGATGTCAAATTAACAGCACAGCACCTCTACATCCTTGTCAATAAAGCGTTTTCCTTGTACGATTAAACAGTTGGATTTACAAAATATAGATAAAAAGAGGTTGAATGCTATGAGTGCTACTCATAAACAACGTTTCTGGATTTTAGTTAGCCTTGTCGCCATTTCTGGATTCAGCCAAGGTATGCTGCTTCCTTTAATTGCTATTATTTTTGAGAAAGATGGTCTTTCTTCTACTATAAACGGATTAAACGCAACTGGATTGTATCTAGGTATTTTATTTATTTCTCCTTTCATGGAAGGGCCGCTTCGCAGATACGGATATAAACCAATTATCGCAGCAGGGGGACTTTTAGTTATTGTATCTTTAGCTTTGTTTCCCCTGTGGAAATCTGTTGTTTTTTGGTTTGTGCTCCGTTTATTTATTGGAATAGGAGATCACGCGCTGCACTTTGGTACTCAAACGTGGATTACATCGTCTTCACCTGCTGATAAACGAGGTCGAAACATTTCATTGTACGGGCTTTTTTTCGGTATTGGTTTTGCTATTGGCCCTTTAATGACGCCGTTAATTGAAATTAATCAAGCGCTTCCTTTTATGATTTCTTCAGCTCTTTGCCTCATAACATGGGTGTTTTTATTTTTGATAAAAAATGAATTTCCCCTACAGGAAGTGGAGGTTAATTCATTAAAAGAAACGGCTAAGCGATTTTCTAAGGCGGCTAAGTATGCTTGGATTGCTTTTTTGCCGCCTTTTGGATATGGATTTTTAGAATCATCACTGAACGGAAGCTTTCCTGTATATGGCTTACGAATTGGTTTGCAAGTAGAGTTTATTTCACTGTTGCTGACTTCCTTTGCAGTTGGAGCTATTGTATTTCAGCTTCCTCTCGGAATATTGAGCGATAAATTTGGACGGAAATTGGTATTAGGATGGATTTTATCCATTGGAGCCGTTACGTTTTTTACAGCAAGCCTCTTGGAAGAGACCGCTATTCCATTAGTAGCTTGTTTATTTATAGCTGGCATGGTTGTAGGCTCGACGTTTAGTTTAGGAATCAGCTATATGACGGATTTGATTCCTGCTCGTCTACTGCCTACAGGTAATTTACTATGCGGCATTGCTTTTAGTATCGGAAGCCTTGCCGGCCCTTACATAGGTGGCACGTTTATTCAGTTCTTTCACCATATCAGCTTTTTTAATATTATTAGCGGGATGCTGGGCTTTATTTTTATTATTCTTTTTGTATTCGGACAAAAGATGCCTATGCAGCAAAAAACGAGCGAGAACCTATAGGTTCTCGCTCGTTCTTTAAACTTTTAGCGTTCGATGCTGAAGAGCTGATTTTTCAATTTGTATCGTGGTATGCTCAATGCCGCAGTGATCATGTACTAAATCGATGGCTTTTTGCAAAATTTGCTGACAATCTTTTTCATCTTCTACGTGCATATGACAGCTGAATGAGTCCAGTCCTGAAGTAATCGTCCAAATGTGTAAATCATGCACACCTTTGACTCCTTCAATATTTTCAAGAAGGTTTTTTATTTCACTGTGATCTACCCTTTCAGGAGAGCCTTCCATCAAAATATGAACGCTATGAGCAAGCACGCCCCAAGCGCTTTTTAAAATTAATACAGACACAACTACAGAAATAATAGGATCAGCAATATACCATCCAAACAGCATCATAAGAAGTCCAGCTACAATAGCTCCAATAGATCCTAAAGCATCTCCCAATACGTGTAAGTAAGCGCTGCGTAAATTTACATTTCCTTTTACATCTCCTTGTCTCATAAGTGACCATGCGCTGATTAAATTAGCGAGTAAACCAACAGTAGCAATCAGCATCATGCTGCCGCTTGCTACAGACTGCGGCTCTAATACGCGCTGATAGGCTTCATAGATGATAAATCCTGCTATTACAAACAGTGCCACTCCGTTAAAAAGAGCCGCTAATATTTCAAAACGATAATAACCGTACGTTTTTTTAGCCGATGCAGCTCGGTTAGCAAACCATATCGCTACAAGGCTAAGAGCAAGTGAGCTTGTATCAGAAAGCATGTGTCCGCTATCGGATAATAACGCTAAACTATTTGTAAAAAGCCCTCCAACAAACTCAAGAACCATAATACCCGCGGTGATAATGAGTGCAATTAACAGACCTTTTTTGTTGCCTTCACGCTGTGTATCAAAATGGTGATGGTGACCATGATGGTGGTGATGATCATGACCCATGCAAAGCCCCTCCTTTTATTCGTTATGTGCGCATTCTACGTGCTGAATTACTTGATGCAGTATTCCAACGACGTGTTCATCATCGTACGTATAGAAATACGTATTCCCTTCACGGCGATATTTTACTAAACGTAAATGACGCAAGTGAGTTAACTGATGTGAAATAGCTGATTGTGAAACACCAAGCACTTCAACCATATGACCGACTGAACACTCTTCTTGAAATAGCAAATAAAGAATTTTCATTCTCGTAGGATCTGAAATAGCTTTTAGTATTCTTGACGCTTCTTCTACTGTTTGAGGCGATAAAAACGAATGTTCATCTTTTTTCATAATATCTCTCCGTTCATTATATGCAAGTATATGAGCATATGTTCATATATAAATTATAAAACACTTTTTTCTATATAGTCAATTATTTACGTCTTTTTAAATTTTTTTGCCTATTTTAAAAAAAAATCCACACAAAATACTTTTTCTGTTATATAATACAATTAAATATAATAAACTGTATTAAAACAGATGGAGAGGAGAATAATAAATGAGCAGACAAGAACGCAAAAACATGATTACATTTATTGAAACAATGAAGGGGATTGACCGTGAAACCTTAATGTACATGACGGATGCCGATATCGAGCACATTTACACTTCCGCTTATAAATATTATGAAGAACATTTAGATATGTAGTACGTTTTTTACAGAATGCAGACGTCCAGCTGCATTCTGTTTTTATTTTTTAGGCGTTAGTCGTTACCTCCTTGCTTGTTCCGTGCTATACTATACTAAATATCCCAATTTAAAAGAGAAGAACTGAAAAAATGTGCTGCTATCGCTGAGATGGCAGCTTTCGTGCTTTTTTAGGGGTAATGATTGTGATTATTCTTCTCAATTATCGTTCAAGGAGGATTTGTATGGAAAATGCGTTACCTAAAAAACAAGAACAAACGCCTCAAACATCTTCTGCTGTCAACGTATTAAAAACACATGGTGAACTCATTGCTGCACTGTTAAGCGGCGTGCTGATTTTAGCCGGCTGGCTGCTGTCAAAACAGCAGGATACTGCTGTGTCTATTACGCTCTTTGTATTAGCTTACGTGATAGGCGGATTTGCTAAAGCAAAAGAAGGCATTGAAGAAACGATTGAAAATAAAGAATTGAATGTCGAAATGTTAATGATTATTGCAGCCATTGGAGCGGCTGTAATTGGCTACTGGACAGAAGGTGCTATGCTTATTTTCATTTTTGCATTAAGCGGTGCATTAGAAACGTACACCATGAATAAAAGCAACCGAGAAATTAGCGCCTTGATGAATTTACAGCCGCAAGAAGCAACGCGTCTGATTGGAGATCAAGAAGAAATTGTATCCATTTCGGATTTACAAATCGGTGACTTGCTGTTAGTTAAGCCGGGTGAACGAGTGCCATCCGATGGTATTGTTGTCTCAGGTCAAACAACGATTGATCAGGCTGCTATTACAGGGGAATCTGTTCCTGTACTAAAACAGCTCGATGATGAAGTATTCGCGGGCACGGTGAATGTGAAAGGCGCCATTACCATTAAAATGACAAAGCCAAGTGCTGAGACGCTGTTTCAAAAGATCATTCAACTTGTTCAAACGGCTCAAAGTGAAAAGTCGCCTTCTCAATTGTTTATTGAACGATTTGAAGGCACATACGTAAAAATTGTTCTATCGGTTGTGGCAGTTATGCTATTCCTCCCACACTATGTGCTTGGATGGAGCTGGACCGAGACATTTTACCGTGCAATGATTCTCTTAGTTGTAGCGTCTCCTTGCGCTCTGGTTGCATCTATCACCCCTGCTTCGCTGTCTGCTATTTCAAATGGAGCAAAAAAAGGAATTTTGTTCAAAGGCGGCGTGCATTTGGAAAGGTTAAGCCATTTAAGCGCAATTGCTTTTGATAAAACAGGAACGTTAACAAAAGGAAAGCCAGAAGTGACAAATGTTATTGTACGTTCTGATATAAACGAACAGGAATTTCTTATTAAAATAGCATCCATTGAACGTCAGTCCAATCATCCGCTTGCTCAGTCCATTGTTGATTTTGTGAAAAACAAGCAGGAATTGACGCTCGTTCAGCCAGATTCACTTGAAGACGTTCCCGGATACGGTGTCATTGGGTCTCTTCAAGGAGATACGTGGAAAATAGGAAAAGCAGATTTTGTAGGTAAAGAAGATGCAGCTGAATTTGAAAATGGGATTTCATCTACGCTTGCCAGTGAAGGAAAAACGATTGTGTACGCAAAAGACCAGCATGGTATTGTGGGATTGCTTGCGCTAAAAGACGTTGTACGAACAGAAGCTGTAGAAGCTGTTAAATCGCTTAAAGAGCAGGGTATTCATACCGTCATGATTACAGGAGACAGCGAAAAAACAGCCGAGGCCATTTCAAAAGAATGTGCCGTCAATGAATACATTGCAGAATGTTTGCCCGAAGCGAAAGTAGATAAAATTAAAGCGTTAAAAGAAAAATTCCCTACCGTTTCAATGGTGGGAGATGGCATTAACGATGCACCAGCTCTCGCTACTGCTAACGTTGGAGTAGCCATGGGAGAAGGAACGGATGTGGCACTTGAAACAGCGGATATCGTTTTAATGAAAAATGATTTATCAAAAATTTCGGATGCAGTAGCTCTTTCCAGACGAATGAACTCAATTGTGAAGCAAAACGTTATTTTTTCTATTGCCGTCATCTTTTTATTAATTTGTTCGAATTTTTTCCAAGTGCTTGATATGCCATTTGGTGTTATTGGTCACGAAGGCAGCACCATTTTAGTTATCTTAAACGGCCTGCGTTTGTTAAAATCTTAACGCAAAAAAGAGGTTGAGACATAACGAAATAAATCCAATCGAAAGACGAACAAATGAGATACATGAGCTGGACTGCTTATGACACCGCAATTGATTTCCGTGCAAGGCTTCGCTTTCCGCGGGCGGCCGCTGAGCCTCCTCGTCGCTTTCGCTCCTGCGGGGTCTCACCTGTTCCGCTTTTCCCGCAGGAGTCTTCGCCTTGCCCTCCAATCAACTGCTAGAAGGAACGAAACAAATAAAACGATATGCACCATCACAAAAAAAAAACGAACCACTCATCAAACAGGTCGATGAATGGTTCGTTTTTTACTTGGACTCAACTACTTTTGTCCCAGCCTCTTTATTATGAAAACCCATGCCTTAATGGTAACCGTTTTGTCCATTTTGGCTGTTGCTTGTTTTATGCTTTGGTTGGCTCTTTTTATTTTGCTTTGTATTGCTTCCGTCTTTTTTTGTATGCTTTGTCATGATGTAAAACCTCCCTTTCACTTTGTTAGTATGCTCATATCTTGCGAATGATTTCATGCCAATTTGTGACTATGAAGATTTAACTCGACGGTCGTAGAAAATAGCGTTAATTTCTCCTCCAATAACGATAATCATCCCCGATAGGTACAGCCAAATAAGCAAGATAATAATTCCGCCCAAGCTTCCATATGTAGCTGTATAGTTATTGAAATGATTTACATAATACGCAAACAGCATCGATACCACTGTCCATCCGACCGTAGCAAAAGCCGCTCCTTTTACCACATTTCGAATCAGCAGCTTTTTATTAGGAGCAAAGTAATATAACCCCGTAAAAACAGTAAACAAAATGAGACCGCTGATAATCCAGCGGGAAGCAGACCATAAAGCGAGAAAAGTTTCTGAGAACCCAAACGTAGACGATAAATAAAGACCAATCATATGACCGAAAACCGGAAGTAAAAGCGCTACAATAATAACAAATATCATCGCAAAAGTAAGGAGAACTGCCATACCTCTTGCCACTAAAAAAGGCCGATTTTCTTGTACGTGGTACGCTCGGTTAAATGCTCTTACAATCGCATTGATTCCATTTGAAGCAGACCACATCGTGGCAATGATACCAAAGGACAATAGTTTTTCATTATGAGAACCAATGATATGAGAAACGTTGCTTTCAATCATGTGGAGCGTTTGCTGGGGCGCTACATTTTCGACCAAGTCAAGCAGATCTGTTGATTCCAATGGCAAAAATCCAATCAGCGTAATTAAGAAAATTAAAAAAGGAAATAGCGAGAGCAGCAAATAATAAGCCAATTCAGCTGATAAGCTGGGCAGCTCATCTCGATGAATGCGGCCCATCAGTTCTTTGCCAAACCTTACGATGTTATTTATGTATATTCCAGCCATATGTGCCTCCTTATTTATTTTTGTTCATCACCATACTTCTCCACAAATGCTTCTTTTGTATCGTTTACAATTTCCATCACCTGAGGCGTTGTTTCTTTTAACTTTTCTACTTTTCCTGTTACAAATGATACATCTTCAGAAACTTGCTCAATGGTCGTACGGATCGTTTCATATTTCTCTTTCACAGTATCCGTCACAAGTTCAGGGTGCTGAATAAGAGTTTTTGTTTTGTCTTTCAGTTTTTTACTTCCTTGAATGACGGAACTTCTGGTTTCTTTATCAAATAAAGAAACAGCTCCTCCTATAATTGCTCCAATGACAATACCTTCTACTAGCTTATTTCGTTTACCCATTTGTCGTTTCTCCTCCGTTTTTTATTTTTTAAGTATCACTTACTCTGAGAAATGCTTCTCTATAATTTCGTCTAAAAGAGCCTTGCATCCTTCTTGAACTAAGTCATATACTTCGTCAAAATTTCCCGTGAAATAAGGATCAGGCACATCTTCAATATGTAAATCGGGCACAAAATCCAAAAGTCTTGCAATATAACCTGTTTTAGTATGTCCAGCCATCCTTCTCAGATTTCCTACATTTTCGACATCCATTCCAATAATATAATGGAATTTAGCTACATCCTCTTGAATCACTTGTCTTGCTGTTTGCCCTTTAAAATTAATGTTGTTTTTCGTTAAAATAGATTGCGTCCCTTCATGAGGAGGATTTCCTTTATGCCAGCCTCCTGTGCCTGCAGAATCTACGTGAATTTGTCCTTCTAGTCCTTTTTTCTTCACCATATCTTTAAAGACCGCTTCTGCCATGGGTGAACGACAAATATTTCCCAAACAAACGAATAATACGTTAATCATAGTCTCGACTCCTTTCCCTTATTACAAACATTATATACAATCATTTTTAAACTAAAAAATAGTTTTCTTTTATTTATATCGTTTCCACTCTTCTGTGGATAAGAACCTGACATAAAAGTGTTCACACGATAAAAACATGTTACAATAAAAAAAACGCAACTGGAAGGATGAACAAAGTGGATTTATCAGTAAAATCTCCAGAGAATATTAAACATATGGTCGATAGCATTAGTGAAAAATTGCGCATGCTAAATATCGGAGCAATTAAAGCTGAAGCTTTTGACGAAGAAATGTATGAAGACTTAAAGTACTTATACGATATGGTAATGAGAAAAGATTCTTTTAGCCCAAGTGAAATGCAAGCGATCGCGGAAGAATTAGGTACACTGCGTAAACAAGCTTAATGACAACTCCGTCAATGACTAATAGCCATTGACGGTTTTTTCTACATTTTTTTCTATACATGAATGCTGCACCTTTTAGCGAGCAAATAAGAGTTAAATCGTTTACATACACATAGATGAAATATTCCCAAAAATCTTTCTTTTTTATTAGGAATTGACGTTTTTATTATTTGTCTATAGAATGTATCGAAATACCTAAAGCTCGTATAGTCTTGGAAATAGGGTCCAAGAGTTTCTACCGAACTACCGTAAATAGTTGGACTACGAGGGTTGAACATCATTCATACTGCATTTTTATTCTTCTTTATGTTCTCCCTTACATAGTCCTTCATTGTTATTCAGTTATACAATGAGAGGAGTCACATTCATGTCAAATACAAAAACAACCTTAAAAAAGCAGCTTGCTGTTGCCAATAAAAAAATACCTGCAGATCTTGTAGTGAAAAACGGGAAAATTATCGATGTCTTTACGCTTTCCATCATTGAAGCTGATATTGCGATTGCTGATGGAGTGATTGTTGGAATAGGTCAATACGATGGGGATAATGTCGTTGATGCAAAAGGAAAATACATTTCTCCTACGTTCATTGATGGACACGTTCACATTGAATCATCAATGGTTACACCTAAAGAGTTCTCAAAACTTCTTGTACCTAGAGGCGTCACAACTGTCGTAACGGATCCTCATGAAATTGCGAATGTTTCAGGGAAATCTGGCATTGAGTTTATGCTTCAAAACTCGGATTCCATTCCTTTAGACGTATTTGTGAACTTACCTTCAAGCGTGCCAGCAACTCCTTTTGAAAGCTCTGGAGCCGTCTTAAAAGCAGCTGACTTAGCGCCATTTTTCTCTCACCCTCGCGTACTTGGATTAGCAGAAGTGATGGATTTCCCTGCCGTTCGAGATGGAGATGACGATATGCTCGATAAATTGCAAGCAGCTAACGATGCAAACGGCGTAATTGATGGGCACGGCTCAGGGCTAGATGCCACGGGCGTTAATATTTATCGTACCGCTAACATTTCAACAGATCATGAATGCGTAACAGCAGAAGAAGCAATTGAGCGTATTCAGCGGGGGATGTATGTTCTGATCCGCCAAGGTTCTGTCGCTAAAGATTTGAAACAACTATTACCTGCTGTAAATGAACGTAACGCGCGCAGATTTTTATTCTGTACCGATGACAAACACCTAGATGATTTATTAACGGAAGGTTCTATTGATTACAATGTTCGTTTTGCTATTGAACTCGGGCTGGATCCGCTAATTGCGATTCAAATGGCTTCGTTAAATGCCGCTGAATGCTACGGGTTAAAAGATAGAGGTGCGGTTGCTCCTGGTTACAAAGCGGATTTTATTCTATTAGACGACTTAACCGATATATCTGCAGCACATGTTTATCAAAACGGAGAGCTCATTGCTGAAAATGGAGAGATGCTGTTTGTTCAAGAAGAACAAATTGATCTTCCGACAGAACTAATGAATTCTGTTCATCTGAAAGAGTTCTCTATTAACAAACTTACGATACCACTTCAGCACAATCGGGCTAATATTATTGAAATTAATCCAAACAGCCTGCTTACAAATCATATTGTCGAAGAAGTTCAAGTGAAGCAAAACGAATTTCAGTCTTCTGTAGAAAACGATCAGCTGAAAATGGCTGTTGTTGAGCGCCATCAGCTGACAGGAAATATTGGTCTTGGGATCGTAAAAGGCTTTCAGTTAAAAAACGGAGCGATTGCTACTACGATTGCTCACGATTCACATAATATCGTAGCCGTAGGAACAAATGATGAGGATTTAGCAAAAGCAATTGCGGCAATTGAAGAAATCGGCGGAGGTATTGTTATTGTAAAAGGCAATGAAGTGATTGGCTCCCTCCCTCTTTCCATCGGAGGATTAATGTCACCTCACCCTTACAATGAAGTAAACAGCTTACTTAAGCAGCTTCACGGGGCTCTTCATGAGCTTGATATTTCACAGAAATTCAATCCGCTGCTGACATTATCTTTCTTAAGCTTACCTGTTATCCCCTGTCTAAAATTAACCGACAAAGGATTATTTAACGTAAAAGAATTTAAGCATATCACCGTTCAAGCATAAAATAAAAAGGACTCTTTCGAGTCCTTTTTATTTATACCCTTTAGACGGCGTAGTTCGAGTTTTACGATTTTTATAATGACGATATCCTTCTTTTAAAAGGATAGGAAAAACAGCGACTAAAATTTTTTTTAATATACGTCCCAATTTAAGGCACTCCTTTACGTGTTCTTACTTTACTATACCCAAATTGGACAGCTAAAAACGCAAAAAAGAGCAGGTATATCCTGCTCTTTTTGTATTACTTACCGATAAATTGTTGAGTCCAGTACGTAGTATCGCCTTTTACGTATCCAACACCAATTTCAGTGAAATCAGGGTTTAGAATGTTTTTGCGGTGACCGTCACTATTCATCCAAGCATTCATTACATCTTCAGGAGATTGCTGACCTTTTGCAATGTTTTCACCTGCAGTTGTATATTCAATGCCGAATTGCTTCATCATATCAAATGGTGAACCATATGTTGGTGAATTGTGGTCAAAGTACCCTTTGTCCATCATATCTTTTGATTTAGTACGTGCAACGTCACTTAATTTTTTGTTAAGTGTTAGAGGTTTTAAACCTTGTTTTTCACGCTCTTGGTTCACTAAATCTACTACCTTTTGTTCGAATTGACTAGCATCTTTTGTTTGTTCTGTTTTGTCAGTATTTTCTGATTGTTGAGCTTTTGTGTTTTGCTGTGTTTGCTCTGGAGCTTTTGCTTCTTCACTTTGTTCTGGTGCTTGTGCTTGTTCCTGTGGAGCTGCTTCAGCTTGATCTGGTGCTTGTGTTTCTTGTTGTGGAGCTGCTGCTTGAGCAGATTGTCCTTGAGCGTTAAATTTCTTTAATAGCTCATCTACATTTATATTTTGTGCTGCTTGAGCATCTTTAATATTAATTTGTTTTGGAGTGTTGCAATCAGGAGCTGCTGCATTTGCTTGTCCTGCTGTTAGTAATCCTAATGATACGGCACCTGCGACAGTGGCAATACGAAACCTTTTCTTCATGTTTGAAATCCTCCTATGTGATAATAAAGTTTTTTTGTAAAACCGCAACGCATCCAAGCTTGTAGCAAGCCAATCTCGTGATGCACCCTCATTGTTGCATGAAAACTATGAAACTCGCAACGTCTTTTAAGCTACCAAAATTATACTTTCATTTATGTAAAAAATATTTCAATTGTGTTACGTGGCTTCTATCTATTGATAGTAAAAGGTTTTCATATTCTTTTAGAAACCGCTTCATCTAATGCAGTAATATAACTGTAAATTCCTCGTCAAAATCGTTACACACAAAAAAGGCGACAACGGAGTGATAAATCACCCTGTTATCGCCTTTTACAGAAAGTTTTACTAATATTATTTACTTATTTTAAGACGTTTACTGATTCACGTACGAATGCTTCCATATCGTCTGGTGTACGGCTTGTAACTAGTTGATTACCGCATACCACCACTTCTTTATCATGGAAGTTTGCGCCTGCATTTTTCAAATCAATAGCAATTGATTTGAAACCAGTTACGTCACGTCCTTTTAATGTTTCAGCATTGATTAGCAGCTGTGGTCCGTGACAGATAGCCATAACCGGTTTGCCTTCGTCCATAAATGATTTTGTGAAAGCTACGACTTGATCGTCCGCACGCAAGATATCTGGTGAGAAACCTCCCGGTAAAAACAATGCGTCAAAATCTTCTGGTTTTACATCCGCAATTGCTTTATCAATTGTTAATGTTGTTTCGCCTTGTTTACCTGTTACTTCACCTGTTTTAACATCGATTTTTGTTAGCGTATGGCCTTCTTCTTCAAAGGCTTTGGCTGGATCTGTATATTCCACATCTTCAAATAAATCTGTTACTAATACTGCAATTTTCTTACTCATTCTAAGCAACTCCTTAATTGATTTGTGTACTAATGTTCTATAAATAAAATACCCGTGCACTGTTCTTTTAAACATAGTTTATGAGTAAAAAACTTTTCTACAATAATCAAAAACTACATTGAAGGTTTTTACAAATCAGAAATTCAAAACAAATTAAATGTCTGGAAGGTCGTCTCTTCTGGAACTGGGTACACATCTCTCCCTGCAATTACGTTCAGAATACGCTGATTGCGCTGAACGGATAAACCAAGATTCGTTGCCCCAGATCCATGTGAATGTTCGATATTAGTTAACGTAAAAAAGTGGTGGTTACGAGGTTGTTTAAAGACAAGCCGGTAATCTTTTGTGACTTTGAAACGCTTGTCATCTTCCCATTCGATATCATCTTTTATCCGTTCGATGAACGGCGAAATCTTTGGCTTATAGCCCGTGGATAATATCAAACGATCCGCTTCGTATTGAAAAGAGCGTTCAGCCTTTAATTCTTTGCATTCCAGCTCATATCCATTGCCTTTTTTATGAATGTCACTTACTTCAGTCGAAGCTTGAATCGTAACGGGTACTTTTCCTTTAAGTGAACGATGATAGAGTAAATCATAGATTTTCGTTAAGGTAGAAGATTCAATTCCGTGACGTAAAGGATTTAAATCTTCTACCGTGCTTGTACGTTCCTCAAAAGCTAGCGAATGAAAGTAATCTACATAGTCTGGCGAAAATAACTCTTGAGCAAGCTTGGATTGATCAAGCCGAAAAAAATTAGAGGATCTTGTAAACCACGTAAGGTGGTAATCATGTTCAGTCTGTTCTTCTAGTAAATCAAGAAAAATCTCTGCAGCACTTTGTCCTGACCCAACGATCGTTACATGCTTTCCTTTTTGCATCTCTTCTTTTTTATGTAAATAGCCGCTGCTGTGTAAAATATGCTCATTCAGCTTTTCTTCAAAAGCCGGAGGCACAAGTGGAATGCTTCCTGTTCCCATTACAACGTGTTTAGCATTTACCGTTTGAATTCCCTCAGGTGTTTCTACCTTTACTTCATAATACTCTTCTTCATTTTTCGGTATCACGTCCACAACTTTTGAAGAAAAGTGGCAGGAAGATAGCTGCTCCGCTACCCATTTTGCGTACTCGTTGTATTCTTGACGCGGAATGTCAAAACGATTAAAGAAAAAGAACGGATACAAGCGTTTTTGCTTGTGAATATAATTTAGAAACGAATAGGGGCTTGTTGGATCCGCAAATGTAACTAAGTCTGCTAGAAACGGAATCTGCAAGTCCGTGCCGTCAATTAACATGCCCGGATGCCATTCAAATTTCTCTTCTTTATCAAAGAAGACGGCATCAATTTCATCAAGAGGCTCAGCAAGGGCCGCTAAGCCTAAGTTAAACGGTCCTATTCCTATTCCCACCATGTCATACTGCTTATTTGTCATCTTTAAACTCCCTTTCATAAAAAAAGCTAACAGTATTGTCTACTGTTAGCTTTTTACCCTTTTTCCATACATTTATGCGGAAGGAGTCATACTCATTTTCGGGCCAAACGATTCATACATGATATTTTCTTGGGAAATACCCATTTCAGCTAGGCCTTCTAACACCATTTGCGTAAATGAAGAAGATCCACAAACATAATAATATGCATGTTTATCGCCGGCATATTTAGCTAGCTCTTTTTTAGTTAAGCGACCATACGTTATATGTTCATCATGCTGGTCTGTTTGGGCTTGACTATAAAAAACGTGTTGTTCAAACTTATATGTCTCTGACAACAATTGAAGCTCTTGTTTCATTGCATGAAACTGCTCATTTTTAGCACTGTGAATAAATGTTACTTCTTGATTGTTTTCCAGTGCTTGATGAAGCATTGACATCATTGGAGTAATTCCTACACCTCCGCTGATAAATACTGATTTACTATTTTCTTTTAAGACAAAATCTCCTGCTGGAACGCTGACTTCAAGCAAGTCTCCTTCTTTCAATTGGTCATGTAAATAAGTTGACACAACCCCGTCTTCCATTTGCTTTTCTTTTTTCACCGTAATTTTATAGTATGGTTGGTTTGGATAGCCAGATAAGCTGTACTGACGAATGGATAAATACTCTTGACCAGGAATTCGTACACTCACATACTGACCTGGCAGAAAAGCAGGCAGCGCTTTTTGATCAGGTGATACTAAATAAAACGAGTACACGTCTTCTGCTTCTTTTACTTTTTTATGAACCATTAGTTTTTTATAATCTTTCCATCCTTTTTCTTCGGCTTCTTCATATAATTCTTGCTCCACACTTATGAACACGTCCGCAATGGCACCGTATGCTTCTTTCCAAGCTTCCATAATCTCATCGGTCGCAGCTTCTTTTAAAACATCTTTAATTGCTTTTAATAAGAACTCTCCGACAATTGGATAGTGCTCTGCTTTTACGCCAATACTGCGGTGTTTATGAGCGATTTGCTTTACAACTGGAAGCAGCGTTTCAAGCCGATCGATGTACTGCGCAGCGGCATAAACTGTATTAGCTAACGCTATTTGCTGACGGCCTGTTTTTTGATTTGTTTGGTTGAATACATTTTTTAAAGAAGGATACTGTTCAAAAAGCATCTCATAAAAACGAGTTGTAATTGCTTGACCATGCTGTTCTAAAACATGAACTGTACTTTTTACAATAGAAATAGTTGTTTGTTTCATAACTTTCGCCTCCGAAAGATTCATTTTTAAAAGATATATTTTTAATACATCTTTATAATACTCATACCCTACTTAAAAAGATATATTTTATATACATATTTAAAGAAATGTTCACAAATTCACCCTGTCAAAAATGAGAGCATTCTTTCTGTATTTCTTAGATATAGACATGCTATTATAGATATATCAGCTGCTGATAAGAGAAGAGGTAAAAAGATGAGGCTCACACAATATACAGATTACTCACTGCGAGTTTTATTATATTTAGGCGTTCGCGATAATAATAAACTAAGCAATATAAAAGAAATTGCTGAAGCGTATAATATTTCAAAAAACCATCTTATGAAAATCATTCACGAGCTTGGAAAACTTGGCTTAATTGAAACAATCCGAGGACGAAACGGCGGTATTCGTTTAGCTCAGCTTCCAAAAGACATTAATATTGGAAAAGTGGTACGTCAAACAGAAGAAGATTTTCATATCGTTGAATGTTTTGACCGTGAAGGAAACTTCTGCATTATTAGCCCCGTCTGTAAGTTAAAAAATGTTTTACATGAAGCCATGCAAGCCTTCATTAAGGTGTTAGATCAATATACGCTAGAAGATCTAATTCAAAATAAAGATGAATTAAACCTCCTCCTTCTATCTCAAAAAAACGAGGAATGAGTAAACTAAAATTCACTTGAAATCATTCTCGTTTTTTTAACCTTTTTCTCTTTCATCATAAAATAAAAGATGTTACAATGAGGCACGTATTGGAAAGACAAGATATCTCCATTCGAGCAGACAATGAACCTCATTCTGTTCATCCTAAAAAATGACGAAAGGGTGTTTGAGTATGCACGTAGGAAGCAAAGGTTGGTATGTTGAGGAACTTAAGAAACGAGGAGTTCGCAACCACGAAGGCCGCAAAGTAGAAAAGTACAAAACATATGTACTTGCTAACTTGCTTGATAAACACAAAAATTAATTAACGTGTAATAAGAGAGTACAAATGCGTACTCTCTTTTTTGTTCATTTAATAAGCAGCGTCTTGATAAAAATAATTTGGTGATAATACTTTATTTTTATAAGGCTTATGAAAAATATGCGTGGTAGCTGGCGAAACCGGCGGAATCAACCACGTCCAGTTCCCAGTCACTTCGCGGCCATTTTTTTGCTCTCTTTCTTCAAACAAGTGAAATTGCTGAGCAGCGGTGTGATGATCTACAATGCTAACGCCTTCTCGTTTAAAAGAAGAAAGCACTGCGACATTTAATTCAACAAGAGCTTTGTCCTTCCAAAGCGTCGCGTTGTAATCCATGTTCAATTCCATCATAGAAGCTATTTTGGGAAGTTGATTATAACGATACGTATCCGCTAAATTTCGCGCCCCAATCTCAGTCCCCATGTACCATCCATTAAACGGTGCTGCGACGTAATCAATCCCTCCAATTTCTAGCTTCATATCTGAAATCATCGGGACAGCGTACCATTTTAACTGTAAGTCTTCAAATTCAGGAAGTTCTGGATGCGTAATAGCTACTTCTTTCACTAAATGTTTTGGAATATCAAAACATCGAGGCGACCCTTCGTTCACTTGCAGGACTAGGGGAAGAACATCAAAGTGAGTTTTCTCACCTTCCCACCCCAAATTTCGGCAAACCTCCGTGAACGCAACAGAATCAGGATCTCCTATCGTACCGTCTTCCGTCTCATACCCCGCATAGCGGATTAGCTGATGATTCCATATTCTAACCGGCTCTTTTGCTTTCATTTTCGGTTTAAACACCGTAATAGTAGGCCGGATTTTCCCATCATTTGTTGCATATTCAATATGGTGAAACAGGGCGTCTCTTATCTCTTCAACTGTGTTCGCATCTCGCTTATCAAATACATTGAGCGAGTGCCAAAATAGTCGGCCGATACATTTATTGCTGTTTCTCCAAGCCATACGAGCTCCGTGCTCTAACTCTTCAAATGTATGATCATAATGTCCGAGTGACATAATTTGCTGATGGATTTCTTTTAACCGCTTGTTTTTATCCGCTTCGCTTTTTTCAAGTTCAGCGTAACACGTCTCTATAAATACACGTGCTTGTTCAAATAATTCTTCTTGCTTCAACGTTTGTTCCCCCCTAGAAGAACAGATTTCATTCTTTTCGTTCAAGAAAAGCAAGTTTCAGTATATCATTCTCATAGCGGAAACGCGCATCATAATGCTTTAATAGCCTCTTTCAATATTAACCAAGTTAGAAGGCAATCCGCCTTGCTCAACTTTTTGCAGCGTTTCAACAAAGCACTCGACGGCTTCTTCAGGCGTAGTCACCGCTGAAATATGAGGTGTTATGATGATGTTTGAATGATCCCACCAAGACGATTCTTTCGTTAACGGCTCATGCTCAAACACGTCTATGTATGCTTTTCGAATACGTTTTTGCTCAATAGCCTCTACTAACGCATTTTCATCTACAGTTGCTCCTCGTCCAACATTTATAAAGTATGCACTTTCAACTACATTCATCCATTTTGAATCAAAGTAGCTTTTTGTTTCATGTGTTAGCGGCATTGTACTAATAATCCAATCGGCTTCTTTTAACAATTCTTTTTCCTTCGAAATCGAGACCACATGATCAAATGACGGCTTTTCATTTCCACTTTTAGATACACCCATTACTCGTACACCAAAAGATTTTAAAACGGCTGCAAGACGCCCGCCGATTTCACCTGTTCCGTAAATTATGACTGTTTGAGTAGAAAGCTGCTTAGGCTCTACCACTTTCCACTGCTTTTGTTTTTGCTGATGCTGAAACTGTGCGTGGTGCTGAAGTTCAGCTAGCATATAGCTAAGACAATATTCACTGATTCGCTGACCGAATGAACAAATCGTACGTGTTAATATCACACTCTTTTTCCAATTACCGCTTTCTAAGAACTGATCGACTCCTGCGCCGAGAGAATGAATCCATTTAAAGCTATGATCTTCAAAGCAATTCGTTGGACCGAAGGATAAAAGCGCGTCAGCCCAGTTTAAATCTTCAATTGTAACGTCTTGCTCTTCCATAAATCGAAACGTCTGAGACAGCTGCTTTTGTTTGATTATCTCCTCCAGCTCTTTATGCATTCTTCCTGCCACTAGTATTGTATGAATGTTCATTTCTTTTCCCCTGCCTTTTTATTCTTTTATATACTCTATTTGAATGATTCGATATAACCGTCCCTTCGTCATGAAGGATTTTCTACATTGATATATATAGTATGAATGAAGTGAAAGGAAGACGCGAGTGAATTTTATATGACTTTCAAGGCTGGAAAACTCATATGGATTTATGTATATAAGTTCGCTATAATCGTTATGAATCAATTTGTTTATAACGAAACGTACGATAGATATTTTAAAAGAAAAGGTGTGTCAGCATGAGTGTATTAAACGTAAAAAATCTAAGCCACGGTTTTGGTGACCGTGCGATTTTTAACGATGTATCATTTCGATTGTTAAAAGGTGAACACGTCGGCTTAATTGGAGCAAACGGCGAAGGTAAATCAACATTTATGAACATCATTACAGGCAAGCTAGAACCGGATGCTGGAAAAGTAGAATGGTCTAAAAAAGTGCGCGTTGGCTATTTAGATCAGCACACAGCATTAGAGCGTGGCCTTTCTATTCGTGATGTACTAAAAAGTGCTTTTCAATACTTATTTGATTTAGAAGCTCAAATGAATGGCCTCTATGAGAAAATGGCGGATGTATCACCAGAAGAACTCGAAAAACTATTAGAAGAAGTCGGTACGCTTCAAGACCTCTTAACAAACAATGACTTTTATGTTATCGATGCGAAAGTCGAAGAAATTGCACGCGGATTAGGATTAGAAGATATCGGCTTAGATCGCGATGTACAGGATTTAAGCGGCGGACAGCGTACGAAAGTATTATTAGCCAAACTGCTGCTTGAAAAACCAGAAATTCTTTTACTTGATGAGCCTACAAACTACTTGGATGAACAGCATATTGAGTGGCTGCGACGCTACTTGCAAGAATATGAAAATGCCTTTATTTTAATTTCTCACGATCTTCCATTTTTAAATAGCGTGATCAATTTAATTTATCATATGGAAAACCAAGAGTTAAATCGCTATGTAGGAGACTACGACGATTTTATGAAAGTATATGAGATGAAAAAACAGCAGCTTGAAGCAGCCTATAAAAAACAACAGCAAGAAATGGCAGATTTAAAAGATTTCGTAGCGAGAAACAAAGCCCGTGTGTCGACACGAAATATGGCCATGTCCCGTCAAAAAAAGCTCGATAAAATGGAAGTAATTGAACTAGCTCAGGAGCGTCCAAAACCAGAGTTTAACTTTAAGGGTGCTCGTACTTCAAGCAAATTAATTTTTGAAACATCTGATTTAGTCATTGGATACGAAGAGCCGCTTTCTAAGCCACTGAATTTAAAAATGGAGCGAGGTCAAAAGATTGCCCTTGTAGGAGCAAATGGAATCGGGAAAACAACACTTTTAAAAAGTATTTTAGGAGAAATCAAACCGATTTCAGGCTCTGTAGAAAAAGGAGATTACCAGCATATTGGCTATTTTGAACAAGAAATCAAAACGGCTAATTACAATACGTGTATTGAAGAAGTATGGAATGAGTTTTCTCACTTTACCCAATACGAGATTCGTGCAGCTTTAGCTAAATGCGGCTTAACAACAAAACATATTGAAAGTAAAGTAGAAGTTCTAAGCGGTGGAGAAAAAGCAAAAGTTCGTCTATGTAAGCTAATTAACAATGAAACCAACATTCTTGTACTGGATGAGCCTACAAACCACTTAGATGTAGATGCAAAAGATGAATTAAAACGAGCTTTAAAAGAATACAAAGGAAGTATCTTAATTATTTGCCACGAACCTGAATTTTATCAAGATGTTGTCACAGACGTGTGGAACTGCGAATCTTGGACGACTAAATTATTTTAAAAAAACGGGTTAAAAGAGGCATATCTTTTAGAAAAAGTGGGAATGATAAGATTAAGTTCCCCCCCTTTGTGTGAGTAGCCATTTTTTAAATGGTTACTTTTTTTATGTATAATCCTTTAAGAAAATGGCTATATTGTATCTATACTCCCTAAACCCAAAAGGGCCGCTGCAGCGATGCAGCGGTCTTTTCGTTGTCACGGCTTCATCTGAAGCCAGCTATCAAAATAATGAACAGCTATACTGCTTGGAGGATTTTCAGCTTGACACTCCGTAAGCAACATATCCAGCTCTTGCATCATCTTTTCTTCTCCTTTAGCAGAAAAAGAAATGTATTCTCCTTCATCTGAAGCCATCGTTTCTACCCCTATTTCAATCGGAGTGGATAGTACACGTCCCCACCTGCGTTCATTTTCTGTTATTTCAGCAATACCGTTTTCTTTATCTGCGTGGTTTCGGTACGCCATAATTGTGACTTCATCAGCGTACTGAATAATCCACCGCCCCAGCGAACCGGAACCGTTGCTGTTTTTGAATGGAACTTCGTCAAACCAAAACGGTATATCTACAGCAAGCGGCAAGTGTAACTCATGAGACTGTACAGCGGCTTGAGAAATAACATATTGATACTGCAGAATACTTTTCGCTCGATTATTTTCCCAACTTTTATACAAATAAGGCTCTACATCCAAATGAACCCCTAAAAATTGCTGTGGCTCGTCTGCTTGTGCTTGGTAAGCTGTTATCCAATTAAAAAGTGCTTCCTGCTCTTCTATACCAGAAGGCCCTATCCAATAAGGAGCGCCGTCAAGTGCGTAAACACTTATGCCCTGGGCTTGTGCTTGTTGGATAAAATGCCGATATACGGAAGGTGAAAGATGAGTATCAATTTGTAAATAAACGTTTGTCACCTTTTTTTCTTGAAGCTTTTCGAGGATAGCTTCTTGGTTCAGCATCCATTTCTTTGTATCCCACACCCACGTCGACAGCGGTATATTTATCTCTGCATTCACCTTTGATCCACATCCTATTCCTTTCCCCATATTAAACAGCCATACAACCACCAGAAAAATAAGAACGCACTTGCTTTTCACACTCTTTTTCCTCCTTTATACGAGCCAGAACTCATATAAGGAGAGTCTGACGGCTTAGCACAACTTTATGGTGAATTTCCCCCTTAAATCTGTAGCTTTTAGCAAACTCCTCCTTATCAATTTTTTGCAGCTTAATCTCTATATGTTCTATCGGTTGCTTGATTTATTTCTCTATATCTTTCTTATTAAATAAATATGCCTGTTTTGGATGGTTTGGCTGATTTGGATATTTCAACTGTAATTGTCCTTTTCGTAATAGCTTTGTTAAATAATTATTACGTACTCCATCCGGCGTTCTTTCTAGTAAATAAGCAAATTCTTTAAGCATGAGCGGTTTTTCTTTACATAACTCAAGAATAATATGTTCCATCTGATTCGGCGAAAGCCGTTTTTTTTCACGAGCCAGCGCTGCAATATTCCATAGCTTCGTATCAATATTCTCTACATTTACCAAATTAGAAGAATCCTCTTCTTGCTCATTATTAAAGGAGTTATAGTTATTATTGTAGGAGTTAACATCTTTATTATATAAGTTACTCTCATTATTATAGTAGTTATCTTCATTATTATAGGAGTTAACATCTTTATTGTATGACTTAAACTCCTCTATTAATCCTTTATTATAGGAGTACTTATTTTTATTATAGGAGTCAATTTCGACATTGTTTTCAAATGTATTTTGATATTTTTCGACATCTTTAAAATTATTTCCCGGATCGGTTATGGACGTATTGTAAGTGTCTTTTTCAGAAGAACTTACCTGTCTTTCTTGAGTGGACAAAGATAACGTGACCACTGTACGATGCATAGAAACATCTTGATCAATAGCTGGCGTTTTATAATGATGCAGGCTCCAATTTTGCTTTACTTTTTTCAAACCAGAGCCCGAACGTTCACATAGCCCTAGTAAACTGAATAGCTTAACGATATTTGGGTTTCGAAGCTGACTAACGGTATTGCTAAAAACTGAATCTCTAGGTACTAACAAAAGACCTGGATTAGAAAAAACGTAATGAGAAGGTTGCTTTTCTAAAATAACGCCGCCCTCGCCATTATAATCTGCATGAATAAGCATATTAATCAAAACTTCTGTTAAAGAGGAAGCGATTGACGGCTGAGGTTCGCTATTACGAACAATTTCATGAATATGAAAATAAAAATCAAAAATATTTCCTGACCACGTCCCATCTTGAGAGGTAAAGCGCTCTGTCCATTCTTCGTTCCCTTTACTTTCCCGGTATTCTAAAAAGTATTGTGGTAAAACTTCTGTGATAATCCGTTCTTCACTGAATAAAAGCAGGCCTGCGAGTGTGACTCCTTCTTTATGGGTATCTCTAACCTTTCCCCAAGCTCCTACTTTGTATAAAAACTCCTTTGTTTCAAGCGCATTCCAAGGATGAGCTGGTTTTACTTCAGCAAACCGATCCCGATAGCTTTTGATCGTATCAAAATTTAATTCGTTTAATCCATAGTGCTCTAGGATGAGATTATCTTGTAACATATTCAACTCTCCTATTATCTTTGTATATTTATTTAACAGCGCGAATATGCTGTTTCTTACCTCTTGTTACTAACGTACTAACTTTATTTATCTAGATGCCATCAGCACCCCAAAGCCCAGTCCGTAGATTGTACTTCTGTTGTGCAATTTCTTCTAAAACGATATATGCATCTTATCTATTCTATCATTTTTTCTTTATTCTCTCCTTCATTTTTCAATCTTCAAAACAGTCGAGTTTATTGTGTAAAAGCTGTGGATATTCACCTTTATCCACAGCTTTTACACAGACTACAAACCCTTTTCTAGCTGTTTCAATATAAATTTGTTATAATACCCTTCATAACAACGGATTAAGTGAGGGATTACGTATGGAAAAAGCTACATTTGCAGGTGGATGTTTCTGGTGTATGGTTACACCTTTTGAAGAGCTAGAAGGTATTCACGGCATTGTATCAGGATATATGGGGGGAACTGTGGATAACCCTACTTATGAGCAAGTAAAATCTGGAACAAGCGGTTACTACGAAGTGGTTCAAATCACATTTGACCCCGAAGTGTTTCCGTATAAACGTTTATTAGATCTTTATTGGCCGCAAATTGATCCAACAGATGACGGAGGTCAATTTCAAGATCGCGGCTCGCAATATCGAACAGCAATTTTTTACCATAACGACAGCCAAAAACAAGCAGCTGAAGAGACGAAGCTAGAGGTCGCAGAAAGCGGACGTTTTAAAAAACCAATCGTAACAAGCATTCTTCCTGCCTCTACGTTTTATGAAGCCGAAGAGTATCACCAAGATTTTCACAAGAAAAATCCAAAGCATTATAAAGAAGACCGCGCTAAGTCTGGCCGAGATGAATTTATTGAAACGAACTGGAAATAATTCTTGTGTTCAAAACAAAGCCGCATAGCGTTTGCTATGCGGCTTTGTTTTACCACTTATCTGTATAAGTCGTTGTTGTTGACGGCACGCTCCAATATTGCTGCGAAGGCTGCCATGCTTTTAACGATCCATCAGCTCTCTTCACAATTGCTTTAAATTGAACATTTTGACTCGCAGGAAAATAGACAGTGCCTCTCCAATCAGCTGTAGATGAATTATATGTTAATTTAATTGGATAAATGGACGTATCCCACTGACCTAGCTCAGCTCTGTCTCCAACAATATAAACCGTTTCTCCTAATGCAGTTGGCGCATTTTTTACTACAACCGTTTGCGCAAGTGGTGTAACGCCCAACGTATTTTTAAATTGCCCCATCAGCGTATCATTGTTAATAACATCGTAGAAACGAAGCAAAGTAAATCCTGCAAAATTATAGTTAAAGGCCATTTCAGCTGCTTTTTTATATTGATCTTCACTGCCTATAGTTAAAGCATTTTCCCCGTTTAAAACAACTCCTTTTGCATTCGCAATACCCGCTACCTGGCGTACAAGCGTCTTTGGCATAGAATATTCTGGATAATTTCCGCTGTCCGTCATTTCTAAGCACGTAAACGTCATATCTAGCTTAGCTGTTTTAAACGCATCTAAAAGCGCGTTGTAATCATTATATCCAGCAGGTTTTTCTGCAGCATGAGGAATCGTGGGATTGTTATACTGCCAATGAATTCCTGCCACTTTTGCACCGATTGGTACGTTAAAGGTGGAATCAAAAGCCTGATGAGCTAACTGTCCAATACGTTTTGTATGATCCTCCAAAGCTCCTTGATACCATGCTAAGAAATCTTTTCCATAAGCTGTTGAATAACCATCTTTTAAGAACTGATAGCCATCTGATGGCGGTAAAATTTGCGATGCAGACGTTAAATTGGTTCCCCATGCTTGATTAATGCCGGCGAGTGAACCGTATTTAGTCAAAGCATATGATTGAAACTTGCTTTTGGCGAAGTTCGTATACACTTGAAATTTCCCTCTAGACGGATAGCCGGTTCCGTCTGCTGCTGTATAAGACGGATAACGAATTTCACCTGCAGGGCCTCCTGATAAATAGATTTTAGCAATCACGTCTTTATAAGGTGCTAACGCTTGCGCAAATGCAGTGTAGAGCTCTCCGTATTGCTTAGAAATAACGTCCGTTGCAAGCGGGCTTAGCGTTTCTTTATTTGTCGTACCTGTTTCAGATTTAAAGTAAAGGCTGTCATCACTTTTTAAGTTCCATACCCAAGATGGAAGCGGAACGTTACAATCATCTCCTACATTGCCTCCGCACTGATGAGTAGAAATAATAGGAACGATCTTTATACCTGCATTACGAGCTGCTTGAGCAAAGCGCTGCGCATAGGAAAAATCGAACTGCTGATCGCCGTTTTTCTCCATATCTCCCCACCAGAAGTCTACTGTCACTGCATAAAATCCATTTTGTTTCGCTTTGCGTAAATCGTTCTCAAACGCTTCCCATGTTGTATAGTCTGTTACCTTTTTTAAAGGCGCCATTAAATAGGTTTTGTAACCTGGATTCATTGATTTTCCATCTACGGCAGCCGATCCGTTAATTGGACTTAAAATGAAAGCGTTAACAAAAATAAACATCAAAACGAAAGCCAACCCTTTTTTACATAGCTGTTTCATATCTTCCCTCCATTTTTTCAAAATCACCTATAGGTATTCGGCGGATTTTAGTTTTTTCCTTTTTCTTTTATAAAAAAAAAGACGCCCCACCAGGACGCCTTCTTCATTAGTTCCAAATCTCATTCACCCATTCAGGATGGTCAATAAAAGGATTGCGGTTATGCTGATAGTCTGAATAAATAATGTCATTTCTACGTCGTTCTCGATCATCTACTGGGTCTTGGGCATTCCATTGAAGAAGCACAGATAATTTCCCGTGATAAGGAGCAGTGCCATTATTCACTGTGTTATTAAGTTCTAAGTCAGGCTCATCACTTACGTCGCCTTCATAGCGCACGGCCATATAAAACAACATACGAGCCACGTCGCCTTTTACTTCATCTCGAGGTTCCCATGAATCACTGTCAAAATAATTTCCGAGTGCTTCGCTATGTTCCATCCCTCCGTTATCAAAATCTAAGTTTCCTCTCGTACTGTTTACAGATACATCGGTTGGACGTAAGTGATGAAGATCTGTTCCAGGTCCCATAGCTGTTCCAAAATCCCCGTGAGACTTTGCCCAGACGTGCTCACGGTTCCAATCGTCCACTCCGCCTCCATTTGTACTCTTAGCCTGTGAACGCCCTGTGTAGAGCAAAATAACGTTATTTGCGTTAGCTGGATCTTCATCCGTTTTCTTTAAAGCTTCCCATACGGCTGAATACGACAGTTCTGTGTGATGATCAATAATGTTATGAAGCTCTGTCTTTAAGCTGTTTCCTGTTTTTTCAGCTGCAGTACGATAGTAGTCTTCTACTGGAACGGTTGGCTCTGTGGGATCTGGAGCCGGATCAGTTCCTCCTGTTTCTGTACTGATAGAAGTAACTGATTTTATTCCTGGGTGTGAAAAATAAGGAGTGAGTGTGCCCGTAACAGTAAGATTTTTCCCCCTTAACTCCGAGTGACTTTGAAGTCCAAATGTGCTTCGCAAATTTGAAGGAATTTGAACGTACACCATCTTGTCTGTATTGGTTTCATTTGAACTGTCAGCAAGAGCAAGTGCATAATCGTTTGGGTAATTGCTCGTAATAACTGTAGATGTGCCTGTAGGTTGACCTACTACATATCCTTTAACCGTTTGTACACTATTGTTTTGATTCTCAAGAGCTTGTGCAACAGATAAAAATGCGGCTGCTTGACTAACAGGAGTTAAGCTCACTAAAAGAACAAAAACAAGCAGGGATATTGCCCATGTTTTTTTATACAGAGCGTATAATTTCACTTTTTTATTCCTCCTATATGATAGGTTTGAAAACTAGTTTTCTTCCACCTCTTTATATTATTTTTTCACTGTGAATTCCCTGCCTCTTTTTTGTTAAGTTTTATAGTGAAAAAGATGTATTCTTCTTTACAGTGACGGCCACTTTATGCGAAGGGTTATATTTTTAAAAGTCCACATTGGAAAAAGCATTATGTGTCTTTCTTTATATATGGTATAATCAACCGAATCGTAAAAGAGCTTATACCATTTCAGAAAATGAAATGATTTAAATAGAAATGAGGATTGTGTATGCTTAGTTTTGACGAAAAATTAGCTATTATTTCATCGTTTCCAGAGCTGCATCGAAAAGATGTATCTTTAGGACGCGTGAATTTTCATTATGAAGAAAGCGTGTACGATAAAACGGTTGTTGTGCATCATCTGCATCCTAACGGAAATGGATTTGTATATGGAGGGTTTTTAAAAGGATATGAAACAAATGACAAAGGTCTTGTAAATATCCGTGATTATACAGAAGAAGAGCTCCGCTCAATTATTGAAGCTTCTATTGAATCTTTGTCAACCCTTCCTGATACAGCTAGAGAAGAAGCTATTGTAGGGAATGGAAATGAACAGCGCTGGAACGGCCCAGACAATGCAACGCTTTTACTTGTTCATGAAGATGATCTGTGGAATGTTTATTCTGGCTTGAATTTAGAGGCAGCATTTCTATCTTACGAAGAAGCAGAAGATTATTTGTTTGAAGAAGGCTTCCGCCGCCTATAAGCTTGCGTCTATACGCAAAAACCTCGCTGTTGATTAACAGCGAGGTTTTTTTATTTTTTCACAGAAGGCTGAGGGCTAATGCGCGGTATTAAAACCGCAAATAATACAACAACCCCCACACCAATCAATAATAAATAAAACCATTGTAGGTCTGATGACTTTTCAGAAGCAGTTTGTTCTGTTCGATCTTTCTTGTAGGAAGTGTTTTTAGAAGAAAACAAGTTATATTCTTTTGCTTTCGCAGAAATCGTATTATCTTCAGCTGATGCGTTCGCAAAAAGACTTTCTTTTAAGCTCTCTTTCTCTGCATCTTCCTCTTTTTCAAATGTAAGATCCTTTATTTCCTCCGGAATATTTCCTACTTCTTTTTTATTTTCTAGCAAAGATTCGGGGTCCAAGTTAATCGGATCATCCTTATATACATTTGGTTTAATCTCTTCAACGTTTCCGTCATCAGCTTCAGCCGCTGCTGCTATAGGGAAACAAAGAAGTGAAAAAATAAGAACAATACTTCCAATCTTTTTATTAAGCACTATAGGTTTCATCATTTTCAACCTCTTTAGTCGTCTTTAAAGCACGAATAATAGATGGCAGAACACTTAAAACGGCAGTCATTCCCAGTAATACAATAAGCGCCTGTCCAAACAGAGACTGCGTATCATATTGAATTGACATATATACTTTAGATACTGGATCTTCGTAATTAAAGTTTGGCATAGATAAGTTAAGAAGCGGGGTAATATAAAATAAAATCAACCCTACTGTCGTAACCCATCCAGCGAAGCTTCCTAATAAGAAAGCAATACGTACGAGTGTAGATGTAGCAAGCAATAAGACGATCGTAAAGATTGACCATTCCATTGCCCCGTCTCCCGATAACGAATAAATATTAAGGCTAAAGATACTTACCATTAACCCTACAATCAAATTCAATAACCCAAACAGCGTACCTTTCACAAGCATAGGTGCATGCCGGTAGTATTGACTGAAATAGCCAATTAGTAAGCTGCTGATTAAGATAATAACCAAAATGACAACTGGTGGAACCTCTTTTACTTTTTCAGCCGGCACTTCACCGCTTACTTGAAGAGGATTGGCTAAATAATGATAAACGTAATCATTATTCTGTCCATCTACTAATGTATTATTTAACAAACGGTATACCTGGCCGCGAACCAACTTCGTTGAATCCACGTTTTGGGCCCACTTGCTGTTAAGCGTGTCAGCTTTATCCTGGACTTCATTTACACGCTTCTGCAATTCATCTGTGTATGTGACAACATTCGCTTGTCTTTCACCTAAAGATGAAATGAGTTCGTTCATTCCCTTCAACTCTTGACCCATGCTTTGCTGCAGCGTCATTAAGCCCGTTACGTCCGGAGCTTCTTTCTTTTCTAATGCTTGATCTTCACCTGCGCTAGATTGAAGCTCTTGATTCATTGCATTTGCTTTTTCTTGAATAGCTGATAGCTCTTCCATAATAGATGCTTGTTCAGCATCAACTGTTTGTCCATATTGATCAGCAAAATCTTGCACTGAACTTTGGAACTGTGCTAACTCTTCTTTTGTGAGAGACAGGTTTTGTTGGATTTGCTTACGTGCATCTTGAGAAGAGACGGTGCCAGCTAACGCCTGCTGCAAACTTCCTTTAATAGAGTCATTGTTAAGGACGCTGTTCTGTATGTCTGTATTTCCTACCTGAGCTAAAGTCAAATCATACTGCGATAAATCACCGTAGTACTTTAGCAGATCTTCTGCACTGCTGCTTTGAATCTTACCTGAGAATGTATTGCTCAACTTTTCCTTGCGAGAAGCTGAAAGGTTTGGAGAAGATAAAATTTTATCTTCTTTGTTTGTAATCATCGTAATGAGATTGTCTACATTCACACTACCTTTAGAAGGCTTTTTGCCGTCTTCTTTCAACTTTTCATTCTCTTTTTTTAATCGTTCATTTTCTTCTTGAAGCTTAGCAATTTGACTGCTCGACGACTTGGTCGCTTCTTCTAAATCTTTCTCTGCTTTGTTTTTCTGTGCTGTCAAAGACTTAACGTCTGCTTCCAAACTGGCAATTTTTCGCTTCAGCTCATCCGTATTTTCTCCTGAAGCTTCCGGCTGAACTGTTACATTTTGCAGCTCATCTTTGACTGCTTGTACCTGTGTTTTCAGATTAGCCACTTTTTCAAGCGCACTTTTCACAGCATTGGATGTACCTGATGCATCCGATGTGTCCGGTGTTTCAGGCGTTTCCGTTCCCTCAGATGTCTCAGGTACTTCAGGCGCTTCAGGTGTTTCGTTCACCATTCCTTGGAGCTGCTGTTCTAAGTCTTCAAGCCCTTTTGATATATCATCAAGCTTTGCTGTTTGCTGAGATAAATCCACTTTAATTGGTTCTGACGTTCCTTCACCTTGACCGGAATCTGGCTGAGTTCCATCATCTTCTCCAGGATCCGTTGGCGTCTCTCCACCTTGATTCGGATCTGGCTGAGTTCCGTCACCTTCCCCAGGGTCCGTTGGCGTCTCTCCGCCTTGATTTGGATCTGGCTGAGTTTCGCCGTCTTCTCCTGGATCCGTTGAGCCTCCGCCACCCTCATTTGATGAAGCTGTCTCTAGCTGCGCACGAAGCGGCTTTAGCTTACTTTCAATTTGATTTAGGGTTGTTTGCTCAGACTGCTGTTTATATGAACTGACTATTTGGCCGTTCAAATCTTGCAGAGCTTTTTCTTGTTCACTGACGTTATCCGCTTGTTGGTCTCCAAGTTCTCCGACGGCTTTTTGATTTTGATCCAACTGCTGTTGAATGGAAGATAAGCCACTAAACACTTGATTGGCCTGCTCATTAAAATTTTGCTTAGAGCTTGGCTGATTAGATTCAAGGGAAGACAGCCCTTCTTGAATCGCAGTGACGCTTTGAGCCTGCGTTTTTTCAAGCATTTGTTTCTGTGTTTCTTGATATGTTTGATATTGATTTACATATTCAATAAAGCTGTTTAAATTCTTTTCAACCTGTTCTACGTCGCCTTGTCTGTCACTCGAACCTTTTTCTGCTTTATTTACATTATCTTGGATTTGCTGAAGAATTTTCTTTTGATCATTTAATTCACCTGCTAAATCTTTTGAATTCGGTTTATAAAAAGCGACCATTGTTTTTTGAAAGGCGATTTCTTTATTTAGAATTTTATCGAACTGTCCGCGTACCTTATCCACTTCCTGTGATACATAACTCCAGTACAAAGAGGACATTTCATTATTAACCTTTGTAGTAGCATCTTCTAATTCCCCTACTACTTTTTCCTTATTAACTGCGTTAAGCTGACTTTGAACTTTGTATTCCAAAGTAGCTTTTTCTGGCTTTTTTTCCTGATACGATAAAATATTTTGTGAGAAGGTCGAGGGAATATAGATAACCGCATCATATTTTCCATTCTGTAAACCGCTTGTAGCTGCGCTTCGTCCAAGCACGGTCCATTGATAATCCGACCCCTCCTGTAAAAGAGGAGTCACTTTTTCTCCAAACTCTATCGCTTTTTCACTATTTTCTTTTACTCCATTATCTTCGTTAACCACCGCAATCGTTCTTGTTGAGTTTTCTGTGACTTGCAGCGGGTTGTCTCCAATATACTGGAAAAAGAAAGAAGGAAGAGCCAAAATTAAAACAACAGCTAATATGACTTTAAGTGTATACTTACGCTGTTCGGTCATGTTAAGATCTTCCTTTCACTTACACATAGCGGGATTTGAATTCTTGTTTCTTTTCCACTTTTAATATAATAACCGAAGCCAGGGTTAATGTCGGCTTCTTTTCGGTCATAAGGAAGTGTAAATAAGCTTTGCTCTGTTTTCTTCATCAGCAACACAGCTTGGCTAATTTGCTTCACTTCTGTTGTTAACGCGTCAAATCCTTTTGAAAACTCATTGTTGTTCCCTGCAACAATCAAGTTAAAGCCCAGGTGACTATAATTTTTTATCAATTTTGTAATACGATCCTGCAGGACGCTATCTAAGTTTTGCTGGAATCGTACAAATCCGTCTACTACAAGCATGATCGGGGCAAATGAAAGACTGTGTACCGTTCCTTCCTGCACTGCTTCCAAATACTTAATTTCACGTCGCTGCAATCGTTCTTCAGTTAAATCAAGCCAGTCGATAATCTGTTCTTTTGTTTCCATGTACACAACTTGCTCTTCAGCTGCATAGCTTGATAAACCGCGGTCAACCGAATCAAATAGTCCGATTTGCTTCACGCCTTGTTCAAGCGCTGTTTGCAGTATAACCTTCACTACATTTGTCTTTCCTTTTTGCGTCTGCCCCATGACGATGCAATGCTTATTTTTCGTAAAGTTCATATGCACCGGTCGAACAAACTCTTCATCTAATCCAAGAGGAATGACTCCTTTTTCCCTAATAACCCTTCTGTCCGTCATAAACTCGACAAGTACAAGTTTCGATGACAGCATTGGTACAGGCTCCGGAACAATAGCATCAGCATATTGATTCTTTAATCGTTGAATGTGCAGCTTAACTGCATCAAAGATTTCAAAATCATCTTTTCCTTCCGCAGGTAAAAACAGCTGCGCAAAATAAGGTTGATCCGTTTTGATAATAGCCCGGCCTGGAATAGACTCTAGCGCATACGGCGTACGTCCTAAAATAGAATACGCTTCTGAATGATCCATTAAATAATGAACAACTTTCGTTTTCAAGTTATTCATAAGCGACTGACGAATAGAATTCACGCGCGTCGCGGTAAAGATCATATAAATTCCTAAAGACTGACCGTCACGCACGAGCTGTGTGAACTGCATTTCTAGATCTTGCATTTCTTCTTTGACAAGATCAAAATTATCAATCGTGATAAAAATTAGAGGAAGCTCTTCTGAACTTAGAGCATTATACATTTTGATATTGCTAACTTCCCGCTGTTGAAATAACTGCTTTCGCCTTGCGATTTCTTGTTTGATAATCGTCATGAATTTTTCAATTTTACGCATTTGATCCATTAAGAAATAATCCGCCGTATGAGGCAGCTGACGAAGCGGCAGCAGCGTGCCGTTTCCAAAGTCAAAAATGTAATAATGAAGCTGCTCCGGGCTCTTTCTTTCAGCTAGATTAAGAAGCAACATCATGACTGTAAACGATTTACCGTATCCTGACGAACCAAATATACCAATGTTTCCATCGTCCATCAGCTGATAGTTGTATACCGTTTGACTTTGCTTTTCCGGTTCATCAATCAAGCCAATTGGGAATACGCCGTCTCGCTTCTCTGTGTACTCACTGCGAAGCAATCTCTCTTTAAGAGGCGGCAGCCATGGACTATTTAATTTTTTGATAGCTAGTTCCTGCTGCGTTTTTTCAATTTTTTGCACCACAACATCAATTTCTGCTTCCGCTTGTTTAGATGAAGTCTGCTGAGTAGATACATCAGATAAAGGAATCAACCCGAGATCTGTGACAATGGAGACTTCATCTTCCGCCCCATACGTATCTTCCATGTACGGCGCGCCGCTCCAAGCTGACTGAAACAGTTCATACACTTCATTATTTCCAACCTGCAGATAGCCTCGACCCGTCACCGTAATAGAAGCAGCGTCCGCATTTTTTAAGATTTCTTTACTGTCAGCGGCATCTTGGACTTTTAAAGCTACTTTAAAGCGCGCATTACTCCAAATTTGATCGTCAATAACACCGCCTGGCTTTTGCGTCGCTAAAATTAAATGAACGCCCAGACTACGTCCAATGCGCGCCGCGCTGACTAATTCCCGAATGAACTCTGGTTCTTCACTTTTTAACTCGGCAAATTCATCCGAGATTAAGAATAAATGAGGCAGAGGTTCTTCTGCCATACCTTGCTTATATAAATCTGTATAATCATTAATGTGATTGACTTCATATCTATCAAACAAGCGCTGGCGTCGCTTTAATTCACTTTTAATAGAAGCTAGGGCTCTTGTACTAAAATTCTTACTTCCTTCAATGTTTGTAATAGTTCCAAGCAGATGAGGCATATTTTTAAACGGCTGAGCCATTCCTCCGCCCTTATAGTCAATCAATAAAAACGCAACTTCATGGGGGTGGAAATTCACCGCTAGAGAAAGAATGTACGTTTGTAAGAATTCACTTTTCCCTGACCCCGTCGTACCTGCAAGTAATCCATGAGGGCCGTGAGCTTTTTCATGAAGATTTAGTTCAACAATATCTTCTTTTCCTTTTAAACCAATGGGAACTGCTAGCGACTTAGCTGATTCATTGCTTTGCCACCTTTGCACGATATCCAACTCACCAATTTCTCTTGCTTTAAATAATTCTAAGAATGAAACGCTATTTGGAATTGAGTTGGTCATACCAACTTGGTGATCCAATGTCCGCAGCATCCTTGCAAATCTTTCATTATAGTCAAGCGTGTGTTTATCAAGCTGAAATGGAATATTCACAGCTTTTTGCTTTTGAATTAATATATCCCCCTCGGATTCGTTAATATAACGGACGAGTGTATGAACATGCTCCGTTAAGCTTTCCTTTGTCTCTGCCGCAAATATCGCAGAAAACCCAAGGTGAGGGTGATATCCTTCTAAATACTCTAAGATAACGTGATCTGCAATTAACTGCTGATTCGTAATAATAAAAACAAAGTGAGGCAAGAAAACCCCTTCTCCTTTTGCTTCATCTAAATCGCGTTCTCTCAGCATTTCATAAATAGAAGATAAAAGCTGATCTCTCGTTTGTTCATTATAGATGAAACCTTTCGCAAAAGAATGCGGAAGCTGAAAATGAGGAAGCCATTTCATCCATTCCCACTCTTTATATTCTTCTTCATCAAAAATGAATACGAATCTTACGTCATGATAACTGTGGGAAAATGCCAGCTGTCCTACAAGCTGATGCAGTTCATTCTTCACCGTTTTCATCTTTCCTACCAGACCGATAGAGCCTAAACCTAAATGAGCGGTAACAGGGGCATTTTTCACTTCTCGATAGACCTTTTCCATGTGCTGAGACTGCTCAAGCAAATCATCAATTTCTCGATTAGCCATATCTCCGCTATTCAAAGAAATTTGGTAGCTTCCCGGAACTGTTCCTGTTCCAAGGCGCACCTGTAAAAAATCACTGCTTTCTACAGTTCGTTCCCAAATTCGATCAGAAATCTGTTCTGTTAAATATTTCATTCGTTCAAACGTCGGAAAATGATAAGATAATACATCTCGTTGAACTGATACTAGTTCTTGTAATTCCTCGCGCTTATTCTCTAAATACTTGGTATAAATTCGACGACGACGCTCCTGCCGCTTCTTGCGCTGTTTTTTATCTTTGAAGTATTGAACGGTAGATACAATCAGCGTGGTCGTAAACATCATGACAGATATAATAATAAAAATTCCCCTAGGCTGAATAATCGAGACCGTACCCATGACTAAAAGCATGACTAATGGCGGTAAAATGGTAAGCCACAAGCTTCGGTTATTTTCATCATTGTCTTGAGACGGAAAGGACAAGCTCACCTTATCATTAGGCAAATCATATATCATGCGCGGTGTCCGTCTATAAACCGGGTACTTCTTTTTCATTTCAGAAATAGGCTGTGCCGTAGTTGGAAGCTTAGATGCATAATCATAGCAGCTTTGAATCTTCAGCAAATCTTTTTCGATCAATTGAATCGTCATAGAAGACCATAAAATAAGATCTCCAGGCTGAAGGTTCGTATTCTCTTCTAGTCGGTGTCCGTTAAGATAAAGCGGTTCTTGGTTATAAAAGACCTTCCACTTCCCGTTTATCTTTGATAAGTAAAATCCTTCTTTTGGCTCTACTACACACTTTTCTTTCTGCTGATACACATCAGCTGTTTCATCACTTGTGGAAAACGAGACTTCTGATCCGTAATCAATATAATAGACAGCTTCTTTAACAGCCGTGTCTGTAAGGACAAAGGTTAAAGCATGTCCTTGTTCTCGCCATACAAACGACTCAGAAACAGATAGCTCTGCTATCCTTTTTTCTCCGTAGGAAATCAAGAGCCGGCCGTTCTTTTCAGATGACAGCGTCATTTGCCCTTTCTCAAACGGATAGGAAAACGTAAAAGTTTGATGCTGAGTGTTTCCTACCGTTGCTTGGCGAAAGGTTTTAAAATCTACAGGCAGCTGCTGATACGTTTGCCCACTAACTACCCAAAGCATATTCATACAACTACCTCCCTACTTCGATTGATCTTCCTGCTGTTTTTTCTGCTCTTCTTGTTTCTTTTTCTCGGCTTCTGCAGCTTTCTGTTCTTCTTCCTGCTGTTTGGCCGCCTGTGCCTCCTCAGCTTGTTTCTCTTCTTGCTGCTTGGCTGCTTCAGCTTCTTGCTGATCATTTTCTTTCTTAAATTCTTCAAGTTCGTTCGCTACTTTATCAAGCTCCTCTTGCTTTTTATCAGCCGCTAAATCGTTGTCTGTCTTTAGCTGACCTTCGTATTTCATTAGTGCATAGATAATTAACGAACGTTCTTCTAACAACCTGCTGACTTCTAGCGCTTTTTTGTTGTCTCCTCGGCCAATGTAAAACCAATAGGCAAAATACTGAGGATCTGACTGAAGCGTAATAGTCTTTAAAGCATTTGCTTTTTGCTCCTCCCCTAACTTTTCATTAACAAGATAGGAAGTTGCTATTTCGTACTGCACAATTTTAGGCATGCTTTCAATGTCATAATCTTCAAGTGTGTCGACTACTTTGCTGTAGTTTTTTTCAAGAAAGTATTCGTTGCTTTCTACAAATGCTTCTTGTTTCGGCTGAGCAAAAAAGTAAGAGTAAAAAGTATAAATAAGAGCTGGAATTAATAAGACAAGTATACCCACACATGAAAACTTAAAAATGGTCCAGCGTTTTTGAGGAAGTTGAACGAGTGTCTTTTGATGCTTTTCAATTTGAGTTAGCTTATGCTGAACAAAGTGACTCAACTCTTCCTCATTGCTGATATGCATTATTTTTTTAGCGTCTTCTTTTAATTGCAAGGTCTCATATAACTTAAAATACTGTTCAAATGTATGCGATGAGTCAACGGCCGCTGCTATCGTAGCCTTTAACTCTTGAAAACTTTGTTCCCCGTTAGACTCATAAGGAGGTAAACTTTCTTTGACTCCATAATGTAAAAAAGCCGGACTTAAACTTTTATCAAAAATGATATTTTCTGGACAAATCAACAAATACAGCCTTGAAAAAGAATGCTGCTTTACCTGTTTGATAAGCTGATCTGCAAACAGCCACTTTTGCTGTTCTTCTTTTCCTCTTAATGCTGTAAAAGGTTGAAATTCAGAGGTAGGCTTAATTGTTATTTTAAGTTCATCATCGCTCATCATGATTTCTTTTTGAAAAGCCGTGTTTACATCCTTTAACATTTCAATTTCAACAGAACGATTAAGTCGAATTTTTTCTTTTTGAAAAACAAATGTATATTCATTATTATGACGTGTCATTACAGCTTCGAGCTGTTCTTCTAAGTAAGTCGGTTTCTTCTCTGACATTCTAATAGACTCCTTTAGAGAATTTCGATACAATCACCTGTGGTAATTCCGCAGTTAATCATCGTCTCATTTCCCGAGAAAATAAGATTTTTATTTGAAACACGTATCCACGCACCGTCCTTTGGTGATTGAGTAATCTTTTTAGCTTGCCAAACGATCTCGACTACTTTTTTGAGTGAATGATAGTTTGATAGTCGCAAATCGAACCGATCACCTGTATAGTGCTTTAAGTCTACTGTTACTTCTATATACATAGGGTTTCATCACCTCAAAACATAGAAAAAGCGCCTTCATCTTTTGAGAATAGGGCGCTCCTTTTATTACTTCACTTAGATTATTAGATGAAGTTAACCGCGGATTTGGCTAGCGATTTGGTTATCTGTATCTTCAAGAACGTTTGCAGAGTCATCTAATTGCTTAGCAATCTTTGTAAGTAGGTTAGACATTTCAACGAAAGAAGGCTTTAATTCTTCGTATTGAGCAGCAAACGCTTCGCTTGAAGCACCTTCCCACATGTCTTGAAGTTGATTTTTCATTGTATCAAGACGACTTACTAATTCTTGAACTTGACCGCTTTCGTTAGTATAACGACCTGCCATGTCGCGAAGCTCTGCTGGTGTTACGCGAATAATTCCTGACATACATCTCTCTCCTTCGGTTTATATATTTACTATTATTGTAAGAAACTCTAATGATAAGGTCAAAGGTTACTTGCAAAAGCCTCCAAAAATGAGAATATGTATCTACAAATACCCCTAAAAAATGCAAATAAAACCTAAATAACCAAGATTTTATTCTCATTTAAATCTTTTCCATCTGATCTATAGGTACCTATTTAAAGGAAAATAAAAACTATAAGTCTATTAAATTACATTTTTGTTCATTATCTATAGAACTATTTACTAGTAATAAAAAAGCAGCAGCCTATTTAAGGCCCTGCCTCTTTATATATCTTCTATTTAAGATTCAGACATGCTTGGGAAAAGCACATGCGCTTTTTATTTTTTGGCTACTGCTTAAAATAATTTTGAGCTTCTTTTAACATCCTTATTTCTTCGGGGATGAATAATTTTGAGAGAGGCGTGTCAGGGTTAAGTAATATCGCTATTTCTTCATTTAATACAGGCAGCATATCCTTAAATGATACGCATACGGTCTTTTCATCTTTCAGCATCTGTTCAATCGGATATTTTGACGAAAAAACAGGTAAATATCGGTACGCTGCGCTTTTCATCGTCTGAACGTAGTGCTCTGCAATTAATATATCTGATGCTCCATGCTCTGAACTAACAACTAGCCATAAATTGCTATTCATTAAAGTCTTATAAAATTGAGCAATCTTCTTATTATCTTTCATTGCTTCAATTAATGATTTTTCTAATAAGTTAAATGTATATTTCATTGCCGAGACAACCCTGTAAGGAACTGTACCATTTCACTTCCAGCGCCATCATATACTTCATTCATTCTCTCTTCACTTCCTCTGTGCTGTCACTAAACATAATGTTTGAAGGATTCATTTCCTGACTTAAAATGCCCAACCCCATTTGAATAACGCCATAAGTAAAAAATTCGGTTCGACTGCATGTAGAACCATTCACTACTTTTTCTTCCCAAGACATAGAAAGCGAATTCCACATAACATTAAGAGTACCTAAAGGTTTTTCAATCGTTCTATGCATATTGTCATACGTATTCCATTCTTTTAAGTTCTTTATGTCATTCCACGTATCTTGTGAATGTGTGCCCCCATTGCTCCACACGCTCGACCAAAACTCCGTCCAGCCTGAAGAGCCTTCTAGCTCTCCATCTGCTTTTCTCATTTGTTCTGCAGTGTCTTTTACTAATAAATGTGCGTTTTCCGTTAGCGAATCAAGTTTGCGAATCATATGCTGTAACTCTTCCTGCAAGTCCAGCACTTTATCAATATCTGCAACAGACAAGAAATGTAGATTTGTAGCTTCCCAGCTTAGTTTTTGAAGTGCATCAGCCGTCTGTGAATGAGAGCGCTGAATTCGCTCTGCAAATGTCCGCAGCACCTCTGGATTTACTTTTATCTCCATGTATGTCCGTCCCCCTATCTCTTGTAAGCCTTCAGTCATCATCCAAACATTTTTTAAGCCTATACGGAAAGACTCACTTTCTAAAGGAGTGAGTCGATAATGTTATTTATTACGCCGATGCTAACTCTCTTAATCGTGAAATTTCTAAGCGTAAAGTTTGAAACAATTCATCCCTTACGTCGTACAGATGAAAAGTAGATTGCGTAATATCATTATAAATATCCTCATATGAGCTCTTAGAACGCCCTGACCAATCTGACGCATATTGTTGGTGCGAATTTTGAAACAGATAGATACCCTCTTCAAGAAATTCCATGATACGTTGAACTTCATGTAAATATGATTCTAATTGATCCGCATCTCGACTATATTCTTTACTTTTTCTTCTTCGCTCTATGTCGTCAAAGAGATCATCAATTGCATCCATAAAATGTCCCCACGTCCTTCTTCCTCTTTTATTAGAAGTCTCTTAAAGTAATGTTAAAATAAGGTTACAAAAAACAAAATCCATCATTCAAACTATTTTCATACCTAGGAAAAAATATCTACATTTCTCTTTTTTTACTTATTTATACAGGTAAAATAGAGAAAATAAACAACGCCAGGCTGCTGTAATAAAGCAGTAGACGTTGCTTTTTAGGTTGTGACACTGCTGTTATAAAAGGAAGAATACCTAGTTTACATTCGACCTTTTTGTTTCTTTTTCTTGTTAAATGGCTTTTTTGAAGGTTTTTTAGCTGTACGGGACTGCTCTTTTGTTCCGTCATCCACGATTTCACCCATATAAAGCTCTTTTTTCACTAATGAAAGTTGAAGTTCACGTGCGATTTGTTTTAAATTTCGCTCTTCACGTTCAGTCACAAGAGAAATGACTGTACCTTCTGCTCCCGATCTGCCTGTTCTACCTGAGCGATGGACGTATTGATCTGCATCTTGAGGAACATCGATGTGAATTACATGCGTCAACCCCTTAATGTCTAATCCTCTAGCTGCGACATCCGTTGCTAATAAGACAGGGAAATCTCCTTTTCGAAACCCTTTAATCGTCGTAGCACGATCTTCTTTTTTCGTTTCACTGTGTAAAGAGCCTGCTTCTACACGCTTAAATATTAATTTTTCTTCAAACTCGATTAGAGTATCAATTCCTTTAAAAAAGGCTAAAGCTTTCATTTGTTCTTGACGAACTAGTTTTCTAAGCACGTCCACTTTATCTCTAGCTTCACTTTTGATGTATACATGCTCTACCTTTGAAGCCGGAAGTTCATCTCTTCCTACCTCTATTTCAAGAGGGTGGTTCATCATATCTTTCGCTAGCGATTTGGTACGTTCTGATACAGTAGCTGAGAAGACTAGGATTTGACGATCACTTAACGCCATTTTTACAATCTGTTGAACCGTTTGAACATGCTCAGGTACAAACAATTGATCCGCTTCATCAATCACAATTGTTTTGACTTCGTGCATCTTTAATTTCTTCATTTTAATTAGCTCGTTCAAACGTCCTGGGGTACCAACAATGATATTGGGACGTTTTTTGAGTTTTTCTAATTGCCGTTTCATATTTGCTCCGCCAATAAACGCAGCGCTTGAAATACCGCTTCCCTGCGACCAAGTTTGAATTTCACCATGAATTTGCATAACCAATTCATGGGAAGATGCTAAAATAACAGCTTGAATATGAGATGGTCCCGGCTGAATGCGATGTAAGACAGGCAACAAATATGCCAGCGTCTTTCCTGTTCCCGTTGGGGATTCTCCTATTACATCTTTATTAGCTAAAATCTCTGAAATAGCTTTCGTTTGAATAGCAGTAGGCTCATTGAACCTTGCTTTTTTCCACGCCTCTTGTAAAAAAGGCTGTAAAGTCTCTATAAACTGACTCATATCTATCTCCTTTTCCATGCTTTTCTCGATATTATAAACGATTTTTTTCATTTCAATTAAACGAATGTATCAGTGGCCATGTGCGTTAATACTGACCTTAATTTCTATTTATAAATAAACCTTTCTTATCCCAAGGGACCCTGTCAATGCGTCAGTAGAAAAATCGGTTGTTACCTTAACTTTTCTACATCAATAAACATAGCTTCAACTATGATACACTATTGCTTCTATAGAAAACAATATGATCCTCTTTATTATGGACGAAAACTTGTATAAGAAGGAGGTTTTATGTCCTATATGGATCTAGACGCAAAGGGTTCAGCTGCTTACTTCCTCTTTTCCAAGAAAACAGCCGCCTCTCTGAGCTACGAGAGGCGGCTGTTTCGTTCTATAATTGGCATATCAATAATAACCGTTGTCCCTTTTCCTTTACCGCTTTTAAAGTGCATGGTACCTTGATGACGCTCCATGATTTTGTAACATACGGCCAGCCCTAAGCCAGTGCCAGCTTCTTTTGTAGAATAAAACGGCGTTCCTACTTGTTCAATCCTCTCTTGACTCATTCCGATTCCATTGTCTTCAAAGTGAATCAATGCTCGTGTATCTTTTTCTTCAACTGTTATTGTAATATGACCTTTCTCCATAATAGCTTCTACACCGTTTTTAATCACATTGATGAAAACTTGTTTCAACTGATTTGAATCAGCAGAAACATAAATAGGCCTTTTGGCTGTTTCTTTCAATAAAATAGAAACATTATTTAAATTGGCCTGCGCTTCCATTAGCGTAACAACTTGTTTTAAAATTCCGCATAAATTGGTCTTTTCAAAAGATACATGCTGCTTTTTTCCAAGAATGAGCATTTCACTGGAGATTAAGTTGATGCGGTCGATTTCAGACATCATAATATCTAAATATGTGTCATTTGTTTCCTTAGAGGCTTGCATAACCTGTACAAAGCCTTTTAAAGAAGTAAGCGGGTTTCTAATTTCATGTGCGACGGCACCTGCCATTTGTCCAATAACGGACATTTTTTCCGAGGTTATCATAAGCTCTTCATCTTGACGGTATGTAGTAATATCGCGTGCAATCATAAATACACCTACTACCTGCTTATGAACGATGATGGGAAGCAAAGAACACCTAAGCAACCGTCTTTCTCGCTTTCTATTGATCACATTCATTTCGAACTTAGCACCTTTTCCATTCAGCACTTCTTTAAAATACTCTTTACACATATCAAACTCTTCAGCTGCGATAAGAGCTGAAGGTTTCATCTTTTGCAATTCTTCACTGGAGTATCCAACGATTGCTTCACCTTCTGGATTAGCAAGAAGAACTTCACCCGTTTTACTGATTTCAAAAACGCCATCGGGATTATGTTTAAATAAAGATTGATAGTGCTGATTGCTCGTTTGAAGTTCGTGTTCTTTTACTACGAGCTCTTGCTGGGACTCCACTAGTTTATAAGCTCTCCTATATACCAACCCATACAAAATAATCCCCGTAGCTAAAATAAAAAGCCAACCTTTGTATTGTTGAAAAAAAATATATACTTCAAAACGACCTTGGGCTAATGTTCTAGATATATTATCAGATATCAAGATCCATACAGCGCCAATAATGATATATATAATTGAAATTCTTAAAGCTACTTTACGCGCGTGTTTCACCAAATTTTAATCACCTGTTTATCAATATTGATCCCCTGTCTTATTGTCTTTATATGAAGTGTTCACTTTTTGTAGCCATTTCATGCCGTTGTAAAAAATTGATAAATGGCCTGACCTAAGTTACTAATAGATTTTACATTTGCTTGAAAATGATACTGGTGAAGCCATTGACTATGATCGGGTGTCACACCTGTTAAATAAATCTGTACACCCATTAGCTGAAATTCCCATATTAAATGTTCTAGGGCTGCAACACCTCGTTCATCAATTTGACCTATTCCATTAAAGTCAATGATAACTCGATCAACCGTGTCTTCATCTATTTGTCTGAGCAGCCGATGTTCATTTTTCATGATGACTTCCTCAAATAAATCACCAAACAGAGGTATAAGCACCATGTTGTTCGATAAATGAATAAACGGTCCCGACAGTTCTATAACTCGGTTCATTGCTTTTTCTAATCGTTCTTTTTGCAGCAGCAGTTCTAAGTCTGTTTCAGATAAACGCGCTGTATGTTGTTGGATTTTTTCTGAAAGAATTCTAATTTGAGAATCTTCCTCTACACATATCACATGCGCCTTATCTTGCTCCCATTTGCAATTCACGGTATAAAGAGACATCTTAGCTTTGCGCGAATGCATGACTAATTCTGTTTTTATTTTTTTCTTCTGCCCTAATCGTTTTCTAGCTTTGATCTGACTATCTTCGTCAACAATTTCTAAAAAATGTTGAACCTCTCCAAATAAAGCGGCTGCTTCATCAGATTGCGCTAGAATATTCATTTTCTCATCCATAATAAAAACAGGAAGCGGAGCATATTTAATAGTCGACAACCTTAATCCCCCTAATCGATTGATAATGAAAAAACTCTTTCAACTCCTTTAACTGTGCAATAAACCGAACTTGATTTGTTTGAGCAAGAGGAAACTTATAGTTTGAAACTACTCGACCTCCAACTAAAATAAGCGGCTGATGTTTTGTCTTTTGTAATCCTTCTATATATTCGTTTGCTTTTTCTATATGATGAGTTAAACTGAACGAGATTCCTACTAAATCAGGTTTCCATTGTTCAACAGCGTGCGTTGCATGTAAAAGCGGAGAATCTGCTCCTAAAAGTTTCGTCTGCCAGCCGTGCTCTTCAAAGAGAATGGAAATCATTTTTAAACCTAAAAAATGCTGTTCATTTTCTATACACAAAAATAGACCTTTTTTTTCATTTTTAATAACTTCTTGTTCTATACACAATTGATAGCGTGACAAAACATAGTCACAGGTAGTAGTAGCTAAATGTTCATCAGCCACTGAAATTTCATCTTCTTCCCACATCATACCGATTTGAGCCATCGACACTGAAATGAATTGCTGAAAAATATAAAATGTATCGAAACCCTGCTGTCTTTTTCCCCACACAATATTCCAAGCTTCATCTTGATTCCCTGATAACAGTAATTCAGTCAAGCGTTCTATGCTTTCAATCAAGAAACCACCTCTTTTTCAGTCAAACGACTTGTTTTTTCCTTTATTATTATCAACCATACCACTTAACTCACCCGCACTCTACAGTAAAATATTCTCACACTGACAAAATAGCACCGGACGTCTCTGACAGGTCAATCTCTTTATTTTTCAAAGTCAACGAGGTAGTGATGCAGCAAGTGACGGTTTTGTTCATTGTATAAGTACGCATACACAGGTCGTCCTATTGTGCCGTAAGTCATTCTTTCTCCAAGAAGACCTATATCTGTTAGAAATTTTAAATATTTCCGAATAGACACTCTTGAAATTCCCGTTTTTTCAGCTACATCATCAGTCGAAAAAGGGTGATCTTTAAGATGCTCAATGGCTTCTACGATAACTTCTAATGTTCCTGTCGTTAAACCCTTAGGCAACGGCTCTACCCGAGCTTCTTTTATTTTTTTATTAGACAGCAGCCCGTCTAATTCCTGTTGGTTAAGCTGAGGTTGCTGTTTTAACGTACGAAATGTTTGTTTGTAAGCCGAAAGTGCTTGATAAAAGCGTTCAAATGTAAAAGGCTTAATCAAATAATCAATCGCTCCGTAGCGTAGAGCTTGCTGAATCGTTTGGGCATCCGAAGCAGCGGTGATAAAAATGACATCTATTTCCTCTTGTTTTGTTCGAATCTCTTGTAAAACTTTCAAACCATTTTGTCCAGGCATAAAGACATCAAGCAGCACTAAATCAACTTGATATTCATTTACCTTCACCAAGGCTTCATGACCCGAATCAGCAACAGCGACCACTGTAAACCCCTCTATCTCTTCAATGTACTTTTGATTAAACTGAGCAACCATTGGGTCATCTTCAACAATTAATACTTTAATCAACTTGATCTCTCCTTGTTTCGTACGGAATATCAATATAGAATGTGGTACCGCTATTTATAAATGAGTCAATGACGATTTGGCCACCTAGTTCATCAATCGTTTGCTTCACTAAATGCAGCCCAAACCCTCTGCTCGTGCCTTTTGTAGAAAAGCCTTTCTTGAAAATCTGATTCATTGTATCGGAAGGAATGCCGCAGCCTGTATCCGTGACTTGAATTGTAAGTTTATTGTTTTCATACACAAGCATAACGGACACTTTTTTAGAGGCTTGATGACGAACTGAATCAATTGCATTATCAATTAAATTTCCAATAATGGTAATGAGATGATGAGTAACGTGTGGATCTGAAAGTTCTGGAATAACTTCATCAGCGGAAAACGTCAGTTCTACGCTTTCCTCTCTAGCATAACTCATTTTGCCCATGAGGAACCCTGCCAACGCATGATCTTTAATAGATTTAGTCACTGAACTAGATTCATCGACACGATGATTAACAAGCTGATGAATATACGTTTTTAGCTCATCATAATAATTCATCTGTACCATTCCTAAAATCACATGAAGTTTATTCATAAATTCATGCGATTGTGCTCGAAGCGCTTCCACATACATTTTAACACCTGTTAGCTGTTCTGCTAAGATGTTAACTTCTGTTTTATCCCGAAACGTAGAAAGTGCCCCTACAATCTCTTCGTTTACTACTAGCGGAACCCTGTTAACCACAATGGCTACTCCATTTATGAATTGCTCTTCATCGTAATGAGATTCCCCCGTAGACAAAACGTCGTCCAGCCTGGAGGTGGGCATATATTCTCGAATAGACAAACCGATTGGCTCTGGTGCTAACCCTGCTTTAACAAATAAGCGGCGTGCAGAACGATTAGCAAGTGTAATATTACCTTCTTTATCAACAGCTATCACTCCTTCACGAACCGACTGCAGCATGGTACTTCTCTCTTCTAGAATTTTAGCAATTTCAGAAGGTTCCAAGCCAAATAAAATTTTCTTTATGTAATTCGCTAATAAAATAGCACCAAGAATGCCTACAAATAAACCAATTAATGAACCTAAAACAATTCGACGATGCCCATCTCTAATTGCTTCATTTACATTATTCAAAGAAATCCCCACAGCTACTGCGCCAATTTGTTGATTTTTTTCATTATAAATAGGTGCAAAAGCGCGCAGAGATTTATCGAGCGTTCCTTTTGATACAGATACATAAGATTTCCCGTGCAATGATTTTTGCTCATCGCCTCCGGCAAACCTCTTTCCTATCTTTTTAGGATCTGGGTGAGATTGCCGAATTCCATTCATATCCATAACAACGATAAACAAGACGCTTGATTTTTTACGAATTCGTTTAGTGAATTCTTGAATTGACTGAGGTGTTTTTGTCTCTAGTCCTTCTTTCACGTTCGTTGATTCTGAAATAATCGTAGCAATAGTCCGAGCTTTTTCAGCCTGTTGATCCCGAATATTTTTTCCAATTGAACTGCTAACTAATAAATCCGTTAACAATAGCGATAGAATCACCACCATGCATACAAGCAGCACCGTGATGCTTCGCAGACCCATTCTTCCGTGTTTCACATTCTTCCCTCGCTTCCCTGCTTTTCTTGTTTATAGCACAAGAAAAAGATCTTATCTAGAGTCAGATAAGATCTTCGCTTATTTATTTCATTTTTACTGAGTTGATTAACATTTATACAGGAAGGTTAACAATCTACTTTATAGTTTCGGTCCTTTTCGATATTTAAACCATCCCATTTTATAAAAGGCAAAGACCATTACGCCTACAAGCCCAATCATAATGCCAAGTACAATAAAATAATTATATTTCCCCGTCAGTTCCGGCATATATGAAAAGTTCATGCCATAGAGGCCAGCAATAAACGTCAACGGTAAGAAAATAGCTGACATAAGCGTTAGCGTAAACATGATTGAATTCATACGATCCGAGTTAATGGACATAAAGCTTTCTCGAATATCATTTGACAAATCCCTGCTTGCTTGCATAATTTCAATCATATTTAATAAGTGGTCATAAATGTCATTAAAATAGCGAACCTGCTCTTTTGCTTTTAACGCATTAGTTGACATAATACGATACATTAAATCTCTCATGGGGTTTAAAATGCGGCGCATTCGTGACAAATCACTTCGGATGTCATAAAGCTGCCTCATTAATTCATCCATAGGTTCGTCTTTTGCATTGTCTTCAATGTCGTCTATGTGATCTTCAAATTTATAAAGCACGGGGAAGTATTCGTCAACGGTATGATCTAAGAGTTCATACATGATATCCCATGTTCCATCTTCGGTAGCCTCAGGGTCTTTTTTGATAAGCTCCCATACCCTAGCCACGCTCGTTAGCTTATCCATATGGTAAGTGACTAAAAAGTTATCCCCTACAAACGCAGATACTTCTAAGTGCTCAAGCTCTTCTTTATGAAGGGCATAATAGACTAAAAAATAATGCTCATCATACAACTCAAATTTAGCGCGCTGACCTTGATTTAAACAGTCCTCAACTGCTAAAGGATGAAAATTAAATTGTTCAAGCTGCTTTTTTTCTTCCTCGGTGGGATTGTAAAAATCAACCCAATACCATTGAAAGTCATGGCTTGAACGAATCTCATTCATTTCTATTTCTTTAATAGCTCCTTCTTTGGTTTTAGCTACAATTTTAATCATAAGATAACCTCTGTCTTTTTTGATACTATTCTCTGCACATACCCTTTTTACCATTTTGTTAAACTTTTTTCTTTTAATGTACGTCTTTTCTCGTCTATACATACGATGATGGTGACGACAAGAGAACAAAACGGTGAGGAGGTATATCCATATGTATGAATTTTACTCCCGGCATGAAGAATATTGGGAAGATGATACAAGGCTAGACGAACAGCTTCTAAGAGATATAAACAAAGCTGTAAACGATGAGTTTTCCGCTATTCACTACTATACACGCTTAGCAGAACTGGCTCCTAATAATGAGGTTCAACAAGCTATATTAGGTATTCGGCAGGATGAAATTAAACACTTTGACTGGTTTTCTAAGGCCTATTATGATTTATCAGGCAGCTACCCACAAATTTCATTAAACATAAAACTGCCAAATACTTTTCAAGAAGGGGTCTCTGAATCCATTAAAGATGAAGTAGAAACCGTTCCATTTTATCAATCAATCGCTAGAAGAATCACAAATGCTCGAATTCAAAGCCGCATTGTTCGAGCCGCGAGCGATGAACAGCGCCACGGTCAAATTTTCCGGACCATTCAGTCCCACTTCTCATACTAAATAATACGCTTGCAGTCGCAAGCGTATTATTTGGTATGGTTTTATCATTACCTCTTACTTTGTAGCATTAAATTCTTCTTTGATTTTTTGGAGCAGCGTTTGATTTGTTAATACGTCATACCCTGTTAATGCCATTGTTTGTGCCCCGAGTATCATTGCTTCTCTTCCTTGCTCACTTAAAGCTGCTTCTCTAAATTCGTGCGTATGACAAACAAAATAATCATCACAAATTTGAATATACGGATGAATAGCCGGAACGACCTGACTTACATTCCCCATATCTAAAGATCCATGATCGCCTTGGTCTTCCGTAATGCTTTGTTCGCTCACGCCTAATGAGATGAGATTATTTGTATAGACATCGGATAATGTTTGATTCGTTTGCATATCATCATAAGAAAACTCATAGTTTGAGATTTTTAATTTTGTTCCCGTGGCTAGAGCAGCGCCGTTTGCACATGCCTTCACCTTCTCTGTCACTTCATCTACATATGCACGAGTTGAAGCGCGGACATAAAATTGTGCTACTGCATAATCCGGTACAACGTTGGCCGCCTTGCCTCCCTCTGTAATCACTCCATGAATGCGTACATCCGGCTTCACATGCTGGCGAAGCGCATTAATGCTGTTGAACGTTTGTAATACGCCGTCTAACGCGTTGATTCCTTCATGAGGAGCAGCAGCTGCGTGCGCGGATTTTCCGAAGAACTCAAACTGAATGGCATCCATCGCAAGAGAACGTCCGCTTTTTTGGTGACAGTAATAAGGATGTACCATCATAGCTACGTCTAAATGATTAAAAGTGCCTTGCTCGGCCATCGTTACCTTGCCGCCTCGTGTTTCCTCTGCAGGCGTTCCATATACGTATACTTTACCGCCTGTTTCTGCAACTGCTTTACTAAGACCAATACCAGCTGCAATCGACATGGTTCCAATTAAGTTATGTCCGCATGCATGTCCGAGATCCGGCAAAGCATCGTACTCAGCCATAAACCCAATCGACGGACCTGGCTTTTGACTGTCATAAACAGCAGTAAAAGCCGTTGGCAAGTCACATGTACCAATTTCAACTGTGAACCCTTGTTCTTTTAAAACATCCGTTAATGCTTTGCACGCTTTGAATTCTTCGTGGCCAAGTTCAGGGTTTTGTCCAATATATTTGCTTACATCATAAAATGTATCCTGTAATTTATTAATTGCTTCATTTATTAATTGTTTCATTAGTCGTACTCCTCTTTTAAATATTTAAACAAATTATAGTATATTTATTCGTTTTTTAAAAGCTAGTTTTTAAGACGTGTTTTCCTATCACCTTAATATGCCTTATAATTAAACTACTAACTGTTTTAAAGAAGGTATGCATAATGATTTACATAAAAAAATTCAATTTTTTAGGCGGTCGTATTATTAAAACAAGCATTGCCGTTTTTTTTGACTGCACTCATTTGCCAGTCTATCGGCTGGCTATATATGCTCGCTGTTATTACAGCTATTGTTACGATTGAACCAACAGCTGCCGATTCTATTAAAAAAGCGTTCATCCGCTTTCCTGCTTCAGCAATCGGAGCTGCTTTTGCCATGCTTTACACATTTCTATTAGGAGTAACGCCGCTTACCTATATGCTTGTTGCTGTTTCTACTATTATATCCTGTTCTAAATTGCGTTTGCATGCAGGAACACTCGTTGCCACGCTAACAGGAGTGGCTATGCTGACGATTGTGCACGATCATTATTTCATCTCGTTTTTAATTCGCTTAGCGACCACCAGCATTGGGCTGCTTACTTCTTCACTTGTGAATATCATCGTTCTTCCTCCTAATTATACACCGATTATTACGAGGAAAATTCAAAATCTCTCAAAACAAATGAGCAGCGTTTTACAGCAAAGAGGAAGCGAACTTTCCCAAGTACATGCTTGTCATAAACAAACAAAGCTTCAATTTCAGCAGCTTTCCGCTGAAATTGAAAAAATTGAGACGCTTTGTGAGTATCAGCGAAAAGAATGGAAGTTTCATCATTTCACTCGTACAGCTATGAGAAAATTCCACTATGAATATAAGAAACTTTCTCTTATGAGGCAGCCTGTCTACTATATTGGTAATTTAATTTACTTGCCTGCTCATCAGCTGCAAAGTGCAAGACATCAAGTAATATGGGATACATTCACTTCCTTTCATAACGTCTTACAAAATGAACAATATAAAAGCTCTTTGCAGCATCAAACGCTTGTTTTGACTTTAAAACAAAGATTTTGGGCACATAAGCAGGAAGAAAACAGAGGGGATCACCCTTTTTCAACGGAAACAACAATGCTTTACGAACTGCTTGCAATTCACCATCTGCTTGAAGAACTACACCGTATTCATTGTTTGAAGGATCGATATAACTTAAATAACTCATCTGTCTCACTTTCTTCATAAAAAAATCCTCACATATGTGAGGATTTTCTTGTTTACGAAACTTGTGACTCATCTTTCTTATATTCTTTCTCCCAGTAGTCTGCATTTTTAATTCCTAGTTTAACGGGATCAAACACAGGGTCTACCCCTTGTTTTTTCTGAGCTTCATAGTCTTTTAATGCAACTAACGCAGGCTTAGCTAAAATTAAGATAGCAATTAAATTTAGCCATACCATGATACCAAGTCCTACATCTCCTAACGCCCAAGCTAGTGATGCTTGTTTAACTGACCCGTAGAACGTAGCTCCTAGAAGGACAAGCTTTAATGCAAACATAGCCCACTTTCCGTTCTTTCCGCGAGTTAGGTAAGCAATATTTGTTTCAGCAATGTAATAATAAGCCATAATCGTTGTAAACGCGAAAAAGAATAGGGCTACTGCCACGAAGCCAGCTCCGAATCCCGGCAACACTGTTTCAATAGCAGCTTGTGTAAATCCAGGCCCGGCTTCTACACCTGGTAAATTTGAAATAATAAATGAACCGCCTGGCCCTTCCGTGTTGTACATGCCTGTGAATAAAATCATAAACGCTGTTGCTGAACAAACGAACAGTGTGTCAATATAAACCGAAAAAGCTTGTACAAGGCCTTGTTTCGCCGGATGTGAAACTTCTGCTGCAGCTGCTGCGTGTGCACCCGTCCCTTGTCCTGCTTCGTTTGAATAAATGCCGCGCTTAACTCCCCAAGAAACAGCTAAACCAACGATTCCTCCAAAAGCAGAATCTAATGCAAAAGCACTTTTAAAAATAAGAGCGATAACTCCCGGCAACTCTGAAATGTTCATGGCAATAATAATAAGAGCTAAAATAATATACCCAAGTGCCATAAAAGGTACAACGAATTGGGCCACCCCTGCAATACGCTTAACGCCTCCAAAGATAATAAAAGCAAGAATAATAACTAATCCTACTGCTGTAACCGTTGGACTAACGCCAAATGCGTTGTCGATGCCAAGCGCGATGGAGTTAGACTGAACGCCCGGCATTAAGATACTCATCGCAACAAGTGCTGCAATAGCAAATAAAATGCCATACCATTTCATACCTGTTCCTTTTTCAATATAGTACGCTGGACCACCTCGATATTGGCCATCTTGTTTAACTTTATAAATTTGAGCAAGTGTTGATTCGATGAATGCGCTAGAAGCACCAATAAAAGCAACTGCCCACATCCAAAATACAGCTCCTGGACCTCCAAAAGCGATAGCTGTTGCAACTCCAGCAATATTTCCTGTTCCGACTCGTCCCGACAGTGCTAAAGACAGGGCTTGGAAGGAAGAAACTCCTGCTTCTGAGCTTTTACCCTGAAACATCAGCATAACCATGTCTTTTAAGTGTCTTACCTGCAAAAACCTCGTTAAAATTGAGAAAAACAGGCCGATCGCAAGACACCCATAAATAACAGGTGTGCTCCATAGCACATTATTCAAACTCGTTACAAATTGCTCCAAACGATAACCCCCTTGTTTTTTCATTCAGACTATTTTAAATTATAAGTTAAGTTATAAGTTTTAACAATAAAACTCTAAATTAAAACTCATTTTTAGTTAAAATACACAAAAAATTTTATAAAACCCTCAAAAACACCTAACGATAAACCGTTTACATTCCGTAATTATCGCTTTCAAAAGAGAGGTATCTGCACCTTTCTTCTCAGGAACACATAGGCTATAGGAGTTATTTTCTATTAGAAGGTGTGAAAAACAATGATGAGAATAGAGCCTTTATTTTATCGTCCTTTAGCTCTAGACCTTCTTTATGCGTGCGTCTTAGCTTATAAGCAATACGCACAGGGAGGCACATTTGATGTACCTGAAGGCTACCGGCTTATTAAATCGTTTAAAGCTTCTGCCGTAGGGGTGCAAGAATGGTTTGGTTTTATTTTAGAATCTGATGACTCTATCGTAATTGCCTTTCGAGGAACTCAATCTGAGGCAGACTGGATTGCTGATGCTCGCATTCGGCAGCGCCCTTATCCATACAATCAACAAGCCGGTCTCGTCCACGAAGGTTTTTTAGCCGTTTACGAATCATGCCGTGATGAAATTTTTGAAACATATCAGTCCCTTACCCCCAAGCCACTTTATATAACAGGGCATAGCCTAGGTGGTGCACTCGCTGCTCTTCATGCCTTAGATGTCGCCACAAACGCATCTTTTCCGGAAGTTACAATGTACAACTACGGAGCTCCTCGAGTAGGTGATCCTCAATTCATTCAAACATACACAAATCTTGTTTCAAATAGCCGCTGTTTTGTTAACACGACGGATACGGTTCCTAAAATCCCTCCGAAGCGCCTTTATTCCCCTTCCACCAAGCAAACTATTTATTACGATCAAGATCCTCTGCAACTCTCGTTTACGATTCAAACAGGCTCTACCGTAGGGAATCATAATCCCCAAACATATAGTGTTGGTATTTGGATGATGTCGGACTATCCTATTTTGGTCCAAAAATAAAAAAACAGGCGGACTGCCTGTTTTTTTATGCACCAATTGCTGTTTTGATTTCTTCTATTTGTTCTTGATGACGCTTTTCATGATAGCCAATAAAATCAATCCACTGCTTTAAATCCATTAACCCAAACACAGGGTGTGGAAATGATTTTTGCTTTAGCTTGTCTTCACTTGCTGTTTCTTCTAGCTCTATTAAAGCTGCTCTTGATTCTGCCAGCTTACTCTTCATTTCTTCTAATGTCTGCTTTTCATTAGAAGGCGTAACTTGAGCCGGTGCATCTACTTTTCGCGAACGGTCTACCGCTAAATGAAACGGCTTATCTTCAGTCGGCTGATCCACACCGTTTTCTAACTGATCCTTTACACGTGAAACAATCATGCGCTCCATCAAATATAAATGTTCTAATACTTGCATAACGCTCCATGTATTAGATGCTGGCTGTTGATTTAATTGTTCATATGTTAATGATTCTACACTTCTCAATACATCATTTCGAAACTGTTCATTTTTATTCATTTTTCATCCTCCTCTAGGATTCCTCTAACTTATCGTATCAAAAAACTCTTCCATATAAAAAAGATATCCCTTTATTTAACCATGTTTTAGCTGCAATTGTTTCACGTGAAAAAATCACATTTTCTATTTGACATAGATCAACTGAGGTGTTATATTTAGATTTCCGGCTTTTCTTTAAGAGCTGGACATAGTGAAAGTAACTTGAAAGGATGTATCGTACAATGCAAGGTAAAAATACTGGCATTCGACACATGTCTTTGAACAAAACTTATTCACACTGGATCGGCTTCGGAGCCGTAAGGATGCAAGAGAGGTAGGGCTTGCGTCGTTTAGGTTAATCGATCATGTGGAAAAACAAACCGCGGCAATGGATGAAATCCATGCAAGCACAATCAATGCTAATTGTGCCCTAACAACAACGAAACATACAAAAACCGTAATCATGGATTTTATAAAGAAAGTAATCATTTTGTTTTTACACTTGCAAAAGCAAGTTACTGATAAGAAACACGAACAAAAGCGAGCAGATGCATCTGCTCGCTTTTTTAATGATACTTTTTTATTTACTTTATCATTTCTTTTTTTAGCGGATCTTATAAAAAAGCCAAAACCAATGTGGTTTCGGCTTTTTTCTTATTGCTCTGCTAGTACATCAGCAAATGCTTTTGCATAAGGAGGAAGGTCTGGCGGACGGCGGCTTGAAATAATGTGGCCGTCGATTACGACTGCTTCATCATGCCAAATAGCTCCCGCATTTTCCATATCATCTTTGATTCCTGGCGTACTTGTTACGTTTCGGCCATCTAAGATTTTTGCAGAAATTAATACCCATCCTGCATGGCAGATTTGGCCGATTGGCTTTTGCTGTTCATCCATATGACGAACCATTTCAATTACTTCAGGATAGCGGCGCAGTTTATCCGGCGCCCAGCCCCCAGGTACTAAAATAGCGTCATATTCAGCTGGATCAACATCTTTAAACGCGTAGTCCGCTACGGCTGGAACACCATATTTCCCCATGTACGTTTCGTTTGCTTTTTCTCCAACTAAGTGTACTTCTGCTCCTTCTTCTCGAAGACGCATCACTGGATACCATAGTTCTAGATCTTCAAAGTCTGCACTAACAAGCGCAATAACTCTTTTATTTTCTAAACGCATCGTAACACCTCCGCCATCAGTATAGCATGTTGGAGAATAAGATTGAAAATAAGGGACTAAATTGTACATAATTAAAGGATTTTTCAAGTGCTCTTCAGAAAATTTTCGTATGCCAAATGGTCTAATTTTATATTTTCACTTGACTGAGGACAAACATCACACTACAATTTGTAGTGTGATGTTCATAATGTTGTAAAATTATCCAAATAAGAAAGACTTTCTGATTTAATTGCTACATTTCTTTTTTCGGGCTTTTACACTACATAATGTAGTGTTTTTCAAATACACTTAAAGGGGGAAGTAAAGTGAATAAAAACGTCGAAATTGGTTCACTTATTATTCGTTTAGTATTAGGTTTTACATTTTTAGTACACGGCTTTCAAAAATGGCAAGGCGGGATTGAAAATACAGTAGGGTTCTTCGATAGCTTAGGAATCCCTGGTTTCATGGCATATATTGTTGCAACCATTGAACTCGTAGGTGGGATTCTTATTATTCTTGGCCTAGCAACAAGAGTCGTATCTGCTTTATTTGTGGCAGTTATGCTTGGCGCCATTTTTACAGCCAAGCTTAAAAGCGGATTTGTTGGCGGGTTTGAGTTTGATATTGCCTTAATTGCCATGTCTGCTCACTTATTTCTTGCAGGAAGCCAGTTCCTTGCTCTTGATGCAGTGGTATTCAAAAAGAAAGAAACTGCCTTTTCTCTTCAAGAAGAAAGCAGTAAATAAAAAAAGAAAGCTTATACTCTCCCAATATAAGCTTTGAGATTAGTCCCCGCCGTTTGAGGCGGGCTTTTTTTATATTTGCAGCAGCAAATTCGCAAATAAAGAAGAACGCTCGGACAACGTATCAATTTGAATATGTTCATATTCCGCATGTATTCCTTTTCCGCATGCTCCTAATCCATCCAAGGTGGGAACACCAATGGCCGCTGTAAAATTGCCATCACTTCCGCCGCCCACAGCTGCTTCTTCCAATTTCATACCCAGTTTCGCCGCGATTGACTGAGCGCATTCAAATAGCTCTTCCGTTTGTTTAGACTTGACCATCGGAGGACGATTCATACCTCCCGTTACTTCGAGCTTAATCCCTTTTAAAATGGGTGTTAAATTCAAAATAATATCCGTCATGCGTTTTGCTTCTTCTTCTGTAGAAACACGTAAATCCACGTGCGCTTCTGCATATTCCGGCACTACATTTGTACCGCTGCCTCCCGTAAATGTCCCAACGTTCACCGTTGTACCTTTTTCATAATCTGTTAAGCCCTGCAAGAAAATCACTTGGCGCGCCAGCTCTTCAATCGCATTGATTCCTTCTTTGTGGTGATTACCCGCGTGTGCTGCTCGTCCCCATACTTTTACGGTGAAAATCCCCGCTCCTTTGCGCGACGTTTTTAACGCACCTGAACCCGCCACCGCCGGTTCCGCTACTAGCACTGCTTCACTTCTTTGTGCTTCTTCTTCAATGTATTTTTTAGAAGAAATTGACCCAATCTCTTCATCCGAATTGCAGAAAAACACAATTTTTTTATCGAGCGATAAGCCAAGCTCTTGAATCGCTTTAATCGCCCATATAGATTGGACAATGCCGCCTTTCATGTCTAAAATTCCCGGACCGTACAGCTTGTTTCCCTCTGTTCTTAGACTCAGCCTTCCCTTTTCCCATACCGTGTCAAAGTGACCGATAATTAAAAGCTGCTTTTCTCCTTCTCCAATCGTAAATTTCAAATGGTTTCCTACTTCTTTTTCTTCTATGATTTCGTACCCTACCCCTAAACGCTTTTGAAATAGCTGCGTTAGATACATTCCACACTGATCTACTAACTCTTTGCTGTAGGACGGTGATTCTTTTTTCACAAATCCGACTAAATCTTCAAGCATCTCTTGTTCGTGTTCTTTTAAATAACTAAATACATTTTGTTCTACCATTACCTGACTCAAATCAATTCCTCCTCCAAACAACCCCTGCTGCTTGCATTAAATGCTTTTATTTATCGTACGTATAACTATGTTCTACGTTTCACATAACGATCTTAAATTATCCTTAATTATAATGGTTTTCAGACAATTTTCCATCCTTTAAATACAGATAATACTTTAACTTATTCATAACCGACCGAAAATAGCCATAAACTTCAACAAATTCATACAAAAAAGCTTCAATCTTCAACAGATTAAAGCTTTCGTTTGACTAATTGACATTTATTTTAATATTTTTCCCTTTTGACTTCACACTCACAAAAACAAACATAGACACTAAAAAAACAAACAGAATAACGCCAACCATTTCAAAGTTTACTTCGGCCCATGGGTTAAAGAAAGTGAATGCTAAATAGAACGACACACCATACGCGAGGACAACAATAACCCAGCCCATCAAGCGAGAAGCAGATTGTCCAAATTTACTCGATTCATTCACCATTTTATGTACAATCAATGAATCGATTGTATCTGTTAGCATCATACCAAACATAAACACTAGTCCCAACAAAAGCGGCGTATACTTGCCTGCGTTCCCTACAGCTAGAGACCACACGGCCGTTTGACTGACCGTTTCGGCTGCTAAAGCGAACAATGCTCCTACAAGAATAATTAAAAAAGGATTCGTTGTTCCTTTTGCGATTTTTGGAATAAACTTCCCTTTTAACCCGCTCAGCTGAAACTCTTCCTCTTTATTTTTGGTTCGAAGCAAATGATATGTGTTTAATGTCCCGATTAGAAAGAGAGAGATAATGGATACCCAAGATGCAAAATGATCGAAATACGATGGAAACGTAAAATTCTTCATCACTACGCCCAGCACCCCGGCCGTGACGGCCACCATTCCTCCGTGACCTAGTGAAAACAGCGTTCCGACCCACGGGGCAAAACGGCTGCCCATTCGCCAATTATATCGAGTTTGGCCATCAATAAAAGCTAAGTGATCTGCATCCAATCCGTGCCTGATTCCTAATAAAAAGACAAGTAAAAAAACTGATAAACCTTCCATTTCCTACACTCCTTTTTTTAAAATAAAACGTAAAAAAGCCTCAATTCTATAGAAATTGAGGATGTGTCGGCATATGAAAATAAACAGCAATTGCTCACTGCGTACCTTGATACACCGCCTCTTTCCTAGAAGAGTCAAGTGTACAGAATAGGTAGGTCTCCTGGCTTGAGATCATCATTTTCTACCGCCTTCCCCGTTTTGAGTGACGATAAGATAGAAAACTCCCTGCTTACAGTGGCTGGACCGCTCGAGATTTGCACTCGATTCCCTGTTACCTCTTACGCTATGTAAGAGCACCTAAACTGTGCGAATAATTCATTTTCTTCTTCATTATACTAGTACCGCTTACAAATGAATAGAGAAAATTCAAATAGAAAAGCCCTGCTAAACTTTACATGCTTAGCAGGGCTTTTTAAAGCAATTAAACTACTTCTACCGTTACGTCTACGTTACCGCTGATTGCTTTTGAATACGGGCAGTATGAGTGAGCTAGGTCTACATATTTTTTCGCTGTTTCTAAATCTAAACCTTCGATATGAGCTTCAAGCGCTACTCCAATTTTCACTCCTTGATCAGCTTTATCGGGAAGCAGCTGAACAGTAGCTTTTACTTCACTGCTTTTGATTTCTACGTTATGTTTTTTTAACATAAATTCTAACGCGCTGTTGAAACAAGCACTGTATCCAGCTGCAAACAGCTGCTCTGGGTTTGTTGCTGTTGTTGCTTCTCCACCAAGCGCTGGAGGTGTTGCAACGTCTAAGTTAAAGATGTTATCTAAAGAGTGAACTTCTCCTGTTCTTCCACCTGTGTTAACGACTGTTGTTTCGTATAAAGCTTTCATGTATAAACCGCTCCTCTTTTTCATTAATTTTATTAAAAGTTTTTTATTTATCATTTCTGTAATTTAATTTTACACAATTTAATTTTAAAAAACAAGTATTAAATACATTAAAAATTTCCCAATAAAAAAAGCCGCGTATTTGCGACTTTTTCTTAATAATATTGAGACTGTTCGTCATAAGCAGATTTCCGAAAAATAGACAAGTTGGTAATAGCTCTCATCAGTTTCGTATTAAAAATAACATAATGAATAAACAGCGCCAGCACGCAGCCTAAAACGGCTCCTGTTAACACATCGAATGGATAGTGAACGCCAACCCATACGCGTGAAAAGGCAATGAGTACGCCCATGACAACCCACATGCGCCCTGAACGTTTGAAATGCAGCCAAATGGTAAAAGTGATAACTAATGCAGATGTAGCATGATCGCTTGGAAATGAAGAATTTGCGGCGTGATCAATAAGCTGATTCACGTGGTGAGAGATAAACGGACGATCTCGATAAGCAAATAAACTAATCACTTTATTGATAATGACTCCTGTGGCACAAGCACACAAAGCTTGAAATGCTACAACACGGCTGCCGTTTTTATTAATAAGTAAAAACAAGCCGAGTAAAACGATAAGTACATACTGGGCATAATCTGCAAAGAATACCATCAGCGAATCTAGAGGCTTTACGTGTGAGGCATACTGATTCACCGTCTGGAAGATGGTATAATCTACTGAATTAATAGCTGATAACATAATCGAAATCCTTTCTTATTTTTAAATGTCATTAGCTATCTTATCAGTTTCTTGAGAAAATGAACATGTTTTTGTCAGAAGCTTCCTAACTGGTATTTATAAATAATGTATTCAGGCTCAATAGTAAATCAACGCCTTTCGCCCATTAACTCACCTGTGAGTGATCCACAATATTTTTTTGCAAAAAGATCTCTTCTAAAGAAGGTTCTTCGACGTGAACTTGATAAATGTCAATGCCGCATTGAATCAATTCGCGAATAATAAGAGGAATATTTCTTTCTTTTTGAAGCATCACTTTTGTGTACATGCGATGGTATTCAACTTCGGGACTCAACGTACGGAAAAACTGTTGAATGTATTCTTTTTGACTGTTTGGATAAGGATCATGTTTGATCATCACCGTTTTTTTCGCTTGATATTGAAAGCGCAGCTCTTCCATTGTACCTTCTATTAAAATGACCCCATTTTTCATAATCGCTACACGCGTACAAATCTTCTCAACTTCATTTAAATTATGAGACGTCATAAAAATCGTCTTGCCTTGATTTTGGAGTTCTCTTATTAGTTCATGAATGTGGAGAGCAGATTCAATATCTACTCCAGAAGTTGGTTCATCTAAAAAGATAAGATCTGGGTCTGTTACAATTGCTTGAGCAATTCCTAACTTCTTTTTCATTCCAAATGAAAACTTTCCAATTTTCTGATGGTCATGTCCTTCTAATCCTACTTTCTTCAGTACATTACTACAGTGTTCTTTCGAAAAACGTTGGCCGTTTATCTTTAAAAAATAGCGCAAATGATTGAGCGCCGTCATCTCATCATAAAAGTTAGCACAGTCAGGAAGCACACCTATTTTCTTCTGAAGGTCTAAATCAATATCACTCTGTCCCAGCAGCGTAAATTCTCCTGCTGAAGGAAATGAAACACCGGTAAGTATATTAATAAATGTAGACTTTCCCGCACCGTTTCTTCCTAAAAACCCGTAAATTTCTCCTTGTGGCACCTGTAAATTAATACCGTTAACAACTGTATTAGATCCATATTTTTTAGTTAACTTACTTGTTTCAATAGCATACATATTATACTTCTCTCCTTTTAAAACTCCAAAGTGCCGTACCTAAACAAAGTGCTGCAAAAATAAGAAGAACTGTTAGATACCCTTTCTCCAGCTTTAAATAGTAGTAGGGTGTCACATACTTAAACCATGCAATGTACGCTTTTGATGAAAATATGCTCCATCCACTCAGTACCGGTAGAACAAACGATAAAATAATTGATAAAAACATAGTATGAGTTGGGCTTGGCATTAAAGCTGAAAGCATTAAAACAAATGAAATGATACAAACGGTAAATAGCAGGCACTCTAAAAATATATAAAAAGAAAAATGATGCGAAATAAACGCAATCAGTAGAAATGAAATAGAGATACAAACAAGCCAGAAACAGCAAATACCTAAGAATTTCCCTAGTACAATACGCTCTCTTGATGTTTTGGTAACTAAAAACCTTGCTGTTCTTGTTTTAATTTCTTGATTAATAACATTATGAGAAAGACTTGAAATAAATAAAGGTCCGAACCCGAGAAGCATCACCAAAATTCCCCCGTTGGCTCCATCTTGAATCTGTGCACTCGTCAGTTGACCTCCAAGTTGACTAACTATATGGGCTATTCCATAGGAAGCACCGCATACGATTAAAATAACGATAATTGATTTAATACTTTTAAATAAGCTTTGAAACTCTTTTACACTAATAGCCCACATTTCCAAAATCTCCTTTTAAATAAGTTTGACTGCTATCATCCAACAAAAGGATGATTTACTTCCGCCGGTAAAGCTTTTTTTTCTTTGGGCTTTCCACTCCAAGAAAAATTTGTCCATATACGCAGTAGCTTCTCCACCGGTCCAGTTTGAAATTTTTGTACGTACATATAGCTGCCGATAAGCTGAATTCCGTAAATACCTATGCAGACAAAAATCCCTGCAATCATGCCGAGTTTTCCGAAATAACCTAATCCATAACCGTAAAAAATCGTCGTGCATATGACCGTTTGCATTAAATAATTACTAAGCGATATCCTGCCTACACTTTCAAAAGCCTTTATCAAAAATGACTTCTCGTATTTCGCATATAGCCAAGCAAAGCCTGCAATATAACCAAGAGATAGAAGACTCCCACCTAACATATGTGTAGAACCAGCCCAATTAGCATCCGGCCACAGGTACATAGTTCCTTTTAACAGCAAGCCAAGCGGAATCAGCGCAGCCGCCCAACGGCCATACTGTTTTTGATTAGCTGAAACGTCGTAAAACCATTTTTTCTTTCCTGCATACATACCAAATAAAAACAAAGCGCCCATTATAAATGGTGTAAACAAGAAGGCAAAAGCAAATTTATATCCTGCCACATTCATCGGATCAACATTGTTACGGTGGTCTTTAATCTGTTCATAAGTTCCGCTTCCATACACATGAATCGTATCTTTTACATATGTCGTAAGCGTTTGTTTATCACTAAGAAGATACATATTATCGTTTAATGAACCGTATCCGGCTGCTCCTGTAAGGACCAGCAAAATCGATGCCCACACCAAAAGTGTTTTGGCTTTACGCTTTAAGAAGAAAAGTAGTAAAAATACTCCCATCATTCCGTAAAACGTAAGAATATCTCCTTCCCATAAAAACACTCCATGCAGTAAGCCAAACCCTAGAAGTAGAAGAAAACGGCGAAAGAAATGCCTTTTTACGCCTAGCTTCCTTCTTTCTAAGCTTTCTTTCATCTTTACCATTGAATAGCCAAATAAAAAGGTGAAAATCGGCATAAAACTTTCCTCTACCGCAACTTTTAAAAAGACATAGGCTGCTGAATCACTTGGTGATAGCGAGAAGAGATGAATCATATCCTTTCCGTAAATGCCATATTGAAAAATCAGCATATTCGCTAGTAAAATACCAAACAAGCTGAATCCTCTCATACTATCAATTACTTTAACCCGCCTAAAATCATTACTCATCCTTTTAACTCCTTTACTATGTGTCTGTGCATATAGTATATGAAATGAAGTTTTCAAGAAAATAACCAGGAGATTATCTTTTCCTTAACATTTTCCAATTTTGTTAATCTTTTCGTAATGTTCTTATGCTAAAATCGAATACGTATGAAATGAAACAGAGGTGATTTACGTTGGAAGATGCGTCTATATTGCTAGTTGATGATGAAATTGCCATCGTCAAAATGCTGGAGACAGTATTAAAAAAAGAAGGATTCAACCAAATTTATAAAGCTCACACCGCTCAAGAAGCGCTGGATGTTTTACATAATCAAACAATTGATATTATTTTGTTGGACGTAATGCTTCCCGATCAAAGCGGATTTGATATCTGTCCTAAAATTCGTGAGCTCTCAAACGCGTATATTTTATTCATAACAGCCAAAGTATCCGACTTGGATGTACTAACGGGTTTCGCCATGGGAGGAGACGACTACGTAACTAAGCCGTTTAATCCTTTAGAAATTGCAGCACGAATTAAAGCACGGCTGCGCAGAAAGCAAGCGCTGACTGAAGGAACTTCTATAAGAACGGAACCACAATCTTCAAATCGCTATGAGTTTGATCGTTTTACTGTAGATGAATCGGCAGGAGAACTCATTGTGGACGGTCAAACGGTTTCTTGCCCCGCACAAGTGTTTTTATTGCTTCTTCACTTTTGTAAAAATATGAATATTGTTCTTTCTAAATCACAGCTGCTTGAAGCCGTCTGGGGATATAATCAGTTTGTAGACGACAATACAGTAACTGTACATATTCGAAGAATTCGAGAACGAATCGAAGATAATCCTAGCAGTCCAAAACATTTAGTTACGGTACGAGGTCTTGGGTATAAATTAGTGAACGGAAAAGCGATATGAAATCAATTAAAAGAAGGTTGACCTTTCATTTTTCATTTCAGTTTATCGCAGTTATTGCATGTGTTTGCTGCATTCTTTTTTGTGCTTTAATATTTCTAGGCTATTACCTTACAAAGCAAGACATCAAAAGAGACTTGCCCTCTGGATCACTTAGCGTATTAACTACGGACACAACAGTTAAAAATGGGAAAGCAACCATTTCAGCAGATTTAGAAAAACGGTTGAAACAAGAAGGATTATGGTACCAAGTACTGAACAAACAAGGAGATGTAATTGGAGAAGTCAATACTCCTAAGAATATCCCTAAGCATTATACAGTTGCTCAACTTCTCGATATTGAAAAACAGAAAAAATTTCGAGACTATCATATCGTCACAGAACTGGACACATTTCTTGTACAACCCACATATTACATACTAGGCTATAAAAATAAATTAAAAGACCAGCTATACGATTTATATAAAAATTACAGCCAAGGCGGCCTTCCAATAACGGAAAAAGTACCTCAATTAGAAAAGCAGTTATTAAGTAAAGGTGCTTCTCTGCAAGTTATTAATAACCAAGGCGAAGTTGTCTCTTCCTTTCGAATGTCCCAAAAAAAACAGCAGTATGAGCCTTTAGACATTATTTCCCGCAAAATAGAAAAAGATAAATATGAATCTACAGCTACAATTTTTCATGATTCAAAGAAAAATTATTCATGGGTTTTTCATACCCCTAACAAACATCAAACTATTTCTGACTACTCAATTATTAAAAAAACAGTAGTTGGCGCAGTTATAGTTGCTGCTTTAGTTCTTTTAGCAACTATCTCTATTTCAATCTGGAACGCTTTTCGCTACGGCGGACCCTTACTTCTCTTCACCAGCTGGCTCGGGCGCATGGGAAGCGGAAACTATTCAGAAGTGCTAACAGAAAAAGAGCGGAAGCGCGTCTTTCGGAAGAATGGAAAAGTACGCTTTCAATATCGCCTATATTCAGAAGTAATCACCGCTTTTTATGAGATGGCGGAGCAACTTAGTTTAGCTGAAAAAGAACGAAAGCAGCTAGAATCCACTCGCGAAGAATGGATGACGGGAATATCCCATGATTTGCGGACACCTCTTTCGACGATTCAAGGATATGGCCATATGCTTGAAAGCGGCCATTACAATTGGAACGAAGAAGAGTTAAAAGAAATTGGCCAAACGCTGCGTGATAAAAGTGAATACATGGTGGAGCTTGTAGAAGATTTTTCATTGGCCTTTAAGCTTAAAAATAACGTAGTTGTTTTAGAAACAAAAAAAGTGGATGTTCATCAATTACTTCAGCATATTGCTTTAAAATTCGTTAACGATCGAACCATTGAAAATGTTCACTTCTCTTATGTGCCAGCTCCTCTTCAACCTTTTACTCAAGCTGATCCGCGCTGGTTTGAACGAATGCTTGATAATTTAATTTTTAATGCTATTAAGCATAACCCTAAGAACACTACCATTACGATTTCAACCGCGATAAAAAGTGACCGCGTCTTGATTACGATTCAAGATGATGGAATTGGAATGGATGAAGAAACGCAGAAAAATTTATTTGACCGCTATTACCGCGGCACAAATACAACCGAAAAAACAGAAGGTGCTGGACTTGGCATGAGCATCGCAAAAGCTATTTGTGAACTTCATAAAGGCCATATCGAAGTAAGATCTACTCTTCACGAAGGCACTTCCATTATCTTGCACCTTCCTCTTTCAGCAGATCAACAGCCGGACTAACCTCCGGCTGTTTTTATACACCTCCAATCTCTCCGTGCTATAATGTACGCAACTATACATAGACACAAGGGGGAATTTTTGTTGAGTAAAGGCAGAATTTTAATAGTAGAAGATGAGCGCAAAATTGCTCGTTTAATTCAGCTCGAGCTTGAACATGAAGGGTACGAAACGGGCATGGCTTACACTGGAACAGAAGGATTGGCAGAGTTTCAAGAACACGATTGGGATTTGCTGCTTTTAGATGTGATGCTTCCTGAACTGAGCGGACTCGAAGTACTTCGTCGCATTCGAGCAAATGATGATCAAACGCCCGTTATCTTATTAACAGCTCGAGACGCCCTTCCTGATAAGGTAAGCGGACTGGATTTAGGAGCAAACGACTACATTACAAAACCTTTTCAAATTGAAGAGCTTTTTGCCCGCATTCGCGTATGGCTTCGCCATCCTGCATCAACATCGACTGCTGAACAAGAAACAGCCACTCTTCAACTAGGCAATTTAGTCGTTAACGAAAAAACGCGAGAAGTTACGCGTGAAAATGAAGCTATTGAGCTGACCCCTAAAGAATATGATTTACTTGTCTATATGCTTCAAAACAAAAATCAAGTGCTGAGCTTTGAACAGCTTCTTACAAACGTTTGGGGATTTGATTATTACGGAGACACAAATATTGTATACGTATACATCCGTTATTTACGTAAAAAGATTGATGCTTCATTTTCAACTCCTTACATTCAAACAGTGCGCGGCGTTGGCTACATGCTGAAGGAGTAGCTTATGAAACTACAAACAAAGATTATTCTTACATCAACTGCGCTGCTTTTTATTCTGCTAGTAATTGCAAACAGTTCGATTTACTTCATCTTCAAGAAGACCATGGAAGACAACGCAATTGAACGTTTGCAAGCAGAAACAAGCAATGTAACAAATGGGCTAAAGCAAACGAGTGCGACGGTTAAACAATCCAATTTGCTTCGTGCCTATTTGCCTCCTAACGGAATGATTCGTATTTTACCTAAATCCGGCAGTCCTTTAGTTGTATCCGTTACGGATCAAACGAAAGAGCTTCAGGACTTACCTTATTCCTATTATTCAAATGAACAAACAAGCATCAAAGAAGAGGACGGCCATCTATACGCGGTTTCACACACCCCTGTCATTTGGACGAACAGTGAAGTTGTTTCTTTGGAAGTCACGGAACAACTGGCAGATGTGGAACAATCTCTGCAGACATTAAAATTTATCTTGCTCATTGCCTCTCTTGTTATATTAATTCCAACTATATTTGCTGGACGGCTTTTAAGTAAAATTATTTTGCGGCCTATCAAATCTCTTATTCATACTATGGAAGAAATTCAAGTGTCTCGCACATTCAAAAAAATTGACCTCTCTTCTCCTTCTAAAGATGAGTTAGATCAAATGGCCAACACCTTCAATAATATGATGGATTTATTAGAGGAAAACTATAAAAAACAAGAGCAGTTCGTATCCGATGCTTCTCATGAATTAAAAACACCCCTGACCGTTGTAGAAAGCTATGCCAATATGCTAAAACGATGGGGAATGAAGCGGCCTGATATTTTAGAAGAAGCCATCGAAGCTATTCACTCTGAGTCTTTACGCATGAAACAGCTTACGTCTCAAATGCTGGTGCTTGCGAAAGATGAGTCGCAGCGGGAGCTTCACATGGAACACGTAGATGCGGCGGCCGTCTGTAACCAAACAATTAAGCATCTAGAACGAGCTTTTGAACGAACCATTTATTTAAATATAAAAACGGATCATCCCGTCGTAACAGCGGATGAAAAACGCTTAAAGCAGCTGCTGTACATCCTCTTAGATAATGCCATTAAATATAGTGAAAAAGCGGTAGAGGTAACCATAACAAGAAGCGAAAGCTTTATGATTACGGTCACAGATCAAGGAATTGGTATTGCAAAAGAAGACTTATCAAACGTGTATGAACGCTTTTTTCGCGTAGATAAAGCAAGAAATCGAGAAACCGGTGGTTCTGGACTTGGATTATCCATTGCTCGAAAGATTGTAGAAGCTCATAGCGGGCGTATTGAGATTAACAGCCAAGAAGGAAAAGGGACATCAGTAACGGTTTCCTTTCCTCTTTGATTTCTCGCCTTTTCTTAGAGATTTTTAAGAATGGCCTGCTATACTACTTTTTAAGATACTGGAGGTGAATGTATGAAGAAAACGGTGCTTTTTATACTTATTTTTCTTGCTGTTGGTTCAGCTTGCTTTTACGGAATAGCAAAAGCAGTGAATCGGCCTGATACAATTTTATCGGAATCGGACGTCAGCAGTATGATTCAGCAAAAATATGGCGGCACTATTGAAAATGCAAGCTTTTCCCAAAAAGATGATGAACCGATTTATCGAATCACTTTGCTTAAAAATGATATTCCATACCACATCACAGTAAATGGAGAAAATGGAGAAGTCCAGTCATTAATCAAACAAAGAGTAGAGAAACAAACGTCTACTCAAACTAAAAATAATATAGAAGAAGAGCAAAAAAAGAGCGAGCAGCCACCAGTTTCTCCTACATCCGACGAGCCTCTCATTTCAATGGAACAAGCAAGAGACATTGCTTTACAAAAAGTAAAAGGAACGTTTTCCTCAGTTGAAATAGAAGAGGAAGAAGGCCAAACCTTCTACGAAGTCGAAATTGATCAGTCTAAAACAAGAGAAGCTAAAGTGATGATCAATGCTTACTCTGGACATGTAGATTCCATCACCTATGAAACTGACGATGATTAAAAGTACAGCGGAAAGCTGTGCTTTTTTTATCTATTTTTATTTATTTCTAAGAAAATTTTAAACTTCTTCTTCTTTCCCTTTAAAGTTCATTGGCTAAGATAGTCTTAACAATAAATCGAGGAGGCCATAACATATGAAAGTTATTACAACCGTTTTAGCCAGTGCAGTACTAGTCGGTGGATTAGGTGCAAGCGCATATGCAATGACAGACCAGTCCAAAAGCAATGATAAGAAGCAAACCACAACGATTGAAGAAGCAAAGGCAAAAGACATTGCCCTTCAAAAAACAGACGGCGGCGACATTACAAATATCCAATTAGCCATAGATGACGGCGTTAAACAATATGAAGTAGACGTCACAAAAGGTAATAAAGAATACGATGTAGACATTGACAGCAGCAGCGGTAAAATCATTGAATTTGATGAAGAGCAAAAAGACGATGAAGATGAGAAAGAAGAGGAACTTCAAAACATTTCCCCTGCTATTTCATTAGATCAAGCGATAAAAACAGCTTTAAAGAGTGCTAAAGGAACCGTCAATGAAACGGATCTAGACCAAGAAAACAACCGTTTAGTATATGAAATTGAAATTGACACAGCTGATAAACGTGAAGCAACTGTTTCAGTAGATGCCAAAAACGGTGACGTAATCAGTGTAGAACTAGATGATTAATAGAAAAAGCACACTCCAAAAGGAGCGTGCTTCTTTTTTTACACCGCTAATTTAATAACCGTTAATACAATACCAATCAAGAATCCACATAGAGCTCCGTTCACTCGAATCCACTGCAAATCTTTTCCGACATTGTTTTCCATCATATCCACAAGTGTTTCATCATCTAATTTATCTAAGTTTTCTTGAACAAGCTGTCCAATTTTCGAATGATTCTCTTCTACAAAGCTCATGATTTGCTTTTGAATAGCCGTATCAATTGCTCCTTGACGCTGTGCATCCTTTTCAAGAGCATTCAGCCAGCTCTCTACGTAAGGAACCGCGTAGCTTTTCATAAATTCAGGGCTTTCAATGAATACTGTCACTTTCGCTTTCATTTTATCGACGATTTCTGTTAATTTATTCGTTACATTTAATTCATTAATCGTTTTTTGTTTCCATGCTTCTAATTTTTCAAGAAGTTCTTCATTCTGCTCCAAGCCTTGCAGCTCTTTTCTAATTCCATTTACCAAAGCAAGGCGGTATTCATCCTCTTCGTTACGAAGACGCCCTGTAATAGAAAGCAATAAATTTTGCAAAATAGACCCTAGCTTCTCTTCATTAATCATGCTTTGAAATGATTTGAGAGCAAATTGTAAAATCCCATCAAGCTCAATATTATCAAGCGCATTTTTAGCAATACTTCCGAGCTGATACTGCGTTTCTTCTTTTTTAATCCAGCTCTCTCCTTTATTTAAAAGAACATCAAGCGCTTTTTCATCATACTGATTTTTTACCACTTCTCCAACAATCGAATGCACAATAGGCTTTAACTCTATTACTGAAAGCGATGATTTAAGCTCTTTTTCAATAATAGGAACGACTTTCTCTGTATCCACACGATTAATGGCATCAACAAGCAGCGCTGTTCCTTTTGTTTGAATCGTTTCCGAATGAGCACCTTTTCGAACAATTGGAAGCAAACGCTTTGTAAACGCAATTCTTTTTACTTTTTCTTGAATACTTTCTTTTGACAGCCAGTCATTTTCAAGCGTTGAGACTAACCCTCTTGTAATACGCTGTCTGTTTTTAGGAAGCAACGCAGTGTGTGGAATAGGAATACCTAAAGGGTGACGAAAAAGAGCCGTAACAGCAAACCAATCCGCTAGTCCTCCGACTAATCCAGCTTCGAACCCGCCTTGAAGCAAACGTCCCCAAATCGAATCACCAAAAGGCATTGTGGCAACGAAGCCCACTCCCATAATCGCCAAAGAAATCACGGCTAAGTGCTTTGATTTCTTCTTTGGGTTTGTTGTAAATACATTATTTGATTCCATTATAGTCCTCATCCTTTATTTATTTAACTAAACATTTCATCTAGAAATATGTAACGTGATACAGAAACTTCCGCAAAAAAAAGAAAGACAAGCTTTTACCCTCGTCTTTCTAGTATATTGCCTTTTTGCTATACTTCAAACTTTTTTTCTTTTCGACTTTTATTAATAAATGAAAAAATGAGGAGTACAACGAGAATAACTGCACATACGCTTGATCCAATCACATTGTTTTTATTAAACATAAACGATACAAAAATAACAAGCAGTGCTGCTGTTGCAAAAAGCGTTGTATAAGGAAACCACTTCAAGGCAAAAAACGGCTTTTCTTTATACCCTTTACGCAACTTTAATTGAGCTAAACAAATGCTTACCCAAATAAGAATAATCGTGAAACCCGGAATAGTCATTAAATAACTAATTACATTATCCGGCGTCTTATACGCTAAAAACACACCCATTAAAATACAAACAGCCGTAATCATCAAACCATTAATCGGAATACCGTTTTTCGAAACTTTCAAGAAGCGCTTTGATGCTTCTCCGCTTTGAGCCATAGCATAGAGCGTACGAGAAGTTGCATACATTCCTGAATTCGCTGCTGATAAAACGGCCGTCAATAAAACGAAGTTCATAATATGAGCCGCACCCGGCAGTCCGGTGATACTAAAAACTTGGACAAATGGACTATCCTGTCCGGATACAGAATTCCAGGGCATAAGGCCGCAAATAATTAAAATAGGCAAAATATAAAAACCAATCACTCTCCATACTGTGCCTTTGATCACTTTCGGTAAGACGTTTTTCACATCTTTTGTTTCCGTTACGGCCACACCAATTAATTCAGCTCCGCCGTAAGAGAACATTACAATTAAAAAGGCACTCAGCACACCGCTCATGCCGTGAGGGAAAAAGCCTCCATGAGCCGTATAATTTGCCCAAGGGTTTTGCACATCACTTGGAATTACAACGAATAAAATGAAAGCTCCCAAAATGATAAAAGCAGTAAGAGCAATTACTTTAATACCGGCAAACCAAAACTCAATTTCTCCGTAATACTTCACTTGAAATAAATTCATTCCTACAATCAGCACTGCACAGAGAAAGCTTAAGAGCCAAAGAGGTACAGAAGGGAACCAAAACTTCAAAAAGCTTCCCCCCGCAAGCAGTTCAACAACTGTCACGACAATCCAGTTCACCCAGTACAACCACCCTACAATAAAAGAGGTTTGCGTACCGAATGCCTTATGCACTAAATTTTGTACGTTCATATTCGGATAGACAATTGCCATCTCCGCCAATGCTGTCATTACAATAAATAAGATAAGACCGCCAAATAAATACGCCAGTACAACACTTGGCCCTGCAATACCTAGCGTATCAGCACTGCCTTTAAAAATGCCTGTCCCAATCATACCGGCAAGCGCAATGAGCTGCACATGGCGAGGCAACAGACCTTTTTTTAAATTTTGATCTTGTTTTTCCATGATGCCCGTCCCTTCTGTTCATTTTACGTGTTAGTTTAACCAAATCACTTCTTGCGCAAAAACCCCTACCGGATATTCAGTAGGGGGTGAACCAACACTGTTTTTCTTCTCTATGATGAATGAAAATGATCTGATTTTACCACTGTTACTTTAGTCATTTTATGCGTTGAATCAATACATTGTCAATGTTATTTATTTTCCAAAAATAAAGTCAAAAGAGTATCTATACCCTTTTGACTTCTAGTCTTCGTGCAATGATGGATAAAGCATAGTTTACAATAAAATACATCATCGCGATGATTAGAAACATCGGCACCACGTAACTTTGTTTCTGGCCGTAAATGATTTGAGCGTTATGCAGCAAATCTGGAAGTGCGATCACTACTGCAAGCGACGTATCTTTCAATAAGGAAATAAATTGACTAACTAAAGGAGGTACCATTCTCCGCAAAGCTTGGGGCAGCACAACGAAACGAAGCGTTTGATAATAATTTAAACCTGATGATCGCGCCGCTTCGATTTGTCCTTTTTCAATTGATTTTAATCCGCTTCGGATAATCTCTGAAATCATAGCAGATTCAAATACAGTGAGGGCCACAATCGCTGCTGACGTAATTTCCATATCAATTCCGATTTCAGGTAAAGCAAAGTATGTAAAAAAGATGATTAAAAGCAGCGGCAAATTCCGGATAATTTCTACGATAAAAGCGAGTACATGAGACAGAACTGGAATGCGGGCATACCTTAAAATACCTACTATACTTCCAGTAAGAAAACTTAATACAATCGAAATGAATGCTACTTTTAAAGTGACCCAAAATCCTTCCATTAAGAAGGAAAGATGATCGGGAGAATAAGCACCCATAAAATCCATCACTTTCACTCCTTTCAGCTTGCTTTACCAAGGCGTTTCTCAAGATAACCCACTCCTAAACTCAACGGAATGGTTAGAACTAAATAGAACAAAGCCACAAAAATATACACATCAAACACTACGTACGTTCGAGAGGAAACAAGATCTGCCTGATACATTAAGTCAAAACCAGCAACAATCCCTAACACGGATGAGTTTTTCACTAAATTAATAAATTGATTCCCTAGAGGAGGAATGACGATTTTAATGGCTTGAGGCAATATAATGAATCGCATCGCCTGACCGTACGTAAGGCCGGATGAACGTGCCGCTTCAAGTTGCCCTTTTGGAACCGCCATAATTCCTGCTCGTATAGCTTCGGCGATAAAAGCTGCCGTATAAATAGTTAGTCCCAGCACTCCGGCCGCTGTACCGCTGATTCCCGCCACGATAAAAATAAAAAAAACGATAACCACAAGTGGAATATTACGAATGAACTCTACGTAGACCGTACCAATTACATTTACTATTTTGAGAGGGGCTATTCGCATTACCGCAATGATTGTACCAAGTACAAAACTGGCCACTAAAGCAATCAGACTGGCGATAATGGTGTACTTAAAACCTTCTAAATAAAGATCCATATTGTTCGTCAGAATTGAAAAATCCAACAATTTTCTTCCTCCTTTCAACTAAACAAGCAGGATGAGCATAATGCTGCTCATCCTGAGAAAAGAAAACTGTACACTTATTGTTTGATCCACTTGTCGTGAATTTCATCATATTTTCCAGAGTCTTTTATCTTTTTAAGCGCATCGTTTAATGCATCTACTAGCTCTTTGTTTCCTTTTTTCACAGCAATGCCATAAGGCTCTTCTGTGAACGGCTTTCCTACCAATTCATAAGAAGGATCTTCATCAGCCATTCCATAAAGAATAGCATCATCAGTTGTTAAAGCATCTCCTTGCTTAGATTTTAAAGCTGTAAATGCTTCTGCATAGTTTTCAAATTCTAATACCGTTGTCTCTGGTGCTTTTTCGCGAATATTAATAGCTGAAGTTGATCCTTTAACAGCCAACACTTTAGTACCTTTCTTCAAATCATCAACGCTTTTAATTTTACTGCCTTTTTTCACAAGCAGAGACTGTCCAGCTTGGAAATATACATCCGTAAAGTCTACTTCTTTTTTACGTTCATCTGTAATAGTCATTGTCGCAACAACAGCATCAATATCTCCTTTTTGAAGAAGAGGAACCCTTGTTTTAGACGTAACTTCTTTAAATTCCACCTTGTTTTCATCACCTAAAATCTCTTTAGCCAGCTGCTTAGAAATATCAACATCAAAACCTTCTACTTCACCCGTCTTTGGATTCTTTAAGCCAAACAAACGCGTATCATTTTTAACTCCGATGACGATTTTTCCTCGGTCCTTGATTTCAGTGAGCGCATCTTTTTTAGCTGATGATCCACTCGTTTCTTCACTTTTCCCTCCACAAGCTGCTAACATCATAGCCGCTGCTAATGAAAGCACAGCTGCCTTTAAAAACGTTTTTGATTTCTTCATATTACTCCCCCTATTAAACAATTAATGATTTAAAATACGGCTAAGAAATAAACGTGCCCTTTCTTCTTGCGGGTTTTCGTAAAACTCAGCCGGAGTTGCCTCTTCTAAGATTTTTCCTTGATCCATAAATACAATGCGGTCCGCTACTTCTTTTGCAAACCCCATTTCATGAGTTACAACTACCATGGTCATTCCTTCTTTAGCCAATGTTTTCATGACATCCAGCACTTCTCCAATCATTTCTGGATCAAGAGCAGAGGTAGGCTCATCAAAAAGCATAATTTCTGGTTTCATCGCAAGTCCCCTCGCAATAGCTACACGCTGCTGCTGGCCGCCTGAAAGCTGGGACGGGTAGGCGTTAGCTTTTTCACCGATTCCGACTTTATTTAAATAGTATAGGGCTGTCTTCTTAGCTTCTTCTGACGACTGTCCCAATACCTTCATAGGTGCTAAAGTGATATTTTCTAAAACTGTTTTATGCGGATATAAATAAAAATGCTGAAACACCATACCTATATTGCGGCGCAGTTTATTAATATTTGTTTTTTTATCCGCAACCAATATATTATTTACTATTAACTGCCCATTAGATATTGTTTCTAAATAATTTATGCAGCGCAGCATCGTACTTTTCCCCGAACCCGAAGGGCCAATTACAACGACTACTTCGCCTTTTTTAATTGTTAAATTGATATCTTTTAGTACGTGAAAATCACCGTAATATTTATTCACTCCCTCAAAAACAATCATTTTCTCCCTCCTAATCTGTAAAAGTTTAAATATTAAAAATTTTTAAAATATGTTAAAAATTATATTCTTACCCTTAGAATAAAGTCAATAGTTGACAAATTATCTCTTTTTTGTAATCGAAATGAACTATCTTCAAATAAAATATGCTAGAAAAACAAAAGGTTTTGTCGGTAGCTGCCGATATGTAAGTATACGTTCGCTAGGCTGAAGGTACTTGTATAAGCTTAATCAATAGATTATATTAGTTAACGCGTATCTTTATACGAATTGTCTTTCGTTTTTATGAAACAGTTCTCTACAATCCTACCTCTTACTAACTTCCTATCGGCATTTTTGTTATAGTGATATATAAAAACCTAGTATCTATAAATTAACAAAAAAAGAAAGTACAAGCCTTAAGTCGTGTTAGAGGTTCTGACATAAATATAGCGAAATTATATCACCCCTCAAAAAAACACACGCTTTATTAGCGTGTGCGGTTTGTTATATTTTCCGGACTCATTTGAAAATGCGGATAGTCTTTAAAACCTTGCCAATCTCCTCCCCATTCGAATCCTAAATTTTTTGCGATATCTACAACCTCCATCCAATCAGACTGATTGTTATTGTTACCGTCATATTCCATGTCCCAAATAACTCGTCCGTCTTTTAACTGAATAGCAAAATCAATAGCTAGTCCATAGTTATGATAAGACTGGCCGCCCTTTGAGTAGGTAACAATGTTACCTTCTTCTGTCCTGCCTTTTGCATAAAGCTTATCTTGTTCTTCTTTTGAACGGAAACCTTCCGTAATGACAATTGAGATTCCTTGGTCACTTGCTTGTTGAACAAGTTTATTTTTCTTTTCTTCTACCACAGGATGCAACTCAGTTGCTCCTGAAAAATCTTCTAGCGTTGGACCAGGCTTTAACTCATCGCGAAACAAAAATACCAGGCTTACCGCTATCGCAACTATCAAAGCTATTCCCAATTTTTTAAGAATGTTCATCTATATAAAGTCTCCATTCTTTTTTGCTGCTGTTTAGATAAAATCATATCGAATTTCATTTTGTTATCCAATAAAAGAGCCGTAGTGTTCAACACACGTCTATATTTTTTCGTTTTTTATCTATTTTCACCATTTTTTCACTATTGGTGGTTACATTAACAATTGTGGACAGCTCTGTACCACACCCCTATAACTTTTAAGGAGTGACAACAGCATGAAAAAGAAACTATTCGGTTATATCATGGCAAGCGGTTTAACACTAGGAGTTATGGCAGCTGCAAATTCCACGGCATTTGCAGCAAGCAAAAATGAAACAAGCTCTTCAACAGTTGTAGAGCGAACAAATGGCAGTACAACAAATATGGATGATGCAACACAACAAAAAGTTGATGATATTATGAAAAAAGCACAGGAAAAATTACAGAAACTCGGCGTAAACTTGCCTCAGCACAAAGACAGCCCCTTCAGCAATTTAGATGCGGCTACAAAGAAAAAAGCGAAAGCTATTATGGATCAGCTTCGCGACGGCACGCTGACTAAAGAACAAGCGGAAGCAAAATTAAAGGAACTTGGCGTGAACTTGCCTGAACATAAAGGCGGTCCTTTTAACAATTTAGATGCGGCTACAAAGAAAAAAGCGAAAGCTATTATGGATCAGCTTCGCGACGGCACGCTGACTAAAGAACAAGCGGAAGCAAAATTAAAGGAACTTGGCGTGAATTTTCCTGCTAAAAAGAAAGATTTCCTAAGCGGGGTAGATGCTGAAACAAAAGCGAAAGCTGAAACCATTTTGGAAAATGCAAAAAAAGAAATTCAAAAGCTTGGCGTTACAATGCCGTTTGAAAATCACGAGCACAAAGCTCAATAACTAAAAAAGCTACTTGGCTGTTGAAAGCCAAGTAGCTTTTTTATGATGCAGTTTTCCTTCTCACTAACGTCATGTACACACCTAATGCTAATAAATCACAGACCATAATCACAATACCCATCGGCAGAGCATTTTGCCCTCCTCCAAGACCAACAAGAGGAGCTACGGCTGCTCCGAGCAAGAACGGAAGCAACCCTAGAAGCGCTGAAGCACTTCCCGCGTTCGAAGCTTGATTTTCCATAGCGAGTGAAAAAACGGTTGTGTTCACAATTCCTACGCTCGATACTACAAAGAAAAGCAAGATGCAGACCAAAATAACGGACATGTGAGTAGCAATCACGGCCACTAAAAGCACGCTTCCAACAGCTGCTTGAAGCAACCCATACATAAGAAGAGTAGCTTCTTTTATTTTACCCGCTAAACGTCCTGTCACTTGAGTAGCTATAATGAGTCCAAAACCGTTAATAGCAAAAACAAAGCTGAACATCTGCGGAGACAGGCCATAAATGTCTTGAAGGACAAATGTAGAACCTGAAATATAAGCAAACATGGCACTCATAATAAAACCTTGCGCCAGCGCATATCCCACAAAGACACCATCTTTTAGCAATACGCCAAATGTACGCAGTACTTCTGTTAATCCGCCTTCTTTACGGCGTTCGAGCGGAAGCGTTTCTTTTAAACCAAATAAAACGGCAAAAAACATTAGTGCACCAATCACTGCTAGCACACCAAATACTCCTCGCCACGACATAATCGTCAGCAGCTGTCCGCCAGCAACCGGAGCCAAAATAGGAGCTAACCCATTTACGAGCATAAGCATAGAGAAAAACTTTGTTAAATCCGAACCTGAAAACAAGTCTCGCACGCTTGCTCTTGAAATAACCATTCCTGCTGCTCCTGCCATACCTTGAATAAATCGCAAAACGATAAAAATCCAAATAGACGGTGCAAACACGCATAAAACAGATGCAACTGCATAGGTGATTAATGCTGCTACAAGCGGCTTTTTCCTTCCGCGAATATCACTGAATGGCCCCATGACCACTTGCCCAAATGCTAAGCCCAATAAGCAAGCTGTCAGACTGACCTGCGCTAAAGAAGCTGAAGTATGCAATTCTTTCGCAAGCGTCGGCAGCGCTGGCAAATACATATCGATTGATAACGGTCCAAATGCGCTCAGTGAACCCAAAATTAAAATAAATAAAATGCGATTTCCTCGGCTTAAAGACATTCCTTGGGAAATACTTTGCTGATTCATCTATTGTTGTCTCTCCCTTCAGCAGTTCTACAATAGTCTCATCTTAAACCCTCCAGCTACTGGATAGTCAAGACGTAATTCGAATTTGAATTTCAGTCAGCCGCTCTTCTTCATGATGAGAAATAAAGGAATCTACAATTCGCCGAATTAAAAAAGGTCCTTCTGCTTTGTATCCTTCCGCTTTAATAAAGTTCAGTAACGCATCGTAATAGACTCCTGTGGTATCTCTCTTTTCTCTCATATAAATAGATGCGTAATCGCCTTCAGGTATTAACGTAACGAGTTCATGCTTAAAAGAAATATCGCTTTCGACCAATAAAAAAATGCCATCGTAATCTGTAAACTGTTGTTTTTTCGTGTTTTCTACCGATAGCATAAACCCTACTTTCCCAATCATAATCGGGGTAATATGACTAATTTTCTTTTTTAAATCACGCAGAACACTTTCAGTCCCGTCTAACGTGCCTACCTCCGCTTTTACTTGAACAACCTCACGAGAAGAAAGGTGTTTGATGAACGGGGCTCCTATTTGGTTAATATGTCTCGTCTGTTCTAATTCCTTCATTCGAGTTGTTAACTGCGCATTCACTCTTTGAAGGTGACGAATTTTTTCTTTTGTTACCTGCTGATATTCCGCTAAAGTTTCAATAAATTCATCCAAGCTACTGTGCTCCATCTTTCTTTTAATTTCTTTTAACGGAACTCCCATCAGCTTTAAATAGACAATGATATCTAATTTCTTAAATTGTTCTAACGTATAATATCGATAACCGGTTTGTGGATCAACTTCGTAAGGCTCAAATAGACCAATTTCATCATAATAGCGAAGTGTTTTAACCGGAATATCATGCAGTCTAGCCATTTGTCCAATCGTAAATTTGTTTTGCACTATAAGTTCACCTTCTTTATGTAAAGCTGCCTGCGCTTAAAGCAAGCAACACCTTAATTCTCATCATTCATTTAGTTCTTGTACAAGCTCTTCCACAATAAGATGTGCAGGCAGTTCTTTTGCCAGCGTAAATCCAGTTCCTGCCCACAAAGAAGCATACTCTGAATTATTCATTTGTGTAGCTTTTGCTCGAATAGGCTTTGTCATGTAATGAATATGAGGGTAGGCGGATGGTGCTGATTTATCATAGGAAATAAAAAAGGCATTCACAAATCCTCTAGCACGTTTCCCTGTAAAAGCTCGTGTGACACCTGTTTCATTAAAACGCTTTTGAAGAATGCTTTCTTTATGAAGAGCACTCGCTCCGCTTTCTGGACAACAAATAAAAGCCGTACCTAACTGAGCGGCAGAAGCTCCTTCTTGTAACACACGTTTGATGTCAGATCCCGTCATCAACCCTCCCGCAGCAATCAATGGCTTTTTAGTGATTGAACGAACTTCTTTTAGCAATTTCATAAGCGGGTAATCCACCGAACTCTCTAAAAAAGTAGATCGATGGCCGCCGGCTTCAATTCCTTGCAAACATAGAGCATCCGCTCCTGCTCTCAAAACCACTTCGGCTTCTTGAGGTGTTGTAATCGTAACGAAAACACGGCTTCCAATTCCTTTTAAACTTGCTACAATCTCTCGATTCGGGCACCCAAATGTAAAGCTCACAGCAGGTACTCGATGTTTTTGAATGATGTCGAGCTTGGCATTCCATTCATCATCATCATTCTTTGGTATACCAACTTGACACTCCAAATATTCAGCTGCTTTTGACAGTTCTTTTTGGTAACAATCAAGTGCATCAACTGCTATTTTTTCATTTGTCGGAACGAACAGATTCACTCCAAAAGGTTTTTTCGTAAGTGAGTGCATCTCTATAATTTCCTGCTCCAATTCACGCGCACTTTTATATCCCGCAGCTAAAAACCCTAGCCCTCCGCTATTAGATACTGCTGCAGCTAGTTTAGGCGTCGAAACTCCTCCTGCCATGGGAGCTTGTACAATTGGATACTCACATATATTTTCCACACTTATCACCTCAGCCTTTCATGCGTTCTCTCTTCATTCTACTATAATCCCAGAAAAAAAAGCCCTCCAAAAGGGCTTTTCTTCCATATATAGATAGATTATAAATGATGCTAAGGAACGCGCACTATCTGACTATTCCCTCAAAGGTTCACCTAAGCGGATGGCACTAACCCCGCAAGGGGAGTGACATCCGCTTAGGTTTAGAAAGCCAGACCTGATTGTTTTTGGATCAGGTCTGACTTTCTACATCGATTACTTGTAGTGGAGGAACTTTACGCACACAGCTTCTGGAACCGTGACGTTAGATTGAAGAAGCGTTAGCTTTCCACTTTCTTGGTCTCTTTCAAACAGTACCAAGTTTCCTGTTTCTTGATTAGAAGCCACAATAAATTGTTCTGTTGGATCCAAAACAAAATCGCGCGGCCAGTCGCCTTCAGTTCCTGTCCATTCTACGAATGTTAACTGTCCAGAATCCTGATCTACTTTGAATGTTGCAATGGAGTTATGTCCGCGGTTTCCTGCATAGACAAAGCGGCCGTCTGAAGAAATGTGGATCGCACTCCCTTGATTATTTTCTGTAAAATCAGCCGGGATCGCTAAAGTAGCTTGTTGTTGAGTAAAGCTTCCTTTGCTTTCGTCATAAGTTAAAAATAAAACTTCAGAGCTGAATTCTGTCATTGCATAGGCATAGCGGCCATTTGGATGGAACGTTAAATGTCTAGGGCCCGAACCAACAGATGTAGAAAGACTGTTGACTTCCTTCAATTTATTATCTTCCACTTCATATGTCACGATTTCATCAATACCTAAGTCCACAACGGCCACGTGCTTTTCTCCAGGAGTAAAATCGGCATAGTGTACGTGTGGTTTTCCTTTTTGTCCTTTTTTGAGGTCTGAATGAGGATGTTCCACTACGGATGCTACATATTCAATTTCTCCTGTTTCTTCATTAACAGAATACGTCTCAACGCTCCCTTTATGAAAATTAGCAGATAAAACAAGCGTATTATCTTCATTCACTGAAACGTAGCAAGGAGGCGCGCCGTCTAGCAGCTGTTTGTTTACAAATTTTAATTGCCCTGTGTTTGGATCAATCTTAAAAGCAGCTACTCCGCCTTTTTCTCCTTCTTTAATAACTGTATAAAGATGTTTGTTGTCTTTGCTTGCATTTAAGTATGTAGGATTTTCAATTTTAGCCACGGCTTTTACTTCTACAATCTTTTTAGCCTTCGTATCTAACGTAAATGTATAGACACCTTCACTGCCTGCTTTTGTATATGTACCTGCAAATCCAATAAATTTTCCATGTTCACTCATTTTCCTATACCCCTCCTAAAGAATTGTTTTGTTTCATTTATTTTACTATATCATATCGCATTTGTTATAGAGAATGCTCCAATTCAACGTTCATTTATCAGTTTTCCCTACATGCCTATCGTCAAACCCTTCCTTTTAAAGCCTGCATCTTGCATTTTCCTACCATTGGGCGTTATGATTAAGGATGATTTTATATCGCCCAATAGCAGACGGTTCCTGTATTTCTTAGATTTTCAAATAAAGAAGAATGAACTGATGAATAGTCGACTTCCATCGCTATAACCGCTGCTCAACTTTTTTCGTAAAGTTACATCAAAAAAGGAGTGAACAACAATGATCACATTAAAAAGTGAACGCGAAATTAATTTAATGAACGAAGCAGGTAAATTATTAGCTTCTTGTCATAAAGAAATCGCTAAAATGATCAAACCAGGTATAACAACAATGCAAATTGATAAATTTGTTGAAGAGTACTTAGAAAAGCACGGAGCAACGCCGGAACAAAAAGGATACAAAGGATATCAATATGCAACGTGCGCTTCTTTAAATGATGAAATTTGCCACGGTTTTCCAACAACTAAACCGTTAAAAGACGGGGATATTGTAACCATTGATATGGTTGTAAATTTAAACGGAGGCTTAGCAGATTCCGCATGGACTCATACCGTTGGAGAGATTTCAGGCGAAGCGCAGCGTCTAGTAGATGTTACATACGAAGCGCTTTTAAAAGGAATCGAGCAAGCACAGCCAGGAAATCGCACAGGTGACATTGGCCACGCTATTCAAAGCTATGTAGAAGGCGAAAAATTCTCTGTGGTACGCGACTTCACAGGACACGGAATTGGAAATACCATGCACGAAGCGCCTACAATTCTTCACTATGGAAAAGCTGGCAAAGGTACACGTTTAAAAGAAGGTATGGTTATTACAATTGAGCCAATGGTAAACGCTGGTACATGGCATTCTAAAATGGATAAAAACGGTTGGACTGCTCGTACAACAGATGGTAAATTATCCGCTCAATTTGAACATACGCTTGCGATTACGAAAAACGGTCCTCTTATTTTAACGGCACATTAAGAAAACAGCCCTTTTGAGGCTGTTTTCTTAATGTAGAGGAAGTTTAATAACAAAAACTGTGCCGCGGGAAGAAGTAGATAATAATTTAATCTGTCCTCTGTGGCTTTCTAGAATACGCTGAGCAATTGGCAGACCAAGACCTGTTCCGCTATCTTTTGAAGTGGAAAACGGCTGGTACAGCGACTGCTGCATATGCAAAGGAATTCCTTTTCCATTATCTTCAATATACAGACAATAATTATCATCATGAACCTGTGAATAGATTGTAATGACTCCTTCACCATCCATGGCTTCCATACTGTTTCGAATTAAATTATGAAGAACTTGTTTGATTTGTTTTTCATCTACCTTTAGTATATGCGGCTGCAGTTTCACATCAAAGATAAGCTTATCTTTTTCTGTAAATTTACTTGAGTGAGTAATCAAAGGCAATAGCTCGTTAATAATATCCTGCATGCTGACTTTTTTCATCACCGGAGTCCCTGGTTTTGATAACAACAGCATTTCTTCGATGATGTAATTAATCCTCTCTAGCTCTTTCATAAGCAGAGGCAGGTAAAAACGCTTTTTCTCCTCATCAGAAAGAGACTGATTCATAAGAGATATAAATCCATGAATCACGGCAAGAGGATTACGAATCTCATGAGCAGCTCCGGCTGCCACTTCTCCAACCAGGGCAAGTTTTTCAGACTGATGCATTCGCTTTTCTAATTCTTCGGTATCCGATATATCAATAAAATAAAAAATTCTTCCGATGCTCTCGTTCTTCTCATTAAACAGCTGCGTTTGAGAGACTAAAAAGCAATAGCACGTATCTTTCGTTCCAAATAACACTTTTTTATTTTCGTGAATTTCTCCCGAATTCAACATGCTCCAAAATTCAGTATTATATTCAGGACATTCTTCCATATACCCGCAAATATCCTTTTCGTCGAGATCTAAAAACTGCTTTGCTGAGGTATTGGCAAATATACTATTTGTCTCATCTTCCATTGTGATAATTCCAACAGGCAGTGAATTTAAAATCTGCTGGCGATACGCTTTATCTTTAATGATTTTCCAAAATGAATCTTCTAAACTAACCGACATTTGATTGATAGAAGCCGAAAGCTGCTTCAGCTCAATTTGCTTTGTGTCTTGAAGAACAAGACCGTATTCTCCGTCTGCAATGTCATTCACTTTTTCAATCATTTGTTCAATTGGTTTCGTAAGGCTCGCACTCATGCGATAAGAAACATAAAGAGAAGCCATAATAGCACTTACGGTTAAAACTAATAGTAAAATTAATGAATCTTTAATAATGACAGACAGTGTATCTGATAGTGTATCAAGTGAATCAACCGTCTCTTCTTTTGAACTATTAATATCTTTTTTTATCTGGTGCAGATCCGGCAAATAATTTCTCTTAAGATACTCTTTTGCTCCCTCTATATCTCCGTACTTCAACAGTCCCTGCACGTTATTAGAAATCTTAAAATCAAGCAGCTCAATTTTTTCCTTCAGTGGAATCAACGATTTTGGCACAGGCTGCTTATACTTTTCATTGTCTTCAATAACTCTTGTATCATATGATTGATATTCTTCTATCAAAGAGACAGTGGGGTTCTTTAGATTATTTTTCACAATGTATTCTTTTATGTTCAGCTGCTCTTCCCAATAAGAAAGCCACACCATTTGAGGAACATCTTCATCTTTAATTTCGTTGCTTACATGATTCATTTTATCAATGGCATGCACTAAAACTAAAGAGAACCCGCTTAACATAAATGTAATCAAAAGAAGAATCGTTAATATTTGGCTACGGAATGACATGTTGCGAAATAATTGATTCATAATCATCTCTTTCTTTTTCATAGTTACTTCGGCTGTGTAGACATTCTAACTTTCGAATATAAAATTTGTTTTTCCCGTTTACTGTACATCGGTCCAAAAGGCGCTAGTTTATAAACACCATCCCTGGCGTCAAGCTTGACTTCTCCAGATGGAAGACCTTTTTTACTGAAATAGTCTTTCATAATCACGTTGTAAGCTTGAGGAACATCGTTGATCACGCTGGTTAAAATAACAGACCTACCCATGTACGCCTGATCATCTAAATACCCTATTACGTACATTCCTTGTGTTTTTGCTTCTTGAATAACTTCTTGATTATACGAATTTCCTTTAGCATAGACGATATCAACACCTTGATCTTTTAACTCACGGAGCAGCTTTACTGCTTTTGCTCCATCGTCTCGGCTGTTTACAACTCGATAATAAAAAGCAATCGATGAATCATACGCTTTGATTCCTTTTTCAAATCCTGGATTTTTTTCTTTTGCAAATGTATCGAGTAATCCAATTTTTTTCGTTTTTGTCTTCATGGCAGCTGCCATGCCTGCCAGGTGCTCTATTTTTGTTTGATCAAATGTATATACAGTTTGGTTTTTATACATTGAAGTACCGTGAATGGTGACGAAATGAACAGGAGGATACTTAGGAGCTAGTTCTGTAAAAACGGTAGAAAATTCTCTTCCATGTCCAATTACGACTTTTGTTCCATTTTGAATAACTTTTTCAGCAGCTTCCTTCATTTTTTGGTTCGTATTTACTTCGCTAATAACTTGAGCCGAAACAGGATACTGCTGCTCAATGTTGATTTTTCCTTTATAAGCTAGACTGCCCCAGCTTTGATCCGTCAGTACATCAGAGGTGAGAATTGCAACGCTTGTATTTTCTACTTTTTTTGTCGTTTGCTGACTTATAATCCCATGTGTTTTCGAAATAATAATAATTAAAAACGAAGCGACAACAATCAGGGCAAGCAATAAAATCAGCCTTAACTGTCTTGATCGTTGCATAGACCTTCTCCTTTTTGTTTAACATACTTTCATTATATAAAAAAAGCATCTAAAAAGACTACATCTTTAACGAAATTCCAACTTTTTTCGACATTTCTTTCATATCTTACCTTTTTTAACACTTTCACTTCAAAAGAAAAAAGCAGAAAACATCTGTTTTCTGCTTCTGCCTTCAATCTTCATCTTTTACGTCCATATCTTCAGGGATAGGCTCATTTAAGTATTCTTCAATTTGTTTTTTGTACTTTTCCATTTGCTCTAAATGGGTGTTAAACTGCTCTTTATTTAATAAGTAGTTTTCACCATCAAATATAGCTCGTACTTTTCCTTCTTGAATCAATTTCTGCACATATTCTTCAGGAAAAGATAGATACTCTGCTGCTTCTTTTATCGTTAAATACATCCTGCTCCACCTTTTATACGTTGTAGTGTACTTCTTCTGTAGCTTTAACCATTAACTCATACTGACGCAAGCGAAGCTGGAATAATGTTAACGGATCATAGTAAGCTTCAGGATTGGCTTTCATATGACTTAAGACGTCTTGATTTTCATTAATATGCGCCTGTGTTTCTTCAATCGTTTCTTTTAAAACCTCTTTTGGCTTTTCAAAGAATAGTTCAATATCAACTTCTAAATTTTTCTCAAATAAATTAAATTGCATAAAAAACTTTGCCAGCATTGATTCCGTGATATCTTGATAGTCTTGACTTTCAATGTATTTTTTATATTGATTATAAAGCAGCGTTTGGTTTTGAAGAATGGAAGAAAACAGTTTTCCTGCTCCTTTTAACAAGAGCTGCGTTGGATTAACGCGAAGTAAAATATTTTCTTCATCCAGCTGAACCCGATTAGCCATACGATTAACGTCGCGGCGCCAGTCGTCCAGCACTTTAAAATCGCAGGCTAACGTTAATTTTTGCTCATTGTACATCTTATTTAATGACTCTGCTACTTCTTCAATATCTACTTGACTCGCAATCAGCTCTTCATTTGATGTAGCAATCCAGTCCTTTAAAGAAATGCGGAACTTGGGCAGGACATCTTGCTGCAAGTGCTCTTCCACGCGCATATTCATTTGTTTATTCAGCTCAATATGAACCGTACTAAAATCACTGTCTTCCTTCACTAATTCTGAAGACTTTTTGAGTAAACGAGGAATTTTATTTTTTAGCTTTTTGCTAATATCCTCTTTGATGCCGTGATAAGCCGAAACAATACTGCTTGCTTTTTCTTGTTCTAAGTCATCCACTCGATGCAAGAAGCCATTTAATCGCACAAGCATATCTTCGTTCCATTTAATACTTTCGATCAAATGATTTTCTGTTTGATTTCTCTTCTCCACTAAGCTCTTTAGCATGTTTTGAATGAAGAACAACAGTCTGCGCGCACGCTCTTCTACTCCAACGTCGTTTGGATCGTAATAGAAATTAGCTTTAATAAACTGAGCCAAGTCTCCGTGGTGCTGACTCGATACGTAGTGAGGCGTATAGGCTAATACATGCGCCTGCGGGAAATCTGCTCCAATGCTTGCTTCAAATTCTTTTGTAATTCGCTCAATCGTTGCTTGATTATAAAGACTGTCCATATTATTGATGACAAAATGAACTGGCGTATTTGGCGCATGCTCTTTGATCTCCAGCAATAATTCTCTTTCTTCATCAAGCAGCGATTCTTTTGCATCAAGCACAAACAGTAAACCATCTGCTAAAGGAGCATATTTAAATGCATCCTGCTCACGTGCCTCTTGTTCTGTAAAGCTTGGCGTAACAATGCATGAACAATTATGCTTCTCAAGGAACACAAAAGGTTGTTTCACTTCTACAAGCGCCTGGTGAGGAGATTGCTCCGCTCCGTCAATCGTTTCCATCGGAATGATTTCTTGATCAGCGATTTGCTGGATAGATTCTTCCTCATCATGAATGAACACAAAGGTTGTTTCGTGATTTTGCGGTACCTTTTCTTCCGTAATCGACCCCACAAATGAAGACGTTGCAGCATTTGTTCCTGTAATTAATAAGTGTGTCGTATGAGCATCTAATAAAAAATCTACCCACCATTTAAAGGTGTGCCCCACTTCTAAACCATTTTCATTAGCCCATTTAATAATGCCATGGCAAAGCTTATAGTGATATTCAAGACCATCAATGTCGTTACGCGCCTCAAAAATTAATCTGCCTGCATTTTCGATTGTAATGATATCGATAGTTGACGGAAACTTTTCATTCCATGAAAGCACGGCCGCAGACGGAAATAACGCACGTGACTTATTGGTAATTTTAAGCCAGTTTGTTAATACGTTCGGAATGACTTCATGCAATTCCTTTACAGAATGATCACTTTCCATTAAGTCAGTGTACGTCTCTTGATAAAGAGTTGAAATCTCTTGCCAATAATCATAGAGGCCCACTTCAATATTCAAGAAAATATCATTGATGGTTTTAATCCAAGCAAGATAAGGAGGCTGACTCTTATATTGTTTCCATAAAGCTGAGACAAGCTGTTTGAAATACACTTGATCCACTTTGTAAAATGCAATCATCACTTGATAAAAATAGTTAGGGATAAAGTTTGCTGTATATCCTTTATCTACGTAAGTCTTTAATACCGCAAACCAATTCAACGATTCTGTCCGAATACACTCATCTACCGCAAGCTCCACTGCGCTGTTAAAGTCTTCTTGCTCTTCATAAAATCTGCGTGCAATCGCCGTGACGTTTGGATAATCCGGCTGAGAAGCAACCAGCTCGTTAATGACTTCATAAGCTCGTTCAATATTGTTATGATCCGTATAAAGTGAAAACAGCTTTAGCGCTATTTCAGCTTTTAATACTTTTGAATCCGTTTCGATGGATAGGTAAAGCTCTTCAGCGAGCGTAGACAACCCCAATTCATAATGTGCGTCGGCTGTATTTTTCTTCGCCCACAGCTTAAACTCGCCATTTACATTCTCCCACTTAAAAATCGCGGATTCAAAATCTTGGTTATGGAAGTACACTTCTCCCTGCGCTAAGCGAATGAGCGATAAGTCGTACCACTCTTTTTGCTGCTCTTCGTAATAAGCTTGTCCAAGGACTTTTACAGGCGGCTGATTTTCATTTTCTTGCATAAACGTTTCGTAATATTTCTTTTTCGTTAACTGATATTCTACCGTCATATAGTCTCTCCTTTTTGATGTCAATATTTTATGTACTCTATCAAATTCCCTTTTTTATACTTTTCATACACGATATTTTCTTACTCATATTTTACGCAAAAAAAGCCTCAAGAACTACTCTTAAGGCTTTTTTTATAACTTTTATACTATAAAAATGGCTATTTATCATAAATCCGCGCTGAAATAACAAATATATTAATAAGCATCCCGTCGAAACAGCCCCATTACTTCTACCGTTTCCGTAATATTTACGAAAGCTTCGGGATCCACCGATTGAATTAACTGCTTGAGGTTTGCAAGCTCATAGCGCGAAATAACCGTCATTAATATTTTACGGTCTTCTCTTGAATAAGCTCCTTCACCGTTCATTAACGTCACGCCGCGCACTAAATTGGTAAGAAGCTGCTGCTTCATTTCTTCGCCTTTTCTCGTAATAATGGTTAAGGTAAGCTTAATATGGCGAGTATGAATCGCATCCACTACTTTTCCTGTGACGAAAATCGAAAGCATCGTATATAAAGCCGCATCCCAATTCACAAAGAAACCTGAAACAAATACAACCACGGCATTCATCGCTGATAATATAGCGCCAAGAGGAAATTCTTTTTTATGCGTAAGAAGCATCGCAATAATATCAAATCCACCTGTCGAAGCTGACTGACGAAAAACAAACCCTACGCCAATTCCAGTTAAAACTCCTCCAAAAACAGCTGACAGAATAGGATCTGTACTAACAGCTCTCAAAGGAATCACGTATAAAGCAATTGATAAAGCCAAAACGGACAGCAGCGTATGTAAGACAAACCGCTTTCCTAACTTCATAAAACCAATAATTAAAAGGGGTAAATTCAACAAAAAATTCATTGTTCCCGTGCTTGCAGGCGTTAAAATTCCTATAATCATAGCAATACCGCTAATACCGCTGCTTAGCACTTTATGGGGGATTAAAAACCAATTGTATGCAAATCCAATTAACACAGAACCTGCTATAATAGCAATTGCTCTATACATGATGTCCCTTCACCTCTTACAACAAATATAATTTTTTCGTTTATTGCTTCTTTATTATAATTCCTAAAATATTGAAAACCTTAAAAAAAGTATATTCAGAAATTTGCTGTGTTGGTGAGGTGGACAAATGGCAAAATAAAACGGACATACAAGCAGATAATGCTTTTAGTATAGAAATTCCGACTTTACTTTTTCCGTACTTGTTTAAGCAAAAAAGCTTCTACCTTTACTAAGATAGCAGCTTTGATGAAGAGTTATTTTAATTTTAATACCGCCACATTCTCCACATGCGTAGTATGCGGAAACATATCAACAGGCTGAACTTCAACGGTCTCATAGCCGCCTTTTTCTAAAATAGCTAGGTCACGTGCGAGAGTTGCTGGTCCGCATGAAACATAGACAACTTTTTCCGGCTTCATGTCAATGATGGTATTCAAAAGAGCTTCGTCGCATCCTTTTCGCGGCGGATCTACGACGATGACGTCTGCTTTGATGCCTTGTTTGTACCAGTTTGGAATGACGACTTCTGCTTCGCCTACTTCAAATTCAGCGTTGTGAATACCGTTTAGCTCAGCGTTGCGCTTTGCATCTTCAATCGCTTCAGGCACGATTTCAACGCCATATACTTTTTTCGCTTTTTGAGCGAGAAATAATGAGATTGTTCCGATTCCACAGTAAGCGTCAATTACCGTTTCTTCTCCTGTTAAATCTGCATACTCAAGCGCTTTGTCATAAAGCACTTTTGTTTGCTCAGGGTTTACCTGGTAAAATGATTTTGCTGAAATGGCAAATTTAACGTCGCCGATATAATCGTAAATATATTCTTCTCCCCAAAGTACGTTCGTTTGGTTACCTAAAATGACGTTTGTGCGCTTGCTGTTTACGTTTTGAACAATTGATTTCACGTTCGGCACGGCTTCGATAATGTCTTCTATAATACGCTTTTTGTTTGGCAACTCAGCTGTACGAGTCACAATGACAACCATGATTTCACCCGTTACAAGTCCATAGCGCGCCATGATATGACGAAGTGAGCCTTTATGTTTTTGTTCTTGATAAGCAGAAACGCCATGCTTTTCACAGATTGATTTGACAGCTTGAACAACATCATCATTTGCCTGCTGCTGAATCAAACAGGCATCCATGTTAATGATGTCGTGGCTTCGCTGCTGGTAAAACCCAGCGACCAAACCGCCTTCTCGTTCTGCTACGGGAACTTGAGCTTTGTTTCGATAGCGCCAAGGATCGTCCATTCCTAGCGTCGAATGTACCGGAACGTCAGGTAAATGGCCAATTCGCGCCATGACGTCTTTTACTTGCTTTTGTTTAAATTGCAGCTGCCCTTCATAGTTTACATGCTGCAGCTGACAGCCTCCGCACTGCTTGTAGACCGGACAGGGTGCTTCAACACGCTGTTCACTAATTGTATGGTGCTTGATAAGCTTGCCAAACGCATAGCCTTTTTTTACTTTAATGACTTTTACTTGGCCGCTTTCGCCGGGCAGCGCATTTTGAACGAAAACAGGAAATCCGTTCACTTTCGCTACACCCGCTCCGTCATGCGTTAAATCTTCAAACGCAACATCTATATATTCATTTTTTTCTACAGGTGGTTTTAATTTTTCCATTTATCGTTACATCCTTTTAGTCATTTGAAAATGCTGAACTGATTGTACCATAAGAGCCAAAGCCAAACAAAGAAAAGCATGAAAAAAGATCGCAATTAGGCGATCTCATTTTTTTCCATCAATTCAGCTGTTGCTTTTGGAACAAAGATTTCTACATGGCGATATAAGTTTACAAATTCTCCAGGCAATAATCCGCCGTACTCGCCATCTAGATTTAACTGCATTTTATCATTTGTATGAATTTTAACACGGTTCGCTTTTGTGTAGATAATATGAGGATCATTGATGTGTTCTCCTCGCAGCGCAAGTGTCGCAATTCGAATAAATTCAGCTAAATTTGCTTTCTTTAAAATAATTAAATCAAACATGCCGTCATCTAAAGAAGAATCTGGTGCCAGCTTTTCAAAACCGCCGACTGAGTTCGTTAAGGAAACGAGGAAGAACATAATCTCGCCGCCAAAGAATTTTCCGTCATACTCAATTTCAACAGATGTTGGTTTAATAGAAGGAAGCATTTCCATGCCTTTTAAATAGTAAGCTAGCTGTCCAAGCATTGTTTTTAACTTGCTTGGCACTTCATATGTTAATTCAGTTAAACGGCCGCCTCCGGCGATATTTACAAAGTAATGCGTTTCTCCGTCGTTTGTTACACAGCCCAAGTCAATTGGCTTTGTTACGCCTTCTACAATGACATCAATAGCGCCTTCAATCGTACGTGGCACATTAATGGCACGAGCAAAGTCGTTGGTTGTTCCAACAGGAATAATACCTAGTTGCGGACGATAGTCTTGTCCAGCGATACCGTTTACGACTTCATTGATGGTACCGTCTCCACCGGCTGCAATTACAACGTCAAAACGACGTTCTACTGCTACTTTAGCAGCTTCTGTTGCATCACCAGCGCAAGTTGTAGCATGACAAGATGTTTCGTAGCCTGCTTGCTCTAGCTTTTGCAAGACTTCCGGTAAGTTTTTCTTAAAAATTTCACGGCCCGATGTCGGGTTATAAATAATTCTCGCTCTTTTCATATTCATCATCCTAATAATGATAATTTGTCACAAATCTTTGCCTACTTTTATCAGTGAAAGAATGCCCCCTCACATTACATCATCAACAAGAGGGGGCATGAACAAACATATTATAAAGAAATTAACCTTGATATACAATATTCACGTTTCGGTTTTTATTCATACCTTCAGCGCGATCGCCCTTACTCATAATAAATGTGAGATGGATATCCACCTCACATTTAGTTATCAAATTTAGCGTTTATTAATTTCTTCTAAAAGAATTTTATTAACCATCGGTGGGTTCGCTTGGCCTTTTGAAGCTTTCATAATTTGACCAACTAAGAAGCCAATTGCACGATCCTTACCGTTTTTGAAATCTTCAATAGATTGAGGGTTTGCATCTAATGCATCTGTTACGAATTTACGTAAAGTTGCATCATCAGAAATTTGTACAAGACCTTTTTCTTTTACAATTTTCTTTGCATCTCCGCCATTTTCAATTAATTCTTTGAATACTTTTTTCGCAATTTTAGACGAAATTGTACCTTCTTGAATTAATTGAATCATACCAGCTAGACCTTCAGGTGTTAAGGCTACATCTGAAAGTTCTTTTTGTTTTGAGTTTAAGTAAGCAGAAACTTCACCCATTAACCAGTTAGAAGATAGCTTCGCGTCTCCGCCCGCAGCAAGCGTTGCTTCAAAGAAATCAGACATTTCTTTTGTTAGCGTTAATACCATTGCATCATAAGCAGGTAAGCCAAGCTCTTCTACATAGCGCTTTTTACGAGCATCTGGAAGTTCAGGAATCGAAGCACGAACGCGTTCTTTCCACTCTTCGTCGATGTGTAATTCTAATAAGTCAGGCTCTGGGAAGTAGCGGTAGTCGTCAGATCCTTCTTTTACACGCATTAGAATTGTTTCGCCCGTAGACTCGTCAAAACGGCGTGTTTCTTGCTCGATTAAGCCACCAGACAACAACACTTTTTCTTGACGAATTTCTTCGTGTTCAAGACCGCGGCGCACATAGTTAAATGAGTTTAAGTTCTTTAACTCAGCTTTTGTACCAAACTCTTCTTGTCCAACTGGACGTAAAGAAATATTGGCATCACAGCGAAGTGAACCTTCTTCCATTTTACAATCAGATACGCCTGTATATTGAATAATTGATTTTAATTTTTCTAAATAAGCATATGCTTCTTCAGGAGAACGCATATCTGCTTCTGATACAATCTCAATTAGAGGTGTACCTTGACGGTTGAAGTCTACTAGTGAATAGCCATCGCCTGTATGCGTTAGCTTACCAGCATCTTCTTCTAAATGAAGTCGGTTGATACGAATACGCTTCGTTTCACCTTTAACTTCTACTTCAATCCAACCGTTCTCGCCAATTGGTTTATCAAATTGAGAGATTTGATAAGCTTTTGGGTTATCCGGATAGAAATAGTTTTTACGGTCAAACTTTGTATCTGTTGCAATTTCACAGTTTAGCGCAAGCGCTGCTTTCATCGCAAAATCAACTGCTTCTTTGTTTAACACAGGTAATACGCCAGGATAACCTAAGTCAATTACACTTGTGTTAGCATTTGGAGCCGCACCAAATGCGTTTGGACTTGCTGAGAAAATTTTAGATTTTGTCTTAAGCTCAACGTGTACTTCAAGACCAATAATCGTTTCAAAGTTCATCTTTATCTCACCCCTTACAGTGCTGGTTTCGCTTTATGATGCTCAGTTGCTTGTTCGAATGCATGAGCAACACGATAGATTGTGCTTTCGTCGAAATGCTTACCGATAATTTGTAACCCTAATGGCAATCCATTTGATAAGCCGCAAGGCACAGAAATACCAGGTACTCCAGCAAGGTTTACTGGGATTGTTAAAATATCGTTTGCATACATTGTTAATGGATCGTCTGTTTTCTCACCAATTTTGAATGATGGAGTTGGCGTAGTTGGTCCAATGATAACGTCATAGTTTTCAAATACAGACTCAAAGTCTTGCTTAATTAACGTACGTACTTGCTGTGCTTTTTTGTAGTAAGCATCATAATAACCAGAGCTTAACGCAAACGTTCCAAGCATGATACGGCGTTTTACTTCGTTTCCAAAGCCTTCGCTTCGAGACTGCTTGTACATTTCGATTAAGTTCTCAGCATTATCTGTACGATATCCGTAGCGAACGCCGTCAAAACGAGATAAGTTAGCAGACGCTTCAGAAGAAGATAATAGATAATACGTAGCTAATGCGTATTTAGAGTGTGGAAGCGATACTTCTTCCCAAGTTGCGCCTAGTCCTTCTAACACTTTTAGTGCATCTAAAACAGACTGGCGAGCTTCTTCGCCCACACCTTCGCCTAAGTATTCTTTTGGAACAGCAATTTTAAGACCTTTTACGTCACCTGTTAAAGCAGATACATAATCCGGTACATCAACATTAGCAGAAGTAGAGTCCATTGGGTCTACGCCTGAAATTGCTTGAAGTAAGTATGCATTATCTTCAACAGAATTTGTGATTGGTCCGATTTGATCTAAAGAAGATGCAAATGCCACCAATCCGTAACGAGATACGCGACCATACGTTGGTTTTAATCCGACAACACCGCAATAAGCAGCTGGCTGACGAATTGAACCACCTGTATCAGAACCTAAAGAAAACGGAACTTCACCTGCTGCTACAGCTGCAGCTGAACCACCGCTAGATCCACCTGGTACGTAGTCTAAGTTCCATGGGTTGCGCGTTAACTGAAGACCTGAGTTTTCAGTTGAAGAACCCATTGCGAATTCATCCATATTTAATTTACCGATTGTTACCGCTTCAGCTGCCTGTAATTTTTGAACAACTGTTGCATCATAAATCGGATCAAAGTTTGCTAGAATTTTACTAGAGCAAGTTGTACGTAAATCTTTTGTGACAATATTATCTTTTACACCGATTGGCATACCAAATAATAGGCCAAATTCATCTTTTGTTTGTAGTGCTTCATCTAGCTCTTTTGCATAAGCACGAGCATTGTCTTCATTAAGCGCTAAGAACGCACCTACTTTATCATCTACTTCATTAATACGTTTATATGATTCGTCTACTAAATCTTGTACACGTACTTCTTTCTTGTGTAAAAGGCTATGTAGTTCTGAAAGTTTACGATCGAATAAAGACATCGTAAAGCCTCCTTCCTTATTCTAAAATAGTTGGCACTCGAATGTAGCCATCCTTGTGGTCTGGCGCATTTTTTACTACGTCTTCAATTGGTAAGCCTTTAGCTGGCTTATCTTCACGCATTACGTTTTTCATATTCAATACGTGAGAAGTTGGTTTTACATTTGTAGTATCTAACTCATCTAATTGTTCTGCATATGTAATAATAGCATCTAATTGTTTTGTAAATAGTTCTGCTTCGTCATCCGTCACCGCAAGTCTCGCTAAGTTTGCAACGTGTTTTACTTGATCAACAGAAATTCTTGACATGTTCCTTCACCTCCGAATATTCGTCCCACTACAATATACTGATAATACCAAACTTCACTAGCAACAGGCAACATTTCTGAGACTAGTTCCTAAAATATTAAAAACCCCGCCAGACAAGACAGGGCTTACATTTATCACTTCTATTTTATACCAAATCTATTTCATTCAAACAACATTCCATACTTTTCCTTCGTCATAAAATATTTCTCTCTTGCATAGGTATAAAATAACCTTCTTTTTAGAAAAGATAGATAGAAAGAGAAACATGCTTCAGATGAACACACCACCATGTTTTAATTTCACTAGTCTTTGGGAAAGTAAAGAAAACGCATAACTACTTTACCGTAAAAGAGGTGCTATAAAGATTGAATAAAATACTTATACAGTCAGTCATCCACCAGCGCCCTGTGTATCAGCAAAGCGGAAGATGGTTTGTATTAGATGAAGAATTCAAGTGGGATATGCCCACCTTGCAGAAAGATGTTTTTGCTTGTTTAAATAAAGCCTTTCATATTCCTATAATTTTTTGCGATTCATGCGAAGCCAATAAAATTGTCTCTGCTCTTGGAGAAGAAGAAGCAGAATACCTGCAGTTTGCATCAGGCGTCTACTGGCGAGAAGTCGGTATTATATTTATTTTTAAATTTGATGACTACCTCCCGCTTGTTGAAACCATTTTTCACGAGCTGCGCCACTATATTCAAGATCACATCCCTTATTATCAGAAAGAGTTTGAGCTGGATAAAAAACGCACGTATGAAGAGCGGACAACCGAACAAGATGCATTTGCATTTGCTGCTTATTATCTTGCTAAGTTTACAAGACAAAATTCTCACGCCATTCCTTCATAGAATTAGAAAAAGACACTGCTTGAGCAGTGTCTTTTTTTGCTTACTCTTCGTAAATATGAACGAACGGCTTGTCTTCATCTGCTTTTCTAACAATGAGAGCTTCCGGTCCGCTTACTGAGTTAATAGAGATACTCGTTTCCATATATGAAGGGAAATGATCAAGCATTAAACCAGCAACGTACTGAGTAAATCCTACAATTTCACCTTTTCCGTAAAATTGTACGGGAATATCAATCGTCATTTTTTGAAGCTGTCCATCTTTGTAATACCCTTTCCCTACTACGCTTGTAAAGTTCGGGAAATAGTCTTCGATTTGCGCTTTAAACTCATCAAATTTCATCGCATCATCTCGGTGATCTTTTGTTGCATCTGATGATGGGAATAAATAATATTGCTCATCTAAATTATCCCAGCTGCCAACGGCCGTATCATTTGAACCTGCATTTCCGGCAGCTATAAAGTTACCCGGTGTTAAAGAGGACTTAGCACTTTGTTTGAATAATGCTACTCGAACTGGCACATTTTCTAAGCCTTTGATGTTGCGCATACGCTTAACAATCTCATCTGCCATTTGCTTTCCTTGGGCTTCAATCTCTTTATTTGTAAGCTTCACTTCACGGGCATAACCATTTTCTTCTGTATAATAATGAACGGAATTCATCGCCAGGCCAATTGTGACGCCTCCAAGTTTTACCTTGTCGTCTCCGTCTTGAATAAGGTAATCTTGCTCAGTAATGTTCGCTAAGTACATTGGACTTGTTTCATTACGAGTTTTCAAATCGCCTTTTTCTGTATCAATTGGGTTTAATCCATTGTTTTTAAGCTTCTTTTTCGCCGTCTCATCTTTTGTTTTGCTTTGAAGATCTTTAAACTGTTTATCACTCAGCTTACGGCTTAACCAAGAGCGAATAGTATCTTTATCAAGGTACTGGCCTTCTTGATACACATATTTTTTCGGAGAATAGCTATCTGTCGATAAGCGCATTAAGCCTGTTTCAAATTCTTGCGCATCCAAGCGGTTGTTTAAGTTTGCTGCTACTAAGCCTCTTGCCACTCCCGCTTTAAATGGAAGAATTGTTCGGTAATAATCATCTGAAATACTATACTTCGGAATAACTGCTTTTTCTTTCTTGTTGTTGGTTTGTTGAACAGTCTCTTTATCGTCCGAAAGATTCGGTGCACACGCTGAAGTTACAAGCATGACCGCAAGAGAAAGTAACAATATCTTTTTCAACTACACACACCTCTTATTTATTTAATTCCGTAAGTAGCCTTGCCTCATCCCATACTTCAATTTCAAGCTCATTAGCTTTTATCAGTTTGGAACCAGCCTCTTCCCCTGCCACAACAAGGTCTGTCTTTTTACTTACGCTTCCTGTGACTTTACCGCCAAGTGCTTCAATTTGTGCTTTTGCCTCATTGCGAGATAGCTGTTCAAGCTTACCTGTTAATACAACGGTTTTACCAGCAAAAACAGAATCTACATTTTCTACACTTACAAGCTTGGGTCCTTTGTATGTAAGGTTTACTCCATACTCTTTTAATTCATGTATAAGTTCTTGAACCTCTTCTTGTGTAAAGTAAGCGACAATAGCATCAGCCATTTTGGCACCAATTTCATTAATTGCCACTAATTCATCATACGTTGCTTTTGTTAACTTGTCTATGGTTTCAAAGTGCTGAGCTAACGTCTTTGCAGCTTTTGCTCCGACATGGCGAATGCCCAAACCAAAAAGCAAACGCTCAAGTGAATTTTCTTTCGATGCTTCGATGGCTTCAATCAAATTATCAGCAGATTTCTCACCCATGCGCTCAAGCTCGATTAACTGCTGTTTTGTCAGCGTATAAATATCCGCTACATCTTTAATTAACTGTTCACGAAATAATTGTGATATAACTTTTTCACCAAGTCCATCAATGTTCATCGCATTGCGGGACACGAAATGAATAAGTCCTTCACGAATTTGAGCAGGACAGCTTGGATTAATGCAGCGAAGCGCTACTTCTCCTTCTAAACGTACCAGTTCACTTTCACATTCCGGGCAGTGAGTAGGCATCGTAAATTCTTGCTCTTCTCCCGTTCGCTTCTCTTCAATCACATTCACTACTTCAGGAATAATATCTCCTGCTTTTTTCACCACAACATAATCTCCGATACGAATGTCTTTTTCACGAATCAAATCTTCATTGTGAAGAGACGCACGCTGTACCGTCGTACCTGCAACTTGAACCGGCTCCAAAATAGCTGTTGGCGTAATGACACCTGTCCGGCCTACCGTCAGCTCAATATTTACAAGCTTGGTTACAACTTCTTCAGCAGGAAACTTATAAGCAATAGCCCAGCGTGGACTTTTGGCCGTAGTGCCAAGCTCAGCCTGCTGATCAAATGAATCTACTTTTACAACAATGCCATCAATATCATAAGATAATTCTGGACGTTTCGTTTGCCAGCTTTCGATATAAGCAATCACATCATCAATGGTTTCACACGTCTGTCTTTCTTTATTTGTTTTAAAGCCAAGATCATCCAGCAGATTCAAACTTTCGCTGTGGGAGTCGATTTCTAATTCTCCTGTATCAGTCATGGCATAGACAAAGATATCTAAATTACGTTTTGCCGCAATTTTAGGATCTAGCTGACGCAGTGAGCCGGCAGCTGCGTTACGGGGGTTAGCAAACGGAATTTCATCCCTTTCCATTTTTGCTTCATTAAGTGCTTCGAATGATTTTCTCGGCATAAATGCTTCTCCGCGAACTTCCATTGATAACGGTTCTTTAATTCGCAGTGGAATCGATCGAATTGTTTTTAAGTTTTCAGTAATATTTTCACCAGTCGTACCGTCTCCGCGCGTAGCACCCAGCACTAAGTATCCATCTTCGTAGCGAAGAGATACAGCAAGGCCGTCAATTTTAAGTTCACATACATAAGAAAACTCGTCTTCAACGGCTTGGCGCACTCGGCGATCAAAATCTCGAAGGTCTTCTTCATTAAATGCATTTCCTAAACTTAGCATAGAGGTTTGATGCTGAACCTTCTCAAACGCATCGAGCACTTGGCCGCCGATGCGCTGAGTAGGTGAGTCAGCTGTTTTTAATTCTGGAAATGATTCTTCTATTTCAATTAACTCATTCATTAATTTATCGTATTCTGCATCTGGAACAGATGGCTGATCTAACACATAATATTCATAGCCATATTGATTTAATAAGTCACGTAATTCTTGAACGCGTGATTTTGCTGTTTCAAACTCCATATTCTAGCTCCTTTTCACGATTACACTTTCGTAACCGGGGCAAATTTAGCAAGCAGTCTTTTTACACCTGTAGGACTAGGAAAAGCAATGTCTAATTCTTTTGAGTCTCCTTCTCCTTTTACACTTACAACTGTACCAATTCCCCATTTTTTATGCTCGGCCTTATCTCCAACGCTCCATCCAATTGATTCACTGCCTGTTGACACAAGCTTCGTTTTTGCCACAGCCGCTTGTCGGCGCGCTGCAAACGGCGAAGCTGAAGCCCCTGAACGACCAGCAGCAGGTTTGCGCATTGCTTCATTTAAAGATTCCACAAGCTCGCTTGGGATTTCTCCAATGAAGCGGGATTTTGGATTAACGTTTGTTTTACCAAATAGTGTGCGCATTTGAGCATTTAATAAATACAATTCTTGTTCAGCACGCGTAATCCCTACGTAGGCTAAGCGTCGTTCCTCTTCCATTTCATTATCTTCGAATAATGATCGGCTATGAGGGAATACGCCTTCTTCCATACCCATTAGAAAAACAACCGGGAACTCTAGACCTTTTGCCGAGTGAAGCGTCATCAGAATCACTTGTTCGTTCTCTTCTTCTTCCTCGTCTTCAAGCTTATCGATATCAGCAACAAGTGCTAAATCGGTTAAAAATGCTACTAAGCTTTTATCTTCACTTGCTTCTTCAAACGTTTTTGTGACAGATAAAAACTCATCAATATTCTCTAAGCGGCTTTGTGCTTCAATTGTTTTTTCCACTTTAAGCGCTTCACGGTATCCTGTTCTTTCTAATACTTGTTCCACAAGCTCTGTAACAGACATATAGTCTTGCATTTGAGCTAAGTTCGAAATCATCGATTGGAAATCACGAAGGGCTTTTGTTGCTTTGCCTGTTAACCCCATTAATTCTACTTCATCCAGCGCTTTGAAAATAGAAATGTCATGAACGTTTCCGTAATTGGCCACTTTATCGACTGAAGTAGCTCCAACTCCGCGCTTTGGAACGTTCACAATACGAGCTAAGCTAATGTCATCATCTTGGTTGGCAATTAAGCGCAAGTATGCAAGCAAATCTTTAATCTCTTTGCGGTCGTAGAACTTGATGCCGCCGACAATTGTATAATTAATATTGGATTTTAACAGCACTTCCTCCATCACACGAGACTGTGCATTTGTACGATACAAAATGGCAAAATCACTGTATTTACGCTTTCCGCTGTCTACTGCTTCTTTAATTTTACGTGCTACAAACTGTGCCTCATCATGCTCACTCATTGCTTGGTAATGATAAATCTTCTGGCCTTCATCGTTTTCCGTCCATAAGTTTTTCACTTTACGATTCATATTGTTTGCAATGACGCCGTTTGCCGCAGCCAAAATCGTTTTAGTTGAACGATAATTTTGTTCAAGCAAAATAGTTTTGGCTTTTGGGTAATCTTTTTCAAATGACAAGATATTTGTAATATCAGCCCCGCGCCAGCGGTAAATAGACTGATCTGAATCCCCTACTACGCATACATTTTCAAATCTTGCAGCTAGCAAGCGAACCAGCATATACTGTGCATGATTTGTATCTTGATACTCGTCCACATGAATATATTGAAACTTGCGCTGATAGTAAGTTAACACTTCAGGAACTCGTTTAAATAGCTGAATCGTTGTCATAATCAAATCATCAAAATCGAGCGCTTGGTTTTTCTTTAAACGCTTTTCATACTCTTTGTAGACTTTGCTTACAACTTCTTCATACGGTCCCGCTGCTGTTTTATCAAATTCTTCCGCTACTTTCAGTTCATTTTTAGCTGAACTAATGCTTCCTAATAACGAGCGCGGATCGAATTTTTTTGGATCGATGTTTTGATCTTTTAAAATATTTTTAATAACGGAAAGCTGATCCGTTGAATCTAAAATCGTAAAGTTACGATTAAAGCCAATACGATCAATATCTCTTCGTAAAATACGCACGCACATCGAGTGGAACGTTGAAATCCAGATATCTTCTGCCACTCCGCCAACGATATTTGAAACACGCTCTCTCATTTCACGAGCTGCTTTGTTTGTAAAAGTAATGGCTAAAATATTCCAAGGTGCAACTTCTTTTTCTGCCATTAAAAACGCAATTCGATGCGTTAATACACGTGTTTTTCCACTTCCTGCACCGGCCATAAGTAATAGTGGTCCGTCTGTCGTTTTAACTGCCTCTTGTTGCTGAGGGTTTAATCCTGTTAATAATTTTTCACTTAAAAAATTCACGTTTTCACCGCCTATATCGAACATATATTCTCTATTCTACTTTATTTATTTTTCACTGTGCAATATTCTTTTTTACTGCTTTTACAGTTTTTAACGCTTCCGATAAATTTGTATAAATAACATTTCCTACAATAACCGTATCGGCTAGCTCTCCCATCTCACTCGCTTGCTCTTTTGTCTCAATACCTCCGCCGTAAAATAACTTCGTCTCATTTAGTGAATTTTTCACTTCTGCCACTAATTCAGGATCTCCATACGTTCCGCTGTATTCTAGATAGAAAACGGGCAAATGAAACATGCGTTCAGCCATACGAGCATACGCTACAACGTCTTCTGCATCCAAATCTGTTTTCGCTTCCGTTAGCGCAGCTACTTTTGCTTCGGGGTTAAGTACGCAGTATCCTTCTACAAAAATTTCATCCCAGTCCATGATCTCTCCGTATTCCTTCATCGCCGCGTGATGTAAATCAACAATCCACTTTGGATCCTTGCTGTTTAAAACGGTCGGAATAAAATAAGAATCAAACCCAGGTGTTACAGAGTCAATTGTTGATACTTCAAGCGCACACGGCACCGTGTAGCGGCGAATACGCATTAACAGCTGCAGTACATTGTCTAGAGTCACTCCATCAGATCCTCCGACAAGAACCGCATCCGTGCCGGATTCGCAAATTTTCTCTAAATCTGCATCTGAAATCTCTTTATTAGGATCTAATTTAAAGACATGTCTCCACTCTTTAATATCATACATATATGTTCCTCCATTTCTTTACACTTAAAAGTTCGCGCTCGTCCATTTGTTCATTATAACAAAACTAAGAGGGTGAAATGAAAGGAAAACCGAACTTTTCATCACGTTTTTTGTTTTCAAAAAATATGTATAAAAGATATGGTTTTATCCTCAAATCCCGGAAGAAAACATCACAAAAAAAGCCCATTTTGCACAAGGTTATTGTTTCTCTGCATAGGATATGCTAATATATAGCTACTAAAATTCATATGATATACGCTGAAGGATCAATAGTACTTAAATCCTCTTCACAAAGCGAACTAGGGACGGTGAGAGCCTAGAGAATGGTTTAAGGAAAAGGCAATCTGGAGTATATACAGACGAAGGTGGATACATTTTGTATCAACCAGGGTGGAACCGCGGGAAAAACTCTCGTCCCTGGGCATATTGTTGATATGCCCAGGGACGAGAGTTTTTTTGTACCCGCTCTTTTTGTTTCGCTTGAATCACTACCATTTACAGGAGGAATTAGAATGTCAAAAACAATGGATCAAATCGTATCTCACGCTAAACACCGCGGCTTTGTATTTCAAGGATCTGAAATTTACGGCGGTCTTGCAAATACATGGGATTACGGCCCGCTTGGCGTAGAATTAAAAAACAATATTAAAAAAGCATGGTGGAAAAAATTCATTCAAGAATCTCCATACAACGTTGGTTTAGACGCTGCGATTTTAATGAATCCAAAAACATGGGAAGCTTCTGGTCACTTAGGAAACTTTAATGACCCAATGATCGACTGTAAGGATTGTAAAGCCCGTCATCGTGCCGATAAATTAATTGAAGAAAAACTTCAAGAAAAAGGCATTGAAATGATCGTAGACGGCCTTTCATTTGATGCAATGGCTGACTTAATTAAAGAACATGAAATTACATGTCCTGAGTGTGATTCAGCTAACTTCACTGAAATTCGTCAATTTAACTTAATGTTCAAAACGCACCAAGGTGTAACTGAAACATCAACAAATGAAATTTACCTTCGTCCTGAAACAGCTCAAGGTATTTTCGTAAATTTTAAAAACGTTCAGCGCTCAATGCGTAAAAAGCTTCCGTTCGGTATCGGCCAAGTGGGTAAAAGCTTCCGTAACGAAATTACACCTGGTAACTTCACATTCCGTACGCGTGAATTTGAACAAATGGAACTTGAATTCTTCTGTAAACCAGGCACTGAATTAGAGTGGTTTAACTACTGGAAAGAAACATGTAACAAATGGCTTCTTTCTCTTGGTATGAAAGAAGAAAACGTTCGTCTTCGCGACCATGATGATGATGAACTTTCTCACTACAGTAATGCAACAACAGACTTTGAATACAAGTTCCCATTCGGCTGGGGAGAACTATGGGGCGTAGCTTCTCGTACAGACTATGACTTAAAGCAGCATATGGAACACTCTGGAGAAGACTTCCAATATGTTGATCAAGAAACAAACGAACGCTATGTACCTTACTGCATCGAGCCTTCTTTAGGTGCTGACCGTGTAACATTAGCTTATATGATTGATGCATATGAAGAAGAAACGTTAGAAGATGGCTCTTCTCGTACAGTTATGCAGCTTCACCCTGCTTTAGCACCATTTAAAGCTGCTGTATTGCCACTTTCTAAAAAGCTTTCTAACGAAGCTCGCGCTGTCTTTGAAGATTTAGCAAAATACTTTATGATTGACTATGATGATGCTGGTTCAATCGGTAAACGTTACCGTCGCCATGATGAAATCGGTACACCGTTCTGTATTACATTCGATTTCGATTCATTAGAAGACAATCAAGTAACAATCCGTAACCGCGACACAATGGAACAAAAACGTGTAGCAATTAGCGACCTTAAAAATATCATTGAAGAAGCAACTCAATTTTAATTAAAAAATAAGCGTATGGCTGCTTCAGCCATACGCTTTACTTTTGATTCGAATCTTCTTGAAGGCGTTCTAACACCATTTGATACGCATCGCTTCCATAATTCAAGCAGCGTTTAACACGGGAAATAGTCGCTGTGCTTGCTCCAGTTTCCGTCTCAATTTTATGGTACGTGTTGCCTTCTCTCAGCATTCTTGCTACTTCTAAGCGCTGTGCTAATGATTGAATTTCATTAACTGTACATAGGTCATCAAAAAATTGATAGCATTCTTCAAGGTTTTCTAATGATAAAATCGCTTGAAATAGCTGATCTAATTCTTTTCCTCGTAGTTTGTTGATTTGCATCGTATCGAACTCCTTTATCATTGGCTTTCTTTACTGGTTGTTTCTATCTATAAAATACAGTTTCTATATTTATTTGCACATACATTCATTCTGTATGAAGACAGCCAATTTCATACAAATTTCAAATTCCTTTGATACTTTTATATTTTAACGCATTATAGACGGAAAAAGTACTTTTTTATTCATAACATCATAAATTCCTACTGGCGTGATACGAATATAGGGCAAATGTGTAGACGAAAAGAACAGCAGTGAATAGACAGGATCATCGTGCTTGTATCCTCGCTCACCCAGCACTTTCTTGAGTTCTACCTCTCGTTTACTTAACTCCTCCATCGGCAGATTCGACATGACTCCTTTTAACGGAAGATCCAGTTCGTATACTACTTTCTCATCTTCTGTAATGACAATACCGCCTCCAATTTCTTTCATACGTTTAAATGCACACATCATATCTTTTTTCGATTTTCCAATTAAAATAAAATCACCTGTATTTGAAAATGAACTCGCCAGTCCCGATACATTTGTCGCAAATCCTTTTAACAGCGTATTGATCCGCCACTTGCCCTCTCGGTCCACCAGCACTAAAAAACTTTCATCATGATCAGAGGCTAATACATCTCCGCTCACATTCAAGTGAATTGAATACGGCTCCATAATAACAGCATTTTTCATTTTCACGCCTACTGGCATTGAAAATTGAAAATCGTCCATCGTTAAATCAAAGTCCAACTTTAACGGTGAAAAACCAAACTTTTCCCAAGGAAATTCTACTGAGGCTAATGCTTGTTCTTTGCCTTCTTTTTTCATCCACTTTCCTTTTGCTAGCACAGAGACCGGAGTAGGCCGCATAGGATTTTCTAAAATATTAATATTAGCCACACAGCCTGTTGCTACATGCCCGTGCAAATGTTCCATGTTATAATAGCGAGCAATATTTACAGACACCATATTATAAGCATCTAACACGGGAACCCCTTCTGAAATAGCTAATGTAATTAACATATCTGACACGCCATTTTGGTAAAAAGAAGGCGGAGAACCGTCTGTATTCATCGTAATATGGTCAAAATAATCTACCTGCAGCTCTTTTAACTCCTGCAGCAATTTTGGCAAATCCGGCCGAATTGAAGAGTGGCGCAAAGCAACGTCATAGCCTTGTGTTAACCGAGCAACAACATCTTCCCCAGTCATAGACTCATGATCGCTGTCTGCTCCGAGCAATTTCATTTTTGCCAAGGTAAATGCTGACGCCCCTGGGAAATGTCCTTCAATGTGCTTTCTCATCCGTTTTGTCTCTTGAACCCAGTGAAGCATTAAATCATCTCCGTCTAAAAGCTTCGGCCAACTTGTCAGTTCGCCTCCTTGTAAGACAGCTTCATTTTGTAGCCAAGAAGTAATGTTCGTATGTGAGAAGATGTCAGCCTCTTCATCAATTTCCGTCTGCGAATCAAATCTGCACCACCAATACAGCGATTGTGGTAACGTTTTCATTTCTTCAATCAATGAAAACGCCGTTTTTTGTTCGAGCTGTAAAGCGAGAATTAAATTATCATTAAACAAAGTCGTTGTTCCGTGCTTGGCTGCATATTGGGAAAAAGTCTGGGGATTATATAACTGAAACGGGTGAACATGCGGCTCAATATACCCAGGAACCACATATTTCTCACTGCAGTCTATAATCTCTGTAGAAGCGTCTGTGTGCTTAGGCATCTCTGAGCCGACGTATACAATACGATCTTGGTAAACCCAAATATGTGCTTTTTTCCACTGCTTCATTCGAGCGTTCAAATATGTTGCATCTTTTAAGACAATAGTTGGTGCTTTTTGACCGTTTAATACTAAGAGCTGCTGTCTAATATGTTTGCTTTTCCAGCGGTATCTTTGTTCCGGCATGCTAAATTCCCCCTAATTTACTATGTATTTTTATCGTAACATATCCGTGATGTAAACGCATTCAGAAACTGTTATTAATTTTATGAATAAAGGTGATAAAACATGAAACCAAATATCGGTATTGTTAACGCATTAATTCGACTTACACTGGGCTTTACCCTTCTTTCTTGGACAACATCTCGTTTATCTCGCAGACCGTACAAAGATTCATACATCTTCTTAGGGTTAATGGGAGCTTTAAAAGTGGCAGAAGGCATCACGCGTTTTTGCCCTCTTACGTACGCATATGATTCATGTCAAAAACATGATGAACATGAATACCATCCAAATGGAAATGAAGAAACGTATAATCCTTCATAAGGTAAAAAGGAGAGCCGGAGCTCTCCTTTTTTATTTTAAAGCTGCTTTTGTTAATGCACGATGGCCGATGTCTTTGCGGTAGAAAAAGCCTTTTTCTACATCGATATGAGCCATTTGTTTGTATACTTCTTGCTGCGCTTCTTGAAGAGTTGCACCTTTAGCACCTACTAATAGAACACGGCCGCCGTTTGAAACGTATGTGTCGTTTTCTAAAGCTGTACCAGCGTGGAAAACAAGCGCGTCTTCACTAATCGCATCCAAACCGTTAATTGGCGCACCCTTTTGATAATCTTCTGGATAGCCTGCTGCTGCTAATACGATTCCGATAGCCGCTTCATCATCCCATTCAATTTCTACTTTTTCTTCTTTCAAAATGCGAAGAAGCACATCTACTAAATCGCTTTTCATACGCGGCAGTACGACCTGTGTTTCAGGATCTCCAAAACGCGCATTAAATTCAATAACTTTTGGTCCTTTTTGTGTTTGAATCAGACCAGCATATAGAATTCCTGTATACTCACAGCCTTCTTCAGCTAATCCTTTAGCCATTGGAAGTAAGATGTTTTCTACAGCCTCTTGTACTTCTGCATCACTGATTTGCGGAACAGGAGAATAAGCTCCCATGCCTCCTGTGTTCGGACCTTGATCGCCGTCAAAAGCACGCTTATGATCTTGTGCAATTACCATTGGATATACATTTGTACCGCGTACAAATGCCATTAATGAAAATTCTTCACCATCCAAAAATTCTTCTACAACTACTTTTGCACTTGCTTCTTTAAATTTTTGGTCAACTAGAAAATCACGTAATGTATCTACAGCTTCTTCCACTGTTAAAGCAACAGTTACACCTTTACCAGCCGCTAAGCCGTCTGCTTTAATAACAATTGGAGCGCCTTGCTTTTCCACATATGCTTTTGCTTCCTCGTAAGACGTAAATGTTTCATACGCTGCGGTTGGAATATCATACTTTTTCATGAGCTCTTTTGCAAAGCTTTTGCTTCCTTCAATCATCGCTGCTTGTTTGCGCGGTCCAAAGACTAGAAGACCTTCTTGTTCAAATCGATCAACAATGCCTTCAATTAGCGGATTTTCTGGTCCAACAATTGTTAATCCAATCTTGTTTTCTTTTGCAAATAGCACAAGCTCTTCTTGGCTGCTTTCATCGATTGGTACAATCGTTGCCACATCTCTCATGCCCGGATTTCCTGGTGCTACAAACACTTCGTTAACAAGTGGACTTTTTGAAGCTTTCCATGCAATTGTATGCTCTCTTCCGCCTTTTCCAATAACTAAAACATTCACGTTCTTCACCTCATTAATGTTTAAAATGTCTTACGCCTGTAAATACCATTGCAATGCCGTATTCATCTGCTTTTGCAATTGACTCTTCATCACGAATTGATCCACCTGGCTGAATAATAGCTGTGATTCCTGCTTTAGCTGCTGCTTCTACTGTATCGCCCATTGGGAAGAACGCATCTGAACCTAAAGCTGAACCTTGTGCTTTTTCACCAGCTTGTTCAATCGCAATTTTTGCAGCGCCTACACGATTCATTTGACCAGCCCCTACGCCGATTGTCATGTCATCTTTTGCAAGTACAATAGCATTAGACTTAACATTTTTAACAACTTTCCATGCTAATTTTAAATCTGCCCACTCTTTTTCTGTTGGCTCGCGTTTCGTTGGAACAGTAATCGTTGCATCATCAAATCCGAACACATCTTCATCCTGAACAAGAACGCCGCCTTTTACAGATGTTAAGAAAGCTTCTTTTTCTGCTTTTTCATCAAGCTCTATCGTTAGTAAACGAAGGTTTTTCTTAGCTGTTAATACATCTAATGCTTCTTGATCGAACGCAGGAGCAATGATGATTTCTAAGAAAATTTCTTTTAACTGAATAGCCGTTTCACGGTCGATAGGACGGTTAGCTGCTACGATACCGCCAAAGATAGATGTAGGATCCGCTTCGTATGCTTTTTGATAAGCTTGAGCAATTGTTTCACCCACACCTACACCGCAAGGATTCATATGTTTGATCGCTACGATAGCCGGCTCTTTGAATTCTTTTACGATTTGAAGAGCTGCATTTGCATCGTTGATATTATTGTATGATAACTCTTTTCCATGCAGTTGCGTAGCTGTTGCAATAGAACCTTTTTGTGTTAACGGCTTTTTATAGAAAGAAGCTTGTTGGTGAGGATTTTCTCCGTATCGTAAGCCTTGAACACGCTCATACGTTACTGTTAATTTCTCAGGAGTTGTTTCACCTGTAATGTTTGTTAAGTATTCAGCGATTAATGCATCATAAGCTGCCGTATGACGGAATACTTTTGCTGCTAATCGTTGATTGGTTTCAAATGAAACATTGCCATCAGCTTTTAACTCTTCTACTACGGTTGCGTAATCGCTTGGATCTACTACAACTGAGACAGAACGATAGTTTTTCGCAGCTGAACGAAGCATTGTAGGTCCACCGATGTCAATATTCTCAATCGCTTCAGCAAGCGTTACATCCTCTTTTTCAATTGTCTTTTTAAACGGATATAAGTTTACAACTACAAAGTCGATTGGCGAGATATTATGCTCTTTCATTTGTGCTTGATGCTCTTCATTATCGCGTAACGCTAATAAAGCACCGTGAACGTTAGGATGCAATGTTTTTAAACGACCGTCTAAAATTTCTGGGAAATCAGTTACTTCAGAAATTCCGATAACGTCAATGCCGTTTTCTTCTAGGGTACGCTTTGTACCGCCAGTTGAAATGATTTCTACTCCTAAGTCCTTTAATTCTTGTGCAAATGAAACAATACCTTCTTTATCAGATACGCTAATAAGTGCGCGTTTTGCTGTCATTTTGTAAACTCCTCCTGATCCGATCTCTCATTTAAAATCTTTCTTTCACTACTACTCTACCATAGTAAAGGATTAAAACTTTTTTGACAAGGTTACATCCTATTTATTTAACTGCGGCTTGTTCAAATAATTCATTTAGTACCGCGGGATAAAATTGGTGTTCAATTTCATGAATGCGGGCCTCGACTGTTTCTCTTGTATCGCCTTTTTCAATGCGAATAGCCTGCTGATCAATAATTGGTCCTGTATCCATTCCTTCATCTACAAAATGCACGGTAATTCCAATCACTTTTACTCCTGCATCAAAGGCTTGACCAATAGCATCAATCCCAGGAAATGCAGGTAAAAGCGACGGATGAATATTAACAATACGATTTTTGTATGGCTTAAGCAACGTCGAACCAACTAATCGCATATATCCTGCTAAAACAAGAAATTCTACTTTAGCTGATGTAAGCTCTGCAAGAATTGCTGCTTCATACTCTTCTTTATTTTCATAGTTTTTAGGCGAACAAACAAAGCATGGTATTCCACATGCTTTTGCTCGTTCAATTACGTATGCATCGGGTTTATTGCAAACAACAAGCGCGATATTTGCTTTTAATCGACCTGACTGAGTTGCTTCGTAGATGGATTGAAAGTTACTGCCGTTTCCAGAAGCAAACACTGCAATATTTATCATGCAAACGTCCCTCCAGCAAATTCAACACCTGTTCCTTCTTTGACACGTCCGATAACAAATGCTTTTTCGCCTTCGTTTTCAATTGCTTCAATGACTTTATTCATATCTTCAGGTTCAACAGCTAAAACAAATCCGATTCCCATGTTGAATACTTCGAACATTTCTTTACGGTCTAGCTTGCCTTGCTCTTCAAGGAAATCAAACACGTATGGAATTGGCCAAGAACCATAATCGATTTCTACACCTAAACCTTCAGGAAGCATACGAGGGATATTTTCAACAAATCCGCCTCCAGTAATATGAGCCATACCTGCAATCTTAGCTGCGTGTAATGCTTTTAGGACCGGCTTCACGTATATTTTTGTTGGTGTTAATAACTCAACTCCAAGCTTTTCGTTAAAACCAGCGTAAGTTTCTTGAAGATTTAATCCTTGATCATCAACGATTTTACGTACAAGAGAGTAGCCATTGCTGTGGATACCGCTAGATGAAATACCGATCAACAGCTGTCCAGCTTTAATCTCATCTCCAGTAATAATTTCTGACTTTTCTACTGCTCCTACTGTAAACCCTGCAAGATCATATTCATCTTCTTCGTATAACCCTGGCATTTCAGCTGTTTCTCCGCCAATTAACGCACAGTTGGATTGTTCACAGCCGTCTGCAATTCCTTTTACAATCGATTCAATTTTTTCAGGAACTGCTTTCCCGCAAGCAATATAATCTAAGAAGTAAAGAGGCTCTGCTCCTTGTGCTAAAACGTCGTTTACACACATGGCCACTGCATCCACACCGATTGTGTCATGCTTATCCATTTGAAAAGCAAGTTTCAATTTTGTTCCTACTCCATCCGTACCAGAAACAAGAACAGGCTCTTTTAAATTCAATGTAGATAAATCGAACATTCCGCCAAAGCCGCCCACTGTTCCCATAATACCTGCACGAGCAGTGCGTTCTACGTGCTTTTTAATACGTGAAACAGCTTCATATCCTGCTTCTAAGTCAACTCCAGCTTGTTTATATGAATATGACATGTTGTCACTCCTTTTTTACGTTAAAACTAACAAGTTACCTTTTCATGAGGGTGTACAGTATCTGGATAAATTTCAGTTGGATACTTTCCAGTGAAACATGCCATACACTGTCCGCCGTTGCCTTCATACTGTCTGCCGATTGCATCTACTAACCCTTCGTTGCTTAAGAAAACAAGTGAATCAGCTTCAATCAATTCACGAATTTCTTCAACAGAGCGCGTAGCAGCAATTAGCTCAGAGGATGACGACGTGTCAATTCCATAAAAACATGGATTTTTGATAGGGGGTGAACTGATGCGTACATGTACTTCAGTTGCTCCTGCTTCTCGAAGCATACGAACAATGCGACGGCTTGTTGTGCCGCGAACGATAGAGTCATCTACCATGACAACACGTTTACCCTCTACAATTTTACGTACAGGAGACAGCTTCATTTTTACACCTTGTTCACGCAATTCTTGTGAAGGCTGAATGAACGTACGGCCTACGTATCGATTCTTAATTAAACCCAATTCGTATGGAATTCCTGACTGTTCTGCAAAACCGATGGCTGCTGAAATACTTGAATCGGGAACGCCTGTTACAACGTCTGCTTCAATCGGTGACTCAACTGCAAGTTGTTTCCCAAGGTTTTTACGAGCAGAGTGAACATTGATTCCATCAATATTACTGTCTGGTCTTGAGAAATAAATATATTCCATACTGCAAATTGCGCGGTTTACGTTTAATGTGAAACGTTCTGATTGAATACCTTCATCGTTAATAATGAGTAATTCACCCGGCTCTACATCACGCTCATGAACTGCTCCAACAATATCAAACGCACATGTTTCAGAAGCTACTACATAGGCATCACCTAATCGTCCAATTGATAACGGACGCAATCCGTGAGGGTCAAGTGCAACCATCATCGTATCTTCTGTTAAGATAACGAATGCGTATGCGCCTTTAACCATGGATAAAGCATTTTTTACTTTATCTTTCATATCTTCATAGCCGCTTCGTTTAATTAAATGAGCAAGTACTTCTGTATCTGATGTTGATTGAAAAATACTCCCTTGGTTTTCCAGCTGATGCTTTAATGCATTTGCATTAACCAAGTTTCCATTATGAGCTAACGCAAGGCTTCCGCTATGAGAGCGGAAGTGAAGGGGTTGAACATTTTCAAACCCTCCGCCTCCAGCTGTTGCATAACGAACGTGTCCAATTGCTGCTTTACCGTTTAGTTGCTCTAACTCTCCGTGGCCAAATACTTCGTTAACAAGACCGACACCTTTCATTACTGTCACTTTTTCTCCGTCTGTTACAGCAATACCAGCGCCTTCTTGTCCGCGGTGCTGCAAGCTATGCAAACCGTAATAAGCAATCTGGCTTGCATTTTCATGTCCCCATACACCGAATACGCCACATTCTTCGTTTAAGCCTTTGATTTCAGCAAGCATGGAAGCGCTCCTTTCCAAGCAGTAGTTAATTCTTCAACTGATAATTGAACAAGAACATTTTCTTGATGTTTAACAGTTAATGTTGCGTCTTCTGTTACGCGTCCTACTAATGTTACATCTTGTACAAGCATTTCGAATTTTTCTTTATTCTCTGGAGAAACCGTTACGATAAAACGTGATTGTGTTTCACTGAATAGCTCTGCTGTTGCTTCGCCGTCTACCGTTACGTCCACACCTAATCCGCTGCCGTTCATCACTTTTTCAGCTAGGGCTACCGCGAATCCTCCTTCTGCAATATCGTGAGCAGATTGAACTGCGCCTTCACGAATTGCTTGAAGAAGCTGATCTTGACGTGTTTTTTCAACTGCTAAATCTAATTTAGGTGAATGCCCAAATACCGTACCGTTTTCTAGTACTTTTTGAAGCTCAGTACCTGCGAATTCTGCTTCAGCTTTACCAATAACATAGATTAAGTCATCTTTTTGCTTCGCATATTGAGTTGTAATATGGTTGATATCGTCGATCAAACCAACCATTCCGATAACAGGAGTTGGGTAAATTGCTTCACCTTTTGTTTCATTGTAAAGAGATACGTTACCGCCGATAACCGGAGTCGATAGCTCACGGCAAGCGTCGCTCATACCGTCTGTTGCTTTTTCAATTTGCCAGAAGATTTCTGGTTTTTCAGGGTTACCGAAGTTTAAGCAGTCTGTAATTGCAAGAGGCTGTGCACCTGAACATACAAGGTTACGAGCAGCTTCTGCTACTGCAATACGGCCGCCTACTTCTGGGTCTAGGTATAAATAGCGAGAGTTACAGTCTGTTGTCATCGCTAATGCTTTATTTGTATCACGTACACGAACAACCGCCGCATCAGATCCAGGAGATACAACTGTGTTTGTACGTACTTGATAGTCATATTGGTTGTAAACCCACTCTTTGTTTGCAATAGTAGGCTGTTTTAAAAGTGTTACTAACATATCACTGTGATTTTCAACAGTAGGAGCATATGCTGATTGCTCTTGGAACTCACGATAGTATGCTGGTTCTTGAGATGGCTTGTGGTATACCGGTGCATCTTCTGCTAATGCATCTACAGGAACATCTGCTACTACTTCTCCGTTATGAGTTAAACGAAGGCGCTTATCGTCGGTTACGTGACCAACTGAAACAGCTTCTAATCCGTATTTTTCTACGATTTCTACGATTTCATTTTCACGGCCTTTTTCAACAACGATGAGCATGCGCTCTTGAGATTCTGAAAGCATCATTTCATATGGTGTCATACCTGTTTCACGCTGAGGTACAAGATCAAGGTTCATTTCAATACCAGAACCCGCTTTACTTGCCATCTCTGCTGAAGAACTTGTTAAGCCCGCAGCACCCATATCTTGAATACCGACTAAAGCGTCACACTTGATAAGTTCTAGGCAAGCTTCAAGAAGAAGCTTTTCCATAAATGGATCTCCTACTTGTACAGCAGGACGTTTTTCATCTGACTGATCAGATAGTTCTTCAGAAGCAAATGTTGCGCCGTGGATGCCGTCGCGGCCTGTTTTTGCTCCTACGTACATAACCGTGTTGCCAACGCCTTTAGCTTGACCTTTTTGAATATCTTCGTGATTAATTAAACCCACACACATAGCGTTAACAAGCGGATTTCCTTCATATGAAGCTTCAAACTGAATTTCTCCGCCTACTGTTGGGATTCCTACACAGTTACCGTAACCCGCGATTCCCGCTACTACTTCCTCAAACAAATGACGAACCTTTGGAGATGTTAATTCACCAAAACGCAAAGAGTTTAAAAGTGCAATCGGTCTTGCTCCCATTGAAAAGACGTCACGAATGATACCACCTACACCAGTTGCTGCTCCTTGATAAGGTTCAATCGCTGATGGATGGTTATGACTTTCGATTTTAAATACAACGGCTTGGTTGTCACCAATATCAACGATACCAGCTCCTTCACCAGGACCTTGTAATACTTTTTCACCCGTGATAGGGAATTTTTTCAGTACAGGCTTAGAGTTTTTATAACTGCAGTGCTCTGACCACATAACAGAGAATAAGCCTGTTTCTGTATAATTAGGAGTACGACCAAGCAGTTGCTCTACATTCGCAAACTCTTCGTCTGTTAATCCCATGTCTCGATATAACTTTTGTTCTTTAATTTGCTCTACATTTGGTTCAAGAAGTAACGACATTTTGTTCCCTCCACTGCTTTACGATTGATTGAAATAATTTAAGTCCGTCCGCGCTTCCTAAAAGATCGCTTACCGCTCTTTCTGGGTGAGGCATCATTCCTAATACGTTGCCTGTTTCGTTCGTAATCCCTGCAATATCTTGAAGACTTCCATTTGGATTATCACCTGCGTATTGGAAAAGAATCTGGTTGTTTTCAATCAATTTTTGTAACGTGTGTTCATCACAATAGTAGTTGCCTTCACCGTGTGCCACTGGAATAGCAATTACTTCATCTTTGCCATAAGCATTTGTAAACATTGTTTCGTTATTAGCTACTTTCAAATTCACTGTTTTACAGATGAATTTTAAGTTTTCATTACGGCGCATAGCACCTGGTAGTAATCCTGCTTCTAATAAAATTTGGAATCCATTACATACACCTAGTACTGGCTTTCCTTGGCTTGCTGCTTTTTTTACAGCGTCCATTACATTTGAGAAGCGAGCGATAGCACCTGAACGAAGGTAATCTCCATATGAGAAACCACCTGGAAGCAAGATACCATCATATTGATCTAATGATTCTGTATCGTGCCAAACGTAATCTACTTCTTCACCAAGCTCATCTTTGATAGCATGATACATATCGACGTCACAGTTTGATCCTGGAAAAACAATTACAGCAAATTTCACTGTACGACAACCTCCTCAACCTCGTAACGGTAATCTTCAATTACTGTATTAACTAAAAGCTTTTCACACATTTCTTTTACTCGTTCATCTAATGAATCTGTGCTGTCGATTGTTAGCTCTAAAAATTTACCGATGCGTACTTCTTCTACTTCTTCATAAGACATACGGTGCAATGAATTTTTAACGGCTACTCCTTGAGGGTCTAATACACTTTCTCTTAATGTGACAAATACTTTTACTTTATACATGGTTGGGTTATCCTCCGATTCGCTGTAAGATTTTTTCGTATGCTTCTGTTAAACCGCCTAAATCTCTGCGGAATACATCTTTATCTAATTTTTCGTTCGTATGAACATCCCAGAAGCGGCAAGTGTCAGGTGAAATTTCATCCGCTAAAATAATGTCGCCTTGAGAAGTACGGCCGAATTCTAATTTAAAATCCACTAAGAAAATATCTTTATCTTTGAAAAATTTCGATAATATTTCGTTGATTTGAAGTGCTTGTGCCTTTAAACTATCAATCTCTTCTTGAGTTGCAGCTTTAAGGAAAATCGCATGTTCTGCAAGAATTAATGGATCACCAAGCGCATCATCTTTGTAGTAAAGTTCAACGATTGGCTGTTCAAAACGAATACCTTCTTCTACGCCAATTCGCTTCGCAAGGCTTCCTGCTGTAGCATTTCGTACAACAACTTCAAGCGGGACAATTTCTACTTTCTTAACCGCTTGTTCATGATCTGAAAGCTGCTTCACAAAGTGAGTTGTAATCCCTTGCTCATGTAACATTGAAAATAGTAAACTACTAATTTGATTGTTCAACTGTGCTTTTCCGTTAATCTCCGCTTTTTTCTGACCGTTGAATGCTGTAGCTTCATTTTTATAAGCAACCCACAATACATCTTGCTCATCAGTAGCGTAAATTTTTTTCGCTTTTCCTTCATAAAGTAACTCTTGCTTTTCCATGCCGTCACCTCTACATACAGAATATTCAGATACACTTTCTTAGATAAAGGCAAGGACGTGCCTTGCCTTTTTTATTAAAGACCTAAACGTTCAAAAATCATATCTACATTTTTTAAATGGTGCTTATGATCGAAGCAATCTTCAATCTCTTCTGGTGATAAGTGGCGAGTAATGCGCTCTTCGCCTTCAATTAAAGAACGGAAAGGAACTTGCGTTTCCCATGCTTCCATTGCTTTTGGCTGTACTAAGTCGTATGCTTCTTCGCGTACCATGCCTTTATTGATTAGTGTTAACAGTACACGCTGTGAGTAAATTAATCCTAGTGTACGATCCATGTTGCGTTTCATGTTGTCAGGGAATACTGTTAAGTTTTTAACAATGTTTGCAAAACGATTTAACATGTAATTTAAAGCAATCGTTGCATCAGGTAAGATGACACGCTCTGCCGATGAATGAGAGATGTCACGCTCATGCCAAAGCGGTACATTATCATAAGCTGTAACCATATAGCCGCGAATTAAGCGAGCAAGTCCCGTTACGTTCTCAGAACCGATTGGATTACGTTTATGAGGCATTGCAGATGAACCTTTTTGACCTTTTGCAAAGTACTCTTCAACCTCACGTGTTTCACTCTTTTGAAGACCGCGAACTTCTACTGCAAATTTCTCAATAGATGTCGCAATTAACGCTAGTACTGACATATAGTGTGCATGACGGTCACGCTGTAATGTTTGCGTAGAGATTGGTGCTGGTGAAATTCCTAATTTCTCACATACGTATTTTTCAACGAAAGGATCGATGTTAGCGAATGTTCCAACTGCTCCTGACATTTTACCGAATTCCACTTCAGCTGCAGCACGTTTTAAACGCGCTAGGTTACGCTTCATTTCTTCGTACCATAATCCCATTTTCAAACCAAATGTCGTTGGCTCAGCGTGTACACCGTGCGTACGTCCCATCATAACCGTATACTTATGTTCTTGAGCTTTTTCCTTTAGTACTTCTACAAAGCGCTCTACGTCACTTAGCAAGATTTCATTAGCTTGCTTTAATAAATAAGATAGAGCTGTATCAACTACGTCAGTTGAAGTCAAACCGTAGTGTACCCACTTGCGCTCTTCACCAAGCGTTTCAGATACTGCACGAGTGAAAGCTACTACGTCATGACGCGTTTCTAGTTCAATTTCATTGATGCGGTTAATATCAAAAGATGCATTTTGACGAATTAACTTTACATCTTCTTTCGGAATATGTCCTAATTCTGACCATGCTTCGCAAGCTAGAATTTCAACTTCTAACCAAGCTTTAAATTTATTTTCTTCTGTCCAAATAGCTGCCATTTCTGGTCTTGTATAACGTTCAATCATGTTGTTACTTCCTCCGTTCTTTCCCAAATTCCTAGAGATTCGGCTTTTTCTATCGCCTCATCTATCTTATCAGCTAATACCGTGATATGTCCCATTTTTCTCTTCTCTTTTGCAACTTTTTTTCCGTACAAATGCAAGTGCATATCATCTAAACATTCGATTTTTGCCATTGTGTTCTCAATATGTTCCCCTAATAGGTTAACCATAACAGCAGGTTTTAATAAAGTCGGTTGTGCTAGGGTCCAGTTACAAATGGCTCTTACATGCTGCTGAAATTGAGAAAGATCACAAGCATTGATTGAATAATGACCTGAATTATGAGGTCTAGGTGCCATTTCATTTATATAAAGCTGACCTTCTTCAGTTAGGAACATCTCAACTGCTAATGTACCAACTAAATCTAATCCTTTTGCTATTTCTTGCGCATATTGAAGAGCTTTCGCTTCTTGATCTGCTGTAATACGTGCCGGAACAATCGTTTGGTGCAAAATATGATGCTTATGAATGTTCTCAGCTACTGGTAAACATACCGTTTCGCCTTTTGCATTGCGGTGTACAATAACTGATACTTCTTTATCTAAGTTCATCCACTGTTCTACAATGCATTCCGACTGTGCTAATAGCTCAGCTGCTTCACAAATATTATTCTCATTTTTCACTAGAACTTGCCCTTTACCGTCATATCCGCCTCGGCAAGTTTTTACGACACATGGATAACCAATTGTTTCAACAGCTTTTAAAAGTTCTTCTTCAGTCGTAACGATTGCGTAATCAGGAACGTCTAGATTAAGCTTTGTAATCATTTCTTTTTCTAAACGACGATTTTGTGTAACGGCTAGTAAATGACTGCCTTGTGGCACGTAGCATTTTGTTTCTAGCCATTTCATCATCTCAACATCAACGTTTTCAAATTCATAGGTGATGACATCTGACACTTCAGCAAGCTGTTCAACCGCTTTTCTATCATCATAGTTGCCAATGACTTTAATATCTGCTACTTGACCGCAAGGAGAATCTTCTGTTGGTTCAAGCACTGCAATGTAATAACCCATTTCTTTAGCAGATAGTGCAATCATTCTTCCTAGCTGTCCACCGCCTACGATTCCAATTGTTTTACCAGGAGGTATAAGTAAATTAGACAAGTTGATCACTACTTTCTAACACGGATGATTTAATAGACTCTCTACGATTTTCAAGTTGATCACTTAACGTTGGATCCTGTGTTGCTAAGATTTGTGCTGCTAGCAGGCCAGCGTTCGTAGAACCAGCTTTTCCAATCGCTACTGTAGCCACCGGTACGCCGCCTGGCATTTGAACAATCGATAAAAGTGAATCTAAACCGTTTAAGTTACTTGATTTAACCGGTACACCTATTACAGGTAAAATTGTTTTTGCAGCAATCATACCAGGTAAGTGAGCAGCGCCACCAGCGCCAGCAATAATAACTTTAATCCCTCGTTCTTTAGCAGTTTCAGCGTACTCAAACATATAATCCGGCGTTCGATGTGCTGATACAACTTTCTTTTCATATTCAATATTTAATTCATCTAAAATGTCACACGCATATTTCATAGTGCTCCAGTCTGACTGACTGCCCATTACAACAGCAACTTTTACATTCATGAATAAAAGCTCCTTTTTCACGTTATAAAAAAACCTAGGGTAAAGTTATGGCTCACTAAAGGAAAGCCACAACTACCCTAGGTTTCATGTATCAACATTCCTTTTGAAAAGGAATCATGTTTACCTATTTAGTAATTGTACTCTCCTCATAGTCCAATGATTTACGGTCATCGGGTAGAAACTCGTGGGCCATATTCCCACTATTATATGAGGTTTCGGATATCTCAATTGACAACTTAATAATAACAGCCAAACCGGAAAAAAGTCAACCTAAAAATCGAATATTTACTATTTTTATCATTAAAATGTTCGTATTTAGAGACTTTTCCCTTCGAAAACAATCTGTTGCTTTACCGGAACACACTCTTTTTTACCATTTATTTCTTTTTCTTCAAAGATAGGCTTTTCCATGCGTCGAACGGGCATATACCCATCTTTTTTCATCCGATCTAAACAACTTGCGATTGTTTCATTTTCCTGTAATTCGTATAGTACTTTTTTTGATTTCTTACCCAAAATGCAGCCTCCAGTTTGAAAGAAGTTTCTTACAACGTCAAAAAGAACTTTTATAATAAAAAATTAAATGAATCCACTATAGTGTAACATAATTTAAAAGTTAAATTCACGCTGTAATTTTTAGAAACAAAAAAGACTAGTCATTGAATGACTAGTCTTTTTATTT